>JAEUIW010000100.1 GCA_016794925.1 Phycisphaerae bacterium
GGGCTGCTCGCGCCAGCCGGCGCCGAGCAGTCGTTCGTAGAAGCGACGCAGCGACGCTTCGAGCACCGGCTCGATGCCGCCCTCGATGTACTTGGTGAGCTTGATGAGGTTGGGTCGTTCTTCGAGATCGACCAGCGCCTGCGTGACGACGTTGACGGCGTCCCACCCGAAGGCGGAGAACGCGCCCGCCGTGTCGGGCGGCATGATCGACTGGATGCGCGACGCGATCTCGGTCGGCTTCTGCCAGTTGAAGGTGAAGTCCAGCCGCACGCCGCGTTCCGGGAAGGCCGGGTGGAATTCCAGGAAGGTGTCCGGCTCGCGGTAGTCCGCGCAGGCGCGCTCGACGACCCGCTTGAGCCGGCGGCTGTTCTTCGGGTCGATGACGATCACGACGTCGCCGCGCCGAATCGCCTGGGTGATCAGGTTGGCGAGCGCCACGCCCTTGCCGGACTGGGTGGTACCGACCAGCAAGGTGCCGCCTTCGAAGTTCTGCAGCGGCCGGTGCAGGGCCACCTCGCGTGGCTCGACGCCATGGATGTAGGGCAGGCCGATCTCGGCATCGGGTTGCGGGCGCGCGTCGTAGCCCAGCACCTGCAGCAGGCGGGGCGACACGGTGAACTCCCGGTAGTCGACCTTGGCCAGTTCGTAGAGACGCTGCGAGTGGACGGGCCGCCACTCGAAGCCGAAGCCCAGGAACACCGCGTCAGGCTTCTCCGTCCAGCGGGCGACGGCCCGTGTGCTCAGCACCTGGATGCCGCGGCCGGAGAGCGAGGCGCGCA
>JAEUIW010000101.1 GCA_016794925.1 Phycisphaerae bacterium
GGCCGAGCGCGGCCACGCCGGCGACGACGAGAGGGGCGGTGATCAGGGTGCGCATCGGAGGGCCTCGGCCAGATCGAGCCCGAGGAACGCGGCGAGCTCGGCGAGCTCGGGCGGGATCGGGGACGAGGCGGAAACATGGCCCCCGGGGAGCCCGATGTCCACCCGCGCGCAGTGGAGCGCGATGCGACCGGGCACCCGCACGGCCCCGGTCGACGTCGTGATCCGCCCCGGACCGCCGTAGATCCGGTCCCCGACGAGGGGCACCCCGGCCGCGGCGGCGTGCACCCGGAGCTGGTGCGTGCGCCCGGTCTCGGGCGCGAGGGCCAGGGCCAGGTAGGCGCCGTGCGTCGCCGCCACGGCCACGCGGCTCGCCGCAGGGAGAGCGCTCTTCTGCCCCTTCGGCACGGCCTTGTGCACGCGGGGCGCGCGGTCCGGGGCGAGGCTCCATTCCCAGCGGGCATGCTCGACCGCGAGCGCACCGACGCCGAGGGCGACGTAGAGCCTCTGATAGGCTCCTTGCTCGCGCGCGAGGCGCAGCGCCGTCGCGGCCGCGCCGCTGGCGACGGCGGCTTCCACGATGAAAGGTCCGCCCGCGTGCCGCGCGGCAAAGCGGCTGCGAATCTGATAGGTCAGGCCGAGGCGCTGCCGCAGGCTCGCCGCCAGGCGACTGACCGGGCCACCGCCGAGGATCGCGGCCAGCACCTGAAGCGCCGGCAGATCCGGGTTGTCGCGCGCGACGCCCGCGTGCCCCACGCGCAGTTCGGTGCGCGCGGCGCG
>JAEUIW010000102.1 GCA_016794925.1 Phycisphaerae bacterium
GAAGACGGCGCCGGCCTTCTCGCCCGGGTGCGCGTCGCGGAACCACGCGATGACCGCGCCGATGCCCGCGGCCCAGCCGAGCGCGCGCGCCTTCTTGGCGGCCTCGTCGCCCTCGGCGTGCAGCGAGCGCAAGGTCTCGGCGGCGGCGATGCCGCTCGGGAACTTGAGCTTCTCGATGTTGATCATCTGGCGCTTCATCGGGATCGCCATGACCGTCCCGAGGATCGCGAGGAAGAAGGTCCACGCGGTGAGCGAGACCGCGCCCACGTGCTTTCCGTTGACGATGAGGTACGCCGCCATCGCCGACGTCATCACGCCGCCGGTGGAGTAGCCGGCCGACGACGCCGTCGACTGCATGCAGTTGTTCTCGAGGATCGACATCGGCGGCCCGAACAGCTTGGGCGCGATCTTCACGAGGCCGGCGTAGATCGTGTACGAGAGGATGCAGGCGGTGATGGCGACGCCGAGGCCCCAGCCGGTCTTGAGACCGACGTAGAGGTTCTGCAGCGAGAGCGCGCCGCCCAGGATCGCGCCCATGAGGATTGCGCGGGCCGTGGCCTGCTTGACGTGGTCGCCCTGGTACACGTTGTCGAGCCACTCGAGCTCGATGGCGAGGGCCGCGTCGCCCGTCGGGGCGGGGCTCGGTTCGGGCTGCTCTCCTGCGTACTTCGGTTCGGCCTGCGAGCTCATGGAGGGCGCGACCAGACGGCGGTTTTGGCCGGGAGACAAGCGGGTCGTAGGGTTCTCGGTTCGTGCTAGATCAAAGGCGTGAGA
>JAEUIW010000103.1 GCA_016794925.1 Phycisphaerae bacterium
GAACTCAAGGAAGGCTGCACGACGCATGCGCGCCGCGAGACCATCGCCCGCCTGACCTATCCGCGCTTCTTCGCGCGCTACCTGCACCTGGCCGGCATGAGCGGCACGATCGCCGAGGTCGCCCCGGAGCTGGCCGTGCGCTACGCGAGCACGCTGGTACGCATTCCGACGCACCGGCCGCTGGCACGGCGCTGGCTCGGGACGCACGTGCACCTGCACGCCGCGACGCGCTGGCAGGCGATCGTCGAACGCGCGGCGGTGCTGGTCGCGGCCGGGCGCGCCGTCGGAGACGCTCGCCGCGCACCTGGCGGCCCGCGGACTGGCCACCGTCGTGCTGAACGCCCGCCAGGATGCCGACGAGGCGGCGATCATTGCCGCGGCCGGCGCCCCGGGACGCATCACCGTCGCCACCAACATGGCCGGGCGCGGCACCGACATCGGCCTCGATCCGGCGGTGCGCGCCGTCGGTGGTCTGGCGGTGATCCTCAGCGAATTCCACGAATCGGCCCGCATCGACCGCCAGCTCTACGGCCGCGCCGGTCGCCAGGGCGATCCGGGCACGGCCGAGGCCCACGCCAGCCTCGACGACGAGCTGTTCCAGCGCTTCGGCGGCCCGCTCGTGCGCACGCTGCGCCGCCACTGGCCGTGGCCGACGCTGCCTGCGTGGCTGGCAACGGCGCTGGTCGGCGCCGCCCAGCGCCGCGCCGAAGCCCACAACGCCCGCATCCGCGCCGCCACCGTCGCCCAGGACCGGCACTGGACGCAGTCACTCGC
>JAEUIW010000104.1 GCA_016794925.1 Phycisphaerae bacterium
CGACTTCGCCCAATCGGCGAGCGAGGTCCACAATCGCATACGTGGGCTTTCACCATCGCCGGGCGCATGGTTCGAGGTCATGGTCGATGGCCGGCCGGAGCGTATCAAGGTTCTCAAATCGTCGCTCGCGGGAGGTCGCGGCGCTCCGGGCGAGGTGCTGGACGGCGAGCTGACCATCGCCTGCGGTGACGGCGCCATCCGGCCTGTGCTCGTGCAGCGCGCCGGGCGCCGCCCGGTCGCAACGGCCGAGCTGCTGCGCGGGCTTGGGCTCTGGGAGCGGCGCGGGGAGCGCGTCGGCACCTGGAGTCGCGGGATGAAGCAGAAGCTGGCGGTCGCGCGGGCCGTGCTGCACCGCCCGCCGCTCGTCTTCCTGGACGAACCGACGGCCGGGCTCGATCCCGTGGCCAGCGCGACGCTGCGCGACGACATCGAGCGCCTCGCGCGCGACGAGGGGGTCACCGTCTTCCTCACGACTCACAACCTCCAGGAAGCCGAGCGGCTGTGCGCGTCGGTGGGGGTGATCCGCCGGGGGACGCTGCTGGCGGTCGGGAGCCCGGCCGACCTGCGGGCGCAACGTTCGACCAGCGTGGTCCGCGTGCAGGCGCGCAGCTGGCCGCCGGAGGTGCGCGCGGCGTTAGGCACCCACCCGGCCGTCCGCGCGGTGGCCGACGACGCCGGCACCCTGCGGCTCACCCTGCACCACCCCGACGCGACCCCGGAGCTGGTGCGGTGGCTGGTGGGTCATGGGCTGGACCTCGAGGCCGTGACC
>JAEUIW010000105.1 GCA_016794925.1 Phycisphaerae bacterium
GTCTGCTGTCTGCTGTCTGCTGTCTGCCGTCACGCCCGCACGCGGTTGCGCCCTTCCGCCTTCGCGCGGTACAACGCCTGGTCGGCGGCCGCGAGCAGGTCCTCCGGTGAGTCGATCCCGGGTGACGGGAAGGTCGCGACCCCGATGCTCGCCGTCAGGCGCAACGTCCCCACATTCCCGCGCGTGAACTCGCGCGCCTCGACCCCTTCGCGAAGTCGCTCGGCGAACGCGTGCGCCCCTTGCGCGCCGGTCTCGGGCAGGACGACCACGAATTCCTCGCCGCCATACCGCGCCACCACGTCGACCGTGCGGACGGCGCCCTGCAGGTACGCCGCCATTTCGGCCAGGACGTCGTCGCCCACCAGGTGGCCGTAGTTGTCGTTCACCCGCTTGAAGTGATCGAGGTCGATCAGCAGCAGCGACACCTCGGATTCGTAGCGTTTCACACGCTCGGTTTCCGCCGCGAGCCGTTCGGTGAGGGCGCGACGGTTGAGGACACGCGTGAGCGGGTCCGTGCGCGCAAGCTGTTCGAGCCGCCGGTTGTCGGCCTTTGTGCTTTCGAGCGCCTGCGCGCGCTGGATCGCGGTGACCGCGGCGCGGACCACCGTGTCGGCGAACTCGAGGTCCTCGCGCGTGAGCGGCGGCTCCTGGATGCTCCTTCGGAGGAAGAAGACCCCGGCCTGCGTGGGCTGCAGCGCAAACGGCAACGCGATCACCGATCGGACCGTGACTTTCATCCCCGCCGAGGCCCATCGCGCC
Organism: Phycisphaerae bacterium; assembly: GCA_016794925.1. GTDB lineage: Bacteria > Planctomycetota > Phycisphaerae > Phycisphaerales > UBA1924 > JAEUIW01. Next base: position 760 of record JAEUIW010000105.1, read on the forward strand.
CGCGCACTC
>JAEUIW010000106.1:0-246 GCA_016794925.1 Phycisphaerae bacterium
GCCCGCCTCCAGCCAGGGCATCCGAGAAGCCGAGAAGCCCGGTGTCAATGGAATATTGAAACCGCCATAGCCATACAGCCACACAGGGTTGTTGCCATCGTATTTGAGACCTTTCTTGTGGACGATGAACATGGGCACCTTGGTGCCGTCCTTGCTTGCGTAGAACTGCTGCTTCACCTCGAAATCGTCGGGATTGAAGGCGACCTTGGGCTGTCGCACGAGTTTCACCTCACCCGTCTTCATGTC
>JAEUIW010000106.1:256-764 GCA_016794925.1 Phycisphaerae bacterium
TCTTCGGCTCGCTCGTGCTGGCGCTGCCGCTCAGCGTCGTGATCTACATTGCGATGCGCATCTTCGTAGCGAAGTTCCGCGCCGTGGTCGTCGCGAAGGTGAGCGGCGCCGCGGCGGTGCAGAAGCACGAGAAGAAGTTCTGGTTCAAGGCGGGCCGCTGGATCGTCCTCGGCGGCGCGGTGAAGCCGGTGAAGCTGAAGAATGTCTCGCTGTCGTTCGGCTTGCCAAGAAAGCCCTTGGCCGTGCCTAGGCCCGGCAGTTTCACCTCACGGATCGGCTTGCCGTCTTTCGCGAATACTCGCACCGCGTTTCGCGCATCCTTGAGGTAGGTCACCACGATCTGATTGTTCAGCAGCGAGACCGCTTCCACGGCGAGCAGATTGATCTCGTCATCGGTGTCGACGACGTCTTTTTGCTGCGGCACGATCTGCTTCCAGTTGCTGCGTTCCGGTTTGGCGATGTCGATGGCGATGACGCGGCCACGCGGCGCGCTGTCATCGGTGCGGAA
>JAEUIW010000107.1 GCA_016794925.1 Phycisphaerae bacterium
GATCATCAGTTCGGCGTTGCCGTGGTCAGCAATGATGATGATGATGTAACCATTTTTTCTTGCGGCTTCCGTGACGGCCTCGTTGCATTGATCAACTGTCTCGCAAGCCTTCACTGCGGCGGAAAAATCGCCGGTATGTCCGACCATGTCAGGGTTCGCAAAGTTGAGGCAAATAAAGTCAGCCTCCCGCCTGGCGAGTTCCGGAAGAATCTTGTCGCGGATGTCGGCGGCACTCATCTCCGGTTTCAGGTCATACGTGGCTACTTTCGGGGAGGGGCACAAAATGCGTGATTCGCCGGCAAAGGGCTCTTCGCGACCCCCTGAGAAGAAGAACGTGACGTGCGGGTACTTCTCGGTTTCCGCAATCCGGATTTGCTTCTTGCCCGCTTTGGAAAGAACTTCTCCAAGCGTGTTATTCAGGTTGTCTTTATCGAAAATGACGTGGACTCCCACGAAGGAGTCGTCGTAGTTGGCCATCGTCACGTAGTGCAGGCTGAGCTTCTTCATTCCCTGTTCGGGGAAATCCTGCTGCGTAAGCGCCTGGGTGATCTGTCGCCCACGGTCAGTGCGGAAGTTGAAACAAATGACCACATCACCTTCCTGGATGGTAGCCAGGGGTGTCCCCTTGGAATCAGTGATCACGACGGGCTTGATAAACTCATCGGTTACTCCAGCCGCGTACGAGGCTTCAATGGCCTGCACAGGATCAGTGGCGGCCGTACCGGTTCCGCGCACCAATAAGTCATAGGCCAGCTTCACACG
>JAEUIW010000108.1 GCA_016794925.1 Phycisphaerae bacterium
CAACGTCAGGACGCCATCCGCACCGGCGGTGGCCGCCATCGCGGTGTTGGGAAACAGCGACCTGAACTGCTGGCCCGGCGTGAGGTGCGCCACCTGCACGCGCGTCGCGTCCCCGGTGTTGATCGCGACCAGCGTCTGCTCGGCGCCGGCACGGCGGCGGAAGGTGAGCACCGGCCCGCTGACGTTGGCGATTTCAAAGGTTCCGAGGCCCAGCGACGGGCGGGCGCGACGCAGCTGGATCAAGGCCCGGTAGTGGGACCACAAGGACTGTGGGTCTGCCTGTTGCGCGGCGACGTTCTGGGATTGCACGTTCGCTGCCAGGGCGCGAAAGGGGCTGCCGGTGGTGAATCCGGCACGCACCGGGTCGGCGGTCCAGCTCATCGGCACGCGCAGGCTGCTGTCGCCGGTGAGGCCCGCGCCAGCGCCCATGCCGATCTCCTCGCCGTAGTACACGAAGGGCACGCCCGGGAGCAGCAGGACCAGCGAGGCGGCGAGTTTCAGCTGCGCCGCATTGCCGCCCAGCTGGTCCCATGGCCGCTGGCCGGCAAAGCTGTCGTGATTGGACAGGAAGGTGGCGAGCGAATGCGGCTGGGTATTGAAATGGTACCCGCTGGTCCGCAGCGCCGCCTCGTCACCGCGCGCGGCGCGCAGCAGGTTGGCCTGCAGGCCGAAGGCAAACGCATGGCCGCAGGCGGTGGGCGCGGTGAATCCCAGGGGATCGCCGGGCGCCTCGCACACCATGAACCGATTGGAATATCCCTG
>JAEUIW010000109.1 GCA_016794925.1 Phycisphaerae bacterium
GCCGTGCATGAATCCATAGTGTACGGTAGGGAACGCAGGGAACTGACCCATCTCAGTACCTGCAGGAAAGGAAAGAGACATCGACTCCCCCAGTAGAGGCGATCGAAAAGGGAAGAGCCCAAACCTGGTGTGCGTGATAGCCCGCGAGCGTTGCACACTGGGTGTTGTGAGAGCCGGGGTCACGTTTGCGGACGTGGCACGGAGTTACCAAACCAGGATCTAGACGAGCTGGCTGGAAAGCCTGGCCAAAGAGGGTGATAGCCCCGTAGTCGAAAGGTACTGGTCTCCGCCGGAGTTCTCGAGTAGCGCCCGTCCCGTGGAACCGGGCGTGAATCAGCGCGGCCCACCGCGCAAGGCTAAGTACTACTTGGTGACCGATAGCGAAGAGTAGCGCGAGCGAAAGGTGAAAAGAACCCCTGTTAGGGGAGTGAAATAGAACCTGAAACCGTATACCTACCAGCGGTCGGAGCCCCATTGATGGGGTGACGGCGTGCCTTTTGCATAATGACCCGGCGAGTTAGCGTACGCGGCAAGGTTAAGGGTTTATGGCCCGAAGCCGAAGCGAAAGCGAGTGCGAAATGTGCGACATATAGTCGAGTGCGCTAGACCCGAAAGCAGGTGATCTAACCATGGGCAGGATGAAGCGGATGTAACAGTTCGTGGAGGTCCGAACCGGTGAATGTTGAAAAATTCTCGGATGACTTGTGGTTAGGGATAAAAGATCAATCAAACCTGCAGATAGCTGGTTCTCCCCGAAATA
>JAEUIW010000010.1:0-42684 GCA_016794925.1 Phycisphaerae bacterium
CGAGACCGTCCGCCGCGCCGGATGCCTCCTCCTCCGCCTCGCACGCGTCACACCCATCCCGCCACCGCCCGCGGCCGCGCCCGAACCCGCGCCCGCCAACGCGCCCCGCGCCGAAAACAACCCGGATGCCTCGCAAATCAAGACCCGCTCCGCGCGGACCGCACCCAGCCCGATCACATGGCGCGCGCACGACGGTCCCGCCGCCGCGACGATTACACGCTTCGCGGACGACCGTCGGTCACTTGCGACCGGCGCCGGCGGGCCGAGGTACGTGCTGGTCGATCAGGATCGGGTTCCCATCCGGGTCGGTGAGCATGAAGTACGTCGGGCCGCTGGCGGATTCATCCGCGGCCGGGATGGCCGGGTTGGGCGTGAGCCCGCGCGCCTTGAGCTCCTTCTGGATGTCGCGCACGTCAACGAAGTCCGGCAGCGTCGCCTTGTTGCTGTCCCAGCCGGGATTGAACGTCAGCATGTTCTTGGGGAACATGCCCTGGAAGAGCCCGATCTTGGTGTCCTCGTTCTGAAGGACAATCCAGTTCTTGGACTGGTCGCCCGAAACCACCTTGAAGCCGAGCTTCTCATAAAACGCGCGGGACGCGGCGATGTCCTTGACGGTAAGGCTGACCGAAAAGTTGCCGAGCCGCATGGCGAGGTCTCCGTTTGGGTGACTGGCGACGGCATCCGCGCCGGGTGGAGCGGAATTGAACGCGTGCATCGTGTGGGAATGGTGGGTGAGCGCGGCATTGAAGCCCACCAGAAGAAACCCCCCCACTCCGGCCGTGAAGAACATGGATCGCATCATGTGGCACTCCGAAATCGAGAGAACGGTCCCGGGCAACGCACGGTGACAATACGCCGCGACCGCTCGCCCCGACCGGTCCGCACGGGCGCGGGAGCGGCGCCCGCGGATTCCTGCATCCGGGGCGACAAAACCCGCCTCAGCCGCGCCCCGCGGTTGATGCCCTCAGCCGCTCGACCCCCTCCCTTCCCCTCCCGCCCCATCACCGCCCCCGCCCATCTCGCAACGGACGATCCGGTAACCCACATCCACCGCGTCCAGTTCCAGAAGCGAACGGTTCCGCTCGGCCCAGCGCCCGCTCGCAAGATCGGCGCGGAGCCTGGCCAGCCCGGGCTCCGCATCGAACCGCGCGAAACTGGAAATCACACGACGCCTGTCGGATTCGAGATAGCACTCGGGTCGGCGCCAGTACGCGCACAAGAAACCATCGCTGCAATCGTGCGGAATGAGAACCGGCGTCATCCGCACCACCCGGCTCGCGGAGCCGCCCACCCCGGCCGCGCGTTCCAGCATCGCCGTGAGCGCGGCGGCGCCGGGAAAAATGGTCCGATCGTGGGCCAGGATCTCGGGGAAATACTCGTGCGTCAGCCAGAACGGCGGGGAGTCGGGAGGCGGAACCCAGGTGAGCAGAACGATCCGCCGCCGCGCGACCCGCGCCATCTCGCGCAGGCCGCGCGCCAGGTCGGCCCAATGGTGAACACTGAGAATCGCCATCGCCGCGTCGACCGAAGCCGTCTCAAGCGGCAACGCCTCGGCCGATCCTTGCACGCAAGGGGCCGCCCCCGCCGGGCGTTGCCCGATCATCACCCCGGAAGGCTCAACCGCGAGCACGGACCGGCCCCCGGGGTGAGGAGACGTCGCCGGCTCATACGAGCCCGTCCCGGCGCCGATATTCACCACGCTCGCGGCGTTACCCAGCGCCGCCTCGACGGCGGCTGCGATCCGCGGATCCGGGCGGCGGAACGCCGCATACCCGCGCCCGATGCGGTCGTACAAAGCCATGCAAATCACCCCGGAAGCGGTGAGCGTCCCTGCACGCCAGTGCCCGGCGAAGGCCAGGGCCCTTGACCATGAAGACGAGGGAGACAGTACGCCAACGCGGCTCCTGTTGGATGGCGTTCGCTTGCACGGCAGTTGTGCGCCCACAATCCGACGGAGAAGATGGTGCACGGCGCGAAGAAGCCCATCCGGCGCTATTGCCCCGGTGGGCTACCGACCCTGATCCAGCGACATTGACTCCCGCGCGTATCGGTCCGCCAGCTCGCTCCGCCCGAGCGCGTTCTCCACATCAACGAGCCGCCTCACAAACCGCGCCTTCTGTTCCGGAGAAAAGCCCGGATCGCGCTTCGCCGCGTCCCACGCGGCAACCAGCAGCGCCTCCGCTTCCGCCGATCGGTCCGTCGCGATCAGGATGTCCGCGAGCACAACCCGCGAAACGGTCACCACAAAGTGATGCGGCGCCATCGTCCGCAGGCGCCCCTCCAGCACGAACCGCGCCAGGGGTTCCGCCTCCGCGTACTTCTTCTGGATTGAAAGCAATCCCGCCAGGTTCCCCATCGTCACCAGCGTGCTCTCGTGAGTCTCCCCCAGCACTCTCGACTGAATCGCCGCCGCTTCTTGCAAGCACGATACGGCTCCCGGCAGGTTGTCGAGCCCCTGCCGAACCCCCGCGAGATTGTTCAGGAGCATCGCCAATCGTGCCGTCTGCCCGCGCTTCCGCACGATCGCGATCGCCTCGTTCATCAGCGCCTCGGCCGCCGCGGCGTCGCGCCGATTGAGCATCACGCCGGCCAGATTCCCCAGGCTCCGCGACAAGTTCTCTCCCGTCTCATTCGGATTCCGCCGGTATATCTCGACCCCCTCCCGGAGCGCGACCTCCGCCGCATCGAGCTGCCCGCTGTCAAGAAGCGCCACGCCGTAGTGATCGACCGCCTGGGCAAGGAGCAGCGACCCAGCCGGCTCGGTCGCACGCCGAATGGCGAGCGCTTCCGCTGCCCGATGTTCCGCCAGCCCGAAATCTCGCCGCGCCCTCGAGATCAAGACCAGTTCGACCAGCGTTGACGCCACCTCCGGGCTCTTTTCGCCAAGGTGGCGCTGCTGCAGCTCCAACGCCCGGCGCAACTGAGGCTCCGCCGCATCGCGCAGACCGTACGAGTTGTAGACCGAACCAATGGTGAAGCGGAGCCGCGCCTCCACCTCCGGCTGATCGCCAAACTGCCCCGCCAGCGCCTTGAGCGCCGGAGCCAGAATCACCCGGTCCATCACGGCCTTGCCCGCTTCGGTCGCATCGCCGTGAGTGATCGCCGCGTCGAACGTGCCGATCTCGGCCGCAACCTCATCCGCCGTGCGCCGCCGCACCGATCCGTCCGGGCCGATCACCGCCCGCGACGACAGACCCGTTGCCATCTGCCCCCGGAATGCCTCCAACATCGTGCGACCCAACATCTCGGCATCGCTCCCCAGGAGCATTGACGCCTGAAACGACGCCACCTGCTGCGTCTGCGCCGCACGCGCATCCGCGAGTCGCTGCCGCTGCGCCACCCGCACCGACTGAACCGTTGCCACGACCGCCAGGGCCGCCAGCAGCACGAACACCGCCGCCGTCAGCCCGACCGCCACGCGGTTGCGGCGCACGAACTTGGTCGCCCGATACCCGATGGTGTCGGGTCGCGCCAAGACCGGCATGCCGTCCAGGTGCCGGCGCAGGTCGCTTGCCATCTGCTCGGCGGAGCTGTACCGCCGCCCCGGCTCCTTGTGCATCGCTTTCAGCACGATCGTGTCAAGGTCGCCGCGCAGGACGACCGCCGGACGGCCGGCCCGGCGCCGCGCCGCAACACTGGGCGCCGGCGGCTCCGTCTCACAAATAGCCCTTGCGAGTTCTTCCCACGTCGCGTCCGGTTCGAGCCGGTACGGCGCCTCGCCCGACAGCAACTCGTACAGCACCACACCCAGCGAATACACATCACTCGCCGTGCTTAGCGGCACGCCGCGGAACTGCTCCGGGCTCGCGAACCGAGGCGTCATGGGACCGGCGCTGCCCAGCGTCAGGTCCCCCGTCGCGTCCGGGGCCAGCATTTTGGCAATGCCAAAGTCCAGCAGCGTGGGCTCTCCATCCTCCCCAACAAGGATGTTCGCCGGCTTGAGGTCGCGATGCACCACCAGGTTCTGATGCGCAAAGTGAACCGCAGCGCACACCCGGATGAAGAGCGCGACCCGATCACGAGTCGGCAACGCACGCCGCTCGCAGAATTCGTCGATCGGGATCCCTTCGACGTGCTCCATGATCAGGTATGGCCGGCCATCGGCGGTCGCCCCCGCGTCCAGCAGCCGGCTGATGTTGGGATGCCTCAGATTCGCGAGGACCTGGCGCTCCAGCCGGAATCGCCGCAGCGTCTGCGCCGCGTCAAGATCGCCGCGGATGAACTTCACCGCGGCACGACCGCGGAATTCATCGTCGGCCCGCTCCGCCAGCCAGACCGTGCTCATTCCCCCGCGCCCGATCTCACCCACCAGCCGGTACGCCCCCACTCGATCGCCCTCTTGTGATTCTCCCCGCCGTCCCTCGCCTCGCGGATGCACCGCCAGGCCCTGCCGCGCGTCCTGCCCAACAAGCCGCTCCACCTCAAGCCGTAGTTCGGAGTCGCCGGCGCACAGCCGCTCGAGCAGCGCGTCCCGCTGCTCCGCGGGCGCATCGACCACGGCCTCAAAGCACTCCCGCACCCGTTGCCAGCGTTCGGGTCGCATATCGATGCTCTATTCAGACCTCTCCGCGCCCGCGATCTCCGCGAGCAGCCACGCGCGCGCGACCCGCCACCCGCGTTCGACCGACGACGGCGACACGCCCATCGCCAAGGCCGTCTGCTCCACCGTCATCCCGCCAAAGAACCGCAACTCAACCAGCCGCGCCCGCTCAGCATCAAACTCCGCCAGACGCGCGAGCGCCGCGTCGAGCGCCAAGAGGTCAGTGCCCGTGCTCTCAAAGTCCACCAACACCTGATCCAGCGGCACGCGCTCGCCTGCTCCCCCGCCCCGCTTGAGCGCCCCGCGCCGCCGCGCGTGCTCGATCAGGATCCGGCGCATCGTTTTCGCCGCCGCACCGAAAAAGTGCGCGCGATTATTCCAGGCCGAGCCCGTCGACCCGGTCAGCCGCACAAACGCCTCGTGCACCAGCGCCGTGGGCTGCAGCGTGTGATCGCGCCGCTCATTCCCCATCGCGGCGCCCGCGATCCTGTGCAGTTCCTCATAAATCCGCGGCGCCAACCGGTCCCAGGCCTCCCGGTCGCCGCGGGCCGCCGCGTCCAGCATGATCGTAATTTGTTCGGGCGTGTCGGGCATCCGCGGGCCTCGGAATTAATCAGAAAAAGCTGACGGTCGGCGGGTCGCACCTGCGCCATGCAATCCGAAGCAGGGAACGTGCTCTGCCGATCCTAGGCCCCGCTCAAAAAGAGGAGCTTGAACATGGTCCGCCTCGCATCCAACTCCACCGCGTCCGGCATCGCGTCCGTCGCTCTCAACCTCGCGTTTCTCGGCGCCGCGCCCGCCCACGCCGAACTGCTCGTGGACCCGTTCGGAGTCGGCAGCGCCAGCGCTGACATCTGGGGCCACCCTGCCAGCCCGCCCGGTCCTTCGACCCACTCGTCCCACACGACCGGCTACCTTCCGGGCCTCACGCTCGGACCCGGCCTGCTCCTCTGCGACCCGCGCACGTACGTCTCCATCACGTCCTCCGTCGCTTCCACTGCGGGGTACCTGTACTCACTCGACGCGCACGCGTTCGGTGGCGACACCGCCGGCGGCTCGGACCTCGCCCGGTACGTCAACCCCATCTCCGGGTCGAGCCGGGCCACCGTCAACATCTCCGAGACGACAACCCCCACCTCCATCCACCTCGTGGGCGACATGATCCTCTCCGACTCCGGCGCCGCGGCACGCATCCGCCTCATCGACGGATTCGACCCCGCCGAGCCGCACATCATCTACGAAGACCTCTTCCTCAACCCGAACGATTCATCCAGCAACCGCATCATCGACCTGACAATCCCGGCCCCCTCCGGGAACGCGGGCAACCTCTTCCTCCAGGTCGATCTCTACGGGTCTTCGCGTCCGCCGCTGCCCGAACCTCCCGCTCTCGCGCTGCTCGGAGCCGGAGCCGTATTCATCCGGCGGCGGCGCTAAACGCGACCGGCGCGGGCGAACGCCCGCGCTGATCCGATGACGCCCGACAGTCCCCGGTCGGCCGGGTCGTTCATGCGACGGTCATGAACGATTTCCAGCGCGCACGCTACGAAATGAGGAACGCAGACATGTACACTTCCCTCTCATGCACCCCGTCGCCATCGGCCCATTCAAGATCGAACGCGAACTCGGCCGCGGCGGCATGGGCGAGGTGTTTCTCGCCCGCGACACACGGCTCGACCGGCAGGTCGCGATCAAGGCCCTCCCGGCCCACCTGGCGCAGGATCCCGACCGACTCGCGCGGTTCCAGCGTGAGGCGAAGGTGCTCGCGTCGCTGAACCATCCCGGCATCGGCGCGATCTACGGCCTGGAAGAGTCGGCCGGGCGTCAGTACCTCGTGCTGGAGTTTGTCGAGGGCGAGACGCTGTGCGATCGGCTGAGCAAGGGGCCGTTACCGATCGACGAAGCGCTGTCCCTCGCGAAGCAGATCGCCGAGGCACTGGAGGTCGCGCACGAGAAGGGCGTCGTCCATCGCGACCTCAAACCCGGCAACGTGATGGTCACGCCGGACGGTGTGCTCAAGGTGCTCGACTTCGGGCTGGCGCGCACCGGCGAGGGCTCACCGTCCTCAAGCGCGAATGCCGCCGCGAAGGCCGACTCGCCGACCATCACCTCACCCGCGGGATTCGCCCACAGCCCCACGATCCCCGGCGTGATCATGGGCACCGCCGGCTACATGTCCCCCGAGCAGGCCCGCGGCAAGAGCGTCGACAAACGCTCCGACATCTTCTCCTTCGGCTGCGTGCTCTACGAGATGCTGACGGGCGCCCAGCCATTCCGCGGCGAGACCGTCGCCGATGCGATCGGCGCGACACTGCATAAAGAGTCGGACCTCAATCTGCTCCCGCCCAGCACGCCGCGCCGCGTCCGCGACCTCATCACGAACTGCCTCGCCAAGGACAAGAAGAACCGCCTGCAGGACATCGGCGACGCACGACTGGAGCTCGAGCGGGCGATCACAGGAAACGAATCAGACATCGTCGAGCCGGGTGTGCGGCAACCGCGCAGGCTGATGCCAACACTCCTGATCGGTCTGGTCGGCGGTCTGGCGATGCTCGCGTTGGGCGCCGGGCTTTGGCGCGCCTTCGGACCGCGACCCGGCGCCACCGTTGAGCCACGGTGTGTGGCCATCAACATGCCGCCCGAGCTCGTCGTTTCGGGTGGGAATCTCACCGACGACGGCCGCACGCTCGTGATCACTGGGCGACCCAGAAAGGCCGGCGCGGAGGGTCAAGCCGCGACAAGGCTCTACGTTCGCCCGCTGGATCGATACGACTTTCAACCGCTCGCCGGAACTGAAGGCGTTCTCTGGGCGACCCCAGCCAGAGACGGACGGAGCGTCCTCTTCACCGCCACCTCCACGCAGTCATCCGCAGGTCTGCGACTCGCAAGCGTGCCGATCGACGGTTCGGCGCCTGCAACGACCGTCGCCGAACTGCCGACGTTCGCTCCGGGGTTCGCGCAGCTCTCAAACGGCGATATTCTGCTCTCAGACGGTCCGACTTCGTTCGCGCGACACTCGAAGACGGGCACTCGGTCCGCGTCGATCACCATAGAAGCCGGGCGTCCCAACGTGGCGTATGTCGGGCTGTCGGGCAACGAACTTCCCGACGGGCGGCACCTTCTGGTGAACGTGGTGACCTATGGATCGCGCGGGTTTCTCTCAAGCCTGGGCGCGATGGAGATTGAGTCCGGGCGCGTGAAAGTCCTGGTCGAAGATGCCGGGCCCAACCTCTATCTCCCCTCCGGGCACATCGTGTTTTCGCGGGCCGACGCTCTTCTCGCGGCACCCTTTGACCCGGCCGCCGTGGAGTTGCGGGGCCCGCCGGTGGCGGTCTGGGGCGGACTTTCGTCGGAGATGCCCATCAATCCCGGCTTCTTTCGGCTCACCGACCTGGGCACGCTCATGTACAAGCCCCCGCCGCCCGGCGGATGGAACTATGGCATGAGCATCCTGAGCGCGGACGGCAAACTGGAGCCGTGGCTGAGCGAGCTCAAATGGCTCATCAACATGTGGCCTTCACCTGACGGTCGGCGCGTGCTCATGATGACCGCCAACGCCCGCAACCTCTTCGCGCTCCAGGTATCGCCCGTCGACCAGCCGGACCTGTTGAAGCTGACCGCCGAGCCCAACGCCGATTGCGACGGTCCGACGTGGTCGCCCGATGGCAAGCAGATCGCTTACGTGCGAATCGGAAAGGACGACGCCGACGGCGTGTACGTGATGAGTGCCGAATCGGGAACGCCGCGCCGCGTCTTCAAGCCTGTTAAGGCCAACCAGTTGGCCTTTTCCAGCGGATGGCTCCCAGGCAATGCCGGGCTGCTGATCACGCTGTATGAGCAGGTCGGTTCCAAGCCGAAGATCATGCGTCTGCCGCTGGGTGACAAAGAGGCAACCGCTGCTGATCTCATGCCGTTTCTTCCGTCGGAGTCCAATCGCTTCTATGCCACGGTCTCCAGCACTGGGCGCGTGGTCGCGTTTGTGAGTGATGAGTCCGGCAAGAGTCAGGTTTGGATTGCTGAGCTGCGACCGAATGGAGAGACCGGCAGGCCGATCATGGTGAAGACTCTCGGGGTCCGGGACGCCGGAAATCGGAGCCATGTCTGGGCGCTGGATGGAAAGTCTCTGTACGTGATCGATGAGCGGGATCGGCTTCAGAAGATCACCGTGACGCTTGAGCCTCAACTGACGCTCTCCGCGCCCGTCGAGGTCGCGGACTTTGAGAAGCTGCGCATCCAGAGCTTCGCGCCGATCGCTGGCGACCGGTTTTTGGTGAACTTCAAGCCGGAGATCACCAACGACGTCACGTCCCTGAACGTCGTGTTCAACTGGACCGAGATTCTGAAGAAAAAGGTGCCGCTCTCGAAGTAGCCGTTGATCGAACCGATCGTTCAGTACACTCCCCGCTCATGCTCCCCAACACCATTGGCCCATTCAAGATCGAACGCGAACTCGGCCGTGGCGGCATGGGCGTGGTGTACCTTGCCACCGACACCAGGCTCGATCGGCAGGTCGCCATCAAAGCCCTGCCCGCCGACCTCGCGACCGATCCCGATCGCCTCGCACGCTTCCAACGCGAAGCAAAGGTGCTCGCCGCACTCAACCATCCGAACGTCGGCGGCATTCACGGACTCGAACACTCAGGCGACCAGCAGTATCTGGTTCTGGAGTACATCGAAGGCGAAACGCTTGCAACTCGCCTGGCCGAGGGGCCGCTCCGGATCTCCGAGGCGTTGACGCTCGCCAAGCAGATCGCCGAAGCCCTCGAAGCGGCGCACGAGAAGGGGATCATCCACCGCGACCTCAAGCCCGGCAATGTCATGGTGACGTCCGATGGCGTGCTCAAGGTGCTGGACTTCGGCCTCGCTCGCACCGCTTCGGGCGCGGCTCCATCGACCGCCAACGCCGGCGCGATGGCCGACTCCCCGACTGTCACCTCGCCCGCGCGATTTACGCACAGCCCGACGATCCAAGGCGTCATCATGGGCAGCGCCGGATACATGAGCCCCGAGCAGGCCCGCGGCAAGAGCGTCGACAAACGCTCCGACATCTTCTCCTTCGGCTGCGTGCTGTACGAGATGCTGACGGGCTCGATGCCCTTCCGGGGCGAGACCGTGGCCGACGCGATCGGGGCCACGCTGCACAAGGAGTCGGACCTCAATCTCCTCCCCCCCGCCACGCCCCGCCGCATCCGCGACCTCATCACGAACTGTCTCGCCAAGGACAAGAAGAACCGCCTGCAGGACATCGGCGACGCCCGGCTGGAACTTGGACGCGCAATCATCGGGCGGGAGTGGGCCTCCGCCGTGGAATCAACGCCCGCGTCCAAGCGAGCGAGACTCGCGGTGGTCGGCGCGGCGTGCGCACTTGCGGTGCTCACAGGCGGGATCGGCTGGCTGGCAGGTCACCAATCCAAGCGCCCCGCGCCGCCGGCACCGGCGCAGCCGTTCTATGTCTCCACAACGCTCCCCAGCAAGCCGCCGTCCACCGGGCTGGTTGGTATCTCTCCGGACGCGAGGTTTGTGGTCTACACGGCGTGGCCCGAACTGGAACCCGAGAGTGAGAAGCCGCAGGGCGTGCTCGTGGTGCGTCGCCTCGACCGCGATGAGACGACCGTGATCGAAGGCACCGAAGGAGCGCAGAACGCCGCACTCTCTCCAGATGGGCGCTGGTTGGCGTTCTCGTGCGCCAAGGACAGAGCCCGCAGCAAGTTCAACCTCAAGAAGGTCGCGCTCGAAGATGGGCGACCATCGGGCAGGCCCCAGACCATTTGCGATCTCCCCGTCGGCTCATGGTTCTTCATCGGCTGGGCATCGGACCGGGAACTGGTCTTCTCACCCAATCTCGGCGCGAATGTCAGCGTCGTGTCCACCGCAGGAAGTGAGCCGCGGGTTGTCGTCAGTGAAGAGACTTCCCAGGGTGTTGAGGGCTTGCAGGAGTTTCGCCCGTTGATCGCCGGGCAATCTGTGCTGGCCACGAACTATTCGTTCGCGGGCGATAAGTTCCAGGTCAATGTCGTCGCGATCGACCTCGCCTCGGGAAAGCGGACGGTGGTGCTCCGCGACGCTGGGAGCCCCCAACTTGTGTCCATCTCCAGAGCGGGCCCCAATGCAGGCGAACAGGACGCGGAGCACGTGCTGCTCGCGTTGAGGAGCGACTTTGCGGGCCTCATCGCGGTGCGGCTTGATCTATCCACGCTCCGCCCGCTCGGCGACCCGGTCACGGTCTGGAATGGCGGCCAGATCAGCAAGTTCGACCTCTCGCCCAGCGGCTCGCTCGCGATGATGACACAGGCACACGCGTCCACCGATCGACGCCTCGCATGGATCGACGAAAGAGGCCAGCCCGAACCACTCCCCGGCGCCGCCCGCCCCTACGCATCCATTGCCGTCTCACCCGACGGCGGACGCGTTCTTGCAATCCAGGAGAGCACGAACCCCAACGACCTGGTCACGCAAGTCTGGATGCAGGACCTCACGCGCAAGACGACCTCGCGCATCCCCTTCGAACGCACGTCGGACAGCATGACGTGGAGCAACGACGGCCGGCAGATCGCGTACAACTCGTTCTCCAAGGACGAGTTCTCGATCTGGCTGCAGTCCGCAAGCGGAACCGGCGAAGCCGTGAAGATGTACGCCACCCCGCTCGCGCAGCAGTTGTACGCAGCACCCAGTGCGTGGTCTCCCGACGGAACAATCCTGGCGATCGCACAGCAGAACATCCAGACGAGCAAGGGAGATGTGCTGATGCTGGAGCAAGAGGCAGCCGGCTCCACGTGGAAGGCCACGCCCTACCTCAACGCACCAGCCGACGAACACGCCCTGCGGTTCTCGCCCGACGGCAAATGGGTGATCTTCTGCTCGGTTCAATCCGGCCGCCACGAGCTCTACGCGCAGCGCTTCACGGGCCCCGGCTCGGGCGCGAAGGACGCCGCCAGCGGCCGCGTCCAGATCTCCACCACCGGCCACGACGGCCACTGCTGGTGGAGCCCGGACGGAAACGAGATCCGCTTCATCGACGGCGACCGACAGGTCATGAGCGTGGAAGTGAAAACCGAACCTACATTCTCCGCATCGGTGCCGAAGGTGCTTTACAGCATCAAGGAGATCAAGACCAGAGGCTTTTCGTGGGCTCCCGATGGACGCTTGATGGTCATCCTGCAAAGCGCGAACGAGCAGACGAACAGGATCGACTTGATTGTCAACTTCGCGGACGAGATCCGGGCCAAGTTCGCGACGAACAAGTAATCGCTTCGAGGTCCGGGTCCTTCCGTTCGCTCCGCAACAGAGATGTTCCCATGAGGCCGACGCTCGCGGTCGGGCCACGTTCGAGGCCGTGACCATCCCGGGGCTGCACCCACGAGAACCTGCCAATGAAGACGCGGTCGCTGGGAAGAACTCGAATCATGGTGAGCGAAGTTGGCGCCGGGCTGTGGGGGATGGGCGCATGGACCGGATCGACGGATGCGGGATCGCGCCGGTCGCTTCGGCACGCCCTCGACCGCGGATGCACGTTCTTTGATTCGGCCTGGTCCTATGGCTCCGGTCGTTCCGACGCCCTCTTGGGTGAACTTGTCTCGAACAACCCAACCCGGCGGCCCATCCTGGCGGGGAAGATCCCGCCGAAGAACCTGAAATGGCCCGCCTCCGCTTCGGACGCCGTTGATGACGTCTTCCCGGTCGATCACGTCATCGAATTCGCCGAGCGCACCCGCGATGCCATGCGCGTTGAATCCGTGGACCTGATCCAGTACCACGGCTGGGACGATTCATGGGCGGCCAGCCCCACGTTCGAGCGTGCGGTCCATGAGCTGAAGAAACGGGGCCTGGCGCGCGCGTTCGGGCTGAGCCTGAATCGCCTGCAGCCATCCAATGGGCTGCGCGCCATCCGGACCGGGCTGGTCGATTGCGTGCAGGTCGTGTACAACATCTTCGACCGGGCCGCGGAAGACGAACTCTTCCCACTCTGCGCCGAACGCGGCATCGGCGTGATCGCACGAGTCCCGCTCGACGAGGGCAGTCTCGGCGGGGGCCTGACGCTCGATACCAGGTTCCCCGCGGACGACTGGCGTGCCCGCTACTTCGGCCCCGAGAATCTGCGAGAGACCGTTCGCCGCGTCGAGGCCGTCCGCGTCCTCCTCCCGTCCGGCCTTTCTCTCCCCCAAGCGGCGCTGCGGTTCGTTCTCTCACACCCCGCCGTGAGCACGGTGATCGTCGGCATGCGCCGGACGTCGCACGTGGATGAGAATCTCGCCGCGAGTGATCAGGGCCCGCTCGATCCCGAGCTCCTCGCCCGGTTGCGGATGCAGCGCTGGGACCGACGATAGACGTCCGGATTGCACGCCGTTGCTGCGCACCGCCGCGCCGAGCACTCGTCACGACGTGCGGCACCCGCGATCAGCTTCCCTCCAGCCGCACGTCAAAGCGGGTGGTCCATACGCCGTCGGCTCGCTTGCGCAGCGGGACAACGACCGTCTCCGCGTCGAGCGAACGGCGCTTGGAGGGCGTGAGCCGCGGGTCGTCCTCGAACCACAGCGTGCGGTATGTGTGCCTGTGCACCGCCGCGTCGATGTGCAGGTGGATGTGCCGCGGGTCGTCGGTATCGGGATAGCCGCCGGGTCGGATCGTGCGGAACCGGTACCAGCCGTCCGCGTCGGTGACCGCGACAGCGTTGATCCGCGGCGTGCGGCTGGTGCTCCCGCGCGGCACGTACCGTCCGGTCGCGTCGGTGTTGTACGCGATGACCGAGGCCTTGGGGAGCGGGTTGCCGCGCTCGTCGAGCACGCGCCCGTAGAGCTCCAGTTTCTCGCCGGGCTCATCCTCGGGGCACATCGCCACGGCGTTCTCCCGGTGGGGCTCCTCGTCGGCGAACAGGCGCTCGAGCGCGGGACGCAGGTCCGCGAGGGGGGCGCCGCCCGCGCCGAGATTGTGGTGGATCGACGCCGCCGTGCGGTTGACATAGACGATGGTCGTGGTGGCCGAGCCGGGGGAAGCGGACGGCGCGTACGTGCGGACATCCTCGTCGTTCCCGGCCCGGTCCGCGATGGTCAGGAACACGTGCCGCAGGGACGTTTCCGCGAACGCCTTCCGCATCGTCGCTTCCGACTGCGCCCGAGTGGCCGTCCCCTCGGGCAGCAACACGACGTAACCCACGGCGGAGCGCGGCGCAGCCGCCTCGATGGCGCGGTCCAGCTCCGCGGCGATCTTCGCCGCTTGCGGCAATCCACCCACGCCCGTCCAGACCGCGGCGCCGGGGCGCTGCGCGTAAACGCAGAGCGGGCAGGCCGCCCTGCCCGCGTGCGGGCCGGTCACGTGCCAGGGCATGAAACTGGGCACGTCCATCCCGGGCTTGAGATCGATCACGCCGGCGCCGCGGGCCGCGGGTTCGGCGACTTGCCCGCGCAGCTGAACGACCGTCCAGGCGCACGCGAGCAGCATGAGGACGAAAGCCGTGAATGGACGCATGGGTGTGCTCCAGAGCAGGCGGGCGCGCCACCGCCGGGGGGCGCGCCCGACCGGCGAGTGCGCGCGAGGCGATTCGCGCCGACCACGTTGGAGACGCGCCATTGGCGCGAAGTGTTAACGTGCGGGGCGAGAATGGGTCGTTATCGGAAGGCGTCGATCCTGGCTCAGCGACCCACGCACCGGCGCTCGTGACCCTGGCACGTGTCAGCGGTCAAGGTGCGCCTGGCACCCGACGCGGTATGCCCGGCCGATCAGCGCGCCGAACTCCCCTCGGAGTTGGGCCGCGTCGCGCAGCTCGAAGTGGTGGACGTGATTGCGCGGCGAGAACGTCTCGACCTTGAGGACGCACGGCCGCTCGTGGCGCTCGGCGAGCACCAGGTGGCCGCGGAGATACCCGTTGCGGACCATGATGGCCGCGAAGGACATCCGCACCTGGAACGCGATGCGGGTTTTCTCCGGCAGCACAATGACCGGCCCGTGGGATTGCACCACCCTGAGGAAGGCGTCGAACAGGCTGCGGCTTTGGGGGGGCCGTCCTTCGAAATGCGCTCCCAGCGTCGTGTTCGAGCAGGTGTGGGTCTGGTTCGTGTTGGCGAAGCGCCGGCGGCACTTCGGGCAGGCCCACATTGGAGCACGGTCTCGGGGCACCCCCGAGCGTATCCGACCGACGCCCGCAACCGCATCGACGTGCGGCTGTGGCCCACGGTCTCGTTTCGCACGTTCCCCTTGAGCCCACGATCCGCCCGCTTCCATGGGCGACCGGGCCGGATATGACCGGTCCATACACGCTGATGGCCTCGGCACATGCCGAGGCCATCATGCTTGCTGAATCGGGGTGGGCGGATTCGAACCGCCGACCTTTTGACCCCCAGTCAAACGCGCTAACCAAGCTGCGCTACACCCCGGTGTGAATTGAACGATAGCCTCACCCTATCGTCCGGGTGGGCTTTCCTTCCCCGGCGAATTTCGCCCGATCGGTCCATCCAAAGCCCGAATTGCTCAACCTCAACGAGGCGAGCCCTCCGCTCCCCCTTCCCCCCACGCCCCCCACCACCACCCAGGCCGCCGGTCTCATTCCTTGAGCTGAATACTCCCCGCCTTCTGGAAACTCAACGGATCACCGGCGGGCGCGACCTTGCCGCCTTGTGCCCAGACGTATCCCGCGGCGACGCCGAGCGCCACCACGGCCACGAAAAGCAACCCGGTGTACACGTTCATCGCCGCGGTCCGCCGCAGCTGTCCCCCCGGCATGGCCATTCCAAACTGACTCATCGCGTGCGTCCTTCTCTCGGGATAGTGCGGGGGGTGATCGGGCGTTCCCGGACAACGAGGCTCCGCGGCGGGCGGCCGCGGACGGCGGTCTCGCGCTCAGCCGCCTATGCGGCTGAGCACCATGTCGTCCTCGCGCACGTCCACGGTGCGGCCGAGCTTGTCGATGGTCGCGGTGGACATCTGGTTATCGACGGTGTCGACCACGAGATTGGCCACGAACTGCCCGTTACGCGAGATCACCATCTTCATGTTCTTCTTGATGCCGCGGGCCGAGCCGGCGCTGATGACCGCCATCTCCTTGCCCGCGGGGGTGGTGAAGGTCTTCTGGACACGGGCCTGGATGGGCGGGCCGGAGTCCTCGAACGCGATCACGGCGCCCGGCGTCTTGGTGTCGCCGCCCTGCTTGGCGGTTTCGAGGGCCAGACGCGCCTCGGCGAGTTGCTCCTGGAGGGCCCGCAGGTTCTGCTCCTGCACCTCGCGCTGGCTGTCGAGGTCGTTGATGCGGTCCACCAACTGGATCTCACGCTTGTTCGATTCGAGCTGCAGGGTGCGGAGTGCGGTGACCTCTTCGCTCAGGACCTTGAGCAGCGCGGCCTGCGTGTTGGCCGTGGCGCCGAGCTGATCGATCTTGCCCGAGATGGCCTGGGCTTCGGCCTCGGCCTGCTTCACGCGCGCCTCCAGGCGGCCCTTGTCGTTCTGGAGATTGGCCACGAGCGATTCGGCATCGCGCACCGCCGTCGAGAGGCGGTCCTTGTCCTTCTGGAGCTCGCCGACTTCGCCCGAGCGAGAGGCCCGCTCCGCGGCCAGCGATGATTCCGCGGCCTTGACCTTCGCCTCGATGTCCTTGTACCCGGTGCGCACCGCGTCCGCGTTGGACGAGTACGCCACGGTCAGAGCCGCCACCAGCACGGCCAGGATTGCTCCGAACACCACCAGGATCTTGGTCACGATGTGCACGATCGTCTCCCGATTCGACCCACCACGATGCCTATTCCGTCCCGCCGCCCGACGGTTCCATCACCTCGACGCAACCCCCTCGCGATTCCCCACCCACCCTCCCCCGTCCTCCTCGACGACCGACTGTGCCGCGTGCTCGCGTGCCGCGCACACGGTTCTGATCGACCGGGGAGGGGCTAAGCGTACCCGCTCACGGCTCGGGTCGCCACCATTAGTAACAGGAACGGACGTACCCTGTCAAACGCCGTTCGGAGCGTGAGTTTGTTCGCCCCAATTCGTCGCGCGACCCGCGACCGTCGCGTGTGCGGCGAAGGTAACGGAGTGAGGATTCACGGGCCCCCCGCATCCGACACCCCCGCTTCGGTGATACGCAGCACCGCGGCCGCGGCCGCGAGCCGCACCAGGGGGTGGGTGTCCGACAGCAGATTCGAGAGCGGCGCCAAGTTGGCTCGCAACCGAGATTGCCCGTACACGGACGCAGCCTGGGCGCGCAGCGCGGGGTTCGAATTTCCGGCGAATTCCTGGGCCACGAACGCACCCTGCTGCAACCCGAGCTTGCCCAGGCTCATCGCGGCGGCCAGGCGCACCTCTGCGGGCATCAATGCGCCCTGCGCGTCCGGTTTGGTGGTCAGGAACACGAGTTGCGTGATCGACTCCCGGTCCCGCAGCTCGCCGAGCATCTGTGCCGCGAGCGCCGCGACCTCCAGGTCCTCGGGCTTGGAAGGGTACAGCGCGGCACGGATCTCGTGGACCGACTTGGTCTCGCCGAGCTTGTACATGGCTTCGGCAACCTGAAGCCGCAGGGCCCGCTCTTCGTTGGGCGTTGCACCGGGCACCGCTTCGCGAGCCGCTTCCGCCAGGAGCGGGACCGCCGTTCGATTCCCCAGCTCCCCGAGGATGAACGCGGCGTGGGCCCGCACCCGTGCCGACGGATCCTTGAGGATCGCGGCCAGCGGGGAGGGGTCGGTGCTCGAGCCGGAGCGGACCAGCGCAAAGACCGCCGCGGCCTGGACGTACGGCGAGGGGTCGTACACGAGCGGCCGGAGCCGGTCGCTGAGCGATCGGAGCCGGGCCTTTCCGGCCGCCATGGCGCTGACCGTCCGCACGCCGACGTTCGAGTCGAGCAGCCCGTCACGCACGGCCGCGGCCAGGCGCTGCGGCGACGCCAGCAACGCTTCCACGGCGTTGGCCCTCGCCTCGGCCCAGTCGCTCGTGAGTTCGCGTCCGATCTCCTCGAAGGCTCGCTCGCGGAGCTGCGAGAGCGCCACCGCGTCGTGCTGGTAGTCGGCGATCGACGTCGCGTTGCTCGGCGCGGAGCCGCCGGTGGAGTCGCCGCCCAGCGGCTTGTTCGATCGCGCGGCGGGCTGGCACCCGCCGGCGACGGCGATCAGCACCAGGGCGAGAAGACGGATGTTCATGACAGGCTCCCGGGGTCGGATGTGTTGTCTCTGGTCGCCGCGCGTCCCGAACATATCGTCATGACCAGCCCCGCCACCGTCAAACCGAATGACGCCCAGCCCGTCGCGTCACCGACCCGGGCGCCGTAGATCGTGGCCGCGGCGACCGACGGAATGGGGACGTCTACGACCATGACGCCGTCCGTGTTCGGCTCGGGACCCGAGCGGACGATTCGACCCCACGGGTCGATGACCGCGGAGAGCCCGGTGTTCACCGCGCGGACCATGGGGATCCCGAGCTCGACGCAGCGCCAGCGGGCCGCGAGCAGGTGGTGCTCCCGGCCCGCGTTCACCCGTCCGAACCAGCCGTCGTTGCTCAGGTTCACCAGCACGTCGGCCCTGCGGATCGCGCCGGCGTACGCGAGCGCTCGGCAGCGCCAGGGGTTGGTCGCCTCCGAGCAGATCGGCGTGACCAGACGGGCGGAAGCTCCCGCCGGTCCGGCCGGGATCGTGAAGACCGTGTCGAGCTCGCCGGGTCGCAAGTCAAGGTCCATCCCGGGGGCTCCGAGGCCGACGATCCAGCGCTGCACCGCGGGCCACCGCCACGCGAGCGGGATCACCTCGCCCATGGGTGTGAGCACGCGCTTGTCGTAGCGTTCCGTCTCGATCCGCCCATCCCGGAGCAGGAACACGCTGTTGCGCCGGGCCGTGTTGCGCTCGCGCACGCGGCCGCCGTCGAGGGGCTCGAACGCGAGACCTTCGAGCGCCGTCGCGCCCACGAGCATGGGGGCGACGACGTCCGAGGCCTGGACCTGCCTGAGCAATGTGGCCAGTTGGGTCGCGGGGATGCGCTCGTTCGCCAGTTCGCCGCTCTCGATGCGCCAGACGATACCGGCCCGGTCCAGGGCTTCGATGGCGTCGGGGTTGAGCGGCCCGCCGGGGTACATCGTCTCGGGCCAGATCACGACGTCGGGCCGCTCCCCCGCGTTCGCGGCCGCGGCGCGTGAGAGCTCAAGGAACCTCCTGAAATCGGAGATCCGGCGTTCCACGCTCCATCCGTTCTTGTTGTCCTGCGGCACGCTCGTCTGAACGACACCGACTCGGAGCGCCGGGGCGGGATCGCGCGGCCCGGGCCCGAGGCCGCCCAGGGCGCTCAGCCCGAGCCACGCGGCGGCGATGGCGGCCAGGCTCACCAGCGGCCGTCCGTGCGGGCGCGACAGGGCCGAGCCGCACGCGGCCCCGACGCACGCCGCCAACGCGGAGACGCCGTACGCGCCCACCACGCGGCCGGCGCCCGCGAGCGCGGGCCACTCGATCAGCGGGTGCCCGGTCAGATACCAGGCGTAGCCGCCCAGCACCCACTCGCCCCGCGCGAACTCCAATCCCGACCAGGTCGTCGCGACGATGAGCCACGCGGGCGTCCGACGCAGCGGCCGGGCGCCGAGGAGCCACGCGCTCAGGGCCACGCACAGACCGGGATAGATCGAGAGATAGAGGGCGAACAGCGGGTATCCCGGGGCGGTGACGTCCGCGACCCAGCGCTGCTCCCAGAGCCACACGCCCAGCATCGGAGTCGAGACGAGCAGGCCCGCACGGGTGCGGCGGGGACCGGCGCGATCCGCCGCCCAGGCCAGCGGCGCCAGCGCGAGCAACGCCAGCGGCCACAGCCCGAAGGGCGCGATGCTGAGGGCGGTCAGCGCGCCGTGCAGCAGCCCGCACGACAGCAGCGCCCGGGCGGACGCGGGCCGACCGCACCGGCGCGGGTCGCCACCCTCTCGATCGGGCGCGGCGCCCGGAGGGTTGTTCGGATCACTTGCCCGCAAAGTCGATCACTCGGGCGATCTCGTTGCGGAGCTGCGACCTGGGCACGACGCGGTCCACGATGCCCGCCTCCAGCAGGTACTCCGAACGTTGAAAACCCTCCGGCAACTCCTGGCGGATGGTCTGCTGGATGACCCGCGGCCCGGCGAAGCCGATCAACGCCTTGGGCTCGGCGAAGATGATGTCCCCGAGCATGGAAAAACTGGCCGTGACTCCACCGGTGGTCGGGTCGGTGAGCACGCTGATGAAGAGGCCGTTCTTGTCGTCGAACCGGGCCAGGGCCGCGCTGGTCTTGGCCATCTGCATCAGCGAGAGGCCCGATTCCTGCATGCGGGCCCCGCCGGAACAACTGACGATGATGAGCGGGAGGTCGCGTTCGGTGGCCGTCTCGATCGCCCGGGTGATGGTCTCACCCACGACGCTCCCCATGGAACCCATCATGAAATGCAGATCGAGGCAGCACAGCATCGCCTGACGACCCTTGATGAAGCAGGTGCCCGCCTTGATGGCGTCCGGCGCCCCGGTCTTGACCTGTTCCGCGATGAGACGGTCCGGATAATCTTTCAGGTCACGGAATCCGAGCGGGTCGGTCGGAGCGAGCCCCGCGAACATGGCCTCAAAGGAGCCGGCGTCGCACAACTGCGCCACACGCTCGGCGGCCCCGATCCGAAAATGGTGCTGGCATTCCGGGCAGACGTGGAGATTGGCCTCCATCTGCTTCCGGTAGATCATCTGGCTGCATTCGGGGCACCGGAGCCACAGCCCTTCCGGGATCGCCGCCTTGCGTGGCGTCTTGACCTCGGTCCAGGTGCGGGTGGTGGTTTGGGTCATCGCGTCTTCCTTGCAGCGATCCGAAAGCGAACAGGTCCGGGCTCGCACAACGGGAACCGGTCTGGC
This sequence comes from Phycisphaerae bacterium, assembly GCA_016794925.1. GTDB lineage: Bacteria > Planctomycetota > Phycisphaerae > Phycisphaerales > UBA1924 > JAEUIW01. Next base: position 20,344 of record JAEUIW010000010.1, read on the forward strand.
GACCACATTCCGACTGTCTGGCCCGAAGCGTCTCCTTGGGATCTTGCTCGTTCGTGATTCCGGCGTCGGCCGTGGTCCGATCGCCAGCGTGCGGTCCAATTCCCCTGGCCTCGACATCAGGACAATCGCGAACGTGAATAGGGAGTCTATCGACCCGCGTCTTTGCGTTTCAACAACACAGTCTACTCGGTATTTTGACAAATACCAAACAAAACACGATTATTCGCCGATTATCGGCGAATTACTGTACATTTATGGCGAAACAACACCGTGTCTCGAATTCAGGTCCCGGTGGAAAACCGCACTTGTTCACTCATTGAACACCCCTTAATTCGGTGATAATTCGCGGGCGTTCGACTGGCGATGCGCCGAACAACCCCGAGGCGACAACCATGACATCGCAACCCGCACGGCGGACCTGTGCACTGTTCGTGACCTTGATTCCGCCATCCATTTGGATTCGTTGATCCGATTTAACGGATGCAGCGATCGCCTCAGTTTTGGGGAGCACATCGGTGATGAACGCCTGTCCTGAAAATCCCGGGTTGACGGACATGACGAGAAAGAGCTGAAAAGGACCGATAAGCGAACGCACGTCATCCACCGAGGTGCCGGGGTTGAACGCCAGGCCGGCTGTGCATCCCAACGCGTGCACGCGCTCCGCCAACGTCTCGGCCCGACCCGGCCCCGTGACCTCGATGTGGAATGTCAGGTGATCGGCCCCGGCCTCGGCGAAAGGCCCGACGAAACGATCGGGATCACGGACCATGAGGTGAACATCAAGGAACGCCCGGGGAACCGCGCGGCGGACAGCGCGCACCATGTCCGGGCCCATGGTGAGGTTGGGCACGAAATGGCCGTCCATGACGTCCACGTGCAGCAGGTCGGCGCCCTGGTTCAGGATCGCGTCGCATTCGGCGCCCATGCGGGCGAAGTCCGCCGACAAGATCGAGGCGGCGATGAGCGGAAGGCGGGGCGGGTGGGTGATCAGGTTCCGCATGCGCGCAGTGTACCTTGCCGGTCGCCGCGGCCGGGGCGACGAATTCCGGCGGCGCGCACGACCCGTTCGCCGCGGCGCGATGTGACGACGCGCGGCATCACCGGGTGGGATCGGCGGTCGTGCCACGCAGGCGTCGGCGGAACAGGTCGAGGGTGAGGGCCCAGCAGATCGCGGCCGCGGCGGGGTCGTGGCGGTGCCCCTCGTCGCGCATGAACGCGTGCTGCTGGTTCAGCTCGATCCACTGGTAGTTGGCGCCGGCGTCACCGAGGGCGCGTGCAATGCGCTCGCGCGCCTCGCGGGGAACGTGCGGGTCCTGGCGTCCCCAGACGAGGAGCAGTTCACCGGTGATCTCGCCGAGGCGGTCGAGCGAATCGTCCCCGCCTCGTCCCAGGGTGCGGGAGTGAACATCCGTGGCGTAGAAAGAGGCGGCCGCGAGCACGTCCGGTTCCATAGCGGCACGGAGGGAGAGATGGCCGCCGACGCAGAAGCCGATCGAGCCGAGGCTGCCGCTGCAGCAGGCCATGGACTTGAGCAGGTCGAGCGTGCCGCGCGCGTCGGCGTCGATCGCGCCGAGTTCCTTGGACTTCTTGTGCGCGTTGCCGCGTGCGACGCCCGCCTCGTCGTAGGGCAGCACGCATCCCGGGGGCTCGAACTCGTGGAAGATTTCGGGCGCGGCGACCAGATAACCGTGTCCGGCGAGGGACGTCGCGAGGCGGCGGATGGGGCCGGTGATCTGGAAGATCTCGGAGAAGAGCGCGATCCCGGGGAACCTCCCGTCGGCGGCGGGGCGGAAAACGTGGGCTCGCATCGGGCCGGTTGGTGTACCGATTTCGATGGGCTCATCGGTACGGACGAGCATGGGATCTCCGGAGACAGCGCGGGCGAACGTGGGCGCGTATGCGAGACTCTAACGCGGCTCGACCCGCCGGGGATGGGGATCGCTTGGGCAGCAGGCAACCACCGCAAAGAGGTCCCGCCGCGATCCCTGTGCGGACCTGATTCCGGGGCTGTTGGAAGCGAACGAGTTGCGGCGGGGCCAGTGTTGTGGCACTCTTGTGGGGTCGCGTCAGTGCTCGATATAGTCCCATAACTCAATTCGTATCGCTGCGCGTTGGGTACGCTAAAGGTCGGCGCCACGGTGGGCGTCATGGAGCAAGGCATGAGCAAGGCCAACGAGCGGTTTCTGATTCGTGGGATCGCCGGGTTGGCGGTGTCGGCCGCGCTGACGGGAGGCGCGTTGGCGGGTGGGAGCGGCGAGAACGTGATCCTGATCATCGATCCGACGGACGCGGCGTCGATGTACCTCGGGAACTACTACCGGCAGGCGCGGAACATCCCGGACGCGAACGTAATCTACCTCGACTCGGTGGCGCCGGGTTCGTACCAGGCGTTCGTGACGACGCTGCAGCCGGCGTTCGTTTCGGAGTTGGCGGCGCGGGGCCTGAGCGCGCAGGCGGACTACGTGGTGCTGGCGCCGATCGACAGTTTTTATCTGGGCGCATCGAACCTGCTGAGCGACGGGTGCTTCCCGGTGAACCGGGTGGCGCTGCCGTCGGCGTACTCGCTGACGTTCGTGAGCGACGAGGTGCTCTCGGCGACACTGGCCTCGACGGAGGCCAACCGGTACACCGCCAATTCGAAGACGTTCGTGCCGTTCTATTCGACGCAGAAGTACTACGGGGGGGCGTTCGCGAACTCGGACAGCCGGGCGCGTCAGTACTACCTGGGGACGCTGCTGGGGTACACGGGCTTCCAGGGGAATTCGGTGGAGGAGATCCGGGCGATGATCGATCGTTCGGTCGCGGTGGACGGGACGCGCCGGCCGGAGAACGCCGGGGGCGGTCGTTTCTACTACATGAACAACACCTCCGACCCGGCCCGGAATGTGCGCAACACGCAGTTCAATCAGGCGATCGCGGACCTGGCGAGCGTGGGGTACGTCGGGGAGAAGATCAGCGGGCTGCTGCCGATCGACCGGTTCGATTCGCTGGGGATTCTGTCCGGGTTCGCGGTGTACAACATCGACGGCGCGGGCTACGGCGTGCTCCCGGGCTCGTTCTGCGATCACCTGACGTCGTTCGCGGCGACGTTCGATGACACGTCGCAGACCAAGATGTCGCGGTGGATCGCGAAGGGCGCCTCCGGCACGGCGGGGGCCGTGGAGGAGCCCTGCAACTACACGGGCAAGTTCCCGCACTCGCGCCTGCACGTGTGGTACGCGCAGGGGGCCTCGCTGGGTGAGGCTTGGTTCCGCTCGCTGGGTTTCATGCCCTTCCAGGACCTGTTCATCGGCGACCCGTTGACGCGGCCGTTCGCCTATTTCCCGATCGTTGACGCCCCCGCGCTGCCGGCGCTGGCCAGCGGCACGCTTGCGTTCACGCCGACGGGCACGGCGACCAAGCCCGGCGCGTCGGTGGTGAACTTCTCGCTGTTCGTCGATGGCGTGTTCCGCCAGAAGGTCAACCGCGGGTCGGCGTTCAGCTTCGACACGCGGACGGTGCCCGACGGCCCGCACGATGTCCGGGTGTACGCGATCGACAGCGCCTCGGCGCGGCACACCGGCGTCTGGAGCGGGACGCTGACGACGGGCAATTTCGGACGGGCGGTGTCGCTGACGGCGCCGGTCACGACGGGGACGCTGGCGCAGAGCATGATGTTCAACGTGTCCGCCTCGGGGTGGGGCGTGCGCGAGGTCCAGTTGCTGAGCAACTCCCGCGTGGTCGCGGCGAGCTCGGCCGCGTCGTCGTCGATGGAGCTGCGCGGGCAGTCGCTGGGCGCGGGCGTCAGCCGGGTGGTGGCGCGGGCGCTGTTCCTGGACGGGACGAGCGCGGTGAGCGCGCCGGTGACGGTGAACCTCTCGTTCGACCCCGGCACGCCCTCGGGGGCGCCGCCGGTCGCGTACTCGTACACGAAGCGGATCAACCCCGGCCAGACGGGCGTGGTCGAGTTGCCCGCGGCGTTCGACACGGACCCGTCCGCGGTGGTGTACGAGTCGTTCCCGGTGCTCGCGCACGCGACGGTGACGCCGGGCATCCAGGGCGCGTACCGGCTGATCCGGCCGACCGCCGGCGCCACCGGCAAGGAGACGTTCACCTTCCGGGTGTTGACGCCGTCGGGCTCGTCCAACACGGCGACCGTGACGGTGCGCTACTCGGATCCGTGTGGCAACGATTTCAACGACGACGGCAGCGCGGACGACTTTGATTTCTTTGATTTTCTGAATGCGCTGTTCGCCGGCCAGATGGTCGCGGACATCAACGGCGACGGCAGCGTGGACGACTTTGATTTCTTCGACTTCCTGAACCACATCTACGACCCGTGCCCGTGAGCGGGCGTGAATCGGGGGCGGGGAGTCGTTAGGCTACGAGCATGTCGTCCGACACGCGAGCGGATGGAATGACGCCAGTCAATGTCGCCGCGGACGGTTCGGTCGCGCGCGGCGCGGCGGGCGGACCGCTGGGGCACATCCCGCTCTTTTGCAAGCTGGACGAGACGGAGAGCCGGGCGCTGTCGGCCTCGCTGGAGCGGCGGGAGGTCGCGCCGGGGGACGCGGTGTGCTGGTTCGGGGAATCGGGCGGCTCGATGTTCGTGATCGATGCCGGGCGGGTCGACGTCAGCGTGCCGAACGAGCGGGGCGAGCATGTTCTGCTGAATCACCTGGGCCCGGGCGGGTTCTTCGGCGAGATCTCGCTGCTGGACGGGGGCGCCCGGACGGCGACGGTGCGAGCGGCGGAGGCCACGACGCTGCTCGTGCTGAGCCGGGAAGCGTTCCGGCGTTTCGTCCACGACCACCCGGACGCGGCGCTGGACATCCTGACGGTGATGGGCGCGCGGCAGCGGGCCGCGAACGAAGCGATCCGCGGCCTGGCGAACCCGAACTCGGCGTTCGAGCGGACGCGGACCACGGTGTGGCAGCGGGCGAGCGACATGATCGCGACGGTGGCCGCGAGCCAGTGGTTCACGGTGTTCCACCTGAGCTGGTTCGGGGCCTGGATCGGCCTGAACACGCTGGGCAGCGTGCTGTACGGTCCGTTCGGCGAGGCGAACCCGCAGCCGCGGTGGGTGTTCGATCCGTTCCCATTCGGACTGCTGACAATGGTGGTGTCGCTCGAGGCGATCTTCCTGTCGATCTTCGTGATGGTCAGCCAGAACCGCCAGAGCGAGAAGGACCGGCTCCGCATCGACCTGGACTACCAGGTGAACGTGAAGGCGCAGACGGAGATCATGGCGATCTCACGCCGGCTGGAACGGATCGAGGCTTCGCTCGCGGGGACGGATGCGCGCGGGGGCGGTTGAGCCCCGGGGGCTCCGGGCGGGGGGACGGCGTGGGGCCGACCCCGGTACCATCGGGCATGACACGGAGCCCCGGTGAGCGGTTCAGGAGCGAGATGGACGCGGGCTGCCTGGCCGCGCCGGGGGCGTTCAACGCCCTGTGCGCCCGCGCGGTGGCCCGGGCCGGGTTCCGCGCCGCGTACGTCTCGGGCGCGGCGACCAGCGTGGCGGCGGGCGTCCCGGACGTCGGTCTTCTGACGCTCGAGCACTTTGCCCGCACCGTCCGCGAGGTCTCGTCCGCATCGGGCCTGCCGGTTCTGGCCGACGCGGACACGGGCTTCGGCGAGGCGGAGATGGTCCGGCGGACGGTGGTCGAGTACGCGCGGGCCGGGGCGGCGGGCCTGCACGTGGAGGATCAGAAGTTCCCGAAGCGGTGCGGGCATCTCGACGGCAAGGAGCTCGTCGGCGTCGATCACATGTGCGAAAAGATCGAGTGGGCCTGCCGCGCGGCGCGCGAGTGCGAGGCGGCGCGGGGCTTCGTGGTGTGCGCGCGCACGGACGCCCGCGGGGTCGAGGGGTTCGACGCGGCGACGTCCCGAGCCCGAGCGTACGTGGAGGCCGGCGCGGAGATGATCTTTCCGGAAGGGTTGATCTCCGCGGATGAGTTCTCGCGCTTTCGCGCGGCGTTGTCATCGACGCGGACCCGATCCGGGCGACCCGCGCCGTACCTGCTCGCGAACATGACCGAGTTCGGCAAGACGCCGAGCATCACCCTGTCGGCGTTCGAGGCGATGGGGTATTCGTGCGTGATCTTCCCGGTGAGCCTGCTGCGGGTCGCCATGGGAGCGGTGGCGCGGGCGCTGGAGCAATTGCGGCGGGACGGCAGCGTGCAGGGCTTCGTGGGCCAGATGCAGACGCGCCAGGAGTTGTACGACCTGGTGGGGTACGTGCCGGGCACGCCGTGGGATTTCCCGGCCTGACCCTGGGAGGGACGTCTTGGACGGAAGCGGACTGGCGGGAACGGCCCCGGCGAAACCGGTCGATCATGACGGGCACGGGGGTCGGCGCTCGTCCGGGGCGAGCGGTGGGCCGTCCGCGGTGGACGCGCCACCCCAATCGCGACGGGCCGAGTGGCCGTTGCTGCTGTACCTGGCGGTCGCGGTGGGCGTGCTCATCGTGATGCTGGCGCTGCGGCGCGTGTGGGACGTGGACTACTGGTGGCAGCTGGCCACGGGGGAGTTCATCGCGCAGAACGGCCTGCCGGCCGGGGATGTGTTCACGTATTCGCGGGCCGGCTCGGTTCGCATCGAGACGGGCTGGGCCTACTGCGTCGGCCTGCGCTGGGTGGTTTCGCGATTGGGGCACGAGGGAGCCGTGATCCTCAAGGCCGTGGCCGTGCTCGTGACGTTCGCGCTGGCGGCGGGGACGGCCTGGCTGGGCGCGCCGTCGGGCGGCGCGCGACGCGGGGTGAACGCGTATGTGGCGGCGGGCGTGACCGTGGTGGCCGCGCTGTCGGCGAGCCAGCGATTCGTCGCGCGCCCCGAGATCGTCTCGTGCCTGTTGCTCGCGGCGTTCGTGTTTCTGATCGAGCACCGCCGGCGTCATCCCACACGCTGGATCCTGCTGCTGCCGGTCCTGCAGGTGGCGTGGAGCAACACGCATTCCCTTTTCCTGCTGGGGCCGGCGATCACGGGCCTCTGGGCCGGGTGCGAGATCCTGGGGGCGGGGCATCGGCGGGTGTGGGACGGCGCGTGGGCCCCGGGCTCGGGCCGGCGCATCACGGAAGCGTGTGCATCGGCGGCGCTCGTGGGTGGGGCGTGCCTCGCGACGCCGTACGGGGTTGAGGGTCTGCGGGTCCCGGTGCAGCAGCTCGCGGCGGTGTTGCCGGGTGTCGGGATCCGTCAGCTGGTTGTGATGGCGCCGCTGCTGGGGGTGACGCTCGGGGCGGCGTGGCTGCTGATGGTCTTGCTGGCGCGCGGCTGGGTGGATCGGGCCGTGGGAGCGAGCGGAGCGTGGCGCGGGGTGGCGATCGCGGCGGCGCTGACCGCACCGATCGTCGCGCTGGCGTTCATCCCGGGAGTTCGGTCGGCGGTGCAGGCCTTGACGACGAGGCTGTTGCCCGGCGCGGCGTCGGGGGGGGCGGAGCTGGAAAAGTCGATCATCACCGAACTGTCGTCGCCGTTCACGATGTCGCAGCACTACACCGCGTTTTTCTACTACAAAGCGCTTCTCGTGCTGTGGGCGATCGCGGTGCTGTTCGCGTCGCGTCGCCAGGGCCTGTTCCTCATCTTGCTGAGCGCGGCGATGCTGCTGCTCTCGGTCGCCGCCGTGCGGAACCTCATGCTCTTCGCGGTGGTGGCCTTGCCGATCGCGGCCCGGGGGTTGTCGCCGGACGGATCGACGCCGGCGACGGATTCGATCGGGCGTGCGCATCGCCGGCGGTGGTGGTCGATGGCCGTGGCGGCGTTGGTGACGGGTGTGTGCCTCTACCAGGCGCGCGAGCTGCTTACGGATCGCTACAACATCCGGCAGGGCGACACGAACCAGTTCGGCGTCGGGATCGCGAGGAACCATTTTCCCGACGGCGCGGCGGATTTCCTTCGGGCGCACGCGATCGACGGCAATGTGTTCTGCACGCAGTTCGCGGGGTCGTACCTCGCGCACCGGGGATTCCGGGTTTTCATCGATTCTCGCGCCGTGGCGGGCCTCGCGGAGGATTACACGCGCCTGATGGATCGCCCGGAGTTGTTGCTCGGGCATTGCCGCGCGAACAATGTGAGGGCGATCGTGCTGGACTCGGCGATGACGTCGCTGATCGACTTCGTGGCAAGGCAGCTGCGCTGGCGGCTGGCGTACGCCGACGAGACGGCGGCGGTCCTGCTGCCCGAGGGCACGGCGCCGGATGTGGCGCGGCTGGACCTGGCGAGCCGGGGGGACCGCTGGCTCGCGGACCTACGCGCGCGTCTTCCCCGGCCGTGGCCGTTCGCCGCCGCGACGGGGTTCTCGAGACTGAGCAACCCGCACCCCTACGTGATGGCGGCTTCGCTGGCGTTGACGCTCGGGGCGCCGCGGGCGGCCCGCGAGCTGTACGAGGACGCGCTCGCGGCGTATCCGCCGGTGTTTCGCGACTACACGTCGCTGGGGCGGGCGTGCGACCTGGTGGGCGATCATGCCGCCGCATCGGCGTATCTTCGACGCGCGTGCGAGTTGTTCCCCGGTGATGCCGAACTGCTCGCCATGACGGCGGAGTCGCACCTGCGTGCCGGGGATCGCGCGGCGGCGCGTCGGTACTGGCTGCGCGCACACGAGCGGCTCCCGGGCGACCCACGCGTGGCCGAGCTGGGCCGGCAGATCGACGCCGCGGATCGGCAGCAATAGCCGCGCTGTGCGGAGGAGCGCGATCGGGAAATGACCCCCGCCGAACGCGACATGGAGCGAGCGACGCGCATGCTCGCGCGGGCCAAGCATGTGGTGGTTCTCACCGGCGCGGGGATCTCAGCCGAGAGCGGGATCCGGACATTCCGCGACACCATGCGGGGGCTATGGAAGGACTTCGATCCCGCGACGCTGGCGACGCCCGAGGCGTTCGCACGCGATCCTGAGGTCGTCACGCGCTGGTACGACCACCGCCGTCTTGGCTGCCTCGCGGCGGAGCCGAACGCGGGCCACACGGCCCTCGTCGCGATCGAGCGCGGGTTGATCCGGCGCGGCGGCCGGTTCACGCTGCTCACGCAAAACGTGGACCGGCTCCATCACCGAGCCGGGAGCGCGAACGTGCATGAGCTGCACGGCACGATCGTGGTGTGGCGATGCACGGCCACCGGCAACGAGCTTGAGCCGCCGCCCTCGCCGTTTCGCGAATTCCCGCCCCGCTCGGCGTGGGGCGGGCTCCTGCGACCGGCGGTGGTGTGGTTCGGCGAGATGCTCCCGATCCCGGCCCTGGACGCCGCGGCCCGCGCACTGCGAACGTGCGATTGCTTCATGTCCGTCGGGACAAGCTCGGCGGTCTATCCCGCCGCCGGCTTCGTGGATCTCGCGGCCGCGAGCGGCAGCGGCACGATCGAGGTCAATCCGCAGGAAACGCCAGCATCCGGCCGTTTCGACGTCTCGATCCGAGCCCGGGCGGGCGCGGCGCTGCCCGAGTTGGCGGCCCGAGCGTTCGGAACGGGAACATGATCCTGGCGTGCGGGAATGAAAAAACCGCCGCGGACTGCCGCGGCGGTCGATGCAATTCAGAGCGCGAACACCCGAGTCGGGACGTCAGTTGCCCAGGACCACGATCTCAACACGGCGGCTGTCCTTCTTGGTCCCCTTGGGCTTGGCGGAACCCATGCCGACGGCGCTGATGCGGCTGGCGGAAACACCCTTCGAGATCAGGTATTTCTCGACAGCCTCGGCCCGAGCCTGGCTGAGGGCCTCGTTGCTGCCGAACTTGGATTTCTTGATTGGATCGCTGTCGGTGTAGCCTTCGACACGGACGGTGTGCCCCGCGTACTTGCCCTTGAGCTGCGCCGCGACCGAGTCGAGCTCCTTGCGGGCGCCTGCCTGAATCGTGGCCTGGCCGGAACCGAACAGCACGTCACCGGCGACGGTGATGACGACGTCCTCGCCGGTACGCGACGCACGCGAACGGGTCGTGCCCCCTTGGTCCGCCATGGGCTCGTATGCCGGCGCGGGCGCCGGGCGGCTGTTGAGCTGCTGGGACAGCGACGAGATCTGCTGGCTGTGCGAGGCCACCGTGTCCTTCAGGCGCTCGTTCTCCGTGCGGAGCCCGGTGTTCTCAGTGGTGAGGCGTTCGTTTTCCGCCTTCGTGTCATTGTTGCAACCGCCCATGACCAGTGTCATGGCCGCGAGGATCCCGAGTCCGCCGACCGCCAGTCGCTTGGTCCAAGTTCCGCTCATCATGGTTCCGCTCCGAAAGCGAGTGCATCCCTGCGAAGCGCCGGCTCCGTTGCCGACGTCTGCGAAGTCTGGAGAAACCGTATCGCCCACAGGCGTGCGGTCAAATCGAGCGAGAAAAAACGGCTCAAGGCAGATTCATCGGTCCGGACCCCGGTCCGAGCCGCAACATCAACCCAAGGCCGTGCTCGACGAGCGGCTTGAGCAACTGGATCAGCACGGCCGCGATGGCCAGGCAGGGGCCGAACTGCATGGCCCGTCGGGCCGAGGCGCCGCGGAGCCGGTTGATGATCTCCCACGCCACGCCCACGAACGCCGCGCCGAAGAACGTCAGCACCGCATCGATCCAACCCACGCAGGCCCCCACTGCGGCCAAGAGGTGGGCGTCGCCAAGTCCCATGGCCTCGCGTCCCACCACCAGTGTGGCGACGATGCGAATAGCCCAGACCAGGCCCGCGCCGACAAAGTAGCCGGTCATGCAGCCCGCAAGCACGCTGAGCCAGAGCGGGATACCAGATGCAAGTGCTGATTCTGAAAGGACTTGCGCTGGCACTTTGGCCCCGATCCACGCGCCGATCACGATCGGGGCGAGGAACGCCAGTTCGAGAACCATCTCCCGACGGGCATGGGGGTATTCGATCCACAGATCGGCGGGGGATTCGCGAGCAGACATGGCGGAACCCGCATCCGGATTGGGGTTCGCTGTGGCCGAAGCAGCCTTGGTTTGGGCCTCCCAAGCCTCATAATCCGCGAAGCTCTGACGGATCAGGCCAAATCGGAGCAGGAGCATCGAGATGCACAGTCCCAACGTCGCGCCCAACGGTGCCGCTACCCAGGTCCAGGAGCCGAGCGCCCCTCCCCCGCTCGACCACGTCGCGCCCGGAGTCGGCAGGGCCCACTCCCAGTTGATCCAGCCCTTTGCGACGTACGGCAGGGCTCCTGAATTCCATTGCACGTACGACGCCCACAGCGTGTGGCCGGCCAGCCCGACGGCGGTGGCGAACCAGGGGAGTACGAGCGGGATGGAGTAGGTCTTGGCGTCGGTGAGGGTCATCGCCACCAGACAACTCACCAACGCGAGCACGACAATGAAAATCGGCCAGGTTGCTGGGAGTCCGGCCAACGACCACTCCGGACGGAGCACACCCCAGGGTACCGTGAGCCATACACCCTTGCCGGTGAATCCATACCAGAGCCAGTAGAAGAGCCCGAACAGCGTTGCGACGGAGGCTTCAACAACAGGATATTCAATCGAGATCGGCGACTTGCAGAACCGGCAGCGGCCCCCGAGGAGCATCCAACCCAGCACCGGGATGTTCTCACGCCACGTGAGACGCGTCTCGCACGCGGGACAACGCGAAGGCGGGAAGACCACCCCGATGCCGCGAGGCAGGCGGTACACGAGCACGTTGATCAGGGAGCCCACGCACGCACCGAACGCGAGCGCGAACAGCAAGGGGACCATGGAGGCGCCGAGGTCGAGGAGTCGCTCGGGAAACGTCACCGCGGATCTCCGCCGGTTGCGCGACTCGGCGGATCGGCCGCGTCACGCTCCATCTGAGCCGTGAGATCGGCCACTTTCTGTTCGGCCCTGTCGAGAATTGCCTTGCAGCGAGCCATGAGGGCCACGCCGCGTTCATAGTCCTTGAGGGCTTCCTCGAGCCCGGCTTCTCCTGAATCGATGCGTTCGATGATGTCCTCGACGCGGGCGAGCGCATCTTCAAAGGTCAGGGCCGCCGGGTCCTCGTCAGGGGTCGGGTTTGGGTTCGCTCGTTCGGCCAATTCGGCGCTCCGTGCTCGGGTGGGATGGACGCTCCCAAGGGGTTCGTCCGCACAGGATATCCGCCATGGCTCTCGCGCAGGCCGCTCGCACGGCGCGAACTACCCTCGCGGATGCCGCTCTCCAAGATCGTCGCCACCGTCGGGCCGGCCACCGAATCGCCCGAATTCGTGGCCCGCTTGATCGAAGCGGGAGTTTCCGTGTTCCGTCTCAATTTTTCGCACGGCACGCTCGCCGAACATGAGCGGCGGCTGGCGTCCGTTCGCGCCGCGGCGGACGCGGCGGACATGCCCATCGCCGTCCTGGGCGACTTGCCCGGCCCGAAGATTCGGCTTGGCCGTCTGCCCGCGTCCGGGATCGAAGTCGCGGCGGGAGAGGACGTGGTGCTGTTGCCGACCGAGGAGTGTGAAGGGAGACGCGACGCCGCGGCGGCGGTCCTGCCAACCACTTGCGCGTGGCTGGGGCGAGACGTACACGAAGGCCAACGCGTGCTCATCAACGACGGCGCGATCCGGCTGCTGGCGCTGGGGACGGAACCGGGGGGGGCGTTGCGCTGCCGCGTTGTCGTGGGGGGGACGCTGACTTCGTCGAAAGGGATCAACTTCCCTGACACCGAGGTCTCCGCGCCGCCCCTGGCCGAGCGGGACTGGGAATGCGTCTCGTGGGCGGTGCGGCACGGAGTCGATTTCCTGGCCATGTCATTCGTGCGGGCGGCGGACGAGGTCGCCCAATTGAAATCGGCGCTGGAGGGGATGTGCTCGGTGGAGCGGTCGGTCGCAGAGGGAGGGAAGCGAGCCTCCATCCCCGTGATCGCGAAGATCGAAAAGCCCCAGGCGGTGAGGAACATCGACGCCATCCTGGCGGTGTGTGACGGCATCATGGTGGCGCGTGGGGACCTGGGTGTCGAGATCGACCTGGCTCATGTGCCGATGGTGCAAAAACGCCTGATCGCCAAGGCGGACCAGCACGGCAAGCCGTGCATCGTGGCCACGCAGATGCTCGAATCGATGATCGAGAATGCCTCGCCGACCCGGGCGGAGGTGAGCGACGTCGCGAACGCGGTCCTTGACGGCGCCGACGCGGTGATGCTCTCCGCGGAGACGGCGGTTGGACGATACCCGCTGCAGGCGGTCGCGATGATGAGGCGTGTGATCGAGGCGGCGGAATCGGACCGTGCCGTCGAATCGGCGCATGCCAGCCCGCCGCGTCGGGCGGCGCGCGCGGAAGCTCGCCTGATGGCGCTGGCTCATGGCGCCTGGCAGGTGGCCCGCGACCTACACGCCACGATGGTGATCTGCTGGAGCGAGACCGGAGCGACCGCACGGGCGCTCTCTCAGATGGGCTACGCCGCGCCGATCGTGGCCTACTCGTCGTCCCAGCGCGAGACGCGGCGCATGGCCCTGTTCCGAGGGGTCCGCCCCCTTCATTGGCGGGGCGAGATGCCCGTGCATGTCGGAGCGTTCAACGCCCAAGCGGACGCGGACCTGCTCCGACGAGGCTGGGTCAAGCGCGGGGACACGGTCGTGGTCGTGGCCGGTCCCGGGCTGGGCACACCGGGACGGACGACCGCGCTGGCGGTGCACCTGGTTGGGGATGCCACGACGGGATTCATGCCATGAGACGTCCGGGTGCTCGGTCGCGCGGGCGTGTATGCTGGGCGTCCCCCTGTTCGAGGAGCGAGCATGTTGATCGCGGTGTGTCTGAGCGCGTTGTCATTCGCCGGTCCGATGGTGTGTGCGTCATCTGCACCGCCCGCCTGGTGGTTGGACGAGCGCGTAAGAGAAGTCGCCGGTCCGGGGGTTTCACTCTCAACGATCGGGAGTTCGCGTGAGGGGCGGCCGCTCCACCTCATCCGAATCGGCGCCACTCCGGACGCGGGGCGGGAGCCCGATGCCGCGCCGGCGCTGCTGATCGTGGCCGGGCTCCATCCGGGCCATCGGGTCGGCATGGAGACCGTCTTGGGAGTGGCGAAGGCGATCGCTGCAAACCCGAACGCGACCGAGGGCCGCATCTTGTATGTCGTGCCCTGCCTGAACCCCGACTCCGCCGCGTGGCTCGATTCGGTCCGGCCCGCGCGCGAGCTCGCACGCACGCTTGAACCGGACGATGCGGATCGTGATCGACGGAGCGACGAAGACGGACCGATCGACCTCAACGGCGACGGGATGATCACCACGATGCGGGTGAAGAACCCGGATCCGTTGAGCGGGCTTGCTGCGACGCACCTCATCGATGAGAAGGACCCGCGCCTGATGCGTCGCGCGGATCGTGCGAAGGGGGAACGACCAACTCACGCGCTGCTGATCGAGAGCACCGATTCCGACGGCGACGGGAGGTTTGGGGAGGATGGGATCGGCGGCGTGGAATTGAGCATGAACTTCCCGCATCGGTGGCCGGAGTTCCGGGATGGTGCGGGTCGTTATGCGCTGGACCAGCCCGAGTCGTTGGCGCTCGCCCGGTGGATGCTCGGGAAAGCGAATCTCGCGGCGGTGCTGGTGTTCGACCCTCGGGACAATCTGCTGAACGTGCCCCCGAGTGGAGCGACGGACAAGACCGGATCGCTCCCCGCCGGAATAGAGGCGGGAGACAAGGGCTTGTACGAAGAAGTCGCGCGCGTGTTCAAGGAGATCACCTCGATCACCGGCGCCGCGAAGTCCGACGACGACGGCTCGCTGTCAGCGTGGGCGTACACGCAGCTCGGCCTGCCGTGTTTTTCGACGCCGGTCTGGGTGCGACCCGACCTCGTAAAGAAGAAGGAGCCCCCCAAGCCCGACGAGAAAAAAGACGACGCGAAGCCGGAGGCCGAGAAGACGGATGCGAGAGCGAATGCCGAGCCCGGGCATACTCCCGCGGGAGAGACTTCGGGGCCCAAGCACGGCGATCATGACGAGGCCGGGTTGGCGCTGCCGGGCGGTCAGGGGCAGCAACCGGATGGTGGTGGCGAGGGTCGCGGGCGCGGTAGGGGGCCGGGCCGGGGCGGAACCGGGGGTGGCGGACCCGCCGCGGGGTCCCCGGGCGCGGGTGAGGCTCAGGCCCGCGACGAGGCGGCACAAGAAGACGCGAAGTGGCTTAAGTACGTGGACGATCGGAGAAAAGACATCGGAGCGGACGCGACGGCCGCACAAGCGGGTTTTGTTGAGTGGGCGGCGTTCGCTCATCCGAAGCTGGGCGAGGTAGAGATTGGTGGGTTCGTGCCGGGGCTGAAGCTGAACCCGACCGCGGGCGAGGTTGCGCGGCTCGTCGACGAACAGACCCGGTTCGCGTCGGACCTGCTGAGCAAGCTCCCCCGATTGGTGAAGTCGGATCCGCGTATCGAGAGTCTTGGCGGCGGCGTGTACCGAGTCTCTTTCGTTCTGAGCAACGAAGGGTACTTCCCGACCGCGACCGCGATCGCTCAGAAGCTCGGACGCCTGCCACCTGTTCTGGCGCGAATCGAAGTTCCTCAACGTTCGATCCTCAGCGGAGCCAAGGTCCAGCGCAGCGCGACGGTGGCCGGATTGGGCGGCACGTTCAGCCCGGAATGGATCATCACAGGAAAGGCCGGCGACCGAGTCCGCGTGAAGTTCATGTGCAACCTGTTCGGTGCCATGGAACACGAATTCACGCTCCCCCCGGCTGCGAACGGGAAGGAGGCGCGGTGATGGCACGGTTCGGCATGGCGGCGACACTGGCGGCGGGTGTGTTCGGCGGCGCGATCGATCGAACGCACGCCCAGGAGTTCATGCCCTCGAAGGTCGAGGTGCCGTTCGATCGGTACTACGACTACAAGGAACTCGAATCGTGGTACCAGCGGATCGCCGCGGCGTACCCCGACCTGGTCGAGATGAGGGAGATCGGCAAGTCCGGGCAAGGGCGCTCGCTGTGGGTCGCGATCGTCACGGCGCCGAAGAACCGGGGGAGCGCCGATATTCCGGCGATGTGGATCGACGGCAACGTTCATGGGAACGAGATCCAGGCCGGCGAGGCGGTGCTCTACTCGCTGCATTACCTGACGCGTGCGTACGGGAAGAACGAGAGGTTGACGCGTCTGATGGACGAGTGCGCGTTCTACCTGCTGCCTTCCCAGAATCCTGACGGCCGTCAGAACTGGTTCGATTCCGTGAACACGTCGAGTTCGTCGCGATCGAATCTGCGTCCGGTTGATGACGACGACGACGGGACGGCGGACGAGGATGGGCCGGAGGACCTCGACGGCGACGGGTCCATCACGCAGATGTGGAAGCAGGATCCGAACGGGGATTTCGTGCGCTCGCCGACCGACCCGAGGGTGTTCACCAGGCTCAAGCCGGGCGAAAAGGGGCCGCCCGAGAATACCTGGCGGTGGCTCGGCTTTGAGGGTATCGACAGCGACGGCGATGGCCAGATCAACGAGGACGGGCCGGGCGGGGACGACATGAACCGCAATTGGCCCGGCGACTGGCAACCCAACGCGGTCCAGTACGGGGCGGGCGAGTTCCCGTTCTCGAACCCCGAGCCGCGTGCCATCGGTCGGTTTATTCTGGAGCACCCGAACATCGCGGGCGTGCAGTCATACCACAACGCCGGCGGCATGATCTTGCGAGGCCCGGGCGCATCGTACCGCGAGAGCGTGTACCCCAACGACGATCGGCAGGTGTACGACGAGATCGCGCGGATCGGGGAGCAGCTCCTTCCGTTCTACAAGTCGATGGTGATCTACAAGGATTTGTACACGGTTCACGGCGGCTTCGTGAATTGGACGGCCGAGTCGCTCGGCGTGTACTCGTTCACCAACGAGATGTGGAGCAACGCGAAGTGGTTTCAGAAGGACTCCACGGACAGCGGTTCGGACGAGCAGTCGTGGCTGATCCGAGACCGCTTGCAGTTCGGTCAGTACTTCACCCCGTACAAAGAGTTCGATCACCCCTATTACGGCAAGGTCCTGCTGGGCGGGCTGAACAAGTGGTCCAGCCGCGTGACGCCCACGTTCATGCTGGAGGAAGAGTGCCACAGGAACTTCGCGTTCACGGTGCTGCACGCCGAGCAGATGCCTCTGCTCAAGTTCGGCCGCACGGAGGTCTCGCTCGTGAGTGACCGCGTCTGGAGCGTGACGCTGGAAGTGCGGAACGACCACCTCATGCCCACGCGCTCCGGGATCGCTCGCGCCAACAAGATCGGCGAGCCGGACCTGTTGACGGTCTCACCGGGAGAGGGGGCAACCGCGACGCCGGTCCGAGTGGTGGCGGGTGGAACCGTGCGCGACTGGTTCACGCCGCAGTTCTCACCCGTGCGTGATGAGCCGGATCGCCTGCAGGTGGAGACGATCCCGGGTCGGGGCGGGCGCATTTTCAGATTTCTGATCGAAGGCCCGGAGGGATTGAAGGTGGCCGTGAAGTACACGTCCGACAAGGCGACGGACATCGGCAGGACGATCGAGCTGCGCCCCACCGCACGCTGATCCGAGGCGCGTGTTCGCGGCGGTCAGCCCCGCCGGGCGAAGCCAACCTGAGTCAGCCGTACCGGTTCGCGCTGACGTAGCGCTTGGTCGTGACGGCCCAGACAAACGACCGGATCGTGGTGCCGAGCCAACGAGAAAAGAAGCGGACGCGAGGTCCCAGCCCATCGCGCTCGACTTGTGCCTGAGCCGGGTTCTTCATGTCGATGTGGATGTTCCACCCGCCGCGAATGAACGGGAAATCTGTGGTCTGATCGAAGATCACCACCGCTGCGGGCGGTGCGAGCACGAACGGGAGTTGCCTGCGGAACGCCCGTGATCGGGCGGCGCGTGAATAAATCACGCGGCTCACGTCGGAGCCGGGAAGTTGCTCGGATGCTGCGCCCGGCAGGTCGTTGCGAACGATCCACTGCCACGTCGGACGTTCGTTCGATTCGCACGCCGCCGCAACGCGGTCCCGCAGCGCCCGCGCCCAGTCGAGTGACCCGTGCTGGCAGCAGACTACCCCGATCCGCCCGCCGTGCGTCAGGGCGCCGGTGCGGCGGAGGGCCGCGACCGTATCCTCAGGCTTGGGCCCGTCGTCCACGAGCTTCCCGCCCTGACCGGAGACGATGTGCTCCGCGGTGCGGCGGATGATGTCCGCGTGGAAGAGCCTGCGGCAACTCGCCGCGCGCAACGAATCGAACACGAGCCGACCGAGCCATCGGAGCATGACCGGCCGCACGCGTTCCTCGGGCACGATTTTCTGGGCCATCCAGACAGCGTTGCGCTGGGCGTAGTAGATGCGCGCGGGCGTCAGCTTGAGATTCCATGGCAAGTGGAACACGCGGGCGTCGAGGCTCAGCACGACGCGGTACCCCGCGCGCGCGAACCGCAGGCACCAGTCGGCATCGTCGCAATAAATGAAGTAACGCCAGTCCCAGAATCCGACTTTCGCGACACCACTCCACCGCGCCAGCATGCAGCACGCCGACACGACGTCCACGTCGCGCGCGCCGGAAAACTCCAGCTTGCCCCGCACTCCTCCGGTCCGCTTGACCCATTCCGTGTGGCCCTGGTGCAAGGGATGATGCGGCGGCGGGTGATCGCACATGGCGCCCGATCGCGAATCGAAGTAGATGGTCGTTTCGATGGTCTCGGCGCGATCGTCGAAGTGAACGGTTCGGCTGCCGACGAGCCCGATGCCCGGGTCACTGGCGCCCACGCGGGTCAGGTGCTCGAGCGTGTCGGGGGCGGTCTCGGCGTCGTCATCGACCAGCCAGACGTACTCGGGAGCGCCCGATTCACCCGCGGCGCCGAATGCGTGCTCGACGAAAGCCAACCCGGTGTTGAATCCGCCGCACCCGCCATGATTCGCCGCGTTCCGCACCACGGTGAACGATCGGAACCCGGCACGATTCGAACCCCTTGCGAGCGGGTTTGCCATGACGCGCGGCGGGCACGCGAACGCCGGTTCATGAGCTCGCGCGGTGGGATTCTCGATGATGCGCTCGGCCGCCCAACGCTCGGAGAGAAAGACCGGGGTCCCGTCGGTCGAGGCGTTGTCGATCACCACGAGGTCAAGATGATCCAACGGGTACCGTTGGCGAGCCAGAGCCTCGATCGCGCGCGAGACCATCTCTTTGCGGTTCCAGGTGACGCAGAGTGCCACCACGCGAGCGGTCCGAGGGGGCACGTGGGCGACGGAATCGGGGCTCGGCATGTGCTGCGGAGTTTGGATGGCGGACACGCGACTGGCCTCGGCGGGAAAAGCGAGCGTCGAGTATACGGCCATGCCCTGCGCGGCGGATGACGCGTGCGGGGGGCGGGCCGGCGCTAGACCAACGGCCGGCGGGGATTGACCGCGCCGCACGTCGGGCACGCCGCGCCGTGGTCGCCCACAGGCTCACCCGAGAGGTCATACCCGCAACTCAAGCACGTCGGCCGATCGAGCCGGTTCGCGGTCTTGTTGAATGAGACTACGAACGCCGCCACCGCGACCCCGACCACCGGCAGCAGCGGCAGACCCGCCCAAGCGATCATGCTCACGCTCGCCGCGGCGATGCCGATCACCCAGACCGCTGTCCACATCTTGATTCGATCAATCCACTGCATCGATGACGGTTCCGCCCGACTCGGTATGGTATCGACCCGCACGGCGCTGAGACCATATGTTTCGCGCGCCGTAGGGTCGAATCCACCCGATACCAGTCACGCCCACGATCTTGGGATACCCGCGTCATTCACATGCCGCCCGGCGGCATGTAGCCACCCGGTACAGTCTCGCTGAGTCCGCGATCGGATCGTCGCGCGAGGCACGATTCCATGGCTTCCGAGCGTTGGTTTTCGGCGGCGCACGCTACACTCCGTGCGATGCAGGATTCGATCCGAACAGACCCGGAGAGCGTGCCTCCGTTTGACGTGGAGCGAATGCTGGCGGCTCACGCGCGCGATACATTTGAACTGCACGCACGCCACATCAACCCCGCCATGGTCGGGGTGCTCCAGACGCTCGGCTTTGACGCCCGATTCGTTCGGGGCGAGGGGGCCTATCTGTGGGATGACGAAGGTCACCGCTATCTCGATCTTCTCGGTGGGTACGCGGTATTCAACATCGGACGCAATCATCCGGTGGTCCGCGATGCGATCGAGCAGGCCATGCGGGCGAGCCTACCCAACCTCCCCGGAATCGGGATGTTCCGCACGTCGGGCATCCTGGCCAAGGAGCTTTGCGCCGCGGCGCCGGGCGGGGGCGGCCCGGGTGGGCTGGAGAGCGTGTTCTTCGCGTCCTCCGGCGCGGAGGCGATGGACGCTGCAATCAAGTTCGCCCGCTGCTCGACCGGTCGCGCACGCATCCTTGCGTGCCACCGCGGCTACCACGGCCTGACGATGGGTTCGCTGGCCCTTTGCGGCCACCCTGAGTTCCGTGACGGCTTCGGCCCGCTCATCGGACCGGTCACGTTCGTGCCCTTTGACGACCTTCCCGCGCTAGAGCGCGAACTGCGCACGGGCGACGTTGCCGCGTTTGTCGTGGAGCCGATTCAAGGCAAGGGAGTCTTCATCCCTTCCGACGAGTACCTTCCGGAAGCGGCTCGCCTCTGTTCCCGGCACGGCGCGGCACTGATCGCGGATGAGATTCAGACGGGCTTCGGCCGCACGGGACGCATGTTCGCGTGCGAGCACTGGGGCGTCGAGCCCGACATCATGGTGGTCGCAAAGGCTCTCTCCGG
Organism: Phycisphaerae bacterium; assembly: GCA_016794925.1. Taxonomy (GTDB): domain Bacteria; phylum Planctomycetota; class Phycisphaerae; order Phycisphaerales; family UBA1924; genus JAEUIW01. The sequence continues at coordinate 40,917 of JAEUIW010000010.1, forward strand.
CGGGTACGTGCCGGTTGGGGCGGTGCTGATGCGCGAGCGGATCAACCGTGCGGTCTTCGATTCCATGCAAAACTGCTCGCGAATCCAGACGACGTTCGGTCAGAACGACCTCGCGATGGTGGCGGGCCTGGCGACATTGCATGTGCTGCGAGAGGGGAAGGTCGTCGAGCACGCCGCGAGAGTGGGAGAACTGATGCTGAACGGTCTGCGCCGGGCGATCGGCGCAATGCCCATTGTGAAGGAGATACGCGGCAAGGGCCTGATGATCGGGATCGAGTTCGGCCGCCCCGAGAGCCTGTCATTGCGAATGGGCTGGGACCTGCTGCACAAGCTCGACCAGTCCCTCTTCTGCCAGGCCATTCTCATGCCCTTGATGTCCGATCACCGGATGCTGGCGCAGGTCGCGGCCCACCGCGTGGACATCATCAAGCTGATCCCGCCTTTGGTGATGAGCGAAACGGACGCCGATGACGTGGCACGAGCGTTCGAGAAGACCGTCGGCGCCTGCAACCAGTTCCCCGGTCCGGTGTGGGAAATCGGCAAAAAGCTCAGCAGCGCAGCACTGCGGCGAGTCAGTCGCGGCGTGGGCGTTGCCGGGCCGAGTTGACTGGTCGCGCATGGGGGTCTAGCCTGAGTACTGATTGCGGGGTAGAGCAGCCTGGTAGCTCGTCGGGCTCATAACCCGGAGGTCGTAGGTTCAAATCCTACCCCCGCTATTGCCCGAGTCGTCCAGAAACTGGGCGACCCACCCGTTAGAAGTGAACGCCCCGGCCGTAAGGCCGGGGCGTTTGCGTTTCCGGGCCGCGTTTTGCCGAGTCTCTCGACATGCCCCACCGCGGGAAGTCTCACCGACTTGCGCGGTGAGACTCACGGGGCGCGGCATCTGGCCTGTGAGGACGCTTCCAAACCCAAAAAGTCTCAGAGTCTCTGCGTCTCACCCGGCACGCCGTTATAGCCGTGACTCGACATCTCGTGGGTCGGCAACACGTGGCGGGCCCAGCAGGGGCGACGGCGATTTCGAACGCAAACTCGATCCGTGTGATGCCAACGCATCGACGCGCTTCGCGTGAGCGCTGCAGCGAAGGTGGTGGCGATCCCACCTCGCAACTCGAATCAGATCGATCCCTCGCATGCCCAGTGCGGACAGCCCGCCTCCGCGTGGCGTATGTAGCCGGGGAGAAGACATGCCTTGCCTTCTCGCCCCCACGCCACCTCAATCGTCCGACGACGAGCCGGGAGCACCGCCGATGGTTGCCAATGACGATGACGCCAATCTGTCCGCCGACCAGCGCCGCCGCGAGGTGATCGCCATCCTCGCGACGGGCGCGATGCGATGGCACCGCCGCGCCAAGGCTACGGGCCTTGTTGTTAACGCGGTTGCAGCGACCCCCGACGCCCCGAAGTCGGAGCATCAAGAAGAAGCGGACATCGAACTTGAACTGGGCGAGGAAGCCGGCCTCAGTGTGTCTGACCGTACCGCGCGTTAGCGGTGCGGGCATCTGGAGACCTGCCCATGACGACAACCGTTTCGAAGGACCTCGCGGCGCTGGAAAAGATGACGATCGGCGAACTGCACGATCGCTACGCCGAGCTCTTCGGCGAGCGGATTCAGAGCCGCCATCGCGTTTACCTCCTCCGCCGCATCGCGTGGCGCATCCAGGCCAACGCCGAAGGCGGCCTGTCCGAACGAGCCCGTGTCCGAGCGGCCCAACTCGCCAACCCGACCGACGTGCGGCGTACGCCGCCCAAGTGGGCCACGCTCGGGGAG
>JAEUIW010000010.1:42783-148405 GCA_016794925.1 Phycisphaerae bacterium
CGCGGACCCACGGCTACCACCCGCGGGAACGGCGATCGTCCGGGACTACCGGGGCCGGACGGTGCGGGTCGTGGTGCTGGCGGACGGGTTCGAGTTCGAGGGTGAGCGCTACCGCTCCCTGTCGGCGATCGCCAAAGCGGTCATCTGGCACACCACCGGCTCAGGCAAGTCGCTCTCGATGTGTTTCCTGGTGGGGATGCTGCGGCGGGAGGCCGTGCTGAACAACCCGACCTTCGTGATCCAGGTCGATCGGACGGACCTGGACCAGCAACTGCACGACCAGTTCGTTTCGGCCCGCTCGCTGGTGGGCGAGGTCAAGCACGCCAAGAGCGTCGAGGACCTGCGCGGTCTGCTCCAGACGCAGGGCGGCGAGGTGATCTTCACCACGATCGAGAAGTTCGCGCTGCGCGAGGGCGAGGCCGAGCATCCGGTGCTCTCAACTCGAGACAATGTGATCGTGATCGCCGATGAGGCGCACCGGAGCCAATACGGGTTCACCAAGGGCTTTGCACGCTGGCTCGGGGCGGCGCTGCCCAATGCGCGGCGGCTGGGGTTCACCGGCACGCCTGTCTCCTTCAGCGGGGCCGATACCGTCGAGGTCTTCGGTGACCTGGTCCACGTCTACGACATCCGCCAGAGCCAGGATGACAAGGCGACGGCCACGCTCAAGGGCAAGGCGATGGTCGTCTGCATGATTCGCGAGAACTGCGTGCGGCTGTACGATGCGCTCAAGGCGCTGCCGGGGTGCCCCGAGATCAAGGTGGTGATGACCGGCGACCTGGGCAAGGACCCCGAGGCGTGGAGCAAGGCCGGGCACCTGACGACCAAACAGCAGCGCGAGGCGATCAAGAAGCGGATGATCGACGCGGACGATCCGCTGTCGATGGTGATCGTCTGCGATATGTGGTTGACGGGCACGGACATCCCATGCCTGCACACGCTGTATGTAGACAAGCCCATGAAGGGCCACACAATGATCCAGGCGATCTCGCGTGTGAACCGCGTGTTCAGCGACAAGCCGCACGGGCTGATCGTGGACTACATCGGCATCGGCGATGAGCTGCGGGCAGCCGGTCGGCCGCGGCGCGGTCGCCATGAGCGAGTTGGGAGATCAGCAGCGTCGCATCGGCGGGGTTTGGCTCTTCCGGAGTCACGGTCCAGATGGTACGGCTGATGTGCCGACTCGACTTGTGGCGTCGCTACGCGGCATGATTGAAACCAGCCCAGAAAGCACCTGGGAACCGCCGCGGAAATGGCCGACGCGGTCTGGACCCGGACGCTGAACATCTGAGGGTCGCTGTCTGGAAAGCGGATCAGTTCAGTTCAGTTCAGTCCAGTTCAGTTCAGTCCAGTTCGGTCCAGTTCGGTTCAGTTCGGTTCAAGGCCGCCACGTGACGAACACCCGAGTCGCAAAGCCCCTGTGTATTCGGTTGGACCTGTGGTGGCCGCCGTCATGTTCAAGTCGCGCAACCGAGGTCGCGCGGCACGGATCATCACTCCAGCACGAGCGTGACCGTCTCGCGTTGCACGGTCCTCGAGGTTTCTGGCGTCACGCAACGAGACACCATCTCGAACCCGTTCTTCTCGAGCACTCGGATCGACGGAACGTTGTGCCCGGCGGCGGTGGCGTAGATCGGACGTCGCGTGAACTCGCGGAGCAACAGGGCCACCGCTCGTGTCGCGATGCCGCGGCCCCAGAGGGTTCGAGCGATCCAATAGCCGAGCGTGTCGGATCCATCCTGCGGTGAGATGTTGATCGCGCCGGCGAGGACACCGTCGGCCAGGATAACCCGAGGCGTGACCCCCGTCGCACGACCCTCGGGATCTGCAAGGATCTCCGTCCAGCGGCGTTGGAATGTCGGCCAGTCACGCGGCTTTGTGCCAGCGAGTTCATTCGACGCTTCGTCGAGTTCGAAAGCATGGAGTGTGCGTATGTCAGCCGCGGATGTCCGGCGAATCGTGACCATTGGTCGCACGGGGAGAGGCATCCGAGGATTGTAGAGGCGGCCCGAACTGTCGCTCATGATCCTCCCGAGCCGCCACAGCTTGGTTTCTTGCTTCCAAGACGTGATGACGCGGGATGCCGCCCCGCCGCGGGCAACGGGCGCTTCCCGGTCGGTTCGCCGTGGCGAGTCCTGCGCGGGCAGGGCCCGTAGCATCCCCTGTGGGGCGCGGCGTCGCGTTCGCACGCGGCCACTGAAAGGAAACCCCCTGTGCTCCAACTCAAACCACTTGACCCAACGGTCCCGATCTTCCAACAGATGAGCGCCGAGGCCTCGCCCGTTGTGCTGGTCAACGTGTTCACGGTTGCCGAACACGATGTCCCCGCCCTGCTCACGGCCTGGGAAGCGGATGCGAATTGGATGAAGCAGCAGCCCGGCTATATTTCGACCCAGCTGCACCGGGGCATTGCGGGCAGCACCGTGTTCATGAACTACGCGGTGTGGGAGTCGGTGGCGCACTTCCGCGCGGCATTCAACCACCCCGAGTTCCGCAAAGCCCTGGTTCAGTATCCTCCGTCGGCGGTCGCGTCACCGCACCTGTTCACACGCCTCACCGTGCCGAATCTGTGTGTGGGGCCGTAGCACGCGGCCGCGGATGACGCAAGATCAGCCGCGCACGCGGGCAGCGGGTCCCGTGACCGACACAGTTGCCTCCCGCCCCGGTTGGTCACCGGCTTGCCGCCCCTACGGCGCGGCTTTCTGCCGAGTCCACGTCTGGCGGTATCCGAACTCAAGAAGTCTGCTACCCGACGAACGGCGCGGCTGAAACCACCCCAATCCACCCAACGCTTGAACCGCAACTCTCTTTCTTTCCGGTTCCGAAAGGCCCTCGCCAATCTCAAGGCTCTGGGGCCGCAGACGCGAGGGAGATTGCCCTCCGGCGAACATCCGAATGCAGGACAAAATCAGAATCAGTCACAGCAACCCGACCCGGAGCTCGGGGGACGTGAATCAGAACCCTGGATACCGGGCCGGTGCGCAGGCGATCAACGGCGACGTCGAACCGCCGTCAGCCCGGCCAGACCCAGCAGCGCGGCCCCCGCCGGTGCGGGCACAATCGTCACGGAAATATCATCCACAACGATCCCCAGCACGCCGTCCCACCCGCGAAACTCAATGTCCCACTCGGCGCCGTTGGCCGCGACAAAGTCGAACTGAAGCTGGGTCCAGTCCTCCAGCGGCAATCCCAAGGGAGAGTCCGAGAACACGACCTGATCCTGGATCGTGATGACCATCCCGTCGTCTCCCAACCCGTAGTTCTTCGCCCACAATTCAAGGCGGTATTGCACACCATCGCTGAGCGACAGTGCTTGCAACAGCTCTGCACCTGGAGCCGATCCTGAAAAGATCGCGCCAAACTGCCCTGTGTGGCTATCGGACGTGATGACCACAGAACTGTTGGCTACTCCCCAGCCGGCCAGTGTTCCGGTCTCAAATCCGCCGTTCACCACCAGTTCGGCCCTGGCCAACGCGGCACCCGCAACTGCCACCACACCAATCACCATTGCCGTCTTCTTCATGACTCATCCTTGGAATTGGTTGATCTGGAACTCGATTCACACCCTTGATTCAGGGATTATTCTACACGCTCAGTTCGACTTCGCCTTGATTGCGATTGACCCAACACGACCCAATCCGAATTCGGCCACCGCACGCGGAGCGCACAGCAATCATGTCGAAGCGATGCAAGCTCTCCGCAGCCCTGATCATCCACCGAAATAGCCCGGCCTATCGGTCCGAGCGCTATTTTACACCCACTCCCGTCAGGCGACTTACCGCCTACGCGCAGTCAGTATGGCACGACAATTCTGCCGCAGCAAGGGAATTATACACAACGTGCCTGCCTGATCCCCTCGATTGTGGGAATAACTCGTCCGGCATCGCTGCCTCCGTCCCCATCCTTCAAAGCAAAGAAACTACTCGGATGACTGTGTCTCGTTGCCTCGCTGGGCCCGCGTGACGAGTTCGCGATCAGAGACCCGACCGATCGCCTTGGCCAGGGGTGAGACCATTTGAAAAGACCCAACGGGGTCCGCGCGGCGACTCGCGCCAATCTCGCTTGACTCTGGAGTCACGATCATATATCTTATAGATATATGCGACCCTCCTCGCCTCTCCGGACCACCGAATACGCGCTCCTCGGCGTGCTCGCGCAGGGCGGACCCATGTCCGGATACGACGCGAGAGCCTACATCGACGCGTCCGTCGCGCAGTTCTGGAGCGAGAGTTTCGGCCAGATCTACCCCGCTCTCGAGCGTCTGAGGCGCCGACGACTGGTGCTCTGCCGCGCCGACGCGGCGTCCGCTCGGGCACGGAAGATCTTCGAGATCACCGCGACGGGTCGCCGGACGCTGGAGGCGTGGCTCGCTGTCCCACCCGAACCCGAGCGCCCCCGGAGCGAGTCAATCCTCAAGACGTTCCTGGGTGATCAGGCCCCTCCCGGTGTGATTGTCGAGCATCTTCGTTCGCTGGCGGCGGACATGGAACTCCGGGCAAGGACCCTTGAGCAAACGGAAGCGCACGTGAAGAGCAGCGAGCCGCGATCGAGATCGCTCGCGTACGCGCTGGCTTCAATCCGAGCGGGCATCCGCCTGGCGCGAGCACGTGCGGCTTGGGCACATGAGGCCATCGACCTGATCGAGGCACAAGAAAGGGACCCGCAATGAGCGTCGCACGGACGATTCCCCACCCGGATCCTCATCTTCGCGACACGCCTCCCGCTGACGACGGCGGCGCCCCAGTCGCGGCCGCGGGGATGTTCGATCTCACCCGGCTTGAACAACCTCCACCGGGATGGACGTTCGCCGTTCTGCCGGCAGCCATCGCATGGCTGGGAGGGGTTGCGTTCCTGGGGCAATTCCGATCCAACCAGATCGCCGAAGCGATCGGGGCAATCGTGCCGCTCGGGCCGCTGTTCTGGGTGTGCATCGGGCTGGCGGCGGCGGGCACCGGAGGCGCAGTTTTCTGGGGCCGAAGAAAACACGCGGCGTTGTGGGCGGGCGTGCTGGGCTATCTGGCCGGGCACGCGCTGTTCGCTTCGCTGCCGGTGCATCATGTGATCGACTTCACCATTCCATTCAGATCAACCGCGGACGGCATGGCGTTCGCCGCGCACCGATTGGTCTACGGCATGTGCGTCGCCATTTCCGCCGGGAGTGCGGTGGCGTTGGCGGCAGCGGCGGTGGGATCGTGGCCCAGGTTCCATCTGGGAATCGGCGCCTGGGGGGCAATCGGACGCGACTTCACGCACACGAGCAAGCCCGAGACCTACCGCAAGGCGATGCTCGGATTCGCCGTTTTCGCCGCGATCCTCTGGGTCGTTGGGCAGATGAGCGTGGAGCTAAGGCCGCTGCGGAGCGGCCAGCTGTGGGGACTCATCCCCGCGATCCTGTTGGCGGCGCTGGCGAACGCGCTCATCGAGGAGATCATCTACCGCGGGGTGCTCCAACCCGCGTTCGTCCATGCGGCGGGCATCGCGCGCGGGTTGTGGATCCAGGGGCTGATGTTCGGCCTGCTGCACTGGGGGGTGAGCGTGGGCGTCGTCGCGGCGCTGCCCACATCGCTCCTCATCGGCGTCGGCTCCGTGTTCTGGGGCAAGGCCGCGCTCGAGACCCGTGGCTTGTCGTGGGTGATCGTTGCGCACGCGCTGATCGATGTGGCCATCATGTGCGCGTACTTCACGCCACGATTGTGACCACGCCCTGTGCGCGGCGATCGTGCGAGGCTACGCCGCGGACATGGCAAACCAGGCCCGATCGAAGTTCCCTACCGGCAGGACATGCGGGCCGGTCGAGGAGGCGTGCCGAGGCGCGTCGGATGCCCCCCACCATTCGACACGTTCAACATGTCTCTCTTGCGCGCCGGCCGCACGGTCACCCCTCGGTACGCCGATCGAATTGGAGGGGCACGTCATCCTCGGGCCGAGCGCGACGCGGGGCTTCCGTCCTCTGTTCGCGTTACTTCCAGGTCGCTGCCCGGGCGCGCGCAGACGAACCATGACATACCCGGTTCCAACCTATTGGCGCGGCGCCGCCGCCGAACCCGCGAGAATTCCGCCGTCGATCACAAACTCGGCTCCGGTAACGTAGGCCGACTCGTCGCTGGCGAGGTACAGCGCCATCATCGCGACATCGCGCGGCGATCCCATCCGCCCCAGCGGCACTTCCGATGCAATGACGGCGATGGAAGCCTCACGAGTCTCCGGGGTGTCACCGAGCATCGGTTCCCACATGGGCGTGAGGATGGCTCCGGGGTGAATCGAATTGCAGCGGATCGGGTAGCCCATCTCCGCGCAGTACAACGCCACGGACTTCGTGTGGTTCCGTACGCCGGCCTTGCTGGATGCGTATGCCGCGGCACGGCTGATGCCGACCTGTCCCGATCGCGAGGAGATGTTGACGATCGACCCGCCGCGGCCGCGCGGCGGCTTCATCGCTCCGATCGCGTGCTTGCAGCCAAGGAAAACCCCTTCGAGGTTTGTGGCGTGGACCGCTCGCCACGCCTCCAGCGATGCATGCTCGGGATCGTGCGGGCCCATGGGGGGCACGAAGCCGGTGATGCCCGCGTTGTTCACGAGAATATCGATCCGCGCGTGCGCGGCGACGGCCTCGGCCACCACGCGACGCCAGTGCGATTCGTCGCGGACGTCGAGTTCCCGAGCGATGACACCCCGTCCGATCGCCGCGGCGGCCGCTTCCACGCGGGCGACGTCGACATCCGTGGCGAGCACGATGGCACCCTCTCCGGCAAACACCTCGGCGCACGCCTGCCCGATGCCGCGTGCCGCGCCGGTGATCAATGCCACCCTTTGCCCGAGTCGATTCACCCCAGGATGCTCCCGTGCCCGCGACGACGTCACGTCAAGGTTACGCTCCGCCTTCGACACCGGGGGGAACGCCAAGCAACCGCCAGCGCCGCACTTCTTCGCCAGTGTGGCCCGCCGGCGGCCGCTCGGTCCCCGACCATTGCTCCCGATTCATCATGCCGCTCGACACGATCTGCGTGCGTGCGACGCCGGGTCGCCGGGCGCGCCGGTCGGACGGCCCTCGCTCGATTCCGCATGATCACGCGCGGTGCCGAGCCCCGCGTGCTCGGACCGAACCGGTCGTGACCCGCGGCGCGGTCGCCAGACCCTCCCGCCGCACGGCGTCCAGCGCCAGAATCTCAAACACGACCTGCGCCGCGAGCAGCGCCGTGATGCCGCTCGGATCCCGATCGGGGAGAACCTCGACCACGTCGGCCCCAACCAGATTCGCGCCGCGCAGCGACCGGAGAATCCCCAGCGCTTCCGCGCTGGTGAAACCGCCGATGCTCGGCGTGCCCGTCCCCGGCGCGAACGCCGGATCGACCACGTCCACGTCGAATGTCAGGTAGGTCTCCCGTCCCGCGAGCCGCTCCACGAACCCGCGAACCTCCTCGGCGCCCTCGCGGTGGGAACGCCGCCATTGCTCGAAGCCCAGCACGGTGACACCGGCCCGGTGCGCGAACTCGAGGTCCGCCGCGGCATTGAGCGGGCCCTTGATCCCAACGCTGAGCATGGCCCGGGGGTCGATCAGGCCGTCCTGAACGGCTCGGACGAACACGGACGCATGCCCCCAACGTTCGCCCCAGACCGAATCCACGGTGTCCAGATGACTATCGAAATGCAGAAGGGCGAGCCCGCGGCGCGGCTTCCCACGCCGCTCCCACGTGGCGCGGATGTTGGCGTACGCCACGGAGTGATCCCCCCCCACCGCCAGCAGGCGCGTGTGACGGCGATCACCGAGCCGGCGCGCGAACGCGACAACCGAGTCGAGCGTCCCCTTGAGCTCGTAAGGCCGCACGGGCGCGTCGCCCCCGTCAGCCAGGCTCAGCACCTGGCAGACGTCCACGCCATGCTCCATGGAATAGCGCTTGATGTACTGCGATTCCGCGCGCACCGCCCGTGGACCGAATCGAGCGCCCGGGCGATAGGTCACGCCCGCGTCGTGCGGCACCCCGTAGATCACCCAATCAATCGGCCCGGCTTCCCGACCCCGCCCCTCATCTCCCCGGATCGCGCGCCCGGGCGCGACGACCTCGGCCAGGGTGGGAAACCTCAGGAAAGTGCAGGGCCCCGCGAACCGCGGCACGACTCGCGCCGACACCATCTTGGTCCTGTCCGCCATGGCGGCATCCTACCCTGCGGCTCCCCGGCGCGTTCGGCGCGGCTGGAACGGACGGCGACGCTCCGACCGGGTCGAGCGCCGCGCGGGGACCCGCCCCATGAGCGACCCACCCACCTTCACGCTTGATGCGACATACGCCGCCGCGTGGCGGGCGCTGCGCGCACGCTACGGGGTGCTGGTGGGAGCCGCGGCACTCGACCTGATCGCCTGGGCCGCCGTGCTGGGGGTGCTCTACGCACTCCCCAGAATCGACCCAACCCTGCTGAGCCTGACGCTGTTCGTGATCCCCACGTTCTTCTTCGCGCCGCTGGAGGCGGGCGTGTCGTACGTGGCGCTCCGCAGCGTCCGCGACGAAGACCCGTCGTTGAACGACATCCTGTGGGGCTTTGATCGGTACGGGCCCGTGGTGGGCTGCAGGCTCCTGATGCAGGCTGTCGGAGCGGTCCTCACGCTTCCCGCGCAAGCCGCGCTGACCGGCGGGGGCGGCGCCCCCGGCGCCTTGCTCCTGGCGGGATTGCTCTACGTGCTCACCGCCCCGATCTCGCTCTACATCACGACGCGGTTCTGGCTGGCGCCGCTGATCTGCCTCGACCCGAGCCGCGGGATCCGGATCGGCGACCGGACCCAGCGGCCGGGCATGGCGGACGCCATGCGTATCTCGTGGCGGCTGACCGGCCCGCACGCCTGGCTGTTGCTGCTGGTGGTCTTTCTGTCGTGGGCGATGCCGCTCGCCGGGATCGCGCTCCTGCTCGCCGGCGCGCCGCTGCTGGGCGTGCCCCTCTCCTTCTGCGTGCAGGCCGCGGCGTACCAACTGATCACCGGCCGAGCAACCCCACGGACTGGCTCGCCATCCCGAGCCTGAAACCTATCGAACGCCGCGGGCGCACGCCCGCCCCGGCGCCGCGCGACGACCGTCACGGCCGAGGCTTGAAGATGCGGAAGAGCCTGGTCAGCGGGTCGTAGTACTCGTCAACAACGCGCTCCTTGAGCGGGATGATCGCGTTATCGGTGATGGTGATGTGTTCGGGGCAGACCTTGGTGCAGCACTTGGTGATGTTGCAGTATCCGATGCCCTGCTCGTCCTTGAGGTCCGCGAGCCGGTCCTCGGTATCCAGGGGGTGCATCTCCAGCGCGGCGGTGTAGACCAGGAAGCGGGGGCCGACGAACTCCCCGTGCTTGTGATGGTCACGAAGGACGTGGCAGACATCCTGGCACAGGAAGCACTCGATGCACTTGCGGAACTCCTGCACGCGGTCCACGTCCGCCTGCTTCATGCGCCAGGAACCGTCGGGCGCATCGGGCGTGCGCGGACGGAAGGGCCGGATCCGCTTCTTGACGGCGTAATTCCACGACACGTCGGTGGCCAGGTCGCGGATGAGAGGAAAGGCCTTCATCGGCTCAACGGTCACCGGCGCGGACATGTCGAGCGTGTCCATCCTCGTCATGCACATCAGCTTCGGCATCCCGTTGACCTCGGCGGAACACGAGCCGCACTTCCCGGCCTTGCAGTTCCAGCGGCACGCGAGATCCGGCGCCTGCTCGGCCTGGATCTGATGGATCACGTCCAGCACGACCATGCCGTCCGTGACGTCGGTCGTGTAGTCCTTGAACGCGCCGGCATTCCTGTCGCCGCGCCAGATTCGGAACGTCGTCGCGGGCATCTGCGTCACTCCATGCGGGTCGGCGCCTCATCCGTCGGCGCGCCGAACCAGAGCCAGTGGTCTTCCGAGTCGCGGACTTCGATTTCCTTCATCCCGTAGCACGCCACGCGAAGCTCCGACACCGTCGCCCCCCGCGAACGGAACTCCGCGTGCAGCGCCGTGACATCGTCCACGCCGACGTAGTAAACCTGGTAGTCCCGGCTGCGGCGCGGCACGTCCCGCTCGACCAGCTCCCGGGGCGGCGCGTTCAGCATGATCGACACGCCGTCGCGCTCGACCTCGGCCCACACCGGGGGGTCGCCGTGCATCGCGCGGCAATTGAAGCCCAGCCGCTCGACGTAGAACCGCACCTCGCCCGGCAAGTCCCGCACCGCCAGCATCGGCCGCAGGTCGCGCAGGCGAGCCGAGCCGGCCCGTGAGGTGCTCACTTGTTCTCCTCGATGATCGCGCGGTGCTCCTCGCTCATGGGAACGACGGGGGCCTTGCTCACCTGCATCGAGCCGTCCGGCCCCTTCCGCACCACGACGTTGTACGTGCCGCACTCGGCGCTCTTCGACGGGTAGTCGTCGCGGAATTGGGCGCCGCGACTCTCGGGGCGGGCCAGGGCCGAACGCGCCACCGCCTCGGAGCAGATGAGCAGGTTGCGAAGATCGACGCACGTGTGCCAGCCGGGGTTGTACTCGCGGTTCCCCGCGACGCCGACCGCCCCCGCGCGCCGCCGCAGCTGCGTCAGAACATCCATCGCCTTCGCCATCTCGTTCTCGGTGCGCACGATTCCCACCAGGTCCTGCATCGTGGCCTGAAGGTCCTGCTGAATCTTGTACGGCCCCTCGCCCGAATCGGCGCGCTCGAACGGGGCCAGCACACGCCGCTCCTCCTCGGCCACCTCCGCATCGTTCACCGCGGCGGCGCCGTTCGATTTCGCGAACCGCGCGGCGTGCTCCCCGGCGATCTTGCCGAAAACGATCAGATCGCTCAGCGAGTTCCCACCCAGCCGGTTCGCGCCGTGAAGCCCCGCGCCGACCTCGCCCGCCGCGAACAGGCCCGGCACGAGCCCGGACATCTGCGTCCGCCCGTCCACGCGCACGCCGCCCATGCAGTAGTGCGTCGTCGGCCCGACCTCCATGGGCTCGCTGGTGATGTCCACGTTCGCCAGCTGCTTGAACTGATGGTACATGCCGGGCAGCTTCTTCTTGATGTGCTCGGCGCCCCCGGGCACGCGGTCCTTGATCCACGCGATGTCGAGAAAGACGCCCCCGTGCGGAGAGCCCCGCCCCGCCTTGACCTCGCGATTGATGCAACGCGCCACGTGGTCACGCGTGAGCAGCTCCGGAGGGCGATTCGCGCCCTTGTCGCCCGTGACGTAACGCCACCCCTCTTCGGGGTCCTTCGCGACCTGGTTCTTGTACAAGTCGGGAATGTCGTCGAACATGAATCGCTTGCCGTCCCGGTTCAGAAGCCGGCCGCCCTCGCCGCGCACGCCCTCCGTGACCAGGATGCCGCGCACGCTCGGGGGCCACACCATCCCGGTGGGATGGAACTGGACGAACTCCATGTCCATGAGCTCGGCGCCCGCCTCGTACGCCAGCGCCTGACCATCGCCCGTGTATTCCCACGAGTTGCTGGTGATCCGGTAGGCCCGCCCGATCCCGCCCGTCGCCAGCACGACCGCCCGGGCCTTCCACACCCGGAAGCGGCCCAGCTCGCGGTCGTAGCCGAACGCGCCCGCGATGCGGCCGCCGTCCTTGAGCAGCCGCGTGACGGTCATCTCCATGAACACGTCGATCCCCTGGTGGACCCCGTGGTCCTGCAGGGTGCGGATCATCTCCAGACCCGTGCGGTCACCCACGTGCGCAAGCCGCGGGTAGCGGTGGCCCCCGAAATTGCGCTGCAGGATGCGGCCATCGGCCGTTCGATCGAAAACCGCGCCCCAGGCCTCGAGCTCACGCACCCGGGCCGGAGCCTCCTTGGCGTGCAGCTCGGCCATGACGGGGTTGTTCAGGTACTGCCCGCCGCGCATCGTGTCCGCGAAATGCACACGCCAACTGTCACGATCGTCGACATTCGCCATCGCGGCGGCCATGCCCCCCTCCGCCATCACAGTGTGCGCCTTCCCCAGGAGGCTCTTGCACACGAGCCCGACCGAGCAGCCCATCGCCGAAGCCTCGATCGCGGCGCGCAGGCCCGCGCCACCCGCCCCGATCACCAGAACATCGTGCTCGTGAACCTGGTACGAGGCCATGTCAGACGATCCTCCAGTCGGTCCATGCGCCCGTCGCGACCATGCGGACGTAGAAGTCCGTGAAGCCCACCCAGAAGAGGCTCGCCCACGCCCACTTCATGTGGTTGCGGTTGAGGCAGGACACGCCCTCGTACGCCCGGAACCGCGCGGGATGCTCCGACATGCAGTCGATCCGCCCCGCGATCAGGTGTCGAAGCGAATGGCAGCCGAACGTGTAGCCCCCCAGCAGGATCGGGTTGATGGTGAGCACCAGCGACCCCAGCCCGATCCCGAATCCTTTCGCACCGGTCGCGGGATCGCGGAACACGTACGAGATCACCGCGTCGTACGTCAACAGCCCGATGAACGCCACCGCCAGGTACAGGAAATACCGGTGGATGTTCTGCAGGATCAGCGGGAACTTCTGCTCCCCTCGGTACGCCCGCCCGCGGAACCCAGGCTCGCCGACCGCGCACGACAGCGGGTCGCCCCAGAACGCCTTGTAGTACGCGCCGCGATAGTAGTAGCACGTGAATCGGAACCCGCCGGGCGCCCACAAGATCAGGAACGCGGGTGAAAAGCCCACGAACGCCGGGAACAGGCCGGTCAGCCAGCCGGGAGCCTCACCGAACCATGCATGGCCCGAGTGGGTTCCCGGAACATCGAACAGCACGGGCGAGTACATCGGGGAGAGGTAGCTCGCCACCGAGTGCGCGCCGCCGAACATCGACACCGTCGGCGCCCCCGCGTGCGCGCAGAAATCCCGGCCCTGGAACGCCGCCCACGTCGAATACACGATGAACGCCAGAAGTCCCGCGAACGTCGCCGCGGGAACGACCCACCAGCGATCCGTCCTCGTGGTGGAACCCAGTTGTCGTGCCGCCGGCAACTGGGTGAGGTGAATGTCCGCCCGGCTCATCTCAGGTGCTCCTGTGAAACTCCGCTCAGTGTACCCCGACGCGGGCTGATTTTCATTTCGTTCTGAAACTACGCGCGGCCACTCCACGGCGCGCGGGATGAGAGCATCCCGACAATTCGGTCCGTTGTCCAGTATTCAGAATTCCGTGCCCGACACCCCGCCCCACGGACCCGCCGCCGGACCCCGAATCAGAAAAATGCGACGCACAAACACACACGCCGGGCGAGTTCGCCCGGCGTGGTCGTGCCGCTCGAAATGCTGCGGTCCATGAAAGCGGGCGAAGGGACTTGAACCCTCGACCCTCACGTTGGCAACGTGATGCTCTACCACTGAGCTACGCCCGCGATGTCGCCCGCGCCGCGCTTCCGCGTCGAGGGGAAGAGAAAGTAGATCGGTCCGACCCCCCAGTCAATCGGTCCCGGACCCGATCGCCGTTGAGAGGCCATGTTCCGCGGCCTCGCGAGCCCCGAGCGTGGACGGAACAGGCGTCGCACGCCGCGCCGCCCGCACGGCCTGCGTCACGATATCCGGTGTGTAGGCGTTGTAGACCACGGGTTCGGTCAGCCCGGGGCCGAAAATCGCGAGCGTCGGGATGCCCGTCTTGCCCAGGTCCGCGAGGAACTTCCACCCCGACGCCGTGCTGGACGTCAGGTCAACCTCGAGCATGACGTGGTCGTCGTTGACGATCTGGTCGCGCACGGCGTCGCTGTCCAGCACGGTCCGCTTGAGGAACTTGCAGTTGACGCACCAGTCCGCGGTGAAATCCACGAGCACGACCTTGCCCGAAGCTCGGGCCCGCTCGAATCGCTCGGGTGTGTACGGCACCCAGGCGCCGGTGACCAGCGCGTCGGAGTTCCGCTCCGCCAAGGCACGTCGGCGATAGTCCTCCCGGGCCGTGGACGACAACCCGTTGGCGAAGACAACGAAACCGGCGAGGACCAGGATCGACGCCAGGGGCACCACGAACTTGGCGAACCCGCCCCGCGCGATCTGGAGCGTGCGTGCGCTCAGCCACAGCGCGGCCATCCCCACAAAGAACGCCACCGCCCACCATCCCATCGCGTCAGCCAGGTAAGGCCGCTCATGCAACAGGCCTCGAATGGCGGCCGTGATGAAGAACGCCGCCGCCGCAAGCAGAAGCAAGCCCATCACCTGCTTGATCAACTCGCTGGCCGGGCCGGTCCTGGGTATGAACTTCAGCAGCCCGGGACGGGCCGACAGCACCAGGTAAGGCGCCGCCATGCCCGCTCCCATTCCGACGAAGATCACCAGAATCGTGGTCGCGGGCAGCGTCGCCGCGCCCGCGAGCAGCCCGCCCGCCACGAACCCGAAGCAAGGCAGGCCCAGCACGGCGGTCATCGCGCCGAACACGAACGAACCCCAGGCCGTGTCGGCCTTCGGGTTGAACATGTACACGGATTGAGGCAGGTTGAACTGAAACAGCCCCATGATCCCCAGGCCCATCAGCGCAATGACCAAGCCCAGACCGAGTGTGACCTGCCAGTGGCCGAAGATAAGACGCGAAGGGTCCAGCGTGGCGTTGAGAAATGCCATCGGTACGCCCGCGGCGGCCCAGAAGGCCACCACACCCAGCGCCATCCAGAGCCCGAGAACGAGCCCGCGACCGTGCGATCCGGCGTGCTGCGTGAGCGTCAGGATCTTGATGGGAATCACCGGCAGCACGCACGGCGTGAGGTTCAGAACCAGGCCGCCGAGCGCGCTGACCATCCCGAGGACGAGGAGGCCCGCGAGGCTCGAAGGGTCGGGCAGTTGCAAGCCGAAGATGCTGGGTCGTGAGGCGGAACCGCCGACGGAGAGTGGAGCGGGAGCGGCCCGCGCCTCGCCCGGCGCGCCCAAGGTCGCACCGGAGCGAGCATCCGTGACATCGGAACGAGTCTCGAACTGAAGGGGCTGCATTGACGCAAACAATGGCCCCGCGCCGCTTTCCGAAACGGGGGGGGCATCCTTCGCAACTCGGATGCGAATCTCGACCGTTTCATCCACCGGCATCAGGCAGACGGAATCGTTGCAGGATTGATACCGCACTCGGATTTTGAGCGCGGCGTCTCCATCCGTCGCCCCGGGAGCAACCCGCACCGGAACGAACGCGACGGCCTCATCGGAATAAAGCGGGACGTTCACGGTCGGTCGCGCTCCGGACGGGTCCGCGACGGGCCCGGGGTGCGCCTGGGGGTATTGCGTCGTGCCGAACTGGCTAACCCATGTCGGGTGCTCGTCCGCCCCGATCGTGGTGCGGATGGCGGATTCATCAACATCGGCGGGCAGTTCCACCCGGGCTTCCGGCCACGTGTGCCACCCCGGAGCGTGCGTGAGAACGACGGCGACCGCGAACGAATCCCCGGGCCGCACCGTTTCGTGCTGGGGAACGGCCCGAAGGGTGACGGCCTGGGCGGGTTGAGGAGCCTGCTTGTTGAATCGCGCGCGCGGATCGGCCGCGCCGGGCGTCTGGGCGAGAAGCGGAGCAACGATCACCGCGCACGTTGCCACGAGGCCGCACAGCAGAGGCCGAACACGCGGGATCTTGGATCGTGGATTCACACGCATGACTGGATGTTAAACGGTCGGGCGACGCGATTGTTCCGCACGGTCATGGGTTGGTTGGAATTTGTTCAAAATGGCGAGCCGACGCGTGCGTTCAAGGGAGCGGGTTCAGCGGTCCGATATTGCGGGTAGGGTGCGCACCCCCGTAACTCGGGAGCGATCGGGAGAATCGGGTGGCGGAAGTTCTTGAGCAATCCGAGATCGATGCCCTGCTCGCGGCGGTGAGCACGGGCGAGGTCAAGGAAGAGGTCTCGGCGTCGCGGGTGTTCTCGCGCAAAAGACGGAGTGAGGCGGCCGAGGTGCGGCCGTACGACTTCAAGCGTCCCGAGCGAGTGAGCAAGGACCAGATGCGGGCGTTGCAGACCCTGCACGAGGCGTTCGCCCGGAACTTCGGCGCGGCGCTGTCCGGCTTCCTGCGGACGATCGTCGAGGTGCGGGTGTCGAACTGCGAGCAGATGACGTACGCGGAGTTCATCGCGGTCCTGCCCAACCCGACCTCGTTCAACCTGATCAGCCCCAAGCCGCTCGAGGGCCAGATCTGTCTCGAGGTGTCGCCGCTGATCATCTACCCGATCATCGACCGCCTGCTGGGGGGGACGAACCAGGAGTTGTTCATCCCGCAGCGCCCCATGACGCTGATCGAGACCCGGCTGATCAGCAAGGTGACCTCGCGGGGGCTCGCGGCGCTGTCCGAGGCGTGGGCGAGCGTGAAGGAGATCTCCTTCGAGATCACGACGACGGAGAGCAACCCGCAGCTGGTGCAGATCGTGCCGCCGAACGAGGTGGTCGTGGTGGTGGGGTTCGAGCTGCGGATGGGGAACCGGGCCGGCACCATGAACCTGTGCATCCCGTACAACGTGATCGAGCCGCTGATGGAGGAGCTCTCGGCGCAGAGCTGGTTCGCGGTGAACCGTTCCTCGAAATCGAAGCAGCTGCAGGAGCGGATCGAGCGCACGCTGGCGCCGGCCTCGCTGACCGTGACGGGGCTGCTGGCCGAGACGACGATGACGCTCGGCGACCTGATCAACATGGCGCCGGGCGACCTGATCGTGACGGAGCGACCGGCCTCGTCGGCGGTGCTGCTGTGCGTGGAGGGCGAGAAGAAGTTCCTGGGCCAGATCGGGAAGTTCCGTTCCTCGCGCGCGATCCGGCTCACGCGAACGGTGGCCGCGTCGGATCGGCTGTGAGCGAGCGGGCGGCTACTCGCGCGGGGCCGCGACGCTCCCGCCCGGCTGCGACCCGCGTTCGATCATCGCGACGGCGGCATCGACGGAGGCGATGATCTCGAACCGCTTGTGGAGACGGAGGGTCTCGAAGAACTTGCCGATGCGGTCGGGCACGCGCGCGAGCAGGAGGCGCACGCCCTGCTGACGGCACCGGTCCTGCATCTGCAGGAGCGTCGTGATCCCGATGGAATTCAGAAGCGCGACCTCGCCGAAGTCGAGGACCAGCCCCGCGCCCTGGATTCGTGGCAGGCGGGATTCGGCCTCCCGGCGGATCGCGGCGGACGTCTCGTCGGCGACGTCGCGCGGCAGGCGCACCACCAGCACGTGGCCAAGTTCTCCCGTGATTTCGGCCTCGATGGCACGCACAATAATTGGTGGCGTTCGGCGAGTGGGCGCTCGGAACGTCGTGAAGCGTAGCGCGTCGCGCCGCGGCGTTCACGGGGGTACGGGTTTTGGGTGCGCGCGGTCCCCCGTTGACCCCCCCAACATCCACCGATAGACTTTGGGCGTGGCGTTCGGGAGTCCGGAACGCGCGTAGCGGTGACGCCGTCGGCCTACGGGCCTGACGAGCGGGAGCGTGCGATGAACTGATCGCTCACCAAGACGCGACTCCCTGCGGGCGACGGGAAGACAGTTCCCGGCGCACGCGGGTTCCGGGCCACGTCCGCCTCCGGCGTTCGTGGCTGGTCTGTTTTTGGGACCGCGCGCCGGCCGTGTCGGAAAACCAGACATCTCGACAACCCAGGAGGCGACCGCCGTGAACTCGACCGAAATGCTGCGAATCCTCGACTCGATCTCGCGCGACCGCAAGATCGAGAAGTCGGTGCTGGTGAAGGACCTCGAGCAGGCGATGGTCTCGGCGGCGCGCAAGCACTTCAGCACGCTGGACGCGGAGGAGTTCGCGTGCGTCGTGGACCCGCTCTCCGGGCAGATGTCGATCACGCGTCACGGCCAGCCGCTGGATCTTCCTCCGGAGGCGTTCGGCCGGATCGCGGCGCAGACGTTCAAGCAGGTGATGATCCAGCGGTTCCGCGACGACGAACGCTCCAGCGTGTTCACCGAGTTCTCGAAGCGGGTGGGCGAGCTGACCACGGGCGTGGTGCAGCG
The DNA here is from genome assembly GCA_016794925.1 of Phycisphaerae bacterium. GTDB lineage: Bacteria > Planctomycetota > Phycisphaerae > Phycisphaerales > UBA1924 > JAEUIW01. The sequence continues at coordinate 60,629 of JAEUIW010000010.1, forward strand.
GTACGAGGGCGGCTCGATGGTGGTGACGATCGATCGCGCGGAGGCGTTCATGCCGCGGAGCGAGCAGATCCCCGGCGAGCAGTTCCAGCCGGGGGACCGCGTGCGGTGCCTGATTCTGGACGTGCGGGACGTCGGCAACCAGGTGAAGATCGTGCTGTCGCGCGGGCACCCGGATTTCATCAAGCGGCTGTTCGAGGTTGAGGTGCCGGAAGTCTCGGAGCGGATCATCGACATCAAGGCGATGGCGCGCGAGCCGGGCTATCGCACCAAGGTCGCCGTGGCCTCGGTGGACTCCAAGGTGGATCCGGTCGGCGCGTGCGTGGGCGTGCGCGGCAGCCGGATCAAGAACATCGTGGATGAGCTCAACGGCGAGAAGATCGACATCGTGCGTTGGAACGAGTCGAGCCAGATCCTGATCCAGAACGCGCTCAAGCCGGCCGAGGTGAAGGAGATCTCGCTGTGCTTCGAGCTGGGGCGGGCCACCGTGGTGGTCGGGGACGACCAGCTCAGCCTGGCCATCGGCAAGCGGGGCCAGAACGTCCGCCTCGCGGCGCGCCTGACGGGCTGGGACGTGGACATCCTGACGCCGGAGGAATTCACGAAGGGGCTCGAGATCCTGTCGGCCACCCTCCAGACCGTTCCCGGCGTGACGGAGGAGATGGTGGACAAGCTCGCGGCGCTGGGCATGGTGAGCGTGTTCGATATCGAGGAGGTCGGCGCGGACGTGCTGGTGACCGAATTGGGCATCGACGCGGCGAGCGCCGAGCAGTGCGTCGAGACGTCGGCGCGCCGGGCCAAGGAGGTCGCGGAGCAGCAGCAGAAGGACAAGGAAGAACAGGAACGGCGTCGGCGCGAGGAAGAGGCCGCGGGCAGGCAGTTGCTCGAGGGCGGCCCGCTTCCGGAGGGGAACGCTCCGGGGGCCGAAGCCGGGGTCCCGCCTACGCTTTCGGGTACGGACGACCAGCGTGCCGCGGACATCCTCGGACAGGGGTGATGGGCTACTCGGAGCGAGTGTTCCCTTTGTTCGCCCGTGGGCGAGCGGGGTGCGGATGAGGATTCGGATCGGACCAGGATCGAGGGTGGCCCCGGCGGGGCGGGTGACGCGGAGAAAGACGATTGCCTAGACGTATCTTCGAAATCGCCAAGGACCTCGATATCACGTCGAAGGCCATCATCGACAAGTGCGTCGCCGAGGGCATTCCCGCGGACAAGGTCAAGAACCACATGGCCAGCATCTCGCCCGGCCTGGAGGCGAGCATCCGGGAGTGGTTCTCCGCCGCCGCGTCCGTCGCGACCGCGGTGGAGACCACGGCGCACGTTGGCGCCGATCAAGTGAAGGCGAAGCCTCGCCGCCGCGCCAGATCGAAGTCCGATCCCTCGGACGTGCCGACCGATGGTGGCGAGCATTCGGCGCACGAAGTCGAACCCAAGCCCGAGCCCGAGTACGACCCGGACGAGACGAGCGTCCCAACGCCCCCGGAACCCGTCCCCGCGCCCAGGCCCTCGATCATCACCAAGCCGACGATCCCGGTCGGTTCGGGCGCCCACGAGGTCGCGCCGACGCGTGCCGAGTCCTTGAGCGGCGCGCCGACGCCCGGCCGCGCCACCGAATCGCTCCGCCCGGCCGCGTCCGCCCCTGAACGCGAGGGCGGGCATGGGGGACCCGGCATCGCGACGGGCGCCCCGCCCGCACGGCCGTTGCCCCCCCGGCAGCCGGTCCGACCCGCGCCGATGAATGTTCCGGTTCGACCGACATCGGTTTCGCCCGCGGGTCCGAAGCTGCAGGTGCAAGCGCCGGTCAAGTTGTCGGGGCCGAAGGTCGTGCGCATCGAGGCGCCGGAGTTTCAGGATCCGCGCCCGGCGCGTCGTGCCCCGGGCTATGGGTCCGGCCCCGGCCGCGGCCCCGGCGGCGGGGCGGGTCCCGCGACAGCCGCGCCGGGCGGATCGGACGACCGCGGGGCCGCGCGGCGCAACACGCGGCGCGCGCCCGGCGGTGAGGCTCCGGCTCCGGCCAAGCGTCGAACCAAGCCGGCTGAGGAGACGGGGGGCGGCAATGTCTGGCGCGAGCAGGACCTGCTGGAGCGCGAGGCGCGGCTGCAGCGTTCGGGCGGGTACCTCAAGCAGCGTCGGCGGGAGTTGCGGGCGCGATCCGAGCACGCGGACCGCGCGCTCTCTCCGGCGGACACCGGGGGCCGCGTGCCGATCCAGGCCCCGTTCTCGATCAAGGACCTGTCCGCCACGACCGGCGTCAAGGTCGCGGACATTCTCAAGAAGCTGCTCATCCAGGGCGTGATGGCGAACGCGAACTCGGGCATCGACCCGGAGCGGGCCCAGGAGATCATGCTCGACTTCGACATCGAGCTCGAGATCACGACGGCGAAGTCCGCCGAGGAGATCGTCTCGTCGGAGTTCTTCGAGCGTGAGCGGAAACGTTCGAACGAGCAGGCGAGAGCCCCGATCGTGACCATCATGGGGCACGTCGATCACGGCAAGACGAGCCTGCTGGACAAGATCCGGAACACCAACGTGGCCGCCGGCGAGGCGGGGGGCATCACGCAGAAGACGTCCGCGTTCCGGGTGGAGGTCGACATCGGCGGGGCGAAGAAGCCGATCGTGTTCCTGGACACGCCGGGGCACCAGGCGTTCACGGAGATGCGTTCGCGCGGCGCGAACATGACGGACGTGATCGTGCTGGTGGTGTCGGCGCCGGACGGCGTGATGCCGCAGACGATCGAGTCGATCAGCCACGCGCGTGCGGCGAAGGTGCCGATCGTGGTGGCGCTGAACAAGATCGATTCCGCGCAGGCCACGGACAACCAGATCCAGAAGATCTTCGGGCAGCTGGCCGAGCAGAACCTGAACCCGGTGGAATGGGGCGGGCAGACCGAAGTCGTGCGCACCAGCGCGACGAAGGGCACGGGCATCCAGCAGTTGCTGGAGGTGCTCGACCTGCAGGCCCAGCTGCTGGAGTTGAAGGCGGACTTCTCGGGTCCGGCGCGCGGGCGGGTCATCGAGGCGACTCGGAGCGAGGGCCGCGGCGCGCTGGCGACGATCATGATCCAGGAGGGCGAGCTGAAGCTGGGCGACGCGATCGTCGCCGGGCGGGCGTTCGGAAAGGTGCGCGACATCTCGGACGACCGGGGCAACCGCCTGCGGTCCGCGGGCCCGGCGATGCCGGTCCAGGTGAGCGGCATCGACGAGGTCCCCAACGCCGGCGACCCGTTCTTCGTGGCCGAGTCCCTGCGCAAGGCCCAGGACGCGGCCGAGCAACGGCGGGAGCGTGACCGCATGGCGTCGCTGACGCAGCCGAAGGTCACGCTGGATTCGCTGTTCTCGCAGATGAAGGACGCGAACGTCAAGGAGATCCTGATCGTCCTGAAGGCGGACGTGCAGGGCTCGGTGGACGTCATCAAGCACGAGATCGAGCGTCTCAGCACCGACGAGGTCAAGGTCCGGGTGTTGCACGCGGCGGTGGGCGGGATCACCGAGAGCGACGTTCTGCTTGCCGATGCGTCCAAGGCGGTCATCGTGGGGTTCAACGTGATCGCGGCCGGGAAGGCGACGGGTCTCGCGGACGCCAAGGGCGTTGAGGTCCGCACCTACCAGGTGATCTACGACATCACCGAGGACGTGAAGAAGGCCGCGACCGGCATGCTCGAGCCCGAGATCCGGCAGGAAGTGCTGGGCCACGCGGAGGTTCGCCGCGTGTTCAAGGTCACGCGCGTGGGGACGATCGCCGGGTGCTACATCACCGACGGCCTCGTGCAACGCGACGCGCTCATCCGTGTCACGCGCGGGGGCATCGTCATCGAGAACGATCGCGTGCTCGACCAGCTCAAGCGATTCAAGGACGACGCGAAGGACGTCAAGGCCGGAATGGAATGCGGCATGAAGATCCTCGGGTACGACGACATCAAGGAAGGCGACGTGCTCGAGTGCTACAAGAAGGTCGAGATCAAACGCACGCTCTGAACTCGCGGCACATCTTCCGCCCGCGGCGCGGCCCCGGTAACCCTCCCATGCTGATCGGCGTGCTCGAGTTCGAGATGCTCATCCCCGGCGCAACCTCGCTGAAGGAGAAGCGCCGCGTCGTGCGCTCACTCAAAGACCGGCTGCACCGGGAGCATCAGGTGTCGGTCGCCGAGATCGGCCTGCTCGATCGACGCGAGGCGGCTCGGCTTGGCGTCGCCGCGGTCTCCGCGAGCGTGCCCATGCTGCAGTCCGTGCTGGACCGGATCGTCGGCAAGCTGCGGCAGGCCGACGGCGCCCGGCTGGGTGAGGTCAGCAGGATGATCCACGACACCGGGTCGTGGCCGGACGAGGATGACGCCGAACCGCTCTGGACGCCGTGCGAGCGCCGCGGTGACGGGGCCCGCTCGTGAGCCATCGCAAGGAACAACTCGCCGCGACGATCGACCGTTCCTTGCGCGCGATCCTCGCCCGCGGGCTGCAGGATCCGCGGGTGCGGGGCCTGATCACCGTGACGGGGGTCGTGCTCACGCCGGACCTGCGCAGCGCGCGCGTCAAGGTCTCGATCCTGCCCGAGGACGCGCAGCGACTGACGTTCCAGGGGCTCGTTCACGCCGCGCCCCACCTCAAGCACCAGCTCGGAGAGGCGCTCGACCTCCGCCGCACCCCCGACCTGATCTTCGAGTTGGACGAATCGCTCAAGCGCCAGGCCGCGGTGCTGCGCGACCTCGCGCGCGCGGCGGCCGTGACGCCCGCGGCAATCCCGGCGCCCGCCGACCCGACCCCCGATGGGGAGCCCACGCCGTGACCACCGCCGAACGCGCCAGGTTGCTGAAATCCCTGCTCGCCAAGCTCCGAAGCCGGTTTCCCGAAGCCGAACCGGTGCCGCCGGCGCCGGACGAGCCCACGTTGCGTGAGTTCGTACGCTCGCTGCTGGTGTGGGAGTGCCCGACGTCGCGGGCCGAAACCGCGATGCGTCGGATCGAGCAGAACATCGTCGATTTCAACGAACTCCGCGTGTGCATGCCCGACGACATCGTCCGGATGATCGGGCACACCTACCCGCGAGCCGAGGATCGCGCGGTGCGTCTCCGCGAGTCGCTGAACGGAGTGTTCGCTCGCAATCACAGCGTGTCGCTCGAATTCCTCCGTGTGATGCCCAAGCGGGACGCGCGAACCTATCTCGAGGAGCTGCCCGGGGTCCCCCGCTACGCCGTGGGACGGACATTCCTGCTTGCGCTCGGGGGGCACGCGGCCCCCGTGGACGACCGGCTGCTGGCTCGCCTGATCGATGAGAAGATCGCCGAGGCCGGCGCCGACGCGGAGGCCGCCTCGGCGTGGCTCGAGCGAACGCTGCGCGCCGCGGACGCCCCCGAAGCGCACCGCCTGCTGCAGTGCTGGTGCGACGAGGAGCGCCGAACCTCCTCGACCTCCCGAGCCAAGCCCGAGGCGGTCTCAACCCGATCGCCCGCGCGGAACCGGTCGCGGCCGCGCTCGGCTCCCAGGGCGAACTGAACGCACGCACCGTTGGACGGAGCTCCCACGTGGCCGGCCATAGCCGATGGAAGAACATCAAGCACCGCAAGGCCGCCTCCGACGCCAAGCGGGGCAAGGCGTGGTCGAAGTGCGTGAAGGCGATCATCGTGGCGGCCAAGAACGGGGGACAGGACCCGAGCGCGAACCTGTCGCTGCGATACGCCATCGACGAGGCTCGGTACGAGAACGTGCCGCGGGACACGATCGAGCGGGCCATCAAGAAGGGCGGCGGTGAACTCGGAGACGATCACTACGAGCCGGTACGGTACGAGGCATACGGGCCCGGCGGCGCGGCGATCGTCATCGATGCGCTCACCAACAACCGTACACGCACCGCGGCCGATGTCCGGCTCATTCTCTCCAAGTTCGGCGGCAACCTGGGCACAACCGGGTGCGTGTCGCACTGCTTCGAAGCCCGAGGCCTGCTCACGATTCCCGCCGGAACCGCCAGCGAAGATCAGCTCCTCGAACTGGCCGCCGGGGCGGGTGCGGATGACGTCGCCACGGAGGACGATGCCTGGGTAATCTCAACCGCTCCCGCATCGCTCCATGTCGTGCGGACCGCGCTGGAGGCATCGGCGATCAAAGTCGAGTCCGCGCGCATTGAGCTGGTCCCGACGGTCACGGTGTCCACCTCGGGCGAACAGGCTCAAGGCCTGCTCAAACTCCTCGAATCGCTCGAGGACAACGACGACGTGCAGAGGGTGTACGCGAACTTCGATATTGCCGAATCCGAATTGGACGCGCTGGGCGCATAGCAGTCCCGATCCGCGCGGCTCCCTCGCGCCAGAGTGCCGCACCGAACGCTCAGACGAGCATCGAGCCCGGCCAGGAACCGAGCGCCTCACGGGCGGCCGGCTCAGGCTCGGCGGCACCCCCGGTACTCAGCACCACGCAACCCCGGTACCCCACCACTCCCAACGCCGCAACGAGCGCCACCGCGTCGAGCCTTCCTCCGGTGTGCCGGGCCGCATTCGGCTTTGCGCTTGGAATGAGCTCGGACACGCGTACGCCGAGCACCGCCGGCCCATGCCGAGCGATAGCCTTGGCGGGGCTCTCACCCGCGCCCATCACCGCGGCAACATCGATGCCCACACCAACACCGATGCGGCCGCGGTCGGACGACGCGGCATCGGAATCCGCAACCCAGACGGGCCAGGCGAAGTCCGCGACCGCGGATCCGAGCACGTCGGATCGGTCCGCGCACAGCCGCCGCAACGCGTCCGCGCCCTGCCGCGGGAACACGGTCGCCACATGAACCGTCGTGGGATCCTGGTTGTTCAGCGCGGCCAGCTCCGAAGCCAATTCGAGCGCCGCGAGCAACGCCGACGCCGCTCGATCGGCGTGCGCCGGGCTGACGAAATGCTCGGGCGGGATCATCAGATCCAGGCCCGAAAGCACAAGCTCGCGTCTGCGCAGCAGCGCCGCGAGGTCGCGTCGCGCCGACCGGTCGAGTTCCCGAGGTCGACCCCCGGCCGCGGCCGCGTCCAGTTGAACGGCCCGGAAGCCCACGCGCGCGGCCCAGGCGATTCCCTCACGCACTTGCCAGCCCCCGATTGCGGAGGAAGTCGAGGCGACCCGCAAGGTAGCGAGCGACACAGCGAGGTGAACAGGCACGGCCATCGGGGTGTTATACGCGGGGACTGGCCCGGACGGAGGAGTACGATCGTCCATGCCACCGCTCGGCTCGCGTCTGCTCAACACCATTCACATCGTCGCGCTGGGCATCTGGACGGGCGGGTTGCTCATGACCGGGATCGCGGCGGCCATCCTGTTCCCCACCATTCGGGCGTTGAATCCGGCATTGCCGAGCTACGAGCGATTCACCGAGCCTCACTGGGCGATCGCCGCCGGGCACGTGGGCCGACGGATTTTCCTTGCCGCCGATGTGGTGCAAATGACCGCGGCGGGACTCACGCTCCTCGGCGTCGGGGGGCTGATCATCGCCGGTCGATGGCCGCGGCACACGATCATCGGCGCGACCCGCTTGGCGTTGATCGGTGCGGCCCTGACCCTGGTTTGCTATCAGCTCATCGTCCTGGGCGGCCGCATGGACACCAACCTGACTGGATACTGGACCGCCGCGCGAGAGGGACACATGGATGAGGCGCTCCGGCTCCGAGCAGCCTTCGAAGCTGATCATCCGGTCGCCAGCAGGGTTGCGGCCGCAACCGCGCTCGCCACCCTCACGGCGCTCTGTCTCGGCGCCTGGCAATCCACGCTCGTCCTCGGAGATCGTCACCGTGGCGAACGCACGTAGGGTCCCTTCCGATCGCTCGGCGATCGCGCCGGCTCGGGTGTTGAGGGCGGCGCGACGCTCCGACCAGGAACGCGCGTTGAGCCTCTTTGCCGCGCTCAAAATCGCCTACCCGGATGCGCACTGCGAACTCAATTACCGGAACCCCCACGAACTGCTCGTGGCGACCATCCTCTCGGCTCAGGCCACGGACGTTTCGGTGAACAAGGTCACTCCCGCTCTCTTTGAGCGATTCCCGACTCCCGCCGCGTATGCCGCGTCGTCGCCCGCAGAAATCGAGGCCTCCATCCGCTCGATCGGGCTCTTCCGAAACAAGGCGCGAGCCATCCACGAAGCGATGACCACCGTGATGAACCGTTTCGGAGGCCGCGTGCCGAATTCGATGGCGGAGCTGCTCACACTCCGGGGCGTGGCCCGCAAGACCGCGAATGTCGTGCTCTCGAACGCGTTCGGAATCAACGAGGGCGTCGTCGTGGACACGCACGTGGCGCGGCTCGCGGTCCGGCTCGGCCTCGCGCCGAGCGGCACGCCCGTGGCGAAGATCGAACGGCGGTTGATGGACCTGCTGCCCCGAGAAGACTGGGGGCTCGCATCGCACCTGCTCATCTGGCACGGACGTCGCGCGTGCAAGGCGCGCCTCCCGTGTTGCGCGGATCATCCGATCTGTCACCAATTCGGGCGCCGCTGCGAATTACGCTCGACCCGAGGAGCGTGAGCGCAGCGCGAATGTCCCGGCTGCCGGAGCGAGCCTCGCCCAACATCCGCCGGCGGTGATCGGAGGGAATATGCCCGACAGGAGTCGAACCTGTAACCTTCGGCTTCGGAGGCCGACGCTCTATCCAGTTGAGCTACGGGCACATCGACGGTCAGGGGCACCGGGACGGAGAGTATACGGGCCGCGCCCGATTGCGGCTCGGGTCGAATGCCCGGACCCTAGACTTCGCCCCACGCCCCTTGGACACACCGGCGCCGAACGCGCCACGCACGGACGCATCCTCACATGTCCATCGCTCGTGCCGGTTGCTCCTCCCCCACTCCCCCGACTCCGCTCGCGGCGGCCTTCCTGTTCGGCGGAATCCAGTCGCTGGCCGCGGGCACGGTCGGCAACGCCATCTACTTCATCACCACCAAGGCATACGGCTACTCGTCGACGCTGAATTTCACGCTCGGGATCATCCAGGGTCTGACCTACATCGTCGGCGCGCTGGCGGTCGGACCCGCCCTGCGCTGGGCGGAGCGTGCGTACCCGTCGCTGACACCCCGCCGGGTGCTGGGCTTCATCTCGTTGGCGCTGGCGCTCCTCTGCGCACTCCCGGCGGTAGTGAGAAATCAACTGGCCCCGGGATCGGCCCCGACCGCCGGATCTTGGGCGGTCTGGGTCCTGGTCTCGATCTACTTCCCGGTTTGCGGCTGCATGTGGCCGATCGTCCAGTCGTACGTCTCGGGGGGACGAACCGCGCGTGGCTTGCGGTCGGCCATCGGCGGCTACAACGTCCTCTGGTCCGCGACCGCCGTGCTCGGCCTGGTGGTGATCTCGCCGGCGCTCGAGCACCACCCGCTCGATATTCTCGCGGCGACCGGCGCCGTGCATCTCCTGGCCGCGCTCAGCCTGCCGCTCATCCGCTCCACGCCCGGCTCGCACGTGGACGACCGAACGCAACCTCATCCGCCTCAGTATCGCGGCCTGCTCGCGACCCACCGCTCGCTCCTGCCCATGACCTACTTCGTGATGAACGCCATGCTCCCGATGTTGCCTTCGCTCTACACGCGAATCGGTTTCGGCGCGGCGATCTGGCCCCTCGTAACCGCCTCATGGCATCTGGCCCGGGTTGCGACCTTCCTGGCGATGCAGATCTGGCACGGGTGGCAGGGACGCTGGGAATCGCCGGTCATCGGCACCCTGTTGCTTCTCGGGGGGTTTGTCGGCGTGATCCTCGCTCCGGAAGTAGGTGTGCCGGAGCAGCGCGGCCCGTGCCTGGCCTTGCTCCTGATTTCGTTGATCGCGTTCGGTACCGGAGCCGCCGCGATCTACACCGCCGCGCTGTACTACGTCATGGAAACCAAGACCAAGAAGGTGGACGCGGGCGGATCGCACGAAGCGTTGATCGGCGTTGGCTACACCACCGGACCCTTGTGCGGCCTCGCGGCCGCTGCGTTCGAGGGCCAGGGAGGCGCCGCGGCCGGACACGGTCAATGGGTGGTCATCGCGTTCGTCGGGATCGGAGCCCTGCTTGCAATTGGGGTGGCCTACGCCGTTCGATTGACCGGACGGGACATTCACCCCGCTTCGGCACCCGACTCCGCCCCTTTGACGGGGGAGGGCGAACCCGACCGATAGTCCCGCTGACGGAATGGCCCGCGGCCAACGTCTCATGCGGATGTTCGCGCGGCCCGATTCGGAACAAACTCGCAGCGAGCCGTTCTCGTAGCAGGTATTGTTCTGGGACCCTTTCCAACTCGACCCCTATCCGGAACGGATTCACACATGATGCAGCGGTTCGTTTGGGCGCGTCTGATTCCCGCGACGTTGGCTCTCTCCGCATCGGTCGGGCTCGGAGCCCCAGCGTGCCCGGCCGCGCTGCCGCAACCGGAATCGGCACCCCAGTCGCCCCCCATCTCGCTATCCGAAATGTCGAGTCGCGTGTGGGAATCCACGCGGGAAGGCAAGACCGAGTCCGCGCTGGCGCCCTTCGGGCTGCTCCCCGAGAACCCCGCCGCGCTCGCCCTGAACCAGCTCCGGGAGCGAATCGGCACGCACGTGTCCATGCGCGAATCGGTCCGTGCCGAAAGCCTCGCGAAGGTCAATACCGAGCTTGAAGCGGTGCTGGCCAAGGAGGCAACCGCCTCCAACCTGAGCAAGGCGCTTCGGCACGCGGTCGAGTTGCTCGTGCTCAGCGCGGACCGCGCCGAGGTCCTGACCCAACCCCGGATCGTGGATCTCATCGCGAAATCCGACGCCGCGGCCCGCGAGGCCGAACGCACCGGAGATTGGCTGACGGCCAACGAGATCTTCTACCGGCTCAACGCGCTGACGGAAGAACAAGGCTCCCACCGGAAAGACCTGCGTCGCATCGGCGACCGACTCGCGATGATCCGACTGTACGTCCCCGGCCGATTCTGGGAGCTCCGGAACAACCGCCGCCTTGCCGACGGCGACTCGGCCCTGCCGCCCTACAACGGGCTGGGCGATGATTATCACGACAAAGTCAAGGCGATCTCCGCACGCGACGTGGAGAAGGCGATCGGCTACGCGGCCTCGCAGCACGTGGACGGGGTGGGCCTCCGAAAGATGCTGCTCGCGGGGCTCGACGCGGTGCGGACGATGGCGACCACCGGCGACCTGCGGGCGGCGTTCCCGGGCCTGGGGGACGACAACGCGGTGAGCCGATTCGTGTCGTACCTCACGACCACGCGCGATGCGCTCGCGCAGGCTCCGACCGAACCCGGCGCCCGCGTGCTCATGGAACTGATCGGATCACTCGCGGAGGCGAACCGGACCACCGTCGGCATCTCCGACCAGGCGCTGTTGCACGAGTTCGGAAACGGCGCCATGGGGGCGCTCGACGACTTCACGCAGATCGTCTGGCCCGATGAACTCGCCCGGTTCAAGCGCCTCACCGAAGGCTCGTTCATCGGCGTGGGCATCCAGATCCAGATGGACGACGAGAAACAGCTTATCCGCGTGGTCACCCCGCTGGAAGGCACGCCCGCCCAGCGCGCCGGCGTGAAGGCCGGCGATCTGATCAAGAAGATCAATGACGTGACCGCCGTGGGGATCTCCCTGGATCAGGCCGTCGAGCTCATCACCGGCCGCGCCAACACCCGCGTCAAGCTCACCATGGAGCGGGAGGGGCAGGACGTCGACTTTGATCTGGTCCGCAAGCAGATCCCGATCATCACCGTCAAGGGCTGGAAGCGCAACGGCGCGCACGAGGACGACTGGAACTGGTTCGTCGATCCCGAGAATCGCATCGGTTACGTCCGCCTGACCCAGTTCACCGATTCCACCACCCGCGAACTCGAACGCGCGGTCGCCCAGATGCGGCAGTCGGGCGCCGTGAACGGCCTCATCATGGATCTCCGTTTCAACCCGGGAGGCCTCCTCACGCAGGCCGTCTCCGTCGCCAACAAGTTCATCGACGACGGCACCATCGTCTACACGGAAGGTCCGGACGGGCAGCGCGTCCAGGAGGAGAACGCCCGCGCCAACGCGGCCGATCTCCGCAACATCCCGCTCGCCGTGCTCATCAACGAGGGCTCCGCCTCGGCCTCCGAGATCGTGTCCGGAGCCATCCGCCACTACGCCGATGCCGGCAGGCTCAACGCCGTGCTCATCGGCCAGCGCTCCTTCGGAAAAGGCAGCGTGCAGAACGTCTTCGCGCTGTCCACGGCGGCGCAGATGAAACTGACGACGCAGTACTACTACCTCCCGGGCGGCCGGATCATCCACCGCCGACCCGGCGCGAAGGAATGGGGCGTCGAGCCGCACCTGCGCGTCGAGATGCTCCCCAAGCAGATCACGGACGCCCTGACGCTGCGTCAGGAGGCGGACATCGCCGACCTGAACCCCACCCCCGGCGATACGGTCTCGGCCCCCGCCGCCGGCTCCAAGCCGCGACCAGACCCCGCGATGCTGCTGTCCGATGGCATCGATCTCCAGTTGGAACAGGCACTCTATGCCCTCTTGGGCAATACGCTGGAGCGCCGGGCCTCGCAACGAGCCGACGCGACCAGGTAACTCCACCGCGGGGCCGGCGATAGCTCGGAGTAATGCGGAGATTCGGCCCTATCATTGGGCCATGACACACGCTGTGGAACCTGCCCATCGAACTCTCGGACCGGTCGCGGACGGGCACCCTCGCAACGAGGGAGCCGTACGGGCGTCGGCACGGGTCGAGCCGGACACCCTGATCGGCTGGCTCCGTTCAATGATGCTCATCCGCGAGTTCGAGGTGCGCTGCGCCCAGGCCTACCAACAGGCGAAAATCGGCGGGTTCTGCCATCTCTACATCGGGCAGGAGGCCGCGGCGGTCGGCACCCTCAACGCCGTGAACCCGGATGATCCGGTCGTGCTCGCGTACCGCGATCACGGCCACGCGCTCGCCAGGGGCATGGATCCCGGCGCGTGCATGGCGGAGATGTACGGCAAGGCGACCGGCTGCGCCAAGGGCAAGGGTGGCTCGATGCACATGTTCGACAGGCCCCACTGGCTGTTCGGCGGGCACGGCATCGTCGGCGCCCAGACTCCGCTCGGAGCGGGGCTGGCTTTCGCGGCGCGATACGAATGGGAGGTGCTGGGCCGATCGCTCGAGAACCCCGGCGTGCCCGCGGGGTCTCCTCCCAGGCGAAAGGTGTGCCTGTGCTACCTGGGTGACGGTGCGCTCAACCAGGGCGCCCTGCACGAGGCGATGAACCTGGCGGGGCTATACAGCCTGCCCGTGATCTACATCGTTGAGAACAACGGATACTCGATGGGCACCTCGATCGACCGCGGCACGACCATGGCCCACGACCTCATGGCCAAGGCCAACGCATACGGCATCGAGGGGCGCGCCATCGACGGCTTCGACATCCTCGCGCTCTACGACGAGTTCAAGCCCTTGGTCGACCTGTGCCGCCAGAAGCAGGTTCCTGCCTTCGTGGACCTCAAGACCTACCGCTACCAGGGCCACTCGATGTCGGACCCCCAGAAATACCGCACCAAGGACGAGGTCGAGGCCTGGAAGGCCAAGGACTCCATCGACCGCTTCGCGCACCACCTCATGAGCGAACGCACGGGCAGCGACGGCCGACCCGTCCTGAGCGAGCAGCGATTCTCCGAGATCCAGGACGACGTGCGGACCAGGGTCCGCGCGGCGGTCGAATTCGCCGAAGCCTCTCCGGTTCCAGATCTCTCCGAGCTCTACGCGGACGTCATGGTCAACCCTCACCCCGGCATGAGCCCGAGCGGCACGTACGTCACCGGCGCGCCGAACCCGCTGCTCCGCTGACCGCCGCAAACGAAATGTCGAGGAGCGCGCCTTGGGGATCGATCACCAGACCCTCCGCCTTCTACTCGCGGCCCGCCGCCGCGGCGCGCGTCTCGACCGGTGCATCACGCTGGGACGCCAGGACATCCTCGTGCCCGCCCCCGCACTGGTCGCCGCGTTCGCGGAATACGGGCTGCCGCTCACGCTCGACCGCGCCCGCGCCCTGCTCTCGGAGTGCGACCGCTTCGCCGACCCGCTCCTGCGTGAACTCGGCGCCGTCGTAACGGATTCCATGGACCGCTCCGCCTTCGAGGGCGCGACCGTCCTGCACGACCTGAACGAACCGTTGCCCGAGACGCTCCGCGCGAGATACTCGTTCGTCTTTGACGGGGGCACCCTGGAACACGTCTTCCACTTCCCCCAGGCGCTGCGGAACTGCATGGACCTGACCGCCGTGGGCGGTCACGTGGTGCTCATCTCGCCCGCGAACAACTTCATGGGCCACGGGTTCTACCAGATCAGCCCCGAGCTCTTCTGGCGTGCCCTGAGCCCGGAGAACGGCTTCGAGATCGACTCCGTGATCCTCGCGCCCGCCTTCGCGGAAGGAACGTGGCTCCGTGTCCGCGATCCCGCGCAGGCCGGGGAGCGAATCGGGCACAACGGGGGAATCCGCCCGCTCTACCTCTTCGCCATCGCCCGCCGCACCGCGATCAAACCCATCTTCGCGACGCCCCCGCAGCAGAGCGATTACGCCGCGGAATGGTCCGGCAAGCCCGACAAGCTCCGCGACCCCGGCCGACTCAGCTTTCTCGATGAGGCCGCGGCACGCCGGCCCTCCGCGGCCTCGCGCCTGAAGTCCGCGGTCCGCGCGCTGATCCCGGACGCCCTCCGCCGGGTGACGAGGGCCTACAAGGACGGCCGCGGCGCATCGCGCCCGCCCGACCCGAGGTTCTTCGAGCGATTCGACTCGCCCCGCTGACTCCGCGAGGTGGGTCGAGCGACCCGCCCGCGCCAAGAGCCTCGGCATGAGCACCATCGCATGCCGGCGCCGCCAGCGGTCATCACCGGATCCGAAAGGCCTCGCCCATCGCCGCTCGGAACAGCCGGGCAACCATGTCGGTGGAATCTCCACCGGCGGTCTCGACCGTGATCGTTCGTGGGTCGAGTCGCCAGTCCGCGTAGTCCGCGGCGATGTCGGCCAGCACCGCCCGCCACGTCCGATGTCCACCAACTGGATGGATATGCATTGTCCAGAGCATTGCGCAACCGCGTCGGCTGATCGTACGAACAGTACGGCATTCGCAAGCGGAAGCGTGAGCGTGGGCTGTCCGCGCGGAAACGCCGAAGCGTATGACTCCACGGCCAGCAGCTCCAACCCGATCCGGTGTCGGGCAGAGTCCGCGCCGGGTGCGCCCGCCGCCGCTGCGCCGGGTTCTTCCGCGCGCGCCGCGCTCGCGTGCCCGCCCGGCGCGCGCGAATTCCGTCCACATTCCGACAACTCGTGCTCCCGCGGGTGTTTGCGCCCATCCGCCGCGCCCCCCGACCCCCCCCCGCCGTGCGTCCCCGCGCGCGCCACCCGGCATCCCACGCCTCCTATGGACGAGCGGCACGCGCCGCCCCGCCCGTACCCTGTCCCTTTCGCAAGGACGCACCGCCATGTCATGCCGAGCCCGTCGATGCGTGGGGCGCGGGCCGCCGGCCCCAAGTCGGCGAACCAATCCGGGTGCCCGCTCGCCGGCCGCGGGCGCGCCAACCACCGATCGCGCGCCACACTCCCCCTCGTCCGGCACACCTCAATGAGCGGTCGGTTCCAGACGGCTCCCAGCCTAAAATGACCCCTTTGGAGTTCTCCGTGATCCATTCGGTGTTCGTACTTTGCAAGGGATCGACATGACGCAAACCGCGCGCGAGATCCAGTTCCGGGAGGCCCTCCGCGAAGCAATGTCGGAGGAGATGCGCCGCGACGACCGCGTCTTTCTGATGGGCGAGGAAGTTGCTCAGTACAACGGCGCGTACAAGGTCTCCCAGGGGATGCTCGACGAGTTCGGCCCCAAGCGCATCATCGACTCGCCCATCTCCGAAAATGGCTTCGCCGGACTCGCCGTCGGCGCCGCCATGTACGGCCTGCGGCCCATCATCGAGTTCATGTCGTGGTCCTTCAGCCTCGTCGCCGCCGACCAGATCCTCAACAACGTTCCCAAGATGCTCTACATGTCCGGCGGTCAGTGGGGCTGCCCGGTCGTGTTCCGCGGGAACGACGGCGCCGGAGGTCAACTCGGCTCCACCCACTCCTGGTGCGTCGAGGGGCTCTACTCCAACGTCCCCGGCGTGAAGATCGCCATCCCCAGCAACCCGTACGACGCCAAGGGGCTGCTCAAGACCGCCATCCGTGACGACGATCCCGTCTTCTTCCTCGAATCGGAACGCATGCTCGGCGACAAGGGGCACGTCCCCGCGGAGGAGTACACCGTCCCCTTCGGAGAAGCCGCCCTGCGGCGTCAGGGCGATGCCTGCACCCTCGTCAGTTTCGGCCGACCCGTGAACTTCTGCCTGGAGGCCGCGGACGAACTGCGAAAAACGGGGATCGAGGTTGACGTGCTGGACATGCGCACGATCCGCCCCCTCGACATCGAATCGATCATCCGCAGCGTTCGCAAGACCGGACGCGTCGTGGTCGTGGACCAGTGCTGGCCCTTCGCCTCGGTCGCGTCCGAGGTCATCACGCAGGTTTGCGAGCGGGGCTTCGATTACCTCGACCATCAGCCGCTGCGTGTGAACACCGAGGACGTGCCCACCCCGTACGCCAAGAACCTGGAGTACGCGTACCTGCCGAACAAGGAGAAGATCGTCGCGGCGGTGAGACGGACACTGGCATGACCAGCCGCGCACGCGCCGCATCACCGGCACGAGCCGGACGCTCGCGCCGAGAATCGCTGAACCGAGCCGTGCCCCACACGCGGGACGCCCGAGCCCGGGTTGTCCGGACTTGCACCCGCCCGTTGCCTCCCTGAGGTCTTCCCATGCCCATCGAAATCACCATGCCGCGGCTCTCCGACACGATGCAAGCGGGCACGATCGTCAAGTGGAACGTCAAGCCCGGCCAGACCGTTCGCTCCGGCGACGTCGTGGCCGACATCGAGACCGACAAGGCCACCATGGAGCTCCAGACCTTCGACGACGGCACGGTCGCTTCCCTTGCCGTGCCCGAAGGGCGGCAGGTCCCGGTGGGCACGGTCATCCTCATCCTGGCCGGCAAGGGAGAGAATTCCGCGGCGATCCCCGCCCCGTCCACGATCGCCGTCGGTCTCGGCACCGCCGTTACTGCGACCCCTCCGGCCGCGACGGTCGCAATCGCTGCCGCGCCGGCGCCCGCTCCCGCCGCCAACGGGTCGAACGGTCATGGCATCCATGATCGGGACCGCGTGTTCGCGTCGCCCCTCGCGCGCAAGATCGCCGCGGAGCGGGGCATCGATCTCGGGGCCATCGAGGGCTCCGGGCCATCGGGACGGATCGTTCGCAAGGACGTCGAGGCCGCCGCGGCATCCCCCAAGCCCGCCATGGCGGGCAAGCTCCCCGCCACGGCGATCCCGTCGCCGCCGATATTCGGTTCCGCCGACTCACCGCTGACGGACCGCACCGTCGCGCTCTCGAACATGCGCCGGACCATCGCCGCGCGTCTGGTCGAATCCAAGACCACCATCCCCCACTACCAGGTCACCATCTCCGCCCGGGTGGACGCGCTGCTGACGCTGCGCGCGCAGCTCAACGAGCAACTCGCCTCCCAGGGCATCAAGCTGAGCGTCAACGACTTCCTGGTCCGCGCGTGCGCCCTGGCCATGCACCGGCACCCCTACGTGAACGCGCGGTGGGACGACGGCTCCGCGCGACCGGGTCGTGACGCTCCCGACGGGCCGACGATCCGGCTCCTCTCCGGCGTCAACATCGGCGTCGCCATCGCGCTGGACGAAACCAAGGGGGGCGGCCTGGTGGTCGCCACCATCCGTGATGCCGACCGCAAGGGCCTGCGCGCCGTCTCGTCCGAGACCCGCGCCCTGGCGGAAAAGGCCCGTGCACGCGGGCTCACCATCGAGGAAATGAGCGATTCCACGTTCACCATCTCCAACCTGGGCATGTTCGGCGTCGATCACTTCACCGCGATCATCAACCCGCCCAATGTCGCCATCCTCGCCGTCGGCGCGGCGATCGATCAACCTGTCGTCGAGACCGGACCGGGGGGCGAGAAACGCTTGGGCATCGGCACCGTCATGTCCATGACGATGTCGAGCGATCACCGCGTGGTGGACGGCGCCATGGCCGCCCGCTACCTGATGACGGTCAAGGAAATGCTGGAGAAGCCGGCGACCCTGTTGGTGTGAGCAACGGCCTCACACGCTCGTGCGCAGATCGGGCACGCTTTGGAACGCGATCCGCATGGGCGCGGCGGCACGGGCGGCGTGCATCGCGGCCGAGTAGATGGTGTTCCGCCCGTACCTGTCGTTGATCCGATCGATCGCCCGACCCAACCGCGGGTCGGCGCGGCGCTCCGCGAAGAGCGGCAGCGTCGCGCTGCCCACACCCTCCAGCTCCGTGAACACCACCCCCACCCGCACGATCGACCGGTTCCTCCGCTCGCCAATCCCCTGGTCCCAGACTCGGAGCATCGCGGCGCACAGGGTGAGCGTATCGGCCGACGCGGCGCCGACCGCGGCACGAGCCTCCCACCGTCCCCCGGAGCGGATCACGGCATGGACCGACAACGAGCCCGCCACCATCCGCTTCCCCCGCAGCCGCGCCGCCCCCTTGTGGACGAGACGCACCAGCACCTGGCGGGCGCCCGACTCATTGCGCCGCGCGGGAGGCAGGACGTGCTCGTGCGAGAGCGAACGCGTCCGCGTCCGGGGATCGCGCAGGTCCTCGCCTCGCAACGCGCGGTACCAACGGGCCCCGACCACCCCGCCCCAGATGCGCACGAGGTCCTGTTCGGAACGGGCCAGCACGTCGGCCACGCTCCCGATCCCTTCTTCTTTCAGGCGCCGCTCCATCCGGGGCCCGATGCCCGGCAGATCGCGGAGCGCGAGGCCGAGCAGGGCTCCCGGCACCTCCTCGGGCTTGAGGATCACGAGGCCGTCGGGTTTCTCCATGTCGGAGGCCACCTTGGCCAGGAGCCGGTTCGGCGCGATCCCGACCGAGCACGTCATGCGATCACCCACCAGCGATCGGATCGCCCGTTTCACGCCCCGAGCGATCTGGCGTGCCCTCTCGGGCTCCCGTTCCGAGCCGAGCAAGCGGCACTCCATCTCGTCGATCGACCACACCCTGGCCACCGGGATGCGTGAGTCGATCGCTTCCAATATGCGGTGGTGCGTGCGGACGTACAGCTCGGGCCGAGCCTGGACCACGACCAACCCCGGGCACATCCGTCTGGCGTCGGCCACGCGCGTGCCGGTGCGGATCCCGAACCGCTTGGCCTCGGCGCTCGCGGCGATGCAAGCGGTGGTCTCCGCTTCCACGGGGGCAACCGCCACCGGCCGCCCGCGAAGCTCGGGCCGATCCTGCTGCTCGACCGAGGCGAAATACGCGTTGAGATCGAGAAAGAGGACGCGCAACGGCATTCCAAGAACATACCGCACAAATACCGAATGTCAATCGCGTCGGTTCAGATTTCATTGATTTTGGATGCGTTCCATCGCTTCGGCAAGCCGGCCCGTGGGGCTGGTCAAACTCACCCGGATGTACTCTCGGCCACGCTCGCTGAACCCCGCTCCCGGAACGACCACGACGTCCGCCCGCTCGAGCAGGTCCGCGGCGTATCCCATCGAATCGCGGACGCCGCCGGACTCCGGGCACCGCGCCCAAATGAAGAAGCCCGCGTCCGGCACGTCCACCTGGCAGCCCGCGGCGCGGAGGCCCGCCACGGCCAGCGTTCGCCGCTCACGATACAGGGCCCGCGTCCGCTCCACGATCGGGTCGTCGAACCGGCGCAACGCCAGCGCGCCCGCGACCTGGATCGCGTTGAACGTCCCCGAGTCAACGTTGCTCTTCACCTCCTGCAGCGCGCCGATGATCCGCGCGTGCCCGACCGCGAACCCGATCCGCCACCCGGTCATGTTGAAGGTCTTGCTCAGCGAATGGAACTCGACCGCGGGCGTTCGCTCGACGTCCGCGTTCCTCGCCTCCCACAGGGAGACCGGCTTGTCCGCGTCGTACAGCTCGCTGTACGCCAGGTCGCTGGCGACGATCGTCCCTCGCGACGCGGCCCACCCCAACACGGACTCGTAGAACGCGCGATCGGCGGAGGCCGCGGTCGGGTTGCTCGGGTAGTTCACCCAGAGCAACCGCGCGCCGTCGGCGGCGAGCTCGCCGTCGAACCTCGGCTTCCAACCCGTCTCACGCCCCACCGGCATCCTGACCACACGGCAACCTGCGAGCGCCGCGCCGATCTCGTACACCGGATAGGCCGGATCGGGAACGAGCACGGTGTCACCGGGATTCGTCACCGCCCAGGGCAGGTGCGCGATGCCGTCCTTGCTCCCGGTCAGGCAGAGCACATGCCGGACCGGGTCCACCACGACCCCGAAACGCCGGCGCATAAACTCCGCCGCGGCCTCCCGGAAGACGCGCAGCCCGCCCCCGACGGCGGGGTACTGCTGATTGACGGGCTCGCGCATGGCCCGGTTCATCTCCTCAATGATGAACGCGGGGGTGGGCTGATCGGGGTCCCCGACGCCGAGGTTGATGACGTCCGCACCGGCGGCGAGCCGCTCGCGCTTCTTGCGGTCGATTTCGTCGAACAAGAACGGCGGCAGTGCCCGAAGCCGGGACGAACGGAGGTCCGTGCGAGGAGTCGTTTCGGTTGCGGTCATGGCTCGATTCATGTGCCGCGCGGCCGCGCCGACCCCCGGCTCGAACCGCGAGCGCGACATCGTATCGCGTCCGCGCGCGAGCCGTCCGCGCGCACGCGGAATGGGGCCCGACTCGCGCCGTCGTCCGACGGCACGAACATCGGAACGAACCGCGCCCGAGTTCCGCGCCGCTCAGTCGGGGCGACGCCGCCCCTCAGGTGGCGTGGGACTCGTCGGGAGCGGGCTCGAACTCCGCCGCGCCCGCGTGACATTCCGCCGGCTCCATCACGGTCTCGGCGAGCGACTCCAGCCGTTGGATTGACGCCGCGTCATTGGGAGGGTGCGGCTCGGTCCAGGCCGCGCACTCGAGCCAGGACTCGTATTGCAGGATCCACCAGAGCGTCCACGGGATGAGTCTTTCCGGCCAGCGTGCGCGTCCGCCATGTTCGTCCGGCTCGAGGTCGAAGAGCCGCAGCCGACCGCCATCCTGTGCGAACGGGAGCGGCGCCCCGGACGGCCCGCACGCGAGAAGCGGCGACGCGATGAACACGCACGGCGACCGGCCCCGCCACAAGACCGCCCGGATCGAGTATCGGCGCCCCGACACGGGATGCCGCAGGCAACACCCCACCCACATCCAGTCGCCACGAACGCGATACGCGGCGACGGGATAGCGGCGGCCGAGCATCTCACCGATGACCGCGAGCGTTGACGCTGACACGGATCACGCCTCCTGTTTCGACCGCCCGCTCATTACCGACCGCCCTTGTGCAGGCGCCGCGGCTCGTCGCCGCCCAGCCGCTTCCCCAGCGCCCGCGACAGTTCCGTGATGCTGCAGGTCATCAGGGCCTGCTTCACCGCCGGCTCCGGGATCCGACCCAGCAGCACCCAGTCGACCGAGAAGCGGCACGCGACGCAGAGCCGGACCACGCTTCCCAGCGAGAGCCTGGCATGGCGAACGAGCTCGCGCACCTGCCGATCACCGATCCCCAGGCGCGCTTGAATCACCTCGCGGCTTGTCCGGTCGATCACCGCTTGCAGCCTGCGATGCACGTCGGCGTTGTTCAGTTCAGCGACCTCCGGCCATTCGCGCCCGGCGACAACACCCAACCCCGTCGGGTCCCGTGCCGCCCGCGATCGATCGCCTGACATGCCCCGCCGCACGCGGCCGGGGATCCGCTCGTATGGATCGCTCATGCGGCGGACCCCAGTTCCGCCTTCATCTCCTGGATCGCGCGAAGAACGTCCGATCGCACGGACGGGGCCAGCACGCCCGGATCATCCGCGACATGCTGCTCCAGCATCAAGACACGGTGGAGCACCGACTCGCGGTCCGGCCCCACCAATCCACCGAACCCGACGGCGCGATACGTCGAGATCAGACACTCGATCCGATCGGCGACCATCAACGACGGGAACGCACCGCTGGAGTTGCAACCAAGGAAACTGCATATGAAATCGATAATTTGCAAGAACTCAACCGTCCAATCATCCGTCGCGTCATCGGATGATCGGGTCGCAATTCGCATCCCCGCGGTCAGGTCGCGCGTGGGCGCTGATTCTCCGGCTCCGAGGCCTGATGTAAGACTCGCGGCCAGGAAGATGCCCGTCGCCGAACATCGCCAGGGAGAGACGGGCGAGGCCCGCAGCGATGCGGGCTCAATCCCGCACGCGAGGCTCTTCAAGCGGACTTCGGAATGAAACATCGAGGGCCTCCTGAACGAAATCCGACCGCCCTTCGGATGAACATCCGATCGATCGCTCGTTCCGGGAATAGCCCCGCGTCGCGCTGACTTGCGGACATGAATCTGTTAGATTTTGCGAATGTCCGATCCGGATGCGAAAGGGACGTTGGAACGCGCCGATGACCCGGGCACCTTCGGGGCGCACGACTCGACCGCCCGATCCGGAACGA
Organism: Phycisphaerae bacterium; assembly: GCA_016794925.1. Lineage (GTDB taxonomy): Bacteria > Planctomycetota > Phycisphaerae > Phycisphaerales > UBA1924 > JAEUIW01. The sequence continues at coordinate 83,117 of JAEUIW010000010.1, forward strand.
ATGAGGTCGCCCGGCACGCGCTGGCCCTGATCGAGCGCATGCGGCGGGGTGATCGCGAAGCGGCGGCCGAGTTCGTGCTGTCGAATTCGTCGCTGATCCGATCGAGGCTCTCGCGCCGCATGGGCCGAGATGCGAGGCGAGTGTTCGATTCGCTCGACCTGCTCTCGACGATCGCGCGGCGGCTCGACCGCAATGTCGCCGCCGGCCGCCTCGAGGCCCGGTCCGAGCCCCAGTTGTGGGCGCTGATCGCCGCGATCGGTCGGGGCGCGGTCGCCGATCGGATCCGGATCACAAGGCGGGCCCGGACCGCCTCGGCCCGCATCGGGCTGCTCGCGCGACCTCAAACGGGCGATGCGCTACCCGCGGACCGCTCGCGGGATTCCACCGACCTTCGCCCTCACCTCCGCGGCCTGCGCGACACGGACTGCGCGATCGTCTGGATGTGGATCCGCGGGATGCCTCCCCGCACGATCGCGGATCAACTCGGGATGTCCGAACCGGCGCTCACGAAGCGCTGGCAGCGCATCAGAAAAGGGCTCCGTCAGCGTTGGAACGAAGGGACCTCGTCATGAACACCGGCCCACGCCTCGGACCAACGAACGAACGCGACCGTGCGCCGCGGCCGCAACTCGATGCGACCATTGACCACGGCGCACTCGATCCGCGCGCACCCGGCCTCGACATGCTGCGCGTCGAACTCCTCAACCGCGAGATCGATGACCGCATCCGAGACGGCAAGCCCGTTGACCTGCGACGCCTCCTTGAACTCGCCCCCCGGAACGAGCAGAGTGCCGAGTGGCTGGACGCGGCGATCGACGGGTCGCTCCGGTCCAGGATGGCCCTGACCGGCGAAACGATCGAGCGGGCCGCCGGCTGGCTCATCTCGCGTCACCCCGACCTCCGGTACAACATCCGGCTCGCGGCGAGCCTCAGTTCATTTCTCACGTCCGGCACGCCCGGCCCGGGCGAATCGGGCCCCGAGGCCGCGCCCTTGCCGCGAGATTTCGGCCCGCCGCTGCCCTCCGGCGCGCCACGATACCGGTTGTGGGAGCAGCTGGGTCGGGGCGCGCACGGGACTGTCTACCTGGCCGTGGACGGCCTGCTTTCGGAAGAAGGCCGCCCCGCCCGGGTGGCGATCAAGGTCATCAACCGCACCGAAGCCGACGACACGCGCTGGCTCGAGGAGGCCGCCGGCGCGCGCCGCGTGGAGCACGCGAACGTGGTGCGCGTCCTTGACGCGGGGGTGACCGAGCGCGGCGAACGATACCTTGTCTCGGAGCTGGTCACGGGAGGCGACCTCGTTTCGCACGTTCGGTCCCGCGGCAGCCCCCCGTCGCCGCGCGACGCCGCTCGCCTCGTGGCCGCCGTGTGCCGCGGCATTCAGGCCGCGCACTCGGCGGGGGTGATCCATCGGGACATCAAGCCCGCCAATATCCTGATCGATGAGTCGGGCCGGCCGCGCGTGGTGGATTTCGGCATCGCGGCCCGCACCGGGGGATTCGGCCCGAGCGTGCCAACGGCGTTTCAGGGCACCCTCGCGTTCGCATCCCCCGAGCAGTTCCGGGGTGACGCCGGCCCCGCGACACCCCTGAGCGACGTGTACGCCCTCGGCGGGCTGCTGTATTGGCTGCTGACGGGGTCGTGCGCCAACGGAGACTCTCCCCAGGCCGTCGCGACGAACCTGGCGAACCCGATGCGCCGGGCACCTTCCGTTCGCGACAGCCGATCGGACGTCGGCGAGGACCTTGACGCCATCACGTCCCGCGCCCTGGCGACCCGGCTGGCCGATCGGTACGGGTCCGCGGAGGCCCTCGCCGCCGATCTCGAAGCGTGGCTCGAGCACCGCCCGATCCTGTGGCGCAAGCCGTCGATGCTCCGGCGCGCGTGGCTGGCCGGGCGGCGCGAGCCGTTCGCGGCCGCGTCGCTTGTCGGCGCGGCGCTCGTCCTTTCCGCGACCACGGCGTGGATCGCCACCTCGTCGGCACGCACCCGAGAGGCGCAGCGCCGGGCCGAGGCCGCGGTCGAGCTCGCCAAGGCCGAGGTTGACGCGGCCAACTGGAAGCAACGCGCGGCGGAATCGGAGAAGAAGAAGATCGAGACCTGGCACGACAGCACCACGATGGCGCTCGGCGCCACCCTTCAGTACATGCGCGAGCAGCGGAAGACCCTCGCCTCGGACTGGCTCCCGATTCTCACCATTCTCGAAGCCGTCGCCGGCCCCGCGCTCTTCTCCCGGCCCAACGCCAAGCTCCCCGACCTCTGGTCCGAGCGCATCGCCTACGGACAATCGCTCGCGCGTGATGCGTTCGCGGAGAACCCGAGCGATTTCGAGGCCCTGCTCTGGTCCTCCGTGGTGGGATTCTGGCAGATGCGCGCCGACGATTCCGCGGGCGCGAAGGTCACCCTCACGACCGCGGCGCGTGCCTGGGATGACGCCCGCTGGCCGCGGGATGACCGCTGGCGGAAGCGCCTCAGCGTTCTTCTTGCCTGCGCGGAGCTCTTCGAGGCACGGGCGGGGCGCTCGGATTCGGACAGCGAGCGCGAAGCACGGGCGTTGCTCCTGTCGCCGGAGACCGACTCCCTGGTGAACCACACCAACATCCGCAAGCTCATCGACGCCGCGCTCGCCCTTGGGCCAATGCCCCAGGACGCCGGCGCGGACACCGCGGCGGCGCCGGGTGATCCCTCGCACCGGTAGCCCCACGCCCGAACGCGAAACTTTCGCGCGTCCTCACCTACACTCCGCCCATCGACGACCGATCGCGGTTGTCACGACATGTTCCACGGGCAAGGCCGCCCGACTGGAGGCTGCATGCGGCACGGCGAGCGAGCGTTTCTCTATGGTCTGGTCACCCTGACGTTGCTCGTCGCGCTGCGCGGCGGGTGGCCGGAGCAGCACGCCGCCGCGCGAAGCGACCGACCGCGGGCCGCGGAGCTCAAGATCGCGGTCTGCGACGTGTACCAGGCGGCCCGGAAGTTGCTCGACACGGACAAGTTCAAGCCCGCGCGCGAGGCCAAGGCGAAGGACTTCAGCGACAAGGGCGAGGCCATGAACAAGGAGCTCACCGAGATGGCCGAGAAGCTCAAGGACATGTCGCCCAAGGACGAAGAGGCGCAGAAGCTGTTCGGCGAATATCAGCGCAAGCAGCGCGAGGCGGCGATCGCCAACCAGCGGTTCCAGGCCGAGTTCGACTCGTTCTTCTCCTCGCAGTTCGTGCAGGCCTACGAGCAGGCTCGCGCCGCGACCCAGGCCGTTGCGGACAAGCGGGGCTACCCGATCGTGGTGGCGTCGCGGACCAAGGAACCCAAGATCACAGCGGACGCCCCGCAACGCGTCATCGAGGCGGTTCTCGCCCGACCCATCGTCCATTCGCCCGAGGCCGATGACATCACCGACGATGTGCTCGAAGACCTGAAACTGGAGTGATCCTCGCTCGTCCCGGACGTGCCCGAAGGATGCGCCTTGCTCCACGGCGGCGACCTATGCCGCCTCATTCTGACGCGCGGCCATCGTCCGCTTCATCAGCACGTCCGCGACCGCCTGCTTCACCGCGGACATGGTTGGGCACGCGGGCCCGAGTTCCGACTCCAGGCTCGTGACGGAACGGTTGCCCAGGCCGCACGGCACGATCAGTTCGAAGTGCGCCAGATTGGTGGTCACGTTCATCGCCATCCCGTGCATCGAGACCCACCGCTTCACGCGCACGCCGATGGCGGCGATCTTCGCGGGTTGCGGTGCGCCGAGGGCCGCGTCGCTCGAGCCACGCTCCCCGGACTCCGCCCGATCGACCCACACCCCGGTCGCTCCGGGCACCAGCCGCGTGGGAACCCCGAACCGGGCGCACACGTCCATCGCGCAGGCCTCTAGGAGCCGGAGGTACTCGATCATCCGCAGCCCCAGCGCGTTGAGATCCAAGATCGGGTAGACGACGAGTTGCCCGGGGCCGTGGTAGGTGATGTCGCCCCCCCGGTCGGTTGGTTCGACCACCACGCCGAGTGACGCCAACTTCGCGGTGTCCGCGAGCAGATGCCGCGCCGCACCCGGCCGGCGCGAGACGGTGACAACGGGGGGGTGCTCCACCAGCAATATCCGGCCCGCGTCGGGTCGGCCCGAGGCGCGGGCCGCGAGCACCTCGTCGACGTGCTGGGTCTGCACGACGTACGCGTCCGGATAGCACATCAAGCCCAAGTCGATCACGCGCGGCGCGAGCGGGTCCACTCTCAATTCTAGTCGCAACTCCTCGGGATTCGTTCGCAGTCCCGAGGCTAGAATCGCCGCAGCCATGCCCCAGATTCACCCGACCGCGACCGTGATCGGCGACTGCACGCTCGCCGACGACGTCCAGATCGGCCCGTACTGCTCGATCCGCGGCCCTGTGACGCTCGAAGCGGGGGTACGTCTGCTCGGACACGTGTATGTCCAAGGGCCCGCGACCATCGGGGCGGGCACCGTTGTCTATCCCTTCGCCTGCCTCGGTTTCGAACCGCAGGACTACAAGTTCAAGCCGGGGGCGCCCACTGCCGGCATCGTGATCGGTCGCGACTGCCTGATACGGGAGTCCGCGACCGTCCACGCGTCGACCAAGCCCGATCGTCCCACGCGCGTGGGGGATCGCGTGTTCATGATGGTCAACACGCACGTCGCCCACGATTGCCTGATCGGAAGCGGCGTCGTCATGGTCAACGGCTCGGGCGTCGCGGGCCACGCCGAGCTCGGCGACAACGTCACGCTGGGCGGCAACGCCGTCATCCATCAGTTCTGCCGCGTCGGCAGGCTTGTGATGATGTCCGGCGACTGCGCCGTCTCGCTCGATGTTCCGCCGTTCTGCATGGTCAACGAACGCAACCGCCTCGGCGGTCTCAACCTGGTCGGCATGCGTCGCAACGGGGTGCCCAGGGACCAGATCACCGAGCTGCGCAAGGCCTTCCGGGACGTGCTGCGGCGCCCCATGCCGCGCTCGAGAATGGTCCGCATGCTCGAAAAACGCGGGGCCTCGTGCCCCGTCATCGCCGAGGTCGCCGAGTTCGTGAAGTCCAGCAAGCGGGGCGTCGCTCCCGGCTTCGGCAAACCGCCCCGGGAGGTCATGACCTGGCTCCAGAGGCAGGGCCGCCATGACGCCGTCGAACAGCCCGCGGGCTGATCGGCGATGTGCTTTGTTGTGTCACCGCACGGCCGCTCAGCCGTTGATATCCTCCCGCCATGACGGTCACGGACGACCACGTTCAACCGGCCGATCACGCCCGGCTGTGCGTGCTGGCCAGCGGCTCAAGCGGCAACTGCTCGGTGCTCGTTTCCCAGCACTCGGGCCGCCGCTCGGTGTGCCTGATCGACCTTGGGCTGTCGCCCCGCCGCACGAGCGCCGCCCTGGCCAAGCTGGGGCTGTGGCTGTCGGACGTGACCGACGTGCTCCTGACCCACCTCGACATCGACCATTGCCAACCCGCCTGGGCCGCGGCGTTGCCCGCGGACGCGCACGTCCACATCTTTCGGGGCCACGTCCCCGAAGCGGAGCGAACGGGCATGCTCGCCCGGCCGCTGCGCGTCTTCACGAGTGACTTCGAGCTCTCGTGCGGCGCGGAAGTGTCGCCGCTCCGCATGCCGCACGACCTGGAGGGCGTGATCGCCTTCCGGCTCAACTGGCCCCGGTCCAGCCTTGGATTTGCGACCGACCTCGGGCGCGTGACGGACGGCCTCGTCGGGCACCTCGCGGGCGTTGATGTGCTCGCGATCGAATCGAACTACGACCCCATGATGCAGCGCCGCGCGGCCCGGCCCGAGTTTCTCAAGCGCCGGATCATGGGCGGCTCCGGTCACCTGAGCAACGCCCAGGCCGCGGAGGCGGCGCAACGCATCGCTCCCCGCGACCACGTCGTGCTGCTCCACCTCTCCCGTCAGTGCAACGACCCTGAGCTCGTCTCCCGCATGCACGAGGGAGCCGACTACGCCTTCACCATTTCGTCCCATGACCTTCCCACCCGCTGGGTGAACATCGGCCGCCCGGATGCGCCGCGCGCCGTCCCGGATCGAGCCCGTCCCGTGCGGAACGGACGCAGCGCGAGCCTACGCTTGCCCACCGATGGCCAAACAGAATTCGCGTCGCAGCCGCTCGCCCGCATCGCCTTCCAGGCCGGCCTCTTCCCGCTCCTCGACGGGGCGGAAGCCCCGCTCCAATGCCGCCCTCAAGCCCCCGGCATCGACCAAGCCTGAGGCCGAATTCTCGCGCCGCTTCGCCATCGATGCCGCTCGATCCCTCCTCGACGACAAGTGCGATTCGGTGGTCGCGCTGGATGTTCGAAGGGTCACCTCGTCCTGCGATTTCGTCGTCATCGCCTCCGGCACATCGGAGCGGCAGATGCGCTCCGCGGCCGACGGCGTCGAGCGCATGTCCATCCGCCAGGGCCAGCCGCCCGCTCGTCGCAACGCCGACGACAACTCCACCTGGATCGTGCTTGACTTCTTCGACGTCGTCGTGCATGTCTTCGAGCCCAACACCCGCGCGTACTACGACCTCGAGATGCTGTACGGCGACGCCCCGAAGCTGCTCATTCCCTCGATCAAGCCGCCGGCCCGCGCAACCCGGAAAGCCCCGGACGACACGTGAACGCCTTCCCCGACAGCCCGGTGCGCGAGGTCCGCGTCGGCGAGGGCGCACGTTCCTACTCGGTTGCCATCGGGGTCGGCGTTCTCGATCGGACGGGCGCGATCCTGCGGTCCCGGTTCCCGCGCGCACGCCGCGCCGTGCTCGTGGTTGACGCGGGGCTGCCGGGAGCCACGGCCGACCGCGCCCGTACGTCCCTGGCCGCGCACGGCTTCACGGTCGGGGAAGCGCCGTGCACCGCGGACGAGGCGCACAAGTCACTCCGCACCGTCGAGTCGCTGTTGGACTGCTTCATGCGGCACCGGCTCGAACGCGCCGAACCGGTCATCGCGCTCGGAGGGGGCGTGGTCGGAGACGTGGCCGGCTTCGCCGCGGCGATCTATCGCAGGGGTGTCCCCGTCCTCCAGTGCCCGACCACGCTCCTCGCGATGGTCGACTCCAGCGTCGGCGGAAAGACCGGTGTCAACCTCGCCGACGCGGACGGCCTGCGCAAGAACATGGCCGGCGCATTCCACCCCCCTCTTGCCGTGCTGGCGGATGTCGCGCTCCTTGACAGCTTGCCCATGCGACAGTTTCGTTCCGGCCTCGCGGAATGCGTCAAGCACGGCGTGATCGGCGGCCCCTGGGGTGAGCCGGCGTTGCTGGCATGGCTCCGCGTTCACGCGGCTTCAATCCTCGCGCGAGAACCGGGCACGCTTGCCGAACTCGTGGAGCGCAACGTCCGCCTCAAGGCGGCGGTGGTCGGATCTGATGAACGAGAGGAAGCCGATCAGGGCGGCCGCGCCTTGCTCAATCTCGGCCACACATTCGGGCACGCCATAGAGACGCTGTCCGGCGCTCGTCCACACCGAACCGGGGAATCTCCCCCCCTTCTTCACGGGGAAGCCGTGGCCATTGGCCTCATCGCCGCGTGCATGACCTCAATCGCGGTTGGATGCGCGCCGCCCGAGCTTCTCGATTCGGTTCGAAGCCTGTTGACGGACTTCGGGCTGCCGACACAAGCGGAGGGCCTGCCGTCCGACGATGTGCTGCTGGAGCGCATGCGGGGCGACAAGAAAGTCCTCGGGGGACGGCTGAGGCTGGTGCTCCCATCAGGCCCCTCCACCTGCCGCATCGTGCCCGATCCTCCGGAGGCAGCCGTGCGCGCGGGCTTGGCCGCGATGCGGGCATGACAGACGGCGCTGGCGTTGATTCACGCACGCACAATCGCTCTTTGAAGGGCAAGCGGAGGCTCCGTCGATAACCAGTTGGCGGACGTGCCACCGAGTCGGACCGAGCGGGATGCTCGGGTCGAGACGACGGAGCGACAGGTTCGCCATCTTCGGAGCGACCCGTGCGCACGATCGCGATCATCAACCAAAAAGGCGGCTGCGGCAAGACCACGACGGCCATCAACCTATCGGGGGTGTTCGCGCGGGCCGGGCAGCGCACCCTCCTCGTCGATCTCGATCCCCAATCGCACTGTGCCGCGGGCCTCGCCATTCCGGAGCACCGCATCGACATGAGCGTCGGCGACGCCATGGTGATGGGGGACCTTTCGAAGCTCGACAGCAATCGGCTCCTCTGGCGCGTGAGTCGCAACCTCGATCTCGCTCCCAGCACCATCCGGCTGGCCGGCATGGAGTCCCCCAGGGGTGGGCTGGCGGTCTCGCCCGAACCCGAACGCCGGCTCTGCACGCTGCTCGCCGCCCTGGCCGACCGGTACGACCTCTGCGTCATCGATTGCTCGCCGTCCATCGGGTTGCTCACGTTCAACGCCCTCGTGGCGGCCAGCGAGGTGATCATCCCCGTCGAGACCGGCTTCTTCGCGCTGCAGGGCGCCACCAAGCAGATCAGCACCATCCGCTCGCTCACGAAGAAACTCGGCGTCTCGCTCCCGTACCGCGTGCTCGCGACGATGTTCGATGCCGCCAGCCCGCTGGCACGCGACCTGCTCGATGAGCTGCGGCGTCGATTCGGCCCTCGCCTGCTGCCAAGCGTCATCCGTTTCGATCAGTCCTTGCGCGAGGCCGTTTCCTTCGGCCAGCCCGTGATCGAGTACGCGCCGGATTCGTGCGGCGCCGAGGACTACCTCATGCTCGCGACGCATCTGCTCGACGGGCACTCGGCGACTGCCGTCATGTCCGGCGACGCGGACCCGGACCATGTCGGCGAACCGGATTCACAGGTCCGCGTCGTCGAGGGAGCCGCCGACCGGGTGCTCGAGATCCACCCCCCGGCGCCCGCCCCGGCCGGCCCCATGATCGGCACCATCATTCCCCGGCCACCGGCGCCCGAGACTTCCGCGAACATCGGTTCGCGCGCGGCGGAGATGGTCGCTCTGGCGCACCGCCTGACTCCTGATCGTTCCTCGCAGGCGCATGCGCTCCTCGGAGTTCGGCAAACCTCGCAGGGCACGTTCTTTGTCCAGCCCGCGTCCCTCGGACGCCTAGTCTGCATCGCGGCCGATTTCAATGGATGGTCCGCCGAGGCTTCGCCGATGAGGCTCAACCCCGCCCTGGGAGTCTTCGAAGCCTGCCTTCGCCTCCCCGCGGGACCGGTCCAGTATCGCCTCGTCATCGACGGTGTGTGGCAAACCGACCCGCACAATCCGCTCACGCAGATCAACCCCTTCGGCGAGTCGAACAGCGTCTTCGTTGTCCCCGACGGGGTCGCGTGGTCGAACGATGCGCAGCTGGCTCGCGGGGCCTGATCGCGTTGCTCCAGATCCAGGATGAGCCCGGCGGAGCCGGCGGATCGTGGAACGTTTCTTCCCACCCGAGACGGAGCAGACCATGGATGGCGCTCGGCGAGGCCCAGTTCACAACAACCGATCTGACGATGCGTGGCGGGACACCACGGCCTGGATGCCGTATCCGACCGATGATGTGTACGACGAGGTGACCGAGGCTTTCCTCGGGGACACGAATGGTTTCCCCGCTCCGGACAGCCACGAATCCCCCTCATCCCCCGCCCCACGCCTCCATCCCGATCCGATCTCTGATGCTGTTTCACCCCGCACGACCCCACCGAACGCCGATCGGCGTGTGGTGGAGTTCCTGATTGTCGGGCACCTTCCGGTCTTCGCCAACGGCTGGATTGGCCAGTACATCCGCGACCGGCGTGCAGAAACCGGGAGCACTTTGGCGTTGGTGCGTGCCGGGGGCGTGGGCGGCATGAGCATCGATCTCTTCGGAGCGACCCGCCCGAGACCGATGACCGAACAGCCGAATCCGGCTGACGCGCTCCGCGCTGCCGCTGGATCCGTTCAAACAGTGCTCGTCCGCGGCAGCCATCCCAACCAGTCGGATGAGTCCCTCGGCGCGGATGCTCTCGAATCAGGCGCCCGCGTGAGCGTCTTGACTGGGTCCGACCGTCCGAGCATGCTCGCGGCGTACGCGATCATCAAACGGCTGGGTCGTTCGACTGCGCGCCAATCCGCCCCGATCAGGCTCGCGGTCATGGGGGGCTCGAACGCCGCGGCAGAGGCCGCGTGGCGGAAGCTCTGTCGTGCCGCGTCGGTCTACCTCGGCCGGGACGTTGAGTACTTCCGCGGCTCATCCCACATTCAGGGTGCAACCTTGCCGTTTCCGATGTACAAAGGCGCCGGCGTCCCGGTTCCGGATGTTGTGCGAATCTGCGTCGATTCACATGCGGTTCAACCCAGCACCTCAGCATCTCCCGTTCCCCCATCCCCCCCCCCGCCTCCAGCACCTCGAATCGCACCCCGGACGGCCGCAACAGTTTTCCCTTCTCCTCCTGAGCGCGCAACAGGAACCGCAGCGACCGCGGTATCCGACGGCTCCTCGGAGCCGCCCGCGCTGGGCACCTTTGTTGCCGGCGTACGCACGCTCGGCACGATCTGCCCGTATGCGCCCGCCGTGGAAGTGGCCGTCGGGGCGTCGGGGGAGAGCCATGTGCTGGCATTCGGCGGCGCGGAGCGGCTCGTTGACCTGGCTCGGGCCGCGGAGTGGATTCGGAGCCATCTCCCGCTGCTACGGGCTCTTGAAGGGGGCTCGGGCATCCGCGAAGATCTCGCGGCCGTAAAGCACCTCTTCACTGAACGACCGCGAGACACGAAGGGCCTCGTGGAGAGTCGTGTGCGGCTGCACGCGCTGGCTCGGGCCGATTCCGGACGCTGGGTGCATATCGAGATCAACTGAAGGCCCGTGCGGGCGGGCCTCCGGCACCGCCGCGCCCGGGCGATGGACCTACACTGACAGGCGACGTGCCGGGACGCGGGCACCGAACGGAAAGAGCGATATGCACTACGACGCGCACCAACCCGTGATCACCGACCTCGAGGCGCGGATCTTGACCATCCGCGACTCGCTTTGACTACGAGACCAAGCTCGCGGAACTGAAGGAACTCGAGGGCCGGATGAACGATGCGGCATTTTGGGACCGCCCGGCGGAAGCCCAGAAGGTCGTCTCGCGCGTCAAGTTCTTGAAAGCCCAGACCGAGCCGCTGACTCGGGCCATCCGCGATTTTGAGGACGCGAAGGTCGCGTACGAGATGTCCAAGGAGGCCGGCGACCAGGGGCTGCTTGTGGAATCGGACGCGCAGCTTTTCGACCTGAGCACGCGGGTGTCGAAGATCGAGCTGCAGTCGCTGCTGGCGGGCAAGCACGACCACCGCAACTGCTTTCTCACCATCTCGGCGGGTGACGGCGGGACCGAGGCCAACGACTGGGCAGAGATGCTGTTCCGCATGTACCTGCTGTATCTGGAGCGGCAGGGGTGGCAGATCGAGGAGGTCGAGAAATCCCCCGGCACGGAAGTCGGGATCGATTCCGTCACCCTCCACATCAAGGGGCCATTCGCGTACGGGTACCTGAGTTGCGAACGGGGCACGCACCGGCTTGCGCGCGTCTCGCCATTCAATGCACAGGGGAAGCGGCAGACGAGCTTCGCAACGGTGGCCGTCACGCCGGAGCTGGAGGACGTGAGCGTTGAAATTCCCGAACGCGACCTGGAGGTGACGGCCTTCGTGCGCGCCAGCGGTCCGGGCGGGCAGAACGTGAACAAGGTGGCCTCCGCGATCCGAGTGGTCCACAAGCCCACGGGCATCCAGGTCACCGCCAGCACCTACCGCGACCAGCCCCAGAACAAGAAGCAGGCGCTCTCCATCCTGCAGGCCAAGCTGGAACAGATGGAGGAGGACAAGCGCGAGCGGGAGCTCAACGACGCCACCGGCGGCCGCCAGGACACCGGCTGGGGCACGCAGATCCGCTCCTATGTCATTTACGACTCACGGGTGAAGGACCATCGCACGGGCCACGAGTCGGGCAACCCGCAGAAGGTCCTCAACGGCGACATCGAGAGTTTTATCGACGCGGAATTGCAGCGGCGAAGAAAAGAGAAGAGTCACGCGGCGCGGAGGTAGCCCCTTGGCGCGACGGGTCGGGGACCGCCGCGCGGGGGCGATCCGAGCCTCACTCGGCGGTCACGCTTTCCAGGATCAGCCCTTCCTCGTACGCGCGGACGAGCCGCTCGAGGTTGGCGAGGTCACGGCGGATCTCGTCGCCCTGCTCGGTATCTCCGACGGTGCGGGGCCGAGGGTACGAGCGGATCGTGGTCACGGTGGGAACAATGTCGGCCCCCTTCTCGATCACGTCGCGGACGGACGTGAACGGCGCATGCTCGGCGAGCTCGATTCGATCGGGGCGCAGGACCAGCGTGTAGCCACGATCGCCGTAGGCCTGGCTGAACGCGCCGTCGATGGTGATGGCATTCCCGCCCCGCTTGAGCGGCTGCTCGCCCTTCTCAATCTTAACGGGGACGTGCCCGTTGACGACGAGGACATCGTCTCCGGAGCCGAAGAGCGTGCCGATGCGGCGTGTGAACGCGGCGTCGTGGATGAGATCGAAGTAGGGATTCTTGTGCTCCTCGCGGGCGGCCTTGTCGGCAACGAAGTAGCCCTCGAAGGTCGCGAGCTTGTCCTTGCCGAAAAGGGGTGAGCGCGGCCCGCCCCACATGTACCAGAGCCAGTCGGCATCCGCGTCGAGCCCTTCCGCACCCTTGCGGAATGCGCGACGGACCACCGACGCCAGCGCGTCGAAAAGATCTCGGCCCGAGCGGTCACGGCCGTCAACGTGCAACGCGAGCGGGCGGCCATCGCGGTCGACCGGGACGCAGGCATGGAAGATGAGGGCGTCGTCGCGGGTCGTCCACATGCCGCCGCGGTTGACGACCCAGGACATGTGCTCCCAGAGCCGTCCGGACTGGACGAAGCTCTCCTTGATCCGGCCGAGGCACGTGCGTTCCTCGGGAGAGAACGCGTAGGGGTCCCCGGGATCGAGGGTCGGGAAATTGCGATCGAGCAGGGGGTGCGTGACGCCGTCGATCTCGACAACACCGGCGGCGAGGTCGATGCGGTGCAGGAGATTGCGGTGATCGAGATTCCACTCGGGATGGCGGCGGATCGTCTGCCCCTCCGCCTTGAACTGCATGATGGCGATGGCCTTCTGCATGCGAGCGACCATCTGGTGATCGCGGTGGCCCTCTCCCTTGGGGATGAAACGCTCGGCGGGGTCGTCGGCGTACACCTCGCGGACGAGGCGTTCGAGCGGGGTGGTGAGGATGCCGTAGCCCTCCTCGAGCTGGGCGGCCCGGCGGTAGCGTGCGCTGAATCGCAGAACGGAAAGCAGGCACGCCTCGTGCCCGAGACACGCACCCATCCAGATCAGATCGTGGTTGCCCCAGAGCAGGCTCACGTTGGGCTGCTTCATGAGGATGTCGATCACGCGGTCGATGCGCGGGCCGCGGTCGCCAAGGTCGCCCGCGACGAGGATTTCCGCGGCGGAGAGATTGCGGACCAGGCGCGATGCGGCCCGGACGGCCGCCCAGTCGCGGTCGTGCCGGATGAACTCATCCAGCATGGCCTCGGAGAAAGAGGGGATGGCCGGGGACGCTCCGCCGGGGTCGGCGGCCTCGGCGAGGAGCTCCTCGAAGAACTCGCGGAACGAGGAGGGAAGGAGCCGCTTGACATCGGCCGTGCGGTAGGTGGCCATCAGGCGTCGGGCGACTTCCAGTTGCAAGCGCAGGGTGCGCCGCATCCACATCCTGCGTCGTCCCGAGGACACCAGTTCCGCCCGGATCGACTGGATCACCTCGCGGGGGTAGTACACGACCGCGAGGAACTCGCGCCGTTCATCGGGAGTGAGGGCCGCCGCCGCGACGGCCTCGACCAGCGGCCGGAGGGCGCCCGATGCGTTCGTGATGACGTGGCGGAGCTTGGCGTGCTCGCCGTGGACGTCCGAGATGACGTGGACGACGCCTCGGGGGAGGCCGAGCGTGGCACGCAGCGCGGCGGCCTCAGCGACGGCGTGAGCGGACGTCGGGAAGCGAACGGAGAGAGCCCTGAGCAGGGCGCGGTCGTGGTCGGAGAACTCGCTCATGGGCGCTCCAGCCCGGTGAAGGGCGATGTTTCAGCGGAACGGGTGACTGGTGGATGGCGGCGGTCCGCTCGCCCGCCCATGGTGATGGGGCGAGCAACTCTATTCCGGTGATGCGCCGTGCTCCGCCACGCGGCCTCGAGTCCGCATACGGACGGAGGTTCGATCGAGTAGAGTTCACCGGCATGAGCCCCGACAACCACCGACCCACGAGTGAGCTGCCGCCCTCCCCCGCGAGCCCCGCGGAGGACGTCGGGGACGGCGTCGCAACGGACGGCGAGCGGGCTCCACCGGGCACGGTTCTGTTCGAGATCGCATGGGAGGCGTGCAATCAGGTCGGCGGGATCTACCAGGTGCTCAAGAGCAAGGCGCCGGCGATGGTCGAGCGCTGGGGCAATCGATACTGCCTGGTAGGGCCGTACGTGGAATCGAAGGCGGCGCTGGAGTTCGAGCCCCGCGCGCCCACGGGCCTGTTGGGCGCGATCGTGCGCGACGCCGCCGAGGAGGGGCTGCGGCTGCATCATGGCCGATGGATCGTGCCCGGGAGGCCGAGGATCCTGCTCGTGGAGCACGCGCCCGACCGATCGAGGCTGAACCGCCTGAAGCGCGAATTATGGGAGCATCACGCGTTGCCGTCGCCGCCGAGTGACGCGATGGTTGACGGAGTGATCGCGTTCGCCGACGCCGTCCGGCGCGTGCTGCGGATCGCGTGCCGTCACTGGCGGAGCGTCGATGCCCGCACCAAGGCTGACCGGCGCGTGCTGGCGCACTTTCACGAATGGATGGGGGGCCTCGCCGTGCCGATGGTGCGGCGGGAATCGCTGCCGGTGGCGACGGTATTCACGACGCACGCGACCCTTCTGGGCCGGTACCTCGCATCGAACGACGAGCGGTTCTACGAGCGGCTGGGCTCGTACGACCACGCGAGCGAGGCGGCCCGCTACGCGATCACGCCGCAGCACGCGATGGAGCGAGCCTGCGCGCACGGCGCGCACGTGCTCTCGACCGTCTCGCCCATCACCGGCGAGGAGTGCGCGGCGTTGCTGGGCCGGAAGCCCGACATGCTGCTGCCCAACGGGCTGGACGTTCAGCAGTACAACGTCGGGCATGAATTCCAGACGTTCCACGCCCAGTTCAAGGAGCGGATCAACCGCTTCGTGATGGGCCATTTCTTTCCGAGTTACTCGTTCGACCTCGATCGCACGTTGTATTTTTTCACGTCCGGGCGCTTCGAGCCGCGAAACAAGGGCTTTGATGTGTGCCTCGAAGCGATGGCGCGGCTCAACGCCATGCTCCGGGGAGCCGAGCTGGGCGTCACGGTCGTGTTCTTCATCGTCACGCGCCAGCCCACCAAGTCGCTGCACCCCAAGGTCCTCGAGCAACGGGGCGTGCTGCGCGAGCTGCGTCAGGTCTGCGACCGCATCACCATGGACGTCGGCGAGCAGCTCTTCCGACGCGCCGCGATGGGCGAGCGCGTCAAGCTCGATGAGTTGATCGACGAGTACTGGACTCTGCGCCTGCGGCGGACGCAGCAGGCGATGCGGAACGCCCAGTTGCCGATGGTGGTCACGCACCTGGTCGAGGACGATGCCGGCGACCCGGTTCTCAATCAGATCCGGCAACTCTGGATGTTCAACCGCGCCGACGATCCCGTGAAGGTGGTCTATCACCCTGACTTCATCTCGCCCACGAACCCCCTGTGGGGGATCGAGTACGAGCAGTTCGTACGCGGCTGCCACCTCGGCGTGTTCCCGAGCGCGTACGAGCCGTGGGGGTACACGCCGCTCGAGTGCGTCGCGATGGGCGTGCCCGCCGTGACCTCGGACCTCGCCGGCTTCGGCCGCTATGTGGCGGAGACACTCCCGGATCATGCCGAGTGGGGCCTGAACGTCCTGGCGCGGCGTGGCCGATCGTTCCATGACGCAGCGGCGTCGCTGGCGCAGCGTCTCTTCGAATTCTGCGGGATGGACCGGCGGGCACGCATCGCGCTGCGGAATGCGGTCGAGCGCCGCAGCTGGGAATTCGACTGGTCGCGTCTGGGCCGCGCGTATGACTGGACGCACGATCTGGCGCTGGCGCGCGCGGGCGCGGAACGAGGGAGCTCGTGACCTCGACCACCTCCCCACTCCCGGCACCTATGAACGAAGACCGCACCGCCCGCGGCGGGCCCGGCGACCGTCCGGCGATGCTCATCGACGGCACGCCCGACCGATCACGACGTTGCGCGGCTCGCCTCGCATTCGGGGGTGAGGCGTGAGCGAACGAGCGTCCGAGCCGTCCGTGTTCGATTGGTGCGATGCCACCGACGGTATCCGCATCGAATTGGATCGGCGCACCGGCACCCCTAACCGGCCGCGCGTGGTCGGGATCACGGGCCCGGTTGGCGCGGGAAAATCGGCGCTCGCGGCTCGGCTCGGCGGATGTGTTGTGACGACCGATGACTATCTGCCTGATTACGACCGCACCCCGGAACATGAACGCGACCTGCCCGACTCGTCGGACCTCGGTTCTCTTGCCGCGCACCTTGCCCTGCTGCGATCCAACCTGCCCGCGACCTTGCCCGTATGGTCGTTCCAGACGCACCGGCGGGAATCGTGGCGAACGGTCGCTCCCGCGCCGCTGGTGGTCGTGGAGGGGATCTTCGCGCTCCATCCCAGGGTGCGGAGCCAACTCGACCTGTGTGTGTTCATCGAATCCGACGTTGGCGTGCGCTGGGCGCGATGGGAGCATCTTGAAACCACCGGCCAACGGGGCTGGGGGGTCGCGTACGCCCGCTCGTTCTTCCATGCCGTAGCCGAACCGACATTCGCCCGGCACGCGGAACACTACCGAGCCGCGGCGCATGTTGTAATCCGGAATCACACCGGCGTGCCGGGAGGGATCTCGCCGGTAACGCCCTGAGGACCGTGGCGCTCGATCCCCGGGACGGGGAAGCACGATCTGCACCGCGGCTCGTAGCGCTCAGCGCCGCCCACCACCAGCCGCGCTGCCGGATCCCCGGATTTTCGGTGCGAGTGAACCGCTGGCCGGCCGCACACCGCACAGGGAGCGAAGAGCTTGTCGACCCGGTCCGCGTGGCACGCGAGGGCATCGAATGGCTCGAACGGTCGTCCCGATGCGTCCAGGTGAACTCCCGCCACGATCACCCGGCGCCCGGCGTTCACCAAGATCAGGCAGGCTTGTGTGAGCCCCGCACCAAAGAAGTGCCCCTCGTCGATGCCGATCACGCTCGGCCCGCATGGCGTTCCCACGGCGAGCAACAGGTCGGTCACACCTTGGACCCTTGTCGCGCCAAACTCGATGCCGTCATGGGTGCACAATCCGAGATCGCCCGAACGGGTGTCGCTTCGTGGGCTGATGGCTGTGACAGTCTGCCCCGCTCGCTTTGCTGCCCCCAGACGAGCGATGAGTTCGGTGGTCTTGCCCGCGAACATGCACCCGCAGATGACCTCCAACCGACCCGGCTCGGATCCGTTGGGCGTGACGAGCCGCGCCGGATCACTCGTGGGCGGTACCGGCTTGTGTGGATGTGGGAGCACGCACGCCTCCAGGTTCGGTGGGTACCGTCGCACCGATTCGTTGCAACCGGCTAGCCTACGTGCATGACAAACACGAGGAGATTCTCGTCGCTGGCGGCCGGAATGACCCTGATGATCCGCCTCTCAACCGCTCTTGCGGCCCCCCCCCTCCCGCCGTCTCCAACGCCTGACTTGCAAACGGTTGCGGAATCGTCCGGTTTCTCGGCCACATCGACCCACGCACACGTGCTGGACCTGCTGGGTCGCCTGGCGGCACTCAGCCCGAACGGCCGCATGGCCTCGATCGGGCAAACCAAGGAGCAGCGCCCGATCCCGGTTCTGTGGATTGCGGATCCCCCGGTCTCGTCTTCCGATGAAGCGGCTGAAGCGACGATCCGGGACGGCCGGATGGTGGTCGTGATCGAGGCCAACATTCACGCCGGCGAGGTCGACGGCAAGGAAGCGGTGCTGATCCTCGCTCGCGAGATCCTCACCGCCCCGGCGCACCCTTTTTTGCGCGGTCTGATCCTCGCGGTCGTCCCCAACTACAACCCGGACGGCAACGACCGCATCAGCACCGACCACCGCACCAGCCAGAATGGCCCGGCTCGGGGAGTGGGCATACGCGAGAACGCCGACGGCCTTGACCTCAACCGCGATTTCATGAAGCTGGATGCGGCCGAGACCCGCGGCCTGGTTGACCTGGTGCGACGATCGAACGCGTCGGTGATCCTTGAAATGCACACGACGAACGGGTGCTTCCATCGGTACGCCATCACGTACGACGGCCCCCGAACGCCCGCCGCCGATTCCGCGCTCGTCCGCTTCACGCAGGACGTGTTCCTGCCGCGAGTGTCCCGGTCGATGGACAGCGCCACCGGGCTGAAGTCCTTCTCGTATGGCGACTTTGACGCGGCGCACACGCGCTGGGACGCCTACCCGGCTCTGCCTCGCTACGGAACGCAGTACTTCGCGCTGCGGGGATTGCTCTCGGTTTTGGTCGAGTCGTACTCATACGACTCCTACCAGCAGCGCATCAAGGCCTCATACCACTACGCCCGTCACGTCCTGGCCGATCTTGCCGAGCACGCGAATCGGACCGAATTGTCGGCCGTTCTTTCCGCAGCCCGGACTGCTCCAGAGGACAAGGCGCGATCTTCCTACACGCTCCGTCATGTCGCACGCGCGATGGATGCGCCCCGCTCCCTGCTGGGATTTGTGGAACGCGTCGAGAGCGGGGCGGCTGTTTCAACGGGCGAACCGAGGGACTACAGCGTGAGCGTGTGGACCGACACCCAGCCGCTGCTCGCCGCCTCGATCCCGGCGGCGTACGCCTTGCCCGAGGCGTGCCGGGAGGTGGTCGAGAACCTCGAACGGCATGGCGTTCGGGTCGAGCGGCTGGCCGAGCCGGCGCGTGCCCCGTGCGAGTTCCATCGCGTTGACCGCATCGATCGCGCCGAGCACGCGTATCAGCAGCGCCGCGCGATCCGACTTGAGACGACCGTGCAACGTGCCGTGCGGGACCTGCCGATCGGGACCGTGATCGTCCGCACCAGCGGGCCGTTGCACCGATTGATCGTTCACCTGCTCGAGCCCCTCGCCGAGGATGGGCTTACGACATGGGCTTTCTTTGATCCGTGGCTCCTGCCGGGGGGCGAGTTCCCGGTGATCCGTGTGATGGATGCCTCATCGCTCTCAACGCGACCCTGAACCCGATTGATGCGTGCGATCCTCGAATGGCTGGCCCCCGTCGGGCTGGGACTACCATCCCAGCCGATGACGATGAATTCATTCCTTCAGGCTCGCGCAGCCCTCGACCGATTTGTCGCCGACCCGACCGCGATGGCCGCGGTCGAAGCGATTGTGATGGCGTTGGCGCGCGTGCTGCGCCCGGCGGGCGAGCCGCGCGGCGACGGAAATGGCGCGGCCGCCGGGCGCGGTGGCACCATCCTGATCTGCGGCAACGGCGGCTCCGCGTGTGACGCCGCGCACTTTGCCGAGGAGCTGACAGGCAAGTTCCGGGCCGATCGTCCGCCGCTCGCCGCGTTGGCCTGCACCGACCCCGGACACCTGACGTGCGTGGCGAACGACTACGGGTTCGAACGGGTGTTCTCCCGTTGGGTTGAAGCGCTGGGGCGGCCCGGCGACGCGTTGATCGTTCTCAGCACCAGCGGACGCTCGAAGAACATCCTGCGTGCCATCGAGTCCGCCAAGGCGCTCGGCCTGATCACGGTCGCGCTCATCGGCCGCGACGGTGGAGAGCTTCGCGGCAGGTGCACGCACGAGGTCCTCGTTCCCGGAGAGGCCAGCGATCGGATTCAGGAGTTGCACATGCTCATACTCCATGTGCTCGTCGAGCGGATCGAACAGGTCCTGGGGTATGCGACCTGATCGACGCGCACGCCGGACCGTTGCACGACGTCGGATATGATCCCCCACTTCGGCACGGTCCTCGCTGGCACCGGCCCACCGCGTTCCCAGACGAATCAGGATTGACCGCACCCATGACCACGCTTCCCGGCCGCGTGAACGTACTCCTCATCGGATCCGGCGGGCGCGAGCACGCGCTGGCGTGGAAGCTGCGACAGTCGGCGCGGCTGGGGGACCTCTGGCTCGGCGATGCACTGAACCCGGGGCTGGCCATGCTGGGCAAGCCGGTGGACGTGCCCGTCGATCCCCGGGCTCCGTTCCAAATTCAGCGATTCTGCGACACGCACGCCATCGGCCTGGTCGTCATCGGACCGGAGGAGCCCCTCGCCGGCGGCCTTGCCGACGTGCTCGCCGCGCCGAATCGCGCCGTGTTCGGCCCGACCGCCGATGGTGCCCGCCTTGAATCGGACAAGGCCTGGAGCAAGGAATTCATGCGGGCGGCGTCGATCCCGACCGCCGAGGGACGAGCGTTCACCGATCCCGAAGCGGCCAAGGCGTTCGTTCGGTCACGCCCCGAGCCCTGGGTCATCAAGGCCTCTGGCCTGGCGAAGGGCAAGGGTGTCGTCGTACCCTCGACAATCGACGAAGGAATCGCGGCGATTGACGCGATGATGACGCGCCGGTCGGTGGGGGAAGCCGGCACGAAAATCGTCGTCGAGGAACGACTCAAGGGCCGCGAAGTCTCCGTCTTCGCGCTCGTCGATGGAAAGTCGATCTACGTACTTGAGACCTGCCGCGACCACAAGCGTCTCGGCGACGGCGGCGCCGGACCGAATACGGGCGGGATGGGCGCGACCTGCCCGGTCCTGGGCGCCGATGGGAAGCGCATCGTGGACGGCCACACGCTCTCGAGGATCGAGCGCGAGATCCTGCTCCCGACCGTCGATGCGCTCCGCCGCGAGTCGATCGACTACCGCGGCGTGCTCTACCTCGGCCTGATGCTGACGCACGCGGGCCCGAAGGTCATCGAATACAACGTCCGCTTCGGCGATCCCGAGTGCCAGGTGCTCATGGCACGACTCAAGAGCGACCTGCTCGACATCCTTCTCGCCACCGGCTCGCGACGCCTCGAAGAAGTGAACATCGAATGGGCGGAAGGAGACGACGGGGCCGCGGCGGTCTGCGTCGTGCTGGCGGGAAAGGGCTACCCCGGCGCATCCTCACAAGGCCTCCCGATCGAAGGGCTCGATCGTGCGGCCGCGCTCGAGGGCGTGCGGGTGTTTCACGCGGGTACGAGGCGCGGCCCCAACGGCGGCGCCGTCACGCACGGCGGCCGTGTGATCAACATCGTCGGCGTGGGCGCGTCGGTCGATGACGCGCGGCGCCGGGCATACCGCGCGGTTGAACAGGTTCATTTCGATGGGAAAACATACCGAACCGACATCGGCACCGACGTGGTGGGCTGATGCTCGCGCGGCGAACCCTGGGCGAGTCGATTCCATCCGAACGCGATCCGCTCGCAACGATCACACCTGACCGCGGTCACTTGTCGCCCGGCGGCTGGGGCGTTCCGATTGACTCGAGACCGATCCCCGGTTCGGTTGCGGCACGGGCGACCCGTTCCCGCAACCGAGCAACGGCGGCTGCCACGCCTTTCGCCGGCCGGTCGTAGGACCGCCACACGCTTCCCGCCCGGACCACCACAACCCCGTCGCCTCCCAACTCAAAGTCCCGCAGCCGAACGCCCGCCGCGCCCAAGAGTTCGATGCGGAGCACCGACGCAACCCCCGCCGGCGCTGCAAGTGTCGCCCTGGTGGCGGGGACTCTGCTCAGCAGCGCCAGAACTTCATCGAGCGCGTCGCTGTCGGCCGGACCAGCCTGCGTCTCCACACCGGACGCCCCGGACTCGACCCATCGCTCCATCCGGCGGGCCCATGTCAGCGCGGGGCCCGCGTCATCATCCGCTCGCTCACGGGGCAAGAACGCTCGCACAGCCCGCACGTCCGCCGCGGGCTCGGGCAGGGCCAGGAGCGACACGAACCGCTCAGCCTGGGGGCGGATCTCCGCCAATGGCTCCGCGTCGATCGCGAACACGGGATCATCATTCACCCGCGCGTACAGTTGCCGGCCCGACGCGTCGGCCGGTCCGCCGAGTACGAGTTTGATCTGCTGCGTTTCGATACGGACCCGAGAAGGATCTCCTTCGGACGAGACTCGCCGCCGATCGATTTCCACGGTCACTGTTCCCTCGGGCGCCGCGAGCCCGGTCTCCGCCTCGGGCGGAGGGTCGTCATCGAAAAACCTCGCGACCTTGAGCGACTTCAAGACCGCGACCAACCGCTCCACCGCGGCGGCTTCCGCCGGACTCGAAACGGGCTCGGTCAGGGCCCATTGACCGTGCATTCGAGCGAGAGCCAGCACCCCCGTCGCACCCTCCAGGCGAATCCTCGAAGCTTCCAGCGCGGCGTCCCCCAGCACCCCGCTCTCACGCCAGCCCTTCGGCCCCGGCCCCGTGAGCATCTGGAGAAGCCGTGCGTCGACGGTGGTCAACCTGCGAACGCTTGCCCGCCCGACATGAGGGGACGCCGCTCCCGCGACGGGCGCGTCAACTTCAAGCAGCACCGTACCCGCCAACGGTACGGACGAGAATCTGAGCACGATCGATTCCCCCGAATCGAGTTCGAGCGTGAGCACGAGTGCCGACTCCGGAATGCGCGCGTCCGGCGCGGGAGGCTCGCCCGCCCTGGTCGTCAAGAACAACTCGAGCAGCGCTCGAACCCGCATCGGGTTCAGTGGCCATGACGCGGCGGTACCAGGAGACAGGGACTCCGACCCGGAACGCGCCATCAGACGCCACCCGCTGCCGTTGCGTTCGTCCCCCGCGATCCCCCGACGCATCACCTGATCAACTGCGCGCGCGGATGCCGGAGTCGAGAGCGTGATCGCCCGCACCGAGGCGGGAGAGAACTCAATGATCGGCTCGCCAGCCGGAATCAAGCTCGCGGAAAAAGACGCGGCTTTCGGCGCGAGCATCCAGGTCGTCACCGAGGCGAGAACGATCGCGGCGGCGAGCCAAAGCAGAACAGCGCGTTGCGACATGGGCGAGTCTATCGTACCGCCGTCACGAACTCGCACCAACCGTGCCGCGCTGGCGGACGAACCCCGATGCTCCCCGAAGGATGCTCCGTGGATCGACCGATCGTGGGCATCACCGCAGACCTCACCACGAACACCGCGGGACGGCCGGTTGCGTCGTGCGCGGCGGCCTACGTGGAAGCCGTCATTCGCGCGCGCGGAATCCCGATCGTTCTCGTGCCGACCGATGATCACCTGGTGCTCGCCGAACACGTACGCACCTGCCGCGCATTCGTTCTCACCGGAGGGGACGATCCACGAACCGAGCCATTCGGCGTCGCGACGCACCCCAACGCGAAACCGGTTCATCCGGTTCGCCAGTCCTACGAAACTCGCCTGCTCGAATGCCTCCAAAGCGAGAAGGACGTCCCGGTGCTCGGGATATGCCTGGGCATGCAGATGATGTCGCTGGTCGCGGGAGGGAAGCTGAACCAGCATCTTCCGGACACCCTGCCGACACACGGCGACCATTGGAACTCCACCCACCGCGTGCGCCCGGAAGGGACGCACGCTTCGCTCGTCGAGGGAGTCGTCGCCAGCAACCACCGACAAGCGGTCACGGATCCCGGCGGGCTCACGATCGCGGCCCGCAGCCCCGACGGAGTCGTGGAAGCGGTCACCGATCCACAGCGGCGTTTCTACCTGGGCGTGCAATGGCATCCCGAGCGCACCGAGCACGCCGGGCTCGGGCCGGAACTCTTCCAGCGACTCGTTCGGATCGCGACCAAGGCCGGCTGACGATCAACGCAGGCCGTGCGAGTTCTTCACGCCCAGCGTGTTGTAGATGTCGCGCGTCGCGGTCGATCGGTTCAACGTGTAGAAGTGGATCCCCGAGACGCCCCGATCCAGCAGATCGCGGCACTGCTCGGTGGCCCAATGCACCCCCACCCGTCGGACCGCATCGTCGCCCGCCCCCCCGGCGACGGCCCGGTTCACGGAGCGCAGGAGCGCCGCCGGGTAGCGGGCGCCCAGCGCGAGCTCGGCCATTCGCCTCATGCCGCCCGCGGACGTGATCGGCATGATCCCGGCGATCACGGGAACGCGGATCCCGGCCAGGTCACACCGCTCACGGAAATCGAAAAAATCACGGTTGTCGAAGAACAACTGCGTGACGATGAAGTCCGCGCCCGCGTCCACCTTGGCCTTGAGATGATCGAGCTCCAGCAGCCGGTTGGGCGTGCCCGGGTGCCCCTCCGGGAACCCCGCGACGCCGATCCCGAATCCACGCGGATCGGGGTGCGAAGCCGATTCGTTGAACTCCCGGATCAGGGCCACGAGGTCGGACGCGAACGGGATCGCATCCCCCCCGCTCGATGCCGCCCGGTCCTTGGGCGGATCACCGCGAAGCGCCATGATGTTCGAGATCCCGTGCTGCGCATAGCGTGAGAGGATCTCGTGGATCTCGGCCCGGGTGTGGCACACGCAGGTCAGGTGCGGGATCGGATCGAGCGGCGTCTGCGTCTTCAGACGGACGACCAAGTCGTGCGTGGCCTTCCGCGTCGAGCCGCCCGCCCCGTACGTGACCGAGACGAACGATGGCGCCAGCGTCTGGAACTCGGCCATCTCCGCGAACAACGTGTCAAAGCCGTCCGCCGTCTTGGGCGGAAAAAACTCGAACGAGAACGTCGAGGGTTGCTGCGTGAAAAGATCTCGGATATGCATGTGACGGAGCCGTTCCGGAGACAATAGCCGAACTCGGGCGGCGCGCGCGGAACCGGACACCCCGGCCGCGGCGGCTAAGGACTACATCGGCGCGATCACGCGGCCGATCCATCCGATACGCACGCCGCTCCAACCGAGCCAGCCCAACCCCGTGTCAGTCCCGGCCGTGCGTGCGGCTCAATATCGGTAATGGTCCGCCTTGTACGGGCCGTCCACTGGCACGCCGAGGTAATCCGCCTGTTCCTTTGTCAGCCGGGTCAGCCTCACGCCCAGCTTGTCCAGGTGCAGGCGGGCCACCTCCTCGTCCAACTTCTTGGGCAAGGTGTAGACCTTCCCCGACTCGTACGTGACGCCGCTGAGCGTCGGCCGCCGATTCGCGGAGAACCACAGGTCGAGCTGAGCGATCGTCTGATTCGTGAACGAGCTTGACATCACGAAGCTGGGGTGACCGGTCGCGCACCCGAGGTTCATCAGACGCCCCTCGGCCAGCACGAGAATGCTCTTCCCGGCCTTCTTGAACACGAACTCGTCGTACTGGGCCTTGATGTTGACCTTCGCGACCGTCCCGCCCTTGGCCGCCGCGTACAGGCCGGCCATGTCCACCTCGTTGTCGAAGTGGCCGATGTTGGCCACAATCGCCTTGTCCTTCATCTTCTTCATGTGATCGAGGGTGATCACGTTCTTGTTCCCCGACGCCGTGATAAAGATGTCCGCAGTCTCGAGCACGTCCTCCAGCACGGTGACCTGGTACCCCTCCATCGCCGCCTGCAACGCGTTGATGGGGTCGATCTCCGTCACGATCACGCGGCAGCCCTGCCCGCGGAGCGCCTGGCAACACCCCTTGCCCACGTCGCCGTACCCGATCACCACCGCGACCTTGGCGGAAAGCATGACGTCCGTCGCGCGATTGAGTCCGTCGACGAGCGAGTGCCGGCACCCGTACAGATTGTCGAACTTGCTTTTGGTCGCCGAGTCGTTCACGTTGATCGCCGGGAACGCGAGCTGGCCCTTTTTCGCCATGTCGTACAGGCGATGCACGCCCGTGGTCGTCTCCTCGGACACGCCCCTGATCCCCTTGATGATCGCCGTCCAGTATCCGGGCTGGGCCTTGAGGCTGTTCCGCAGCACCCCCAGAATCACGCCCCACTCCTCGGCGTCGCTCTTGGCGTTGAAATTCGGAACCCGGCCCGCCTTCTCGAACTCCGCCCCCTTGTGCACCAGCAGCGTCGCGTCGCCGCCGTCATCCAGCAGCAGATTCGGCCCCACCACGTTCCCCTTGGTGTCGGTGAACTTGAAGATCTGCTCGGTGCACCACCAGTACTCATCGAGCGTCTCGCCCTTCCAGGCAAACACCGGAATCCCGGCCGGCTCGTCCGGCGTGCCGTCGGGACCGACCACCACCGCCGCCGCCGCGTGATCCTGCGTGCTGAAGATGTTGCAGCTCGCCCAGCGCACCTCCGCGCCCAGTTCCGCGAGCGTCTCGATCAACACCGCCGTCTGGATGGTCATGTGCAGGGAACCGGAGATCCGGGCCCCCGCCAGCGGCTTCTTCCCCTTGTAACGATCGCGCAGCGCCATCAGCCCGGGCATCTCGTGCTCGGCGAGACGAATCTCCTTGCGGCCCAGTTCCGCCTGGGAGAGATCCCGAACCTTGAAATCGGGCTTGGCCGGACGGCCCTTGGTGCCGTTGGACGAGGAGGACTTGGGCTTGGTCAGCGTGGTCACGATTCGAACTCCGTATGATTGTTGATGAGTCTGCGAATTGGTTATTCGGACGCGTGCGCCGAGCACGAGAACAGGCCTGGACCCTTTGCATCGGCCTCGCCGGCAATCACCGATACGAACGGCCGCTGGAACCCCGCCTCGGTCAGAATCGACTGGATCCGGGCCGGAGAAAAGCCAAGCCATCGATGCCCCATGGTGTGCCGGTAGCTCGTGCGATCGTGCTCCAGCATGTCAACAACGAGGGCCGTACCACCGGGACGCAGGATGCGGTGCATTTCCTTTGCCGCTCCCAATGGTGACTCCAGGTGGTGGAACACCAGGCAACAGACAGCGGCATCGACACTCCCCGATTCGAGTGGTATTGAATCCAGCTCCGCTCGAACCAGATCGACGTTGCTGATGCTCCCAAGCCGCTTTCGAGCAGCCTTGAGCATGGCCGGGGATTGATCGATCGCGACGACGCGTTGAACGTGCGGCGCGAGCAACTCCGCCACATTGCCTGTCCCACAACCGAGATCGGCCACCTTCCACGTCCGAGGAAGCAAGCCCAGAAGGCCCGCGGTGGTAAAGCGGCTGCCGAACAACTCCCCCCGCAGCACGTCCCATTGCCCCGCCACGCGGCCAAAGAACCCTTCGGTATCCGCCCGTCGTTCGGCCAGCACCGACGCCAGTCGCCTCTGATCCTCCGCCAGATCCAACACTTCCGAAAGCTGCTCCCGTGCGACAAGCCAGAGCGACCGACTCTCCGGCGGAAGGTCATCAAACACCAGCCGGTAGAGCGTTGCGGTGCCTTCAGCGCGCTTGTGGAGCCAGCCGCCATCGGTAAGCGTTTTCAAGTGACGACTGACCGTGGACTGAGGCAGCTGTAGAATCTTCCCCAGCTCTCCGACCGATAACTCGTTACGCTCCAGCAATCGGAGCACGCGCAAGCGAATCGGGTCGCAAAGGGCCGCGAGTCGGTCGGTCAGGTTAGACAGTCGATGCGCTTGCTTCATCCGTTTATCCGGATGAAGTGTAGAAGATACTGGCCCGGCGTCAAGTGCCCATTTCCAGGCGATCAGCGCTCCTGGGGCGGCACCCCGAAAGTCGGTCCCGGGACCTGTCCGAAGGTACGGATCAGCTCGTTGGTGCGGGCATTGCCGGGCTCGATGAAGTAGGCCATCCTCAATCGCTGCACGGCGTTGCGTTCGTCGCCCACCGACGCGTAGAACTCGGCGAGCGCGAGCTGCGGCCTGACCGTTTTCCCGCCGTCGAGCTTCGCGGCGGTGAGCAGGGCCCGGCGCGCCTCGTCCGCGTCGTTCATTTTCATGGAGAACCGTGCGAGCCGGAAGTAGTCCTGCACGCCCTGATTCTCTTCCGCGATCTGGCGGGTCAGGCGGTACAGCTCTTCCTGCTGGCCCGCGCCCAGCAGCGCTTCGCACAGACTCTCGGTGATCTCGTCGCTGCGACGATCGACCGAATGGGCGATGCGGAGTTGCTCGCAGGCCGCGGGGAATTGGCCCAGGGCCATGTAGGTCCGGCCCATCTGGGCGTGGACGTACGGATTGCCCGGGGCGCGGTCGACGTATTCCTGGTAGTTGTCCAGGGCCTGCTGGTAGTCCTTGGTCACGTAGTAACGGTCACCGGTTTCGCGCACGCCGACCAGGCCCCGCGCCTGCCCCCCCATGCCGCCGGCGCCTTCCTGACAGCCCGAGAGCAGAAGCACCAGCCCGCCCAGGGCGGGCAGAATGAGCAAATGCTTGAATCCGGAACGACGACGGGAGAGTTGGGGCATCGATGGCTTCCAGGTGCGGAGTGAGAACGCAATACTATCGGCGCAGCGGGGTCGGGACGCTCCAGACTCCATGCCCGATCGAATCACGGGCCGAGCCGCGGGGAATCACAACCATGCTCCGGACCGTCCTTCTGCGCCACGAAACGACCGACGGGGGTGTTCACTATGACTGGCTGCTGGAGCGCCAGCCCGGCGAGGAACGCACGACGACCTTCCGCATCGCCTTCGATCTCAGCACCTCGAACCGGCCGCAACCCTTCCACGCCGAGCAGTTGACCGACCATCGGCGGTTGTACCTCGATTTTGAGGGCCCGATCCCGGGCGGGCGCGGCCTCGTTTCGCGGGCCGCGAATGGAGACTGCGAGTGGCTGGATGCACTTCACGATACCCTCCGCGTGCGGGTTCGGTTTCGGCCCACGGGCCGATCGTCGCGCGGCGGAGCCGAATGGATGGAGCTCCTCGGCCGGCCGGAATCAGGCGAGCTCGGGCAGCCCCTCCAGTTCCGCGCGGGGGCCGGCGCACGCTGGATCTTCGAGCCCGCATGACACCCGTGCAGTCACGCGGCGATCTGGCTCAAATCGCCGCGATCAAGGCTCGGGTATATGCGTGCGCGGGACGCTCGATGACCTCCTCGCGTGTGCCGTGTTCGATGATCATGCCTCGCCGCATGACGGCGATTCGGTGGCACATGTGACGCACGACCGCGAGGTCGTGCGAGATGAACAGGTACGCGATGCCCATGTCCCGCTGAAGGTGGGTCAGCAGGTTCAGGATCGACGCCTGCACCGAAACATCGAGCGCGCTCGTGGGTTCGTCGCACACCAGCAGCCGCGGCTCGAGCGCGATCGCCCGCGCGATAGCGATCCGCTGCTTCTGGCCGCCAGAGAACTGGTGCGGGTACCGATCCGCGGCATCGGGCGGCAGCCCGCACCGCTGGAGCAGGGATTGCACCCGCCGTCGCAGCGTCGGCCCATCCGCCGCCAGCCTGAACACACGCAACGGCTCGGCGACGATTTCCTCAACACGCATGCGCGGGTTCAGGGAGCCGCCGGGGTCCTGAAAGACCATCTGAATCGACCGCCGCGCCTCGCGCATCGCGCGGGATCCGAGTGCCAGCAGGTCGCGGCCCTCAAACAGCACTCGCCCCGACGCGGCGGGGATCAGCCGCAGCACCGCCCGAGCAACCGTTGACTTGCCCGATCCCGATTCCCCGACGATACCGAGCGACTGCCCCTCCGACAGATCGAACGAGACCCCCGAGACGACCTCCCGACCATCGAACCGGACACTCAGATCGCGCACGCTGAGCAGCGGCCCGTCGTTGGTCGTTCGCAGCGCTGTGGCGGGCGGAACGGGTGCATCGGTCGGTGGTTCGGTGCCCACGAGCAAGCGTACGGCCGGGCGTGGGACTCGAGGGCCCGTGGCCGGACCGGCCGCCTCTTCGGAGTCGGGCGATCCAGGACTCGGGGGAAGTGGGTGTTGGGGGGAGATCAGGGTGCGTGTCGGCGCGGCGAGAACGGTGGACCCGGAGCGGGTCGGGCCCGGAGGGGTTGGATGCCTCTTGGTTGGACAACACGATCCGGACTGTCGTGGACAAGTCAGGGCTTCTCCGGACCGATCTTGACTGTGTGTCCGGGGCCGTTAGGCTTCCGCTCCCGTTCACTGGGCCTCGGTCGAGGGAATCGGGTGTTGGGCAGATAGCTCAGTTGGTAGAGCACCGCACTGAAAATGCGGGTGTCGCCGGTTCAAGTCCGGCTCTGCCCATTCCTGTTCTCTTGTCCGGATTCTGACGGGGGATATACTCATCACGTTGCCCGTCGATCGGCGGGCGGCACCTTCCGTCGTGCATGGTGCGCGGCGGAAGATACGTACCACATCCCGAGGCGGGACCAGGAAGGTACCGCTTCACCCCCGAAGCGCCCTTGTGCAGGGATGCGGGCGCGGGAGGCTCTGTCTCTCGCACCCGTCCGATCCGTCCCTCCGGTGACGCTGACAGATCAGGACCGCACCCATGGCCAGCACACTTGTTCAGGACCTCATCGAAGCCGGGATCCACTTCGGCCAGCGCGCCAGCAACTGGAACCCGAAGATGGCCCCGTACATCTGGGGCAAACGCAACGGCATCCACATCATCGACATCCGCGAGACCGTGAAGGGCCTGCTGCTGGCCAAGAAATTCCTCACCCGCGTGGTGGCCGAGGGCAAGGACGTCTGCTTTGTCGGCACGAAGCGCCAGGCCCGCAACGTGCTCGAGCAGCGCGTCGCCGACGTCAAGATGCACTACGTCATCGAGCGCTGGCTGGGCGGCACCCTGACCAACTTCCGCACCATCCGGCTCCGCCTCAAGCGCCTCGAGGAACTGGAGACCATCGAGCAGAAGGACAACTTCGCCACGTACTCCAAGAAAATGGAAAGCCAGTTGCGTCGCGAGCTCCGCAAGATCAAGCGCAACCTCGAGGGCATCCGAGGCATGGACAAGCGGCCCGGCTGCCTCGTCATCATCGACGTGAAGCGCGAGCTCAACGCGCTGAAGGAGGCCCGCCGCCTGGGCATCCCCACCGTCTGCCTCATCGACACCGACGGCGATCCCGACCTCGCGGATATCGCCATCCCCGGCAACGACGACTCGATGCAGTCCATCGACGTGATTATTCGAGAGCTGTGCCTGGCCATCGCCGACGGCAAGAACGCACGCGGCGGCCCTCGAGAGACGACCGAAGCCAACGCTCCCGCCGGGGAGGACGGCGAGAACCGCGCCCGCCGCGGCAGCCGGGCCGCATTCCGCGCCGCGACCGCCGCGGCGACCACGGAAGGATCGGACGCCCCGGTGGCGGCGAAGCCCTGAGCCGCCAGGCACGTCACAATCCGGTCCGCCCCACGGCGCTTCCCTGAGCAAATCCCGGGCGCGCCGCATGGCATCGGGCCTCTTCCGAACGCTCGACCCGTCCCTCGTTCCGATCCCGCCAACCGTCACTCGATCCTCAACACGCACACCGACCCGGAATTTTTCCCATGGCCGAAATCAGCGCCGCCGAAGTCATGAAGCTCCGCAACCGTACCGGACTCTCGATGATGGAATGCAAGAAGGCCCTCCAGGAGGCCGATGGCGACCCCGAGAAGGCCGAGGATCTTCTCCGCAAGAAGCTCAAGGGCAAGATGGATGCACGCACCGATCGCGCCGCGGGCGCCGGTCGCATCACCGTCGTGCTCAAGGACGGCGACGCGGCGATCACGGAGGTCCGCTGCGAGACCGACTTCACCGCGCTCAATGACCAGTTCGTTGCCATGTGCAAGGCTGTCACCGAGATGGTGTGCGCGGGCTCGCCCGGCGCCGCTCCCGCCTCGGCCGCGATGCAGGCGGAGGTGGACAAGCTCCGGATCACGACCGGTGAGAACTGCTCGTACGCACGCGGCCAGAAGCTCGCCGGCGGCCCGGGCGTCACCTTCGGCGTGTACGTTCATCACGACGGCAAGACCGGCGCGCTCATCAAGTCCGAGGGCGCCATCCCCGCCGAGCAGCTCAAGCAGATCGGCATGCACATCGTTGCAGCGGTGCCCACGCCCAAGGGCGTTTCCGCGGCCGACATCCCCGCCGATGTGGTCGATCGGGAACGGAAGTTCCGCATCGATCAGGCGATGGAATCGGGCAAGCCCAAGGAGATCGCCGAGAAGATGGTCGAGGGCGGGATGCGGAAGTTCTTTGAGGAGATCGCGCTCCTCGAGCAGCCCTTCGTGGTGGATCCCACCAAGAAGGTGAAGGACCTGATCGGCTCGTCGGGCAAGGTCCTGCTCTTCCACCGCTGGGCCGTGGGCGAGACGGCCTGAGCGACGCGGGCACCCTCCCGCCCCGGGCCTGCACGATCAGACCACGACGAATCAACGAGGATCGACACATGGCTCAACCTCAGCGCAAGCTCCGCATGGGCATGGTCGGCGGCGGCCAGGGGGCGTTCATCGGAGCGGTGCATCGCACCGCCGCGCAGATGGACGGGCGCGCCGTGTTCGTCTCCGGGTGTCTCTCCTCGACCGCGGAGCGCGCCCTGGCCTCGGGCAAGGAGCTGGGGCTCCCCGAGCGACGCAACTATGAGTCCTGGCGCAAGATGGTTGCCGGGGAGGCGGCCCTCCCGCGCAGCGAGCGCGTGGACTTCGTCTCCATCGTGACCCCTAATGACAAGCACTTCCCCATCGCCCGGGCCTTCGTCGAGGCCGGCATCTCCGTCGTGTGCGACAAGCCCCTCGTGCTCAACACCGAGCAGGCACGCGAGCTCGCCGCGGCGGTGCAGAAGCACGACGTGGTCTTCGCCGTGACGTACAACTACTCCGGCTACCCGTTGGTCAAGCAGGCACGCGAGATGGTCCGCGCGGGCGAGCTGGGCGAGATCCGCAAGGTCATCGTCGAGTACAACCAGGGCTGGCTGGCCACCAAGCTCGAAGCGAGCGGGCAGAAACAGGCCGACTGGCGCACCGATCCCGCCCGGGCCGGCCTGGGCGGCGCGATCGGCGATATCGGTTCGCACGCCGAGCAGCTCGTCTCGTATGTCACAGGGCTTGAACTGGACGCGCTGTGCGCGGACCTGACCTCGTTCGTTCCCGGGCGCCGGCTCGACGACGACGCCAACGTGCTGCTGCGGTTCGTGAACGGGGCCAAGGGAATCCTCACCGCGTCGCAGGTCTGCGTCGGCCAGGAGAACGACCTGCGGCTCCGCGTCTGGGGCGCCAAGGGTGGTCTCGAGTGGCGTCAGGAAGACCCCAATCACCTCATCCACAAGCCGCTGGGACAACCCGACCGCACCCTGCGGCGCGGCAACGATTACCTAACCGATGCCGCCAAGCGCTCGGCTCGCCTGCCGCCGGGACACCCTGAAGCGTTCATCGAAGCATTCGCAAACGTCTACAACGCGGCGTTCGCCGCGATGCTCGCCAACGCCGGAGCCAAGGGCGGGCCGAGGTTCGACTACCCCGACGTGCGCGACGGCGCCCGGGGCGTCCACTTCATCGAGCGGGTCGTTCATTCCGCGGCGCACGAGCGTGAGAAATGGACACCCGCGCGATTTCAGACCGGCGTCTAACGCGGGCGGCTGCTCCCGTTCCCGAGCTCACAACTTGAATGTCATCCCCTCGAATCCTGCCGTGCACGATGTCGCCGGCGCGTGTGCAGCCAGCCACCGCCTGGCATCGGCCTGCATCTGGTCGAGCTCGTCGTCCGAACGCTCGGGGTCATGGTGAAACAGAATCAGGTGCTTCAGGCACGCGGACGCGGCCATCTCCAGCACGTGCCCGAGCACCGAGTGCCCCCATCCCCGCTTCATCGGCATGTCCGCGGGCAGATACTGCGAATCGTGGATCACGTGGTCCGCGCCGGCACAGAACTCCGAGATTTGCGCCGGTGTGCTGATAACCTTCCCGGGCCAGTCGAGCTCGTTGTCCGGGATGTACACGAACGCACGACCCCCATGCCGGATCTTGTACGCGAAACACCCCCCGGGGTGATTCGTGGCGATCCGGCTGATGTCGATTCCCAGGTCATTCAGGTACCCCATCGGGTCGGTCATGACGCACGTCTGGTCGCACGGCAAGTGCTCCGGTTTGACCGGGAAATGGGCCCCGTCCATCTGGTCCAGCAGCGACACCAGCCGCTTCTCGTCGGAAGGCGACGGGAAATGCACGATCGGACGCTTGGGCTGATAGATCGGCGTGAAAAACGGGAATCCCTGCACGTGGTCCCAGTGAGAATGCGTCAGCAGCACGTACACCCGCGCCTTGCTCGCCGCGAGCTTGACGCCCAGTCGTCGGATCCCCGTGCCCGCGTCCAGCACCAGGCACATCTGATCCCCGAACTCCACGCTCACGCAAGACGTGTTCCCCCCGATCCGCTGCGTGCGCGGCCCCGGCGAAGGCACCGAGCCGCGCACCCCCCACAGCGTGACCGTGATCTCGTCGGACATGGCTGCCTTTCTGCGAGTTGGCACCGATCGGCGAGCATCCTCCCCAACTCCCGACGACTCGCGGGCGTATCGTAACGAAACCCGATCCCAGCCGCGATCCTGATTTCACCCCAACAAGCCAGTTTTTCAACCCACGACGCCGCTCCATGCCCCTCTCCGAACGGGAAAACCGGGTCATCCACCTGGCCCAGAGCCGCCGCGCCGCACTGCTCGATGACCTCCGACTCCACGTCTCCATCCCCACCGGGTGGAACCACGCATCCGGACTCGACGAGTCCCGAGCCCGGTTCCTGGAACGACTCGCTGCGCTGGGCGCGATCACCGAGTTCGTTCCCGGCGACGCACAACCGGAGTGGCTGCACGGTGACGCGATGGGCCCGCCACCATACACGTCCGTCAGCCGATCGCCCCGCGTGCGACATTCCGCGGGCCCTCGCATCCTCATCGCCGGCCATCTGGACACCGTTCACGATCCGCACGGAGCATTCCGCGGTCTGAACCTCGCGACGGATGGCGCCACGGCCACCGGGCCGGGCTGCGTGGACATGAAAGGCGGGCTGGTCATCGCCATCGCCGCGCTAGAAATCCTCGCTGAGATTGGCGAGCCCATTGCTTGGACGGTGTTGCTCAACAGCGACGAAGAGACCGGCTCGTATTCGTCCGCCGCCGCCCTCCGCGCCGAGGCTGCGCGGCACGATTTCGGGCTCGCTCTGGAACCGGCCATGCTCGACGGCGGCTTGGTGGTCGAACGCGGAGGAAGCGCTCAATTCCGCATTGACACGATCGGGCGGTCCGCGCACGTGGGAAGGGACTTTGCTTCTGGCATCTCGGCGGTGACCGCGCTCGCCCAGTGCATCGTGAAACTGAGCGCGTTATCCGACCTCGCCAAGGGCATCGCCGTGAACGTCGGTCCCATTCGAGGCGGGCACGCCACGAACGTGGTGCCGGATTCAGCCTGTTTATGGGGAAACGTCCGATTCCGGGATGTGAACGGATTGAAGCACCTATTATCAAAGATCGATGATATTTCCAGTGATTTGTCCGCGACATTGAACGGAAGAGCCCAGGTCATTGTCAAGCACAACGTGAATCGACCGGCCAAGCCGATGACACCCCAGACGGAGCGGTTGGCCTTGGCGGCCCGGGCGGTGGCGGAGGATCTCGGACAGCGCTTGCCCTTTGGCAGCACCGGCGGCGTGTGCGACGGCAACATCCTTCAGGACGCGGGTCTGCCGACGATCGACACGCTCGGCGTTCGCGGCGGCGGGTTGCACACGCCGCAGGAGTGGATCGAGGTTCCCAGTCTGGTGGAGCGATGCGGCCTTCTCGCCCTGTTGATGATGAGGCTTCACGCTGGCGTCGGAGCACGATGAACGATCGACCGAGCGACCACGCGACGTTCGGAAGCACGTGGAAAGGAAAACGCATGACCATGACCGCGACCGACACGCACGGGCAGGGCCTGGCACAGAGCGAGACCATCCGCTCCGCCATCGAGTCGATCGTGCGCGAAGTGCAGGATCGCTCCGCGGGAATCACCGACATCCGTCCCCCCGTTGCCGAACTCCGACAGTCGTACGACGCGTTCATGAAGCGTGCCGGGGAGCTCCGCGGCCGGGCGCTGTATTACCCCTACATCGGCTCGGGCATCGGCAACGGCGCACTGGTCGAACTCATGGACGGCAGCGTCAAATGGGACCTGATCAGCGGAATCGGCGTGCAGTTCTTCGGACACTCGGATCCCGAGCTGATCCAGGCGTCACTGGAGGGATCGCTCGGGGACACGCTCTCGTTCGGGCAACTCCAGTTCAACGAGGACTTCGACCGCTTCGGGCGCACGCTGCTCGAACTGGCGCAGCGCGGCAGCCGCATGGGTCACTGTTTCCTGACCACTTCCGGCGCCATGGCCAACGAGAACGCGATCAAGGTGTGCTACCAGAAGCACGCCCCGGCTTCCCGGGTCCTCGCCTTCCGCGACTGCTTCATGGGCCGCACCGTGACCATGTGCCAGATCGGCGATACTCCCTCCTACCGCGTGGGCGTGCCGCTGTCCACGCTGGTGGATTACATGCCGTTCTGGGACGAGATCGCCGCCCGCGGCATGGGGCCCACGCGCTTCATCGACGCGGCCGTCGCGCTGCTCACCCAGTACTTCGAACGCTACCCAAAGCAGCACGCCTGCTTCATCTTTGAGCTCGTGCAGGGCGAGGGCGGCTTCAACACCGCGCCCAGAGACTACTTCAAGGCCCTCATGGAATGCTGCAAGTCGCATGGCGTGGCGGTCTGGGACGACGAGATTCAGACCTTCGGACGGACCGATCGCATGTTCGCGTACGAGGCCCTGGATCTCGGGTCGTACGTCGATGTGCTGTGCGTGGGCAAGATGACGCAGGTCTGCGCGGCACTCTGGACCAAGGACTACAACCCGCAACCGGGCCTGCTCTCGGGCACCTTCAGCGGCACCGGGCCCGGTTTCCGAGCCGGAACCCGGGTTCTCGAGCGCCTGCGCGACGGGGGCTATTACGGGGAGAACGGCCTGATCGCACGCCATTTCCGCGCGTTCACCGATCTGACCCGAGCGCTCGCCGCGCGGCATCCGGACTGGTTCCCCTCGATCGGAGCGCCCGGTCTCCCTGACGTGGTTGGCGGCCGTGGAGGCATGATGCGGTTCTCGCCCTATGGCGGGAACAAGGACAAGATCATCCGCCTGTGCCACGTGCTGTTCGAGGAGGGCGTCATCGCGTTCTATTGCGGTCACGGGCCCTACCACGTCCGCATGCTCCCGCCGCTGGGCGTGTTCAACGAACGCGACTGGCCCCGCGTGTTCGCGGTCATCGAACGGGCCATGGCCCGCGTCGCGGCGGAGACCAGGTAACCGCGCCACGCCGGACCGAAAACCGCCCGGCCGGCTCGCCAGGAAAGGACCCCCGTGTTCGTCATCCGCCGCGCCAAGATCGAGGATGTCCCCACGCTGCTGAAGCTGGCGCGGATGGTCCATTTCATCAACCTGCCCGCGGACAAGGACATCCTGACCGAGAAGACCCAATGGAGCCGACAGTGCTTCCTGCTCGCCGGCGAGAGCGTCGAGGGCCTGGGATCGCACGCCGGCACGGTCGCGGACTCCCCCGAGCACCGGGCCGAGAGCACCGCCTTCGCCTCGGGGCTTCGCGCCCTCACGGGCCGCTCGCCGCTGTTCATGTTCGTGATGGAAGACACCGAATCGGCCTCCGTCGTCGGCACCAGCCAGCTCATCGCCGCGATGGGAGGGCCCGGGCGACCGAACCTGTCGTGGCAGCTCTCGCGCCGCGAGATGTTCAGCCAGTCCCTGCAGATCGGCACCTCCCACGTCACCGCCAGGCTGCACCTGGACGAGAGCGGGCCGACCGAACTGGGCGGGCTCATCCTGCAACCCTCGGCACGCGGCCACCGCCAGAAATTGGGCGCCTTCCTGAGCCTGGTGCGGTTCCATTTCATCGGGCTGCACCGGGGGATGTTCGCCGACCGTGTGCTCGCCGAGCTGATGGCCCCGATGGACGGCGGCGGGCAGAATCACTTCTGGGAGTACTTCAGCCGACGGTTCATCAACCTCACCTACGACGAGGCCGATCGCTTCTGCCAGCACAGCAAGGAGTTCATGCTCAATCTCCTCCCCCGCGAGGAGATCTATCTCACGCTCCTCCCGCCCGAGGCCCGCGCCGTGGTAGGGCAGGTCGGGCCCGAGACCGCCCCCGCCAAGCGCATGCTCGAAAAGCTCGGCTTCGCCTACCACAACCGCATCGACCCCTTCGACGGCGGCCCGAACCTCGAAGCCGACACCGACTCAATCTCGATGGTGCGTGCCACCGACCGCGCCACGCTCGGTGCGCCCATGTCCGCCGCGCCCGCGCGCCGCACCCCGGGGTTCGTCAGCGTCATGCTCGACGACGGCGATTTCCGCTGCGTGCGCGCGGAATTCGGCCGCGACCGCCGTGGTCGGGTTCAGCTCGCCCGCGCCGACATGGACGCGCTCGCCGCGGAACCCGGAATGCCCGTCGGCGTGACCGACCTGACGCTCACGGAGTTCGGGCCCGGTCGAACTCCGGCCCCGGCCACCAAGCCCATCCCGGCGGCCACCAGCCGCGCGCGTTCCGCGCGCCCCCCCCGGCGACGCGGCGGCGCCCGCGAAAGGGGCGCCGGCGCGTGACCGACAACGAGCCGCGGGCTTCCTCTCCCTCCAATCTCATCGGCGGATCCTGGGAGCGCCTTCCCGGCGGCTCGCTCCAATCACGGAGCCCTGCCGACCCGTCCCTGGTCATCTGGGACGGCTCCGAGCGCGACGCCGACGTGGACCGCGCGGTCTCGGCCGCGATCGCCGCGCAACCCGCGTGGCGGGCCTGGGACATCGAGCGCCGCGCCGCGGTGCTGCTCCGAGCCAAGGAGATATTCATTCGCCGCGTGAGCGCGTTCACCTCGCTGCTGCGCGCGGAGGTCGGCAAGCCGACCTGGGACGCCCGCGCGGAAGCGGCGCTCCTCGCGGCGAAGATCGAGATCACGCTCGATTGCGGCCCGCACGGGGGACGACGCCGCGTCACGCCGTACGGCTTCGCCGCCTCACCGACGCGCGAAGCCCGCTGCGACTTCCGCCCTCACGGCGTCATGGCGGTTGTCGGACCGTTCAACTTCCCGGCTCATCTACCCAACGGGCACATCATCCCCGCGCTCCTGATGGGCAACGCCGTGATCCTCAAGCCGAGCGAGAAGGCCCCGGCGGTCGGTCAGCTTCTCGCCGAGGTGTACGACGAAGCCCTGGTCGGCTCCGGCGCCCCCGGCGGCGTGCTGAATCTCGTGCAGGGCGGCCCCGCGGTCGCGTCGCGCCTCGTCGCTCATGACGGGATCGACGGCGTGCTCTTCACCGGCTCGTTCGCGGTGGGGCGGCGCATCCTGGAAGCCAACCTCGATCGTCCCGGCCGCATCTCGGCCCTGGAG
Organism: Phycisphaerae bacterium; assembly: GCA_016794925.1. Lineage (GTDB taxonomy): Bacteria > Planctomycetota > Phycisphaerae > Phycisphaerales > UBA1924 > JAEUIW01. The sequence continues at coordinate 122,186 of JAEUIW010000010.1, forward strand.
ATGGGCGGCAGCAGCGCGGCCATCGTCATGCCCGACGCGAACTTGCGTCAGGCGCTGATCGAGTGCGTCCGCAGCGCCTTCGTCGGAGCCGGGCAGCGCTGCACGTGTACGCGCCGCCTGATCGTCCATCGCGATGCCGCGGCCGTGTTCATTCCCGCGTTGTGCAACGCGGCTCGCGCACTCGTCGTCGCACCACCCGATTCCCCCCGCCCGGTGTTCATGGGCCCGATGATCTCGAGCGCCGCCCGCCGGTCGGTTCTGGAGTTTCAGGCGTCGGCTCGCGCTCCGGACGGCGAGATCCTGGTGCCGACCACGGAACTCGACCCTGACGGCAAGGGCGGGTGGTACCTCTCGCCGGGCATCATGAGGGTCAGACGCTTTGTCGCGAGCACGCAGCCCGGCGACGCCGGGCGCGACGAGGAGATATTCGGCCCGCTGCTGCGCGTGTCGGTCACGGAGACCCTCGACGACGCCCTTGCGCAAGCGAACGCGACGCGGTTCGGTTTGGCAGCCTCAATCTTTACGCGCGACGAGACCGCGATTCGCCGCTTTCTCACCGAGGTTCGTGCCGGCTGCCTGAATGTCAACACCGGCACGGCCGGGGCCAGCAGCAAACTCCCGTTCGGCGGACTCGGGCTCTCCGGCAACCACCGCCCCGCGGGGAGCTTCTCCCTCGACTACTGCGCGTACCCCGTGGCATCAATGGTCGAGCGCGGCGATGATGCACCGATGCCCGAAGGCGTGTGCCTCGATCCGGCCTGGTTGAACTGAACTCGATTCCAACCCGCGGGGATCGGCATCCGGCGACGTCACCGCACGATCACGCGTCACGCTCGGGATGCCCCGTGTTGCCAAGGCGGCCCGGTTAGCGCCGACGACGAGCAGCGATGGCGTTGAGCCCAATCAAGCCGAGCCCGATGCTGCCCGGGCTGGGCACCGGCGTGAACGTGAGTTGGATGGGATCGCTGTCGGAATACAGGCCCGACGCGTCACGGAACACGAAGTTCAACCCGTAGGCTTGCCCGATGACCCCGTCGAATATGTTCCAGACCGGCAGGTAGTGGAAAATCGGGTGGCCGAGGTTGATCTCGTCGCCTATCGCCAGCGGGTTGAGACCGTCGTAGACCTGGATCCCTGCATCGGCTCCGACCAGCCTGGCCCGGATATCCGAACTGGGATCGAGCGTGAAGAGACCGATGTTCGTGTGGTCAGAGAGAAGCGATTCCAACGCCACCTCTGCGGTCGCGTAGCCGGCGATCCCTTGAAATGGCGACTCGGGAACATCGAACGGCATCACCGCGTGAGTGTGCATCCGCAGCTTGCCGCCGGCGTCCCGGCCGACCGCCACAATCTCGTGATCGTGCTGCGCCATCGCTGCTCCTGGCGCGAGCGTGGCCACGATCAGGCCGGTAATAGTCAGCGTGGAGAGAGAGAGTCCGCGCATGGCTTCCGCTCCTTTGTTGATGTGCCTCGTCTACATGTTCTCCATCCGGGAAGCGATTGCAAGACAAATCTGGCTCGCGTTATCAGACGGATCCCGGCCTTGTCGCCCTACCCAATCGACTGACCGCCGACAGTGACCGAGGGGCCGTCGCGCACGGCGCGTCAGGAAATTGAAAACCCCCACCCACATCTGGGCGGGGGTCTGCGTGATCGTGCAAACCGGCCCTCCGGAACAGCCGCGCTGAGGCAAACTCATCCACGCCCGGGGGGGGGAGGAGGAGCATCGGGTCCACCGGGACGACCGCCCCGACCACCCTGGCGCATACCCCGCTGGGAAAGGGTTGTTTCTACCTTGGAAAACTGCTCGTCGTTGAGTGTCTTTTTCAGTTCATCAAGCAGTTTCTCGCGCGCTTCGAGGATCGCCACGCGCGCATCCTCGGCGTCGCCCGGCCCTGCGCCAGCGGGGCCCCGTGCCTTTGCGGACGAGACCACGAAATCCTCCATGGCGTTGAGCGCAGCCTGTTGCTTGGCAGGTTCCAGCTTGAACTCTGCGATCATGTCCGCGGCGGTATCCCACTGGCGGTTGAAAGTGCCGAGCGAGGCCATCAACTTCTCGCTCTGCGCGGCGGAGAGGGACGCCGGCAGCGATTTCAAGAACTTCTCGCGCTCGGCCTTGTTCAACTCCTCCATCGCCTTCATCGCTTCGCCCATCGCCCCACCGCGACGGCCCCCCCCCCCCCCCCCCCCCCCCCCCCCCGGCGCCCCCCCCCACCACCCCAGCCCCTCCACCGGGCCCGCCGGCCTCACCCGCAGGCGGGCGTGTCCGCCCCGGTCCGCCGGGTGCGCCTTCACCCTCTCCGCCGCCCGGTCCGCCGCGCCCTTCGCGCATGCGGCCCGCCATCTCGTTGCGAAACTTCTCGGACGCGGCCTCGTGGCTGGCGCGCGCGTCGGCATACGCCCTGACGAGCGACTTGGTCTGCGTTTCGTCAAGTCCCAGGTGCTTGGCGACGCCCACGGCCTGGAGCTCCCATGCGATCTTGGCGCGCTCCGGCGTCAGTTGCGGCCCGCCGAAACCACCACCAGGAGCACGTTCCGCGCGCGCGGGTCGCTCGCCAGCTGGTCTGGCCGGATTGGCGGGGGAAGCCGCATCCTGGGCATGGGCGACCAGGCTCGAGGCGGCCAACAGCATCGACGCGATCATGATCCGGGGGGCGTGCATGAGTAGCTCTCCGTGGAGGGGTATGCCGGCACGTGCGCGAGCAGCGCGCACCGCCGACCCCAAGCCGAACGAGAATATCGGGTCCGTATTGCCTGACATACACGGATTGCACGTTCGAACTACCTCACTCGGCGCTTGCCTTCACTTGTTCGTGGGATGCACTTCCGATTGGGGCGGACCGTTTATCAAACCGCAATGGTGAGATGTAGGCGTGTGATCTTGGTGCGGCTGATTGCCTCACCGCCGCGACCGATCGCGCACGCTGAGCCACGATTCCCGGTGATGCTGGTTCTTGCGCACGCTTTGGATCGTGGCCTCGAGCCGATCGGACTTACCTAAGGAGGGAGTAGGTAATGCGCTGGGGGTCGTCGCGCTCGGGGTTCTCGATCATCACGCTGTGGTCCGCGAGATTGGCCATGCGAAACGGGTCGGCGGGTTGATCCTGAGCCACGAATGGAGCGTGAAAAACCGATCATTCCGTCGGCCGTGGGCTCCGACCACACTGCCTCCGCCCAAATCGGCCCCGCGGAGCCCGTGCGCCACGTGCCGGCTAACCACGACGGGCGCACCGAGGGGTTCGGGGGTGCCGGCGGTAGCATCCGATACTGTCGCGTTGTGGTCGGGGGCGCGGCACGCGGAAATTGTGCGTGACACCGCGATCCGCGCGCCGCAAACTCGACGTCCCATTTCGAACTCCTCGCGCTCAATTTGGGGGGCGTCAGCGTGAAGCGTCCGATGCAGACGCGGGGCCACGCGGGGCCCCGGGTTCGAGCCATTCATCCGGGAATTCGCCGACGAAGGACTCCTCGGCCGGGCCGGTCATCCGGACGGTCGATTCGCCACCAGACCAACTCACGCGCAGGTCACCGCCGGGAAGCCGGAGCGTGGCCTCGGGGTCGAGCGTTCCGGAGATCACCCCGGCCACGCACGCCGCGCACGCGCCGGTGCCGCAGGCCCGAGTTTCCCCCGTGCCGCGCTCCCAGGACCGCATGTCCGCGAGCGCGCGCGTCCGCACGCGCACGAAGTGGGCGTTGATGCGGTTGACGAAGGCGGGGTGGCGTTCGATGAACGGCCCGATTTGGGTGAGATTCAGGTGCTCGAGTCCCACGGAACTGATCTGGCGATTCTCCGTCTCGAAGAGGACGACGTGCGGATTTCCCATCGAAACGAACACGCCGACCCACACGGAGCCGGGCCCGATCCCTGTCTCGAACGCGTAGTGCGAGAGTTGGCCCCGGCGCGTCAGGCGGGACTCATCGACCCCGATCCGTGCGAGATTCAATTCCGGCGGGCCCATGTCAACCGTCGCCTCGCGGAGCCGGCCGTGTTCGATGCGGCAATCGACCCGGAGTACCCCCCGGCCGGTCTCGACCAAGAGAGGCGAATGGTGGAGGCCGAGACGATCGTGTGCGAATTTCGCGACGCAACGCACGCCGTTGCCGCACATTTCCGCCTCGCCGCCGTCGGCATTGAACATGCGCATGCGGACGTGGGCGCCGGGCACGCGCGGCCTGCAGACGAGGATCACGCCGTCGCCGCCGACCCCCTCATGGCGGTCCGAGAGGCGAGGGATCACGGCGCCTCGATCCGAACCGACGCGAGCTTCAAGCTCGGGGCGCGCGTACGCGTCCAGGTAGATGTAGTCGTTGCCGATGCCGTGCATCTTCACGAATCGCACGAGGTGTTCTCCCGCGCGGAGGGTATCCGAATCAGGGCCAGCCGAGGATCGCGGACGCCGCGACGGCAAGCAGTGCCAGCAGGGCCGAACGCTTGATGCGCCGCGCAACGGCGTGAATCTCCAGTTGAGTCGGGGGGAGCGCGACGAGGGCCCGCAGCAGGGATTGGCGCGCGGCGATCGATCCGTGACGGAAGGAGAATCGGCCGCGGGGAACCCCGCCCCAGCGTGCCACCGCGTCCAGCGCGCCCGCCATTGCGTTCACCGCCTCCTCGGTGATCGGGGGGGCGGGAGACCCGGGGGGGCCGGGCGCCGGCGCGCCCGGCGACGGGCGGCTGAGCATTGTGACGGCGAACGCGTCCGCCTGCCACTCGAAGCGCCGGCTGACGAAGCCGAAGACCAGCACGGCCGGGCCGAAGGCGCACGCGAGGCGGGCCGCATCGAGCCACGTCGGGAGCGATTCCCGCCAGCCCGCGATGGAACCGGCCAGCGCGTCGGCGAGGATCGCACCGCCCCCGCCTGACGCGAGCACGGCGACGGCCAACCAGGCGATGTGGTGGAACCGAACGTGGGCGATCTCGTGGGCGACGACGGCCTCGATCTCACGCTCGCTGAGCTCATCGAGCAGCGCATCGGTGAGGAGGATGTAGCGTACGCGCGACCAGAGCCCCATCACCGCGCCGTTGACCATCGTGCCGCCCGTCCTCCAGAGGAGCAGGTGGCGGAACCTCACGCCGGCTTCCTCGCCAAGGTCCCGAACGCGCCGAGGCAGCCCCTCCCCAACAAGCGGAACGGTGTCCCAGATCCGCCGGAGCGCGACGGGAGCGAGCATGAACACGCCCGCGATCCCGACAACCTGCAGCCCCGCGAGCGTGAGCTCCCGGCGCCCCGGCTCCGCGAGCCAACCGGTCACGATCGCGACCGCGCCGTGGCCGGCGAACGTGCCACGGGCGCACGCCTGGATGAGCCGCTCGCACCCCTCCGTCCATACGAGCACCGCCAGGAGCGGAACGGCCGTCACCAGCACCTCCGAGCGGAACTGACCAATCACATGGCCCGCGCGGGTCGGGGTGGCGTACACGGGGCGTCCGACTTCGACGTTGCGGAGCAGGAACGCGTCCGCGATCGCACGCTGCACGGGGTACGCGGCCCACCACGCGGCGCCCAGCACGATGGCCGGGGGAAGCACCGCGATGATCTCGTCCACGCCGATGTGATCGCCGATTGTCGCCCGCACGGCCTCGATCCAACCAAGAACACCGACACCGACGACGTGCCAGATCACCACCGCCCACTTCAAACCGACCAGGACGGACTCCGACCGCTTGACGGCTCGCCAGGCCCGTGCGCCGTCGGACCGGGCGAATGCGCGGCACGTGAGGGTGAGGATCGTGAACGCGACCGCGCCGAGCAGAAGATGACCCAGCAGCGTGCATCGGACGACGCCCCATGCCGACAACCCGAAACCAAACGGCGCATCGCTCTCGCCGCGGAGCAGGTCATGCACCAGCGTCGAGGCGAGCAGCACGATGGGCCAGAAGTGGAACAACTCTTGGTTTGGCTGGTGGGGCGATACACCGCGTCAAGGGGCGTGGCTGCGTCTCAGCGACGGATTTCTCCCAGGTCGATCCGCACGCCGCGAATTCCGCCGGGCTGGTAGTAGTCCGCGTTCAGGATGCCATCGGCGATCGACGTCAGGACGATGCAGGAGCGCCCGTAGCGGTCAGCGAACTCCATGTCGCCGGGCCCGGGCCCGGCGTACTCGGCGTTGCGGGTGCTCTGAACATGAAAGTGATAGTGGGCGAGGGACAGATCCGCGTCCCTGATCATGTCGTCGGAGGCGATGAAGCGACGGTCTCCGGCCCGCTGCGTCGGACGCGGCTCGTACAGGATGGCGGCAAAGCCGCCGGGCACGGTCGGGCCGAGCAGGCCGCCGTACTCGGTCGAGGTATCACGCCGGTCGCGCTCGGCCTGCTCGAAGAACGCGGCGCGTACCGCGGGATCCGCCATCGCCTCGTCGATGACAAGGATGGTGAGGGCATCGCCCCAGCACAGTCCGGTGCGGGACTCCGCCAAGGTCTCGCCGATTCCCGCGCCTCCCTCGCCCGTCTCGGCGCTGCGTCGCCAGGTCTTGCGGCCGTCGAGGCGAGAACCGAGTTCGCTCAGGAGCTGCTCGCGGGATGCCCCCAGCCACTCCGGGCGATGGGCGGCGGCCCATCGCGCCGGCTCCGCGTGGCGCAGCGACCAGCCCTGAAGTTGTTCGTGGGTCAGGCCGGCGATGGCCCGTGCGGCTTCCGACCACCACGACGCGTTTGACTTGAGCGAGGGGTCGGAGAGGGACCGAGCCCAGTCGAGCTGCGCGCCGGTTACGGGAACGGCCTTGAGGTCGCGGGCCACGCGTCTGAGAACGGTCAAAATCTCCGGCTCGCCCCCGTTCGGCACGGCCGGTTCGGCGAGGAACCCCGCGCGCCGCGAGCCGTCGGGATCGAGGCGGCCGAGGAGCTCCCACGCGTCGGAACGGGCACGCTCGGCCAGGTCCTTTCTCATGCCGTCCGATTCGATGGGCGCGACGAACACGTTGTACACGGTGCGCACCGGATCTTGGCCGGGGAAAAGGCGGACCAGCGTCTCACGCTCAACTCGGGCGTTGTCGGGAGGCTCGACCGTGAAACGCGACCAGCTGCGCACAATCTCGGGCGCGGCCTCGGCCCACCCACCCTCCGCGGCCTCCCGGCATACGAGCGCGATCACCGCTCGATCCGGCTCCTTCGGGAGCAGGAGGCGGAGCATGTTGCGGGTGTCGGCACGCTCGTCGGGCGTCGCATCGCCGCCGGCGCGGCCGAGCAAGCAGCGAATCGCCGCGAGGCGGATGCCCTGCGGGTTGCCGGTCTGCCAGACCGTGCGTTTGAGGGCCTCGCGCACCGCGGTCCGATCGCGCTGCCCGCCCGTCGCCTCGGACCAGGCCTGCTCGACGGCTCGTTCGCGGGTGGACACGGGCAGGGCGGCGTCGCGCATGTCGGTCAGCGGATCACCCGTGGCGAGCGGGTGACTGCCGCCGCAGCCCACCACGACCGATGAGAGGGCAATCGAAAGTACGACGATCGCACGAGCGACCGCACGGCTGGGGCGAGGACGGTTCATTGTCCCGAGTGTAGAGGGTGGGAGACCGCATCCGACCGCGAGACGGGGGTCGGCGGCACTATGATTGATTCCGAATGCCCGAGTCCAATGCCACCAACCCGAGCCGTGCGACGCCAGCCTCGTCGGTCCTGGACCGGGTGACGCGGGTGTTGAACCTGATCCGGCCGGCCGTGCAATCGGACGGCGGCGACCTTGAACTTCTGGACATGCTCGACGATGGAACGGTCCGGATCCGGCTGCACGGTGCTTGCGTGGGGTGCCCCTCTTCTTCGATCACGCTGCAGATGGGGATCGAGCGAAATCTGAGAGAGCACGTTCCCGAGGTCAAACGCGTGCTCGCGGTTGAGTGATTTCAACGCGAATTCCAGGCTGGGGGAACAACCGCGCAACACCTAACACATTGTCAACACTGGGGATAGGATGGGGACGGTGGGTCGAAAACACCCCTAACAGTCTTCCCCAGCGCAGGAAATTCGGGCCCGGGTCGCCCCCGCACGGTTCGGTGGTATATTCAGTCATCGGCCAGCGCCGTTCGGCGGCGCGGGACAGGAGGTCCGCATGCTCGTCGTGACCAGGCGTGAGGGCGAAGAGGTCGTCATCGGCGACCCGCGCAAACCCCTCGGAATCGTGCGGATCGCATCGATCCGCGGCGACCGCGTGCGGATCGCGTTTGAGTTCCCTCGTGACATCGAGGTTAATCGGCGTGAGATCGCCGACGAGATTGTCGAGCAGAAGCAGCATGTCGTGGGGACGATCAAGCCGGACCCAACCGCGGCGACGTCCGGCTGATCGCGTGGCCGACGGTCCACGGGTGCAAAGAGGGTTACTCGATCTTGCCGCCGCTGGTGTCATAGACCCACGATTCGACCGCACGGGGCCATTCCAGCACCTCGCCCTTCGCGAAGAACAGCCCGAGTTCACGCTCAGCCGCTTCGGCGGAGTCGCTCCCGTGAATGAGGTTGAAGCTGTTCGAAACGCCAAAGTCGCCGCGGATCGTTCCGGGATTGGCTTTCGAACCGAACGTCGCGCCCATCATGTTCCGGGCGATGGTGATGGCTCCGGCGCCGCGCAGGGCCAGCACAAGCACCGGGCTCGACGTCATGAACCGCACGAGGCCGGCGTAGAACCCTTTTTCCTTGTGTGCCTCGTAATGCCGGGCGGCCAGGTCTGGCGAGATTCTCATCATCTTGCAGCCAACGACCTGCAGCCCCTTGTCCTCGAATCGGGTGATGATTCGGCCCATGAGCCCGCGCTGCACGGCGTCGGGCTTGAGAATGATCAGCGTCGTTTCCATGCCGTCTCCTTGCGTCGCTGCGTGAGGGGCGAAGGATAGGCGTGGGCGAGCGTGAGGGGCTACGCGGCGCGGGATCGAAGCGCGTCGTACCGGGCCCGCAGTTCGGGGTTCTTCAGGACTGAATACGCCTTGGTCAGCATCGAGAATCGTTCCGTCGCATCAGCATCGGAGCAGCGGTCGGGATGAACGCGGCCGGCCACACGGCGATAGGCGGCGTGGACCTGATCGGGCGTGGCATCGGAGGAGATACCCAGCATTGAGTAGAGATCCGCGACCGCGGCGGTGGGACGGGCGTCGCGTCGCTGCGGTGATGCCGCGGGCCGTTGGGCGGCGCCGGATCGAGTTCCCGTGGGCGCGGCCTCGTCCCGGCCGGAGGGAACGAACCCGTATTGGGCGATCTGCCGTAGCAGCGAGCGCATGCCGGGCCGCGTCTCGGTGAACGCAACGCCGAGGACATGCACGCGGAACGACTGCCGGCGCGTCCACGTGATGCGGCCGGCCACCCTGACCGCGCGCTCGCCGAATCGGAGGGTGAAGATGAGCGTGTCGCCACGACGGACCTTGGGGGCGCCCTCGGCCCGGACTTTCATGCCGGTCTCGGACAGGTCTTCAAGGCGTCCGAGATCACAGGCGATCTCCGAAGCCGGGAAACGCTGAGCGCTGCGAGGATGGTGCGTCCAGGGCTGCTGGGATCGGGGCTTCGGGAGAAACCGGAGCATCGGTGCAGATTCGGCAGAGCGGCGCAACGAGATCAGCCCGCCCGCCCGCGAGCTCGGCGCGCCGTTCCGAGGATTCTGATTCGGAGATCCGGGTTGAGATGCACGGTCCCATAGGCGCGATCGGGCCGCGCCCGACGTCCGGTAGGCTGCGGGCGACAATCCACGTTCGGCCGAGTGCCGAGCCGCGCCGCACCACACCTGGGCAGGGGGCCGGGAGCCACGAGAACTCCGACATCGCTTGCGTGCGTGCGCCGTCTTGATTAGGCTTCATCACGGTCCACAAGCACAACATTAGAATGACAGGAGGTTGGCATGCCTTCGTGCGACTACATCATCAGCGTGCGGGGCGTGAAGTCCGGAGCGTGGACCAACGAGCCCGGCCCGACGAGGTGGCTGCGGGTGCCGAGCGGATCGGACCCCGATCCGTCATTCGCCGCGACCAGCGAAGCGGATCGCCGAAAGCTGGTGGACGAGATTCTCATGGGCGCAGGGGGAGCGAACGCCCAGGGCGTGCTCCCGCCTGACCCGGGGACGGGCCAGCCGCCGGGCGACCTCCTGGTATTCGTTCACGGGTACAACAACTCGGTCGGCGAGGTGATCGTTCGCCACCGGAAGATCCGCGCCGCGCTCAAGGGCCGCGGCTACGCGGGCGAAGTGCTCTCGTTCGATTGGCCCAGCGGCACGAGCACCCTTGCCTACCTCGAAGATCGATCGGACGCCAAGCAGACCGCGTTCCGGCTGGTGGAAGACTGCATCTCGGTGTTCGCGACCCGCGTGCGAGCCGCCGGGGGAAACTGCGGGACCAACGTTCACCTGCTCGGCCATTCGACCGGGGCGTATGTCATCCGCGAGGCGTTCGACGACGCCGACGATCGATTCTCGATCGCGCAGGTCGGGTGGCTGGTGAACCAGGCGATGTTCATCGCCGGTGACATCTCCAGTTCATCGATGAGCAGCGGAGACGCCTCGTCGCGGTCGCTGATGGCCCGGTGCCGCCGTATTACGAACTACTCCAACCCGTACGACGAGGTGCTGAACATCTCGAACGCCAAGCGGCTGTTCATTTCCGCGCGCGTGGGTCGGGTGGGTCTGCCGAGCGACGCCCCGTCATCGTGCGTGGATGTGAATTGCGGCGGGTACTACGCATCGCTCAAGGCGCCGAAGAGCATCATCGATAGAGCGGCGTACAGTCACTCGTGGTACTTCGATGATCCGAACGGCGGATTCTACGACGACGTGGTCTCCACGATCTCCGGATCGCTCGACCGCAACGTCATCCCGACGCGCCGGGTTGAAGCCAACGGGCGACTGGCGTTGCGAGTCTGACGGCCCGACAGGACGATCATATCACTCGACCGGCCGGGAACCCGGATTCCACATGGCGCACCAGGCAGCGCGGCGCACGAGCCGGTCCAACGCACGCGCGGTCAAACAACGCCGAGGTCACCTGTGGCTGTCTGGTGCCGATCGATCGCTTCTCTGCGTGGGCTGGCGCTGCCGCCCAATGCGGCCAACTTGCCGACACGAAGCCGGCCGACACGTACGTCATCGAGCACCACGATTCATCTCGCTGCCGACGCGTCCGCGAGCGATCTCCAGATCGGGGGTGGTGCACACGCCACCGGCCCGGACGCTTGCGGGTAGATTCCTGCCAAGCGCAAACCGCTCGCCGGGACAAACGCGGTTGACGATCACACCAACCGCCCGATCCCGACATCGAATTTCCGGATCAGAGAGCCAGTGCCGTGTTCGAACCATCAATGCCGCCCTACCGTCCTTGCCGATAGACTCCCGATCTCCGATTCACGGCCAGGGAGGGCCGGCCATGGAAGCTCTGCTGATGAAACCCGGGGCTCTGTCCGACGCCGTGGAACGCACACGATCGACGGCCGGGAGGCCGACCTCCCGTGTCACCGCCGAAACGCTGGCGACCAAGCAACGCGATATTTCGGTGTCGGAGTTCTTCGCCAAGAACCGGCATCTCCTTGGGTTCGACAACCCTCGCAAGGCCCTGCTCACGGCCGTCAAGGAGGCGGTGGACAACAGCCTCGACGCGTGCGAAGAGGCCGGCATCCTCCCCGAGATCGTCGTCGTGATCGAGGACATCGAAGAGGTCGGAAAAGCCCCGAAGCCGATCACCGGCAAGGACGCGAACGATGCTGGCAGAAAATCAAAGGCTCCGAAGGCCTCTCGCTACCGGATCACCGTCGTGGATAACGGCCCGGGGATCCTCCGCAAGCAGGTCGAAAACGTCTTCGGTCGGCTGCTCTTCGGCAGCAAGTTCCATCGCCTGAAAATGAGCCGCGGCCAGCAAGGCATCGGCATCTCCGCCGCGGGCATGTACGGCCTGATCACCACCGGCAAGCCCATGCTGATTCAGACTCGACCGAAGCCCGGCGCGCCCGCGCACCACATCGAGTTGGCGATGAACACCAAGACCAACCGCGCCGAGGTTACGGTGGACGAGGAGACGGAGGATTTTCCGCTCGGCCGGCTCCGCGCCCTCACGCAGGGAACCCGCAGGCTCTCCGAGGGCGGCGCGTTCCTCGGGTCTTCGGCTTTCCCCACCGGCACCAGCGTGTCCATCGAACTCGAAGGCCGGTACCAGAAGGGCCGGGGATCCGTCGATGAATTTCTGGAATTGACGGCGATCGCCAACCCGCACGCACGCATTGTCTTCGTTCCGCCATCGAGAGTCAGCATCGAAGAGGATGAGTCACTGATCAGCGCGGCACCGCGCAGGGTCACCCAATCGGAAGCGTCCGCATCGGATGGCCCCGTCGGCGCCGGCGGGAGCGGCACCTCCTCACCCACCACGCCGGACGCGTCCGCGCAAACCACCGAGACCGACGGCGTCATTCTGTTCCCCCGCGGCGTCAGTGAGCTGCCCCCGGAGACCAAGGAGATTCAACCTCACCCGCGCGGGGTCGAACTCGGAACGCTGCTCCAGATGCTGAAGGATTACGAGGCAAGCGAAAAGAGCGGCACGCTGTACCATTTTCTGCAGGACAGGTTCTGCCGCGTGTCGGCCGCGACGGCCGGGTCGTTCTGCGAGGCCGTGGGTCTAACGAGCCGCAGCCGGGCCTCCGCTGTCGAGCCCGCGCACGCGGAGGCGCTGTACAACGCGTTCCAGGAGGCCAGGCTGGCGCCGCCCCCCACCGACTGCCTCGCGCCGATCGGCGTGCGGCAACTGCTCGCGGGGCTGCTCAAGGGCGTGCGCGCGGAGTTCTACGCCGCGTCCTCGCGCGAGGCCGCCGTGTACCGCGGCAGGCCCTTCCAGATCGAGGCCGCGATCGCGTTCGGCGGCGGGCTCGCCGGGGACGAGCCGTCCCGCGTCATCCGATTCGCCAATCGCGTCCCCCTCCTCTTCCAGCAATCGGCGTGCGCCTCGTTCCGCAGCGTGACGGAGACCAATTGGAGGAACTACGACCTCCAGCAGCCGCGCGACGGGCTGCCCGTCGGCCCGCTCGTGATCCTGCTCCACATGGCGAGCGTCTGGGTGCCGTTCACGAGCGAGAGCAAGGAAGCCATCGCGGACTACGACGAGATCCGCAAGGAGATGAAACTGGCGCTCATGGAGTGCGGCCGCAAGCTCGGCGCCTACCTCAAGAAACGGGCGCAGATGCGCCGAGAGGGCGAACGCCGGGACGTCTTCCAGAAGTACATCGGCGAGATCGCCAAGGCGTGCCACGCCATCACCGGCGCAGACGCGAAACGGCTCTTCGAAGCGCTGGCCGAGCAAGCCCGGAAGAAGACCGCCGTCGCCGACCTGCGACTCGACGAGGACGGCAAGCGGATCCGAGAGGAGAACCCCGCGGATCAGGACGGCGTGATCATCGTTGAGCAGCCGCCACCGGCGCCCGATGAGCGATCGGCCTTCGCCCACACCCGCGCGGAAGCGGCCGCGTTGAAGGTCGCGTCGCTGCGCTCCGACGATGATCAGCCGCGTCTGATCGATACCGATGCGCCCGGCCGGCTCAACCGCAAGGGGCGCCCGCCGGGGGGCCGAACGAGCACGGGAGCCGCGCCGATTTCTCCCGCGAATCGACCCTCGGTTGGCACGAACCGCCAGCCGTCGAAAAGCCCGATTTCGGGCGCGAAAGGCCGGGAGACTGACCCACGCCAGGCTCCATCACCGAGCACGAACAAACGGCCATCTTCCATCCCTCGCCCCGTTGCGCCACCCTCGTCCGTCCCCTCGACCGGATCCGCACCAACCAGCGACCCGACCAACCGCGCGCCCAAACCACGCATGCGCTTGGTCAACGGCAAACTCGTCCCGATCGAAGACGGCCCCGGACTGTTCTGAGTTCGAGATGCATGCCCGCGCGAGCGTGTCGCGCCGGAGTTGAAACGCGATGGCCCGCCCCGATCCAGAATCGCTCCCCCGTCACCCCTCGCTCCACATCGCGCCCGGCGAGTCGTACGTCATCCGCCGCCAGGTGCTCAAGCTCTTCGGGGCGGCCTTCCACATCTATGACCCATCCGGCAGACTCGTGGGCTACTGCAAGCAGCGTGCCTTCAAGCTCAAGGAGGACATCCGGATCTACACCGACGAGAGCTGCTCGCAAGAACTGGTCGTCATCCGGGCACGCAACATCATCGATTTCAGCGGCACATACGAAGTCGCCCTCGCCGACGGCTCGCTCATCGGATCCCTGCGCCGCAGCGGCATGGCCTCGAACTTTCTGCGTGATTCCTGGCAACTCTTCGACGCCGGCGGTCGTCCGATCGGCACGCTCAAGGAGCAGGGCGGCATCCTCGCGTTCGCACGCCGCTACATCGAGTACGTCGCGTTCTTCGCGCCGGAGCGATTCTCGCTGACGCGGACGGACGGCGCGGAAATCGCCGCGTTCCGCCAGCACTTCAACCCCTTCGTGTACCGCCTCAGCGTCACCGTGAAGCTGGCGGACCCGGAGATCGACGACCTGCTCATCCTGGCGACGGGTTGCCTCATCACCGCAATCGAAGGCCGGCAGAGCTAACGGCGGAGTGATTGGATGCAACGCGGCCCCATGGCTCGCGATCCCACCCTCCCGGACCGCGCAACCCGCAGCCGCGGTCGGATACAGTCAACAACGGCCACGGACGGCCGTGACACGCACGAACGGAGACGACGATGGCCAAGGGTGCAACGACGTCACGCGGCTCGGGACGCAACAAGGCCCGAGACGCCGAGACCCTGAAGAAGATCGAACGCCTTGCTCATCAGGTCGTCCGGACCGCCCTCGCGGGTGATGAGCCCCGCATCGACATCCCCACCCGCGCCAAGTCAAACACCATCTGGAACAAGAAGCGCGGCATCCTGGAGATGGGCGACGCCACCTCCGATCGCCCTCTGTTCGACCTGAAGACCGCCAAGCAGTTCATGCAGACCATGCTGCACGCCGGAACGATCAAGGACCTCATCGACGCCGCGAAAACCAGCAGCCTCCGTGGAGTGTTCTACAAGGCCAAGCACACGATCTCCGGCACCAAGGAGAACACGTTCGACGCCCAGGAGGAATCCGACCCCATTTTGGAAGATCTCGAAGTCACCCTCGGCGCCCTCCGCGAAGAGCTCCATGTCTTCGCCGAGAATCGCGGCTCCATGGTCGGCAACATCACCCTCATCGACAAGGGAGACGAGATCAACTGCCGCCGCATGGGCTCGGGCGGCTACGCCCTCCCCTCCATCGTCGAGCCCGATGTCATCCAGTTCGGCAAGTGCGAGGCCAAGTTCGTCCTCCACGTCGAAAAGGGCACCGTCTGGAACCGCTTCAACGAAGACCGCTTCTGGGAAGAGAACAACTGCATCCTCACCCACGGCGCCGGGCAACCCCCAAGAGGCTGCCGCCGCCTGCTCCAGCGCCTCAACCAGGAGCTGAGACTCCCTATCATCTGCGTCCTCGACTGCGATCCATGGGGCCACTACATCTACAGCGTCATCAAACAGGGCTCGATCTCGCTGGCCTTCGAGTCCTCACGCCTCGCCATCCCGGATGCCAAGTTCCTGGGCATCCGCGCCAAGGACTACAAGGAGTGCGAACTCGGCGAAGCGGTCAAGATTGACCTCACCGAGAACGACATCAAGCGTGCCAAGGAGATCGCCGCGTACCCGTGGTTCGAGGGCCACAAGGGGTGGCGTAAGGAAATCCAGGGCCTCCTGAACAACGGCTTCAAGATGGAAGTCGAGGCGATGATCACCAAGGACATCTCGTACGTGACGGAGGAGTATGTGCCGGCGAGGTTGAAGGCGGAGGATTGGTTGGAGTGACGCCACGCCCGTGATGCTGACGCATGAGCCCGCGGGATTGAATCGAGGACGTCGGATGGCACCGAAGTCGTGCCATCGAAGCCACGTTCCCCTCGATTTCGACGGCAGGCGGCACGTATTCCGAG
Source organism: Phycisphaerae bacterium (assembly GCA_016794925.1). Lineage (GTDB taxonomy): Bacteria > Planctomycetota > Phycisphaerae > Phycisphaerales > UBA1924 > JAEUIW01. The sequence continues at coordinate 138,058 of JAEUIW010000010.1, forward strand.
TTCGGTGCCGCTGGTCGCCGCGTTTCCTTCTCGCAATGCTCCGTACCGACCGCAGGAAGATTGCGCTGCCCGCCGCTCGGCTGCGAGAACTGGGGATCGCTCGTTCCGCCAGGCCTTCGAGCGATCCAGTTGCGGTTTCCGAGAACATCGACCCCGGAGTACGCGTACCACAATCAGCGGGCCTACCGGGTTCGCGCCACTCGAGCGGCGGTTGGCACGGGCCAGCTTCAATCTCGGCACCACTCGCACGGACCGCCGCGCCCACCAAACTCAACGGTCTCGGCATCGACTCCAGCCATCCCGGGTCGCACGCGTCAGTCGGGATCAGCGCCGAGATGTTCTCGCGCACGATCGCCTGTGCCATCCCGCACTTTTCCGCCCGCGGCCAGATCGTGATCCGCACCACCCCCGGCAGGGTCGGGCGCGGAACTGATCAGGGTCCCGCAACAGCCCGAAGGGCTTGACCTCACCACCCAACCAGAACCTTGAATCCGCCGTAGGCCATTCGCTTGCAGTCAAAGGGCATCTTCATGGAGCTCATCATCTTCGCCAAACGCGGGTCCTTCATCACGCTGGCGTTCACGCGGTCGCGGTGAGCGCGAGACTTGAACACGATCCACGAGAACGCCACCGTCTCGCCCTTCTTGGGTTTCATCACGCTCGGGAACGAACAGCCGAAGTTCACATCCAAATCGTCCCCGATGCACTCGCGGTACGCGAGGGCTCCGTGGTCGCGCCAGACCCGCGCGCCCAGCCGCGCCATCCTCTCATAGGCTTTCAGATTTCGCTTGGGAATGGGAATGACGAAACCATCGACGTACGGCATCTCAGCACTCCTGGCGGGCCCTGCAACACCCCACGGTATGAGGGGGCCCCAATCGCGGCATGGTACCACGAGCCGTCCTCGGAGCGGCCCCGCTGCTCGGTTTGGTCAGGCTCCCGGAATCACGCCTTCGGCGTTGGCTCCGCGGCGGGCAACATCGAATTCGAGCCGTCCGACCGGTTCCTGGCCAACCAGCATTCTCGTCTTTCACATTGCCAAGACTGCTTGCGACACCCCCGAGCACCGACCCCGCCCATGGGCGTCTTGAGTCAAGGGCTCGATGGCACGATCAAGCGGCATGCTTACGACACCTCCGCATCCATCCCAAGCGAACTGGCCGCAGATCCCGCTGTCCGTACCACGATTTGAATGTGGAAATCCACAAACCTGTGTCATTGCCGCGCCGATTATGCGCGCAGACCGCCATTTCGCAATCCCGGCAATCCAAAACGCACAGATCCGTGGATTCTCCGTACTCCGAATTCACGCGGCAAAGGGCCTTGGCTTGACACGGTACGAGACAGTCGGTGTCCTGCACGCACCGTGATCATCCCACTCGCCACAATCATCCTCGCGGCCGGCATCGGGGGTGCTGGTGTCGGAGTGGGGTCCACCGGCGCAATCCCTCCCGCGCGTTCTGGAACGACGTCCCCCGCTGGCCAGATGGAGCTGGTTCGCCTGGTGGACTTGTGCGCGTCGCGCCTGAGTCTCAACATCGAGTATGACGCCGCGGCGCTGAAGGGATCTGTCACGTTGCGCCTGGACGAGGACGGCCTGAGCGACACGGAACTCTGGACGCTGCTCAATCGGGCCCTTGCCTCGCGCGGGTACACAACGATCCGTGTTGCCGGCCGCGCGGCGTACGGAGTGGTCAAGCTCGCCGAGGCGGCGGGCTTGGTGACGCCAACCCGGGAGGACGAGGCCGACGTTCCGACCGGAGAGCCCCTCCCCGGGTTCCGCAGCGTCATCATCGCGGTGCGTCACCGGTCTGCGAAAGACGCGGCGGATGCGATCGGCCGGATCACGAGCAAGCCCGGCGGATCGGCCACCGTCCTCAGCGAGCCGGGGTCGATCCTCGTCTCGGACCTTGCGCCGAGAATCGAATTGGCCATCTCCCTGCTGTCCCAGATCGACCGGCCCGCGACGGAAGTCGTGGTCGAGGAAATTCCCGTCCGGAACCTGCCCGCCCAGCAACTCGCGACACTCGTCGCGCAAATCGCGGCCAAGCGCGACACGGTCGCCGGAGGGGCGGGAGCACCCGGCGGAGCTTCGGAGAAAGTCCCGGGCGAGGTGCTGCCGGGCCCGGACGGAAACACCGTGCTGCTGGTGGCGCCGTCGAGCCGCGTGGAGTACTGGAAGAGCGTGATCGGCGCGCTCGACGCGCGCGCCCGGACCGAGACCGTAACTTACACGCCTCGGCACTTCCCCAGCGCCGATGTTGCCAAGCTCTTGGAACAGACCATGCGGAGCCCGGGAACCGCGCCGGACGACCGCTGGCGCGTGATCGTGGATGATCTTTCCGGCGGGCTGATTGTCTCGGCGACGCCTGCGCAGCAGGAACAAGTCCGGGCCATTGTTGATCGCCTCGACGCCGTGCCGGAGGGGACGCGCCGGCCGGTGCGCATCTTCGTCATCAAGAACCGCCCGGTCTTGGACGTCAAGTCAATCCTGGATAGCCTGATGCAGGCTGGGGTGCTGGACGCGGAATCCGAATCGACTGGTTCGCGCACGAGCACTGCGGAGTCAACATCTCGGCCGATTCGCGCATCCCTTGCCGACGGCCGTTCGAACACGTCGGCCATTCCCATGCCGACGCCGTCCACCAGCAACAGACGCTCGACGGATATGACCGGAGACGAGCGAGGGCGAAGTGCGCCGACGCAGGGACAGGCCCTCCCAAACGAGGCCCTCTCCCGTGCAGTTGGTGAACCGCCGGCCAGCGGGGGCGTACGCGTCGGACCGCCGCTCGTGCTCACCGCCGATGAGGGCACGAACACCTTGATCGCGCTCGGCGAACCGCGGAGGCTGGCCCAGATCGAGGCGCTGCTGAAGACCCTCGACGTCAGGCAGCCGCAGGTGATGCTCGACGTGCTGATGGTGACGCTGACGGACAGCCAGAGCTTGAATCTGGGAGCGGAACTCGAAAAACTGCAGACGACCGGGGATGTCCGGGTGCGTCTCTCTTCGATGTTCGGTCTCGGGGCGCGAGGCGCGGGTGGGGACAACGACGGTCCATCGAGCGCAAGCGGGTTCACCGGTGTGGTGCTCAGCCCTGGCGATTTCTCGATTGTGCTGCGCGCCCTGCAGACGTTGAGCGACGGGCGGTCGCTGAGCATGCCCAAGTTGCTGGTGGGAAACAACCAGTCGGCAACCCTCGATTCGGTGGTCCAGCAGCCGTACGCGAGCGTGAACGCGAGCAACACGGTCTCGACCACTTCGTTCGGTGGAACGCAGGACGCGGGAACCGTCATCACGATCAAGCCGCAGATCGCGGAAGGGGATCATCTCGCGCTCACCTATACGGTCTCACTCAGCTCCTTTCTCGGCGCGTCCGCCAGCGCCAACCTCCCGCCGCCGCGGCAGCAGAACCGGGTTCAGAGCGTTGCCACCATCCCGGACGGGCACACCGTCGTGGTAGGCGGGATCGAACTGGAGAACACTTCCAGGAGCACGTCGCAGATTCCACTCGTGGGAGACGTGCCGTTGCTCGGCGAGCTCTTCAAGACCCGCAGCAACACCGACAATCACTCTCGTTTCTATGTCTTCATACGGGCCAGCGTGCTGCGAAATCGCTCCTTCGATGACTTGAAGCACCTCTCGCGGGTCGAATCGGATCGGGCGGGCGTTGACGACGACTGGCCCAGGGTCCAGCCCCGTGTCATGCGCTAGCCCACGCGCAACTTCCGATATCCGTTCGACTCAACTCAATTGCCGCGCGACCCCCATGCGTGCTCAAGGCGAACAACAGGTTGAGCTGACGTCAACGGATGTGACGGATTCCGATGCTCGCGTGCGTGCGCGTCGGGCCTCATCAACACTGCTCCAACCGAGCCCGGAGTTCCTTGCGGCCATCAATCACGACTTTGCCCGTCGTCACCTGATCCTGTCCGAGGGATGCGGCGACACCGTGGAATATCTGGTTGTCAGCGCCGGCACGCGCCCGGCGGCGATCTTCAACACGGGCGTGCGCCTGGGGCGAGCCACCCTGACGCGGGTGATCCCTGACGAACACATCGCCGCCGCGGTGGACCGGGCATACGCCGCGGTTGGCGACAACGGCCGTGACATGGCCGGCGGCGCGGTGCTGGAGGGATCCGGGGACGTCGAGACGGACCTTCGGCGCGCGGTGCGCGAGACCGACGGCGATCTGCTGCACACGCAGGGCAAATCCTCGGTCGTGCGCCTTGTTGACCTCCTGCTCTTCGAAGCGCTGGGGCGCGGCGCCAGCGACGTCCACGTGCAGCCGGTGCGCGACCGGACACTGATCCGCTATCGCCTTGATGGCGCGTTGCACACGGTTCGAGAGCTGCCGGCGTCGGTGGCGATCTCGGTGGTCAGCCGGATCAAGGTCATGGCCAACCTGGACGTCGCGGAACGCAGGGCTCCCCAGGATGGGCGCGCGACCGTCACGATCGGTCGATCGGGCGGCGAGCGAGCCGGACGCGGCATCGACCTGCGGATCAGTATCCTCCCGAGCACGTACGGAGAACGCGTGGTGATCCGGCTTCTCGATCCTGCTCGCTCGCCGCACCTGCTGAGCTTCGCCGGACTCGGGATGCCCCCTGACATCGAGCGTGCGTACAAGGCGCAGGCGGCTCGCAGCAGCGGAATCGTGCTCTCGACCGGCCCAACCGGGAGCGGCAAGACCACCACGCTCTACGCGACCCTGGCCTGGCTTGGCGCCACCAACGGCGGCCAGGGTCCGATGCGCGCGGATGACGTTGCACACGGGCAGGATGGCGCGCCCGTCCTTCGTCCCGCGCGACCGACCGCGTCCACCGGATGCGAGTTGAACATGATGACCGTCGAGGACCCCGTCGAGTACGATCTCTCGGCGTCGGGCGGGCGCGGCGCCGTCAGCCAGACTCAGGTCGATCCAAAGAAGAGCGTCACGTTTGCCACCGGCCTGCGGCACATCCTGCGCCAGGATCCCGACGTGATCATGGTCGGGGAGATCCGTGATGAGGAGACCGCCCGCATCGCGGTGCAGGCATCGCTCACGGGCCACATGGTCCTCTCGACCCTGCACACGAACGACGCCGCCAGCGCCATCGCGCGACTCCTCGATCTCTCGGTCGAGCCCTTCCTGGTCTCGTCGTCGCTTGCCGCCGTGCTGGCCCAACGGCTGGTTCGGACGCTCCACCCGCTGTGCGACGGCCGCGGCTGTGAAGCCTGCATGCGAACCGGGTTCAAGGGAAGAACCGGCCTCTTCGAGCTGCTGGTGGTGGGTCACACGATTCGCGACCTCATCAATCGCAGGTGCTCTTCGCCGGACCTCAAGGCCGCGGCCCGGCGCGCCGGAATGACCACGATTCGTGAGGCGGGCGCGATGCTGGTCCGCGCCCGGGCGACTACCGAAACCGAAGTGGCCCGCGTCATCGACGTTGCCGAGGAGACCGAAGCGTGACCGGCCCGATGGACCCCGGCCCAGACAATTGCGGAGGCGTCGTGACCACCGAACGATCCGACGGTGCAGCCTCGCCGACGCAACACCGCGACCCCGGGGCGCGTGTCGCGCAGCCCGCGTCCTTCACGATCCCGGGCCTGCGCGGCCCGTTGCGAATCGCTGCCCTCGCCATCACCGCGTGCTTGGCATGGGCTGGCTGGCCCTTGGGGCGTACGGAACAGGTTGACTTGCCCGCTCTCGGGGGGATTACCGATCTCGGTTCGACCAGCGCTGCGCTCCCCGCTTTGGATGTATCGGCGTTCCGTGCCCCGTTGTGGGTTGCCCCTCCCGCCCCCCCCGCGCCACCCGCTGTCTCCACGACCGCGTCGGCACAGGCCGCTGCCGGAACGCCCGCTCCGCTCCCCCCAATGCGGCTCCAACTCCTGGCTGTCATCCGTGAGGAAGACCGACACCGAGCCTTGTTGTACGACCCCGACCAGGACCGCGTCCTGATTCTGGCGGAGGGTGATTCCGAGAGCGGCCGTACCGTCGAGCGGATATTCGGCGACGAGGTCCGGGTCACCGACAGGGGCGGCCCGAGATCGCTGATGCTGAATGCCCCGCGCCGGGAGCCCGCCCCCGCTCCTCGCGCGGCACCGGCAGGGTCCGTCAGACCGGATCCACGAAAAGGAGGGCCGCCTTGAAGCTGCCCGGTTCCATTGCGATCTGGCCGGCCGAGCGGTTCTACTGGTCGCTCATCGAAGCGCATGGGCTCCGAGCGTGCGGACCCTTGCCCCCAGACTTGTACGAATCACTGTCTCAGGACATCCCGGAAACGCCCGCGGCCATTGACCACGCGAACGCCCTGCACGCGGTCTGCGTTCCGACGAGCGCCGGCCTGCTGATTTGTGCTGCGCGCGGACATGAACTCGCCGGTGTCCCAGCCGACACGCTCTGCCTGCGGCCCGATCGCGTCCCCCTTGAGTGCGACGCGGACCCGACGCGCATCAACCTGCTGGTGGGCCCATACGAACCGCGACCGATCCGCCGGGCACGATGGACGCGGCACGGTCTGGGCGCGGCGACCATGCTCACGTGCGGCCTGCTCATCTCGTTGGGAATCCACCGCCGAAGCGTCCATGAAATGGAACGCGGCACGCTTCTGCGGCAATCCGAGGCCGCGCTGCTCGCCTCCATCTCGCCTGAGATGACCTCCGAGCGACTCCCGGCGGAGTTGGATCGACTCCGCCGCGGCGCCACGCGTGCCGCGAGGCCCACGCCGGACGCCACAATCGCCCTGAGTGAGCTCCTGAAGTCCTGGCCGACCGTCGCGCCGTGCGCGCCCCTTTCAATCTCCGTATCGGAATCGGCCATGGCCGTAGCGGTGACCGTCGAGAAAGACGCCACTCCGTTCCTGCAGGCCTTCGGAGCGCCGGGCGGTTGGACACTCGATGAACCGCGCCTGAACACAAGCGGGGACACGATCCGCCTCAGCCTGCTGCTCCGGCCTGCCACGCGCGGCGAAGCCATCCGAAGCCCCGGTTCGGATCGCGGCCGCTCGGCTCCACGCTCGCCCGCGACGCACATCCCGTTACCGGGGCCAGCGGAGGATGGACCGTGAACCGCCGGATCGCGGTTGTGTGGTTGTTGGCGACGGCTTCGCAGCTCGCAGTGCTTGCCGGCGCCTTCGCGGAGTGGTCCGCGCGAGCCCGCGAGACCGATTCTGCTCGCGCGCGCCTGGCTGTGCTCCACGCGCAAGCATCCGAACGGCGCACCCTGCTCGCCGCGAGCCCGCGTGGTCCGATGCTCCAGGGGCCGCCGCCGGGCCCGCTCGCCCCGAGGGTGACCGGATGCCTGGAGGCCGCGGGGGTCGCCGCGTCCGCGCTGGACAGCCTCTCGGGCGAAGCCGAGTCCTCGCTCGGTGGTGAGGTGAAGCGTCGCCGCGCCACGCTCTCGCTCGCGCCGCTCACACTCCCGCAGATGGGCGCGTTCCTGGATGCGTGGCGCACGCGGCAGGCGGAATGGACGCCCGTGGCGATCGATCTCGCTCCGATATCAGGCGAACGAACCCGACCCGGTGCCGACCTGCCGCTCCGCGCCCAGTTGGTGCTCGAGGTGGTGTACCTCGACGAGAAGGAGCCTCATCCATGAATCCGCTGCGCAACCCCGGTCCGCTTCTCTGCCTGACCTGCGTGCTGCTGGGAAGCTGCCGGGCGACCGATCGCGCTGGACCGTACGCGCCGCCGCAGGAATCCGAACGTGACGAGCCCGCATCCCTCCGGCTGACGGAGGAATCGCTGCCGCACATGGACACCGAGCCCGAGCGGGCCGAAAGCCTTCTCAGGCGCGCCCTCAACGCGGATCTGTTCAACGGGCCGGCACACAACAACCTCGGCGTGCTCCTGCTGCGTCGGGGCGACCTGTACGGGGCCGCTTCGGAGTTCGAGTGGGCTCGAAAACTGAGCCCAGGCCATCCCGACCCGCGGCTGAACCTGGCGCTGACCTTGGAGCAAGCCGGCCGGACGGACGAGGCGCTGGACATGTACGCGACGGCGCTGGAGGTCTACCCGGATCACCTCCCCAGCGTGGAGGCCCTTGCACGCCTGCAGATCAGGACGGGGCGCGCCGATGACCGCACCCCTCGCCTGCTCGATGAAATCGCGCTCCGCGGCAGCGATGAGGCCTGGCGGAACTGGGCCCGCCTCCAGCGGGTGAAACGGGAGCGCTGAGGCTTGAACATGGGTGTGCGCATCGCGCTCGCTCGAAGCCAGTGAACGACTTGCCGCGGCCCGGGTCGCGATGAGGTGAGGTTGCCCGGACCGATCTACCCTGTCCGCATGCCCGAGCAGTCGATCATCGCGTACCTCGGAGTGCTCGAGAATTCGTTCCGAGGAAAGGCATGGCAAGGGCCCACGCTCCTCGGGTCGCTCCGCGGCATCTCACCCCGCCAAGCGGTTGTTGTTCCCGCCGGATTGAGGCACTCCATCTGGCATCTCGTGCTGCACGCGACATACTGGAAGTACGCCGGTTGCTTGCGATTGCAGCGCGCGGGCGTCCGGGTGGCGCCCTTGGGCGGTGCGGCGGCGAGTTTCGAACGATCCCCCAGCAACTGGCCGGCGCTGCCCACGCCCGCGGATGAACGCGCCTGGCGCGCCGATATCGCCCTGCTCAAGTCCTGGCACGACGCGGTGCGGCGCGCCGCCGCCTCGGTCCCGCCACGTTCGCTGGACATGGTCCCGCCCGGCGGCCGCACCGTCACCCCCCGCATGGTGCTGATTGGCCTGGCGGCGCACGATGCCTACCACACCGGCCAGATTCAGTTGCTCAAGAAGCTCACGAATCGCCGCTGATCGGCGGTCGGCCGGGCGTCGGATCGCCGTGACGAGCCGCTCCGCGCAGCGCCTCGGGTTCGCCGGTGATCAGCCGGGCCCCGCGCTTGAAGAACACGTACGCCCACGCCCATTCCAGCATCACCAGCACGCGATTGCGAAACCCGATCAAGAAAAACACGTGCACCCCGGCCCACAGCAGCCACGCCGGCAGGCCCGCGAAGTTCCAGCGCCCGATCGAGGCCACGGCCCGGGCGCGACCGATCGTCGCGAGCGATCCCTTGTCCACGTACGCAAACGCCGGTCGCTTTGGCGCCGGCCTCCCCGATTGCAGCGCCGCGGCCTCTCGCGCGATGATCGCCGCGGCGAATCGGCCCATCTGCACGGCCGCGGGACAGACCCCCGGCACGAGCTCGTCGGGTCGGGCCGAATCGCCGCGAACGGCGTGCGCCAGGTCGCCGCAGACGAACACGTTCGGGAACCCGGGGATGCTGAGGTCGCCGGCGACGATCACGCGACCGTGCTCGTCGAGCGGCGTCCCGAGCGTCGCGCCCAATGACGATCCTCTTACGCCAGCCGCCCAGATCACGTTGTGGGCCGGGAGGAACACATCCCCCAGCCGCACCCCGGATCGTTCCGCGCTCCGCTCCACCCCGGTCACCCGGCAGGACAGCCGCACGTCCACACCCATCCGTTCAAGATCTCGGCGTGCGCGCGCACAGAGCGCTGTCGGATACCCGACGGGCAGCACCCGATCGCGAGCCTCCACCAGCACAACCCGGGCCCGACGGGTGTCAATATTGCGGAAATCACGGCCGATCACGGTCCGGGCGATCTCCGCGATGGCGCCCGCCATCTCCACTCCGGTCGGACCGGCTCCGATTACCACGAACGTCATCAACGCCTCGCGCCGGCCCGGATCAGGCTCGCTCTCCGCGCGCTCGAAGGCCATCAGGAACCGTGACCGGATGTGCAAAGCATCCTCGACGGTCTTCAGGCCGGGCGCTCCCGCGCTCCAGTCGTCGTGCCCGAAGTACGAGTGCGTGGCCCCGGTCGCCAGCATCAGGTAGTCGTACGCCACCGGGCCTGAATCGAGGTGCAAGACACTCGCGGCGGCATCGACCCGTTCGGCCTGGGCGAGCACGACCGAGGCGTTCCGCTGCGAACTGATGACCTGGCGGATCGGAGCCGCGATGTGCGCCGGGGAGAGCGCCGCGGTCGCCACCTGGTACAGCATGGGCTGGAAGAGATGGTGATTCCGCCGATCCACCAGCGTGATCCGCACCGCCGCCCGCCGCAGGGCACGGGCGGCGTTGAGGCCGGCAAAACCACCTCCCACGATGACCACGTGCGGCCACGGATTCATGCCCGAGCGTACCCCGTTCCCACGATGGCATCCCCGCCGCGTGGTTCGTATCGCAACGGTCAAATTGTGATGGGAGCGTCAAAAAGAACAGCCCCCGCCGGTTCGGCGGGGGCTGCTTGAACGTACCTGTCAGAGTCGCGTCGAATTAGGCGCGACGGCGACGGGCGGCCATGAGGCCGACGCCCGCGAAGCCCAGGCCCGCGGCCGTGGGGAGCGGAACGTTG
>JAEUIW010000110.1 GCA_016794925.1 Phycisphaerae bacterium
TCGACTTTCAGCACCTGTACCGCAAATCGGGCAGCGTGGCGCGCTACTACGACTTCGCCGCCGACTTGCGGGCATTGGTCGCGCGGCAGTCCTTGCCCGGTTACCACTTGGGCATCGAGCACGTCTCCGGGCTTTCCTCGCCGCTGCTCACGTTCCGGCCCGTGCCGTCCACGGCACGGGGATAACTGTGGGAGAGCCTGTGGACGGACTCGTGCTATCAGGCAACAGAAGTATCGTGCTATCAGGCAACGAACTATCGTGCTATCAGGCAACAAAATCAGCCGCAAACCCGCGCCAGCACTGGGTTTTCGCGCCCCCTAACTTCCCTAACTTAATTTCTCTAACTTTTAGTAGGGAAACGCCGTTGCGGTGGATAACCGCCACGCGGCCACCAACGCAGCAGCAACAGCCGGGCTTTCCAACACGGAGGGCCAGGCCATGATCGTCGCGCTTCTCAACCAGAAAGGCGGCGTGGGCAAGACCACGCTCGCTACCCACATCGCCGGCGAGCTGGCCATGCGCGGCCAGCACGTCGTGCTGCTGGACGCTGACCCGCAGGGTTCATCGCTGGACTGGACACAGCGCAGAAGCCAGCAAGGCTTGCCACGGCTTTTCAGCGCCGTGGGCCTCGCACGCGAAACGCTGCATCAGGAAACGCCAGAACTCGCCAGGCGGGCCGATCACGTCGTCATCGACGGCCCGCCACGCATCGCGGCACTGGCGCGCTCCGCGCTGCTGGCGGCCGAGCGCGTGCTGATC
>JAEUIW010000111.1 GCA_016794925.1 Phycisphaerae bacterium
CGTCCATGCCGCCCGCTCAAACCGCGCTCAACCTGCGACCCCTTCGCCCGGACGAGGTGCCGAGGCTGCTCGACCTGATCCGGTGTTGTTACGCCGAGTACGGCCTCACCCTGAACCTGCAGGATGAATGCGAGCGACACCTCGCCGATCCCATCAACTACTTCCGCGCCCAGGGTGGCGACCTGTGGGTGCTCCCCGACCAGGAAGGAGCCGTCCGCGCCTCGGGCGCTCTCTACCTGCACCGGCACCAGCCCGCGCCCATCGCGGAACTGAAGTGCATGTACGTCGATCCTTCGCTCCGCCGCCGAGGAATCGGCCGATCCATCACCGAGCACATCCTCAACGCGGCCCGGCTCGCGGGCTGCAACACCATCGAACTCTGGTCCGACACGCGCTTCGAGGCCGCCCACCGAATGTACGAGGCGTCCGGCTTCGAGCGCTTCGGTCGGCGCGACATCGCCGATTCCAACAACTCATCGGAATGGGGCTACCGGCGCACCCTGTGAACCGGAGTCCCTCACGGACAGGTCATGCCGAAGTTCGCCAGCACCGTCGTCACGTCGCCGAAGTTGATGACCCCGTCGTGGTTCGCGTCGCCGGGACCGTTGAGGACGCCCGCCGGGTACGTGTTCCCGAAGTTCGCCAGCACCGAGGTGACATCCGCGAAGTTGACGAACCCGTCGTTGTTGGCGTCCCCCTGGCACAGGGGCGGAACAAACGACAGCCCGGTCATCTCCTCCGTCACGGAGGTCACGGCGT
>JAEUIW010000112.1 GCA_016794925.1 Phycisphaerae bacterium
GGATTGCTACTCGAGCATTCCAGCAATGCCACGCCGGAACAGGTTCGCGTCGAGGTCCGCGCAATGCGGATCTTTTCGGGTGGCGGGTCAGACTGTTGGGCGCGAACCGCATCGCCCCTCGCTCGCGAGGGGCGCGGATTGAAACCGTGATGATCCAGACGCAGTTATCTCCGAACCCCTGCATCGCCCCTCGCTCGCGAGGGGCGCGGATTGAAACTCCTGAAGGATGATTATGGCATAGGATGACGGCGGCATCGCCCCTCGCTCGCGAGGGGCGCGGATTGAAACCGTTATGTCGGTATCGCGGCTACCGGCGCGTTTCGCATCGCCCCTCGCTCGCGAGGGGCGCGGATTGAAACTCTGCTACCACCTGGCGCTTACCGTGGCGGCGATCGGCATCGCCCCTCGCTCGCGAGGGGCGCGGATTGAAACGGGCGGCGCAGGCCGCGAACATCACACGACACGGAGCATCGCCCCTCGCTCGCGAGGGGCGCGGATTGAAACAGCTAGGCGCAGGCGCAGCCAGTCACGTGCCGCGGCATCGCCCCTCGCTCGCGAGGGGCGCGGATTGAAACGGCGGGGTGCGATCGATCAGACTGGCAGCAAAATCGCATCGCCCCTCGCTCGCGAGGGGCGCGGATTGAAACTTTTTGACCCTGGGCCAGGCCCGGATCAGTACTCGCATCGCCCCTCGCTCGCGAGGGGCGCGGATTGAAACCAGCGGCTACCTGCTGGACCGCGAGCGGGTCGACGCATCG
>JAEUIW010000113.1 GCA_016794925.1 Phycisphaerae bacterium
AGGCCGAGCGCGACAACCCGTTGCACGACGCGGGTCTCGCGCATGAGGTGGCCGTCGAGATGCAAGCGTGGCCGCTGGTGCAGTGGAGCGACGAAAACGGCACGCTCGCTGTCGGATGATCTTCGGCGGGATAGAGCAGCGGACAGCTCGTCCGGTTCCTAACCGGAAGGTCGGTGGTTCGAGTCCACCTCCCGCTATTGGAGAACGCGATGACGGAACTTGAAGCTGTGAACCTGATCCTGGCCGCGAAGGGCTTTGGTACATGCGCAGCACTGCAAGGGCCGGTCGAGCACGACCTTTCCGATGCCGGAAATGTTCGCCGCGCGCTGATCGGCCAGCGCCAACTCGTGAAAGCGGGGATTCCGTTCGACGTGCGGGTAGCGAACGTGCCCGCCTTCTTCGATGGAATCCGACATCTCGTAGCAGTGTTGGCTGCGAGCCTCGAACAAGGAGACGCACCATGATTCAACGCAACGCGGACGGCGACGAGTACCACCCATCGTCTTACCGGCTCTCGGAACTGCCGGAGTCGCACCCGCACCTCTCGACCTGGCTCGGCTTGGGCTTCATCTTGATTCTCGTGGTCGTCGCGGGGTGGAAGGGGTTGGCCTAATGGGTCTGAACACTTCCTTTGATTGCTGGAATGGTCCATGCACGAGTTTCATGGAGTGGCGGCAACAGCTTCATGCGGCCATCACCGGCGAGCCTTACGACACACTCGAAGCCGCATGGGATGCTGGTCGCTACGCCGACCA
>JAEUIW010000114.1:0-248 GCA_016794925.1 Phycisphaerae bacterium
GGTCGGTGGTGCTGTGAGCGGGGATGCGATGGTCCGTACAACGGCTGCCCGGGCTGCGTGCCCAATGCACTCGGGACCATGAACCGGACGCTCGTCGTCGGCGAGCCGGCACCTGAGGACGGCGTGGCGCTGGGCCAGCGATTGTGAGCCATTCCTATGGACCCTGAGAAGGCGAGCCAAGTGCGGAGTGCGTGCGTGTGGGTGGTGATCCTCACGGTGCTGCACTTTGCGCTTGGGACGCGAACACA
>JAEUIW010000114.1:258-753 GCA_016794925.1 Phycisphaerae bacterium
GGCCTGCACATCCTGCTGGCGGGCCTCTTTCTCGTGCCGGTGATCCTGGCGGCGGCGGCGATGGAACGTCGAGGCGGTCTCATCGCCGCCGCTGTGGTCAGCGTCGCCTATCTCGCGCACCTCCTTTGGAGTTGGCGGGGCTCGCCGCTCGTCAACGCCGACCAGTTCGCTTGGCCACTGGTGTACGCCGTGGTTGGGCTGACTTCGGGCCACCTCGTTCACACGGCCAACTTCCGCAAGTGGCAGCGCGACGAGGTGATCCGCCGCGCGTACGAGGAGGAGCAACGTCGAAAGGGCGCCGCCCCATGACCAACCCTTCAGTCTCCATCCGTTCAGGCGAAGATCTTCTCGCTCGGAGCAGCCCATGATTGCACGCGCCATTGCCGGAACGATTCGCTGTCGCTCAATAGCGGCCATGCTCTTGGTGCTGCTCATTGCGCCCACGCTTCGCGCCCAGGTCAGCCCTGAAGAGCACGCCAAGCACCACCCGCAGGG
>JAEUIW010000115.1 GCA_016794925.1 Phycisphaerae bacterium
ACACGGCGTCAGGGAGCAGCATGTCCCACAGCGCACTCGCGTCATGGGTGACCATGTAGTCCTTCCAGCGGGCGAGGGCGGCGTCGATCATGGGGTCCTCCGGCGGGGCCGATAGACCCCGGCAGGCCGGACCGGTCAAGCGAGCGCGAGGTAGAGCCCCGCTCCGGCGATCGCGATCAGGCCGAGCGCCACGCCCAGGATCAGGTGCATCACGCACATCACGACCTTCGGGCTGAATCCGGCGTCCGCGATATCGGCGTCTTCGGCGTTGCAGGTGTGGGTCTGGTTGATCGTGGCCGTCGCTCCGTCATCTCCCTCAGCAGTACGACCGCGCCCGTCCCTTCGTTACGCTGCGGCGCCTTGCGGGCGCAGGCGGGAGGCGTTTCAGTCCGCGCCAAACAAGGGGAGGAAATCATGTCGCTTCAAGGTCGCGTCGCCCTCGTCACCGGCGCCAGCCGCGGCATCGGGCGCGCCATCGCGCTCGCGCTCGCGGAGGACGGGGCGGATGTGGCGGTGAACTACCGCCGGGAGTCGGAGGAAGCCGAAAAAGTCGCCGCCGATATCCGCGCCATGGGGCGCCGGGCGTTCACGGTCGGCGCGTCCGTCGACGACTACGACGCCTGCGTGACGATGGCGAAGCTGGTCGAGGACACGCTCGGGCCCGTCTCGATCCTCGTGAACAACGCCGGCATCGCGAGCCGCGGCAACAGCGTCTTCGACACCGATCCCGCCGAGATGATGCGCGTGATGG
>JAEUIW010000116.1 GCA_016794925.1 Phycisphaerae bacterium
ACAACACCTTCAGCGACGAGGCCTTCGGCCTCACCCCCGAGCTGCTCGTCAAGATGAGCGTCAACAAGGACGAGAGCGCCAACGCCGACCCGCAGTGGGCGGTGCACGACCGAATCTCGGGCGTGCAGTCCGCGGCGCTCACCCAGCTCATGAACCCGGGCAAGCTCCGGCGCGTCTACGACAACGAGTTCATCACCCCCGCCGACCAGGACCAGCTCACCCTGCCCGAGCTGCTCGACACCGTGAGCGCGTCCATCTGGTCCGAGGTCGACAAGGGCGTCGACGCCCGCTACACCGCCCGCAAGCCCATGATCTCCTCGCTCCGCAGGTCCCTGCAGCGCGAGCACGCCGAACGCCTGATCGACCTGACCCTCGACTCCGGCTTCAACGCCGCGAGCAAGACCATCTCCAACCTCTCCACCGCCAAGCTCCGCGAGATCAACGCCAAGATCGCCAAGACCCTCGACAAGGGCGACTCCAACATCGACCCATATTCCAAGGCCCACCTCACCGAGCTCCGCCAGCGCATCACCAAGGCGCTCGACGCGTCCTACGTCTACAACATGGGTGGCGGCGGGTTTGACCCCTCCATGCTCTTCGGGCTCTTCGGCCAGCCGGTCCCCCAGCCCGCGCCGACGGTCCCCAACACCCCGGGCTCTCCCACGCCGGAGTGATCGCCGCTCTCTGAGTTCTCGCACGAAGGGCCCCGGCATCCGCCGGGGCCTTTTTCATTCACCCACGCTGACCAAT
>JAEUIW010000117.1 GCA_016794925.1 Phycisphaerae bacterium
GCGAGGCCCCGCCCCCAATCGACCACCATGCCGAAGCTTGAGCTCAAATGCCCGAGCACCTCGGTGCCGTTCACGGTGAATTGACCCTTCGAGTCAATCGCGTGCCGAAAGAGATGCAGGTCAAAGCCCCCGTCGTCGGGCAAGGCATTCTGCGCAGAGGCCGACGATGCGGCCAACACCATCGCACCAGTCAACACCGCAAAGCGTCGCATCAGAGCACCCATCAGTAGGTGGCGATGCTACACGAAGCGAGGTGCGACGGTCACGCACTGTACACAACATGCTAGAAGCCCCGGTCGCACACCATGAAACGAGACGATGTTGTTCTGATCACGGGCGCCTCGGCGGGCATCGGCGAGGCCCTCGCGGTCGAGCTCTCTTCGCGGGGTCTGCGCACGGCGCTCCTCGCCCGGCGCACCGACCGCACCGAGCGCCTCGCGGCGCGCCTCGGGGGTGACGCCCGCAGCCTCGCCATCGCGTGCGACGTCACCGTCGAGGGCGCCCTCGACGAGGCCGTCGCCCTGACCCTTCAGCGCTTCGGTCGCATCGACGCCGTGGTGGCCAACGCGGGCTTCGGGGTCGACGGCGCCCTCGCGCGGTTGAGCCTCGACGATTACCGCAGGCAGTTCGAGACCAACGTCTTCGGCGTGCTCCGTACGGCCATGGCGACCCGCGCGCCGCTCGCCGCGACCCGGGGCGTCTTCGCCGCCGTGGGGAGCGTCTCGGCCTATGTCTCGGCCCCCGGGGCC
>JAEUIW010000118.1 GCA_016794925.1 Phycisphaerae bacterium
CCCGATCATGGAAGATTACGACCTCGTGCGCCGCCTGCGCGCACGCGGCCGCGTGCTCACCGCCCGGGAGGCGATTCAAACCTCGGCCCGCCGCTGGCAAAAACGCGGCACCCTCCGCACCACCCTCATCAACACCCTCATGCTCGCCGGCTTCAACGCCGGCGTCGCCCCGGCCAGCCTCGCGCGCTTCTACCGCGGACCCGCGGCATCCTAGCGCAGGGGGTCAGGTCGAGTCTTCGAGCAGGTCCTCGTACCGGCGGTTACTCTTCAATGTACAAGTCGAGCTGCTGGCCGACGTAAACGGGGCGGCCGGGGGCGTTGGGGAAGCGGTAAATGACCTGGAGGACGCGGGTGTCGACGCGTTCGGTGCTGGCGCCGGTCAGGCTGCGCTTGGGCACGACGTAGGGCTCGATGCGGACAAACTCCATCGCGATGGGGCGCGCGCTGTCGCCCTTCAGGTACCCGACGGCCTTGGCGCCGGCGCGCACGCGGGGGGCGACCTGTTCGTCGACGTCGGCGCGGACCTGCACCTCGTCGATGTCACCCAGCACCAGCGGGGTCACGGCCGACGCGGTTGAAACGTATTCACCGGCCCTGACATTGACCTGCAGGATCGTGCCTCCGATGGGCGCACGGACGGTGAGGCGTTCGATCAGGGTCTCGGTCTGGGTGACGGTGGCCAGCGCCGCGAGACGCTGCGCCTCGGCGGTCGCCACCTGCGCCTCCGCCACCGCGGCCTCATTGCG
>JAEUIW010000119.1:0-260 GCA_016794925.1 Phycisphaerae bacterium
ATCCGCCGCATCCTGGCCCGCCGCCACGAGCGCATCGCCAGCCTGACGCCGGGTGAGCTGAACGACCTGCGGCGCTTCGAGGCCATCGCCGCCGAGCGCTGCCCGACCGCGCCACGCCCGTGACCGACCGCGCCGGGGGCCCGCCCCCCCCCCCCCCCCCCCCCCCCCCCCCGGGGGTGGGGGCCGCCACCACCCGGGCACGGCGGCGGGGGGGCGCCCCCCAACACCGCCCAAAACCCCCCCCACGGCCCGCCGCCCAA
>JAEUIW010000119.1:270-744 GCA_016794925.1 Phycisphaerae bacterium
CGCCCGCACCGGGCACCCGCTGCCGCGCCCCAGCGCGGCATTTCCATCATGGTCAGCCTGGTACTGCTGGTGGTGGTGACACTGATCGCCCTGGGCAGCATGCGCGGTGTGGTGATGCAGGCCCGCATGAGCGGCGCCTCGCACGACCGCAGCCTGTCCTTCCAGGCCGCTGAAGCCGCGCTGCGCGAGGCCGTGGCCCGCAGCGGCCTGCGCCAGGTGCAGGTGATGGCGCCGGGCGCCGAGCAGGGCGCGCAAGGCACGCCACCCGTGGCGCTGGCCACGCGGCTGGCGGTGGAGCAGCTGGAGTCGGTGGCCGACTTCGACCCGTCCGACCGCGTTCCCGTGCCCGACCTGGGCCTGGCCACGCGCTTCGAGCGCCCGGTGCTGCACGCCCGGCTGCGCCTGAAGCACGGGCAGCCGCTGCACGTGCTGGTGGCCCATCTCAAGAGCAAGCGGCCCAAGTTCCTGCAGGAC
>JAEUIW010000011.1:0-50595 GCA_016794925.1 Phycisphaerae bacterium
CGAGAGACCGTCCGCCGCGCCTGCTCACTCCTCCTCCGCATGGCCCGCATCACCCCCACCTCCACACCCACACCCACACCCACACCCACCACCCATTGCCTATTGCCCATTCCCCATTCCCCACACCCAACCCCGCGCGCACCCACGCCCCCGACACGGCCCCCGGGCCCTGACGCTCCCGCTCCATTCCCCGATGGAGCCCAGCCCGCTCGCGTTCCCGCTCAGCCCCGCTTGCGCTGCGCGCGCCGCGTGATCTGCTCGATCACCTGCTTGCTCATCGCCTCCGCCATGGCCACCTCGGCCACCGTGGCGTGGTCCGCCCCCAGGCTCGACGCCACGAACGCGTTCGACAGGAAGCTCGTCCGCACCGCGATGAACACCTCCGGCGCGATCGACCGCACCGCGCGGCACGCGCGCAGCACCGCCTCGTCATCCGGGAAGGTCACGATCACCGCGTCCGCCGTCCGCACCCCCGCCGATTCCAGCACCTCCGGGTTCGAGATATCCCCGTAATGCACGCTCCGGCCCAGCCGCCGCTGCGTCTCGATCGTCGAGGGGTTCAGGTCCACCACCGCGTACGGGATCCCCTCAACCTCCAGCCGGTCCGCGACCGACCTCCCCACCAGCCCATACCCCGCGATGATCACATGCCCCGACACCGCCGTCACGCCCGGCGCCCCGGTCCCGTCCGGACGCGCCACCGCCGAACGCAGCGCCGACAGGCGCGCCCACGGCGCCGCCGGCACACGCGCCAGCGGGCCCGCCGCCCGCACCCCCAGCAGGTACACCCCCGGCGCCGCGATCAACGAGCCCACCACCACCGCGATCAGCACCGCCTGCTCCCGCCCGGCCAGCAGCCCCGCCGCCGCCGCCCCCGACACCAGGATCAGCGTGAACTCCCCCGCGTTCGCCAGCCCCGCGGCCGTGAGCGCCGACGTCGGACCCGACGCGCCGAACCCCCACGCGCACACCCCGATCGCCGCCGCCTTCACCACCGTCACGTACAGCACCGCCGGGATCACCACGTACCACGCCGCCACCGACTCGCCCACGTTCATCTTCAGGCCCACCGCCGTGAAGAACACCGCCATGAAAAGGTCCCGCATCGGCGCCAGTTGCCCGGCCAGCTGGTACTTGAACGGCGTGCTCGCCAGGATGAACCCCGCCAGGAACGCCCCCAGCTCCGGGCTGAAGCCCAGGTACGCCGTCAGCACCGCCGCGCCCAGCGCCACCGCCGACGCCACGATCAGCATCCCCTCCCCCGAGGCGCCCCGCGCCGCCTCCGCCAGCAGCTTGGGCACCAGCAGCCGCGCCAGCACGATCAGCGCCGCGATCCCGCCCAGCCCCACCCCCGCCGCCGTGATCAGCCCCAGCACCCCCTTGCCCGGCGCGGCGCTCGCCGCGTCCGCCATCGACCCCCGCAGCCCCTCGCCCCCCCACTGCGCCAGCAGCGGCAGCGCCGCCAGGAACGCGATCGAGAGCAGGTCCTGCATGATCGACACGCCCACGCACAACCGCCCGTGCAACTGGTGGATCTCGCGCCGGTCCTGCAGCAGCCGCAGCACCACCGCCGTCGAGGACATCGACAGGGCCATGCTCGCCGCGAGCGCCGCCGGCGCGGAAAGGCCGAAGAGCATCGCCGCCGGCCAGCACAACAGCGCCGAGGCCAGCGTCGAGACCAGCCCGGTGCCCAGGATCGCGCGCAGGCCGTGCCGCACCGAGCCGATGTCCAGGTGCAGGCCGATCGTGAACAGCAGCAGAATCGTCGCCAGGCCCGAGAGCGAATCGACCGTGGCCTGGTCCGAGATCAGCCCCAGCGCCGACGGACCGATCAGCGCCCCCAGCAGCAGGAAGCCCGGGATCGAGCCCAGCCCCAGCCGCCGCAGCACCGTGGTCACCAGCGACGCCGCGCCCAGGATGATCAGGATGTCCAGCACCAGCCCCCGCGCGGGCTCGCCGGAGGCCAGGATGAGAACCGCGTCCGCTCGCACCGCGGATCGTAGAACACGCTCGCGCCCGATCGGCGACCCGCGGTACCATCCCGCATGGAACTGGACCCGGAGCGCCTCCCGATCGAGGACCGCTACAAGCTGCTCATCGGCGCCATCGTCCCGCGCCCCATCGCCTGGGTCTCCACCATCGCGCCCGACGGCCGCCCGAACCTCGCCCCCTTCTCGTTCTTCGCCGGCGTGGGGAGCAACCCCATGACCCTGCTCTTCTGCCCCGCCAACCGCCCCGACGGGACCGAGAAGGACTCGCTCCGCAACGCCAAGCCCGTCGCGGAAGGAGGCACCGGCGAGTTCGTGGTCAACATCGTGACCGACGCGCTCGCGCGGCCCATGGCCGTGTGCGCCGAGCCGCTCCCTTACGGCCAGAGCGAGTTCGAGCTGGCGGGACTCGAACCGGCCCCGTCCCGCGTCGTGCGCCCGCCCCGCGTCGCCCGCAGCCCGGTGAGCTTCGAGTGCCGGACCGATCGCGTGGTGCGCACCAACCCCGGCGCGCCCGGGGGCGGCAACATCGTCATCGGCCGCGTCGTCCACGTCCACGCCCGCGACGGCCTCATCGACGAGCGGATGCGCGCCGACCCGGACACGCTCGACGCCGTCGGCCGCATGGGCGGGCTGGCCTACTGCCGCACCCGGGACCGGTTCGAGATGAAGATGGGCGTGGAGCGGTCCACCTGAGAGGCCCGACTACCATCGCCGATGGACCAGAAATTGCTCGACGCCCGTCGCGACCGCCTCGCCCGTTCGCTCGAACTCAAGGACGAACTGCTGCTGGTGGGCGCGGGCGAGCCCGTCCACATCCCGGGCGGGCAGGACCAGACGTACCCGTTCATGACGCACCAGGAGTACTTCTATCTCACGGACCGCGAGTGCGAGGGGGGCGTGGTCGCGTACGACCCCAAGGACGGATGGACGGATTTCGTGCCCACCGTCACGCAGGCCCAGCGCGTGTGGGAGGGGCGCGAGCAGGCGCCGGGGACGCCGCTGCCGGAACTGGCCGGGTGGCTCGCGGCGCGTCGGGGACGCCCCATCGTGGCGCTGGGCGCGCCCATCACCGGCCTGCGCGCCGACACGCCGAGAACCGCCGACGTCCGCGAACGCTTCACGCACGCGCGGAGGCCCAAGGACGCCGCGGAGGTCGAACGCATGCGGCGCGCCGCGGCGGCGACCGCGCCCGCGTACGCGGCGGCCCGCCGGCTGCTGGCGGAGGCGGCGCGACCCGGCGGCGCGACGCTCACCGAGCACCGGCTGAAGGTCGAGATCGAGGCCGAGTTCGGCCGTCACGGCGCCACCCGATCGGCCTACGGCACCATCGTCGGCTTCGGCTCCAACGCGGCGGTGCTGCACTTCGAGCCCTCCACCAGGGCCGCCAAGCCCGGTGACCTGGCGCTGATCGACGCGGGGGCGGAGATCGACCGCTACGCCGCGGACGTGACCCGCACGCTCGCGTGCGGGGAGGCGGACGGGGCGCGCCGGGAGCTGCACGCGATCGTGCTGCGGGCGGAGGAGCGGGCGTGCGCGCGGTGCGTGGTCGGGGCGGAGTGGATCGACGTCCACCTGGCCGCCGCGACGGACATGGCCGAGGGTCTGGTGCAGATGGGCGTGCTGCGCGGCTCCGCCGCGGCGGCGGTGGAGAGCGGCGCGATGGGGCTGTTCTTCCCGCACGGGCTGGGCCACCTGATCGGTCTGGGCGTGCGGGACGCGAGCGGGAGAGAGCCGGGGCGCGCGGCCCGCGCGCGGAAGGGAGTGGTGACCATCCGCTGCGACCTGCCGCTGGGCGCGGGGTACTGCATCACGGTGGAACCGGGCGTCTATTTCATCGCGTCGCTGCTGAACGACGCCGCGAACCGCGCGACGCACCGGGACGCGGTGAACTGGGCCATGGTCGACGGCCTGCTGGCGGCGGGGATCGGCGGGGTGCGGATCGAGGACAACATCCACGTGACGGCGGACGGTCCGGAGAACCTGACGGCGATGATCCCGAAGGGACTGGGGTGAGCGGGGGACGTGGACGCGAGCATCGGGGGGTGCGAGGCCGGGTGAGGACCGGGCCGGGGCGAGTCCGTGGCCGCGTGCTGCTGGCCTTCGCCCGGCCCGAGTGCCGACTTGACCGGCCGCGGGCATTCCTTGTTCCGCGACCGGGACGGGGCTCCTTCCGACCGCCGAGTGCTATCAACCCGGCCTCGCCGCCGCGCCCGAATGCTGCTGCGTCTGTTTCGAGTGAGTCGCTCCTGTTCGCCGCCGACGGCGGCCGTGTCCTCGTTCGCCTGGGTGAGTCCGTTGACGATCAGCTGCATCCGAGGGACGAGCCGCAGTTGAGGCACTTGTAGCACGTGCCGTTGCGGACGGTGATGGTGCCGCACACGTCGCAGGCGGGGCCGTCGCCGGTGGCCTCCATGGCCAGGGCCATGGTGGACTGCACGGTGACGGTCTCGGTGACGACCGTCTGGACGCTCTCGGTCAGCGTGGTCCGGGGCGCGTGGGTTTCGGAGCGGCCGTTGGCGTGCGCGGCCGGGGGGCCCATGACCTGCCGGACCTGGTGGACGAAGCGTGCCGCGGGCGTCGCGTCCGCCGCGGCGGGGGCGGGCTCGACGAGCGCGGCGGGGGCGGCGGGGGCGGCGGGGGTTTCCTCGCCGGGGCGCTTGGGGGCGTGCTGCTCGCGGTAGCCGGGGATGAACTGCATGCCCATCCAGCGGAAGATGTAATCGACGAGGCTCTTGGCGAAGGGGATGTCGCGGTTGGTGGTCATGCCCGCGGGCTCGAACCGCTGGTGCGTGAACTTGGTGACGAGGCTCTCGACGGGGACGCCGTACTGGAGGGCGACGCTGACGGCGGTGCCCAGGCAGTCCATGAGTCCGCCGATGGTGGAGCCCTCCTTCGCCATGGTGATGAAGAGCTCGCCGGGCATGCCGTCCTCGTAGAGCCCGACGGTGAGGTAGCCCTCGTGCCCGGCGACGTTGAACTTGTGGGTGATCCCGGCGCGGGTGTCGGGGAGCCGGCGGCGCATGGGGCGTTCGACGATGCGGACCTGGACCTCGCGGGCGGCGGGCTCGTCGGCGTCACTCGTGGCCGCAGCCAGGCGTCCGACAAGCTCGGCCACTTCGGATTTTCCCGCGGCGAGGTTCCCCTCGTCGTCGGCGGGCTGCTGGGCGTCGGACGTGGTGCTGAGGGGCTGGCTGAGCTTGCAGCCGTCGCGGTAGAGCGCGTTGGCCTTGAGGCCCAGTTCCCAGCTGAGGCGGTAGGCGCGACCGATGTCCTGCACGGTGGCGCGGGCGGGGAGGTTGATGGTCTTGCTGATGGCGCCGCTGATGAACGGCTGGGCGGCGGCCATCATGCGGATGTGCCCCTCGGGCGCGATGGAGCGGACGCCGGTCCTGCCGCAGGGGTTGGCGCAGTCGAAGACGGGCAGGTGCTCGTCCTTGAGATGGGGCGCGGACTCGACGGTCTGCCGGCCGCAGACGGCGTCGTTGAGCGCGGCGACGTGGGCGCGGGAGAGCCCGAAGCGGCGGAGGAGGTTGAAGGACGGGTCGGCCTTGGCCTGCTCGGGGTCGATGCCGACGCGGCGGAGGGCGTCGTCGCCCAGGGCCCAGGGCGCGAACGCGAAGGAGAGCTCGAAGACGCCGGGGAGCGACTCGGTGATGGAGGCGAGGTCCTCCTGGGTGAAGCCGCGACCGAGGAGCCACTGCGCGAACGACACCGGGGGTGATCCGGCGCCGGCGGCGACGGATCCGGCGGGCATGGGCGTGTCGAGCGAGAGCGTGCCCAGGAGATCGACCATGATGTCGCGGATGTGGGCGTCGGGGTAGCCGAGGGCTTCGAGCGCGGGCCGGACGGAGGCGTTGGCGATCTTGAAGTAGCCGCCGCCTGCGAGTTTCTTGAACTTGACGAGCGCGAAATCGGGCTCGATGCCGGTGGTGTCGCAGTCCATGAGCAGGCCGATGGTGCCGGTGGGGGCGATGACGCTGACCTGGGCGTTGCGGTAGCCGTGCTCCTGCCCGAGCGCGAGGGCGTCGTCCCAGGACTGGACGGCGCGGTCGAGGAGGGAGGCGGCGTTGGCGACGAGGAGGCGTCCGGAGCGGACCAGCTCATGGTCGATGGGGACGGGCCGGATGCGGAGGCGGTCGTAGGCGCTGCTCTCGCGCGGGGTGCCGCGGGCGGCGAGACGGTGGTTGCGGATGACGCGGAGCATGTTGGCGGCGTCGTCGGCGTAGCCGGGGAAGGCCCCGAGCCGCGCGGCCATCTGGGCGCTGGCGCGGTAGGCGCGGCCCGTGAGGATGGCGGTGAGGCAGGCGGCCAGGGCGCGGGCCTCCTCGGAGTCGTAGGCGAGGCCGGCCTGCATGAGCAGGGCGCCGAGGTTGGCGTAGCCGAGGCCGAGGGTGCGGTAGCGGTAGCTGAGGCGGGCGATGTCCTCGCTGGGGAAGGAGGCCATCAGGACGCTGATCTCGAGGACGATGGTCCAGAGGTCGATGGCGTGCTCGTAGCGGTCGACGTCGAAGGCGCGGGTGCGGGGGTCGTAGAGCTTCATCACGTTGATGGAGGCGAGGTTGCAGGCGGTGTTGTCGAGGAACATGTACTCGCTGCAGGGGTTGCTGGCGTTGATGCGCCCGGCGTTGGGGCAGGTGTGCCAGGCGTTGATGGTGGAGTCGAACTGGACGCCGGGGTCGGCGCAGCGCCAGGCGGCGTAGCAGATGGAGTCCCAGAGGGCGCCGGCCTCGAAGATCCGGGCGGGCTTTCCGGTGGTGCGCCAGGTGGTGGTCCAGGGGCGGGCGTGGTCGAGGGCCTCGAAGAACTCGTCGGGGATGCGGACGGAGTTGTTGCTGTTCTGGCCGCTGACGGTGTGGTAGGACTCGCCGTTGAAGTCGTAGTCGAGCTTGAGGCCGAGGCGGTCGGCGGTCTGACCGATGGTGCGGTCGTCGCCGGGGCCGCTGGCGCGGTCGCGGATGGTCCGGAGGCCCTCGACCATGGCCTGGACCTTGATCTCCTCGCGGACCTTCCAGTTGATGAAGTCCTCGATGTCGGGGTGGTCCATGTCGAGGCAGACCATCTTGGCGGCGCGGCGGGTGGTGCCGCCGCTCTTGATGGCGCTGGCGGCGCGGTCGCCGATGCGGAGCCAGCCCATCAGGCCGCTGCTCTTGCCGCCGCCCGAGAGGGGCTCGTTCTCGGCGCGGAGGCGGCTGAAGTTGGTGCCGGTGCCGGAGCCGTACTTGAACAGGCGGGCCTCGCGGACCCAGAGGTCCATGATGCCGCCGGGGTTGACGAGGTCGTCGTCGATGCTCTGGATGAAGCAGGCGTGCGGCTGCGGGTGGGTGTAGGCGTCCCTCGCCAGCGTGACCTGCCCGGTGACGGGGTCGGCGATGTAGTGACCCTGGGCCGGGCCGCTGATGCCGTAGGCCCAGTTCAGGCCGGTGTTGAACCATTGCGGGGAGTTGGGCGCGGCGATCTGGTGCACGAGCATGTAGATGAGCTCGTCGTAGAACGCCTGGGCGTCGGCGGGGGAGTCGAAGTACCCGTGCTTCTCTCCCCAATGGCGCCAGCAGCCGACCAGGCGGTGGATGACCTGCGCGGCGGATTTCTCCGGGCCGGTCTGGCGGTCGGCATCGTGGGCGCGGGGCGCGGCGGGGGACGTGCGCGCGTCGCCGGTGAGACCGTTGGGCCCGCCGTCGAGGGGGACACCGGCCTTGCGGAAGTACTTGCTCACCATGATGTCGGTGGCGAGCTGGCTCCAGGTGTCGGGGACCTCGGCGTCCCTCATCTCGAAGACGATGGAGCCGTCGGGGTTGGTGATGCGGGAGGATCGCTTCACCCAGCCGACCGTGGCGAAGGGGTCGTGACCGTCCTTGGTGAACTTGCGGGTGATCTTCATTGGCGCGTCATCCGGCTAGCGGGGCGATGGGGTGGGAAATGGGAAATGGGCAATGGGCAATGGGCAATGGGGAATGGGGAATGGGAAATGGGGAATGGGGAATGGGGAATGGGGAAGAGCATCCAATGCGCCCGGCCCACACTACTTTTCCAGGACACGAATTAGTCCACTGAGGGGCTTGGCAACCTCGTCCACCAGCGTTGCGAGCCGGTGCGATTGGGCTTCCGCCAGGAACCCGAGGTCGACAGAGACGATGGTCTGCGATTCGAGTTCGAACAACGAACCCCGAGCGATCCGAAGGAATCGCAAGTAGTCCGGTCGGCTTCCCCGGCCGTATCCCTCCGCGATGTTGCTCAGCACGCCGATCGCGGCCCGACGCATCTGCGTGACGAGCCCGAATCGCTCGCTGCTGGGATAGCCCGCCGTGAACTGATACACCAATCGGACCAGCTCGCGAGCCCGTTGCCACGCGACAAGATCTCGATACGACCGAATCGGGTTGGACATGACGCTGTCGCATGGGTGATCGATGTTGATGGGAACCGACGCTAGCGCGAGCGAAGCCGAGCCCAGATTCGACGAAATACTGACGGCCGAGTTGCTTTCTCGAGCAGAATTCTCAATTTGCGCTTGTGGGCCTGCCACGCCGGTCCGGGGCCTGAGCGAAGATCATCGAGCGTCGCGCGACACTCCGCATCGATCGAATCGTCATCGAAGAGGCCGACCAGACGTGATGTCGCGCGGGCAATTTCGGGCGCCGCGTTGTTGTGGTGCCGTTCGAAGTAAAAAACGGCCTCCTCCCATTTCTGAACGCGAGCAACCCGAAGCCCGGTCTTCAACGAGGGCGCGGCCGAGACCCTCAAGAGGTTCTCCGCTACTTGAATCCTGGATGAGAGCCCCACTCCCGTCGCCGTCATTGCGTTTGCTCCGCTGATGCCATTGCCTATTGCCTATTTCCTCTTGCCCTCTCTCTCAATCCACTTTCGGCAGCGTCAGGCCGCTCTGATTCTGGTACTTGCCCGACTTGTCCGCGTAGCTCTGCTCGCACACCTGATCGGCCTTGAGGAACACGAGTTGGGCGATGCCCTCGTTGGCGTAGACGCGGGCGGGCAGGGGCGTGGTGTTGCTGATCTCGAGGGTGACCTTGCCGCGCCACTCGGGCTCGAGGGGGGTGACGTTGACGATGAGCCCGCAGCGGGCGTAGGTGCTCTTGCCGACGCAGACGACGAGCACATCGCGGGGGACCTCGATCCACTCCACGGTCTCGCACAGGGCGAAGGAGTTGGGCGGGATGACGACGTGATCGGCGCCCAGCGCGGCGGTATCGACCTCGACGAAGAGCTCATCGCTGAAGTGCTTGGGATCGACGACGGCGATGCCGCCGGACTTGGGCGTCGGGGTGAAGATTTTGAATCGGGTTCCCACACGAACATCATACCCGTACGAAGACAGACCGAACGAAATCCTGCCTGTGCGTTTCGCGGCCTCCGAAAAAGGCTCGATTTTGACGAGTTTCCGGATTTGCGCATCGGATAAAACGGCCATGGTTTCCGTCCAGGCTTCGGGCCAGCAAGACTGGTTAGAGTTCCGCAAAGAACGCCGCGAAGGGCGGGAGCATACCACTACATCTCGTGCGTTCAAGGGGTTTGTCGTCAAAAACAACCCATGATATTGTGCATGAATTGTCACTTGCACGTAACTCTATGTGGCGAATAAATTTGCGCGGTTTTCGGCGGGCCCGAATGGGTCAAAAAAATGTGCGGCGCGGTGATCAAACCAATCTGATGAGGCGGTCCAAAATGGTGGAAAACTATGGCCGTACTTTTTGCTAAAATGGCGCAACTCCCGATCGTGGCTGGAGTTGAACGACGGGGCGGGTGCGGGTAGCGTCAGCCCACTCGTGCAATCGGAGCAATCGATGGTTCACGCGCCGGCCGGATTGATGCGTCGCGGGTATCTCGCCGCGTGCCTCGCGGGATTGGCGGCGTTGGCGGGGAGCGGGGGCGGGTGCGACTCGACGCCCAAGCGAGCCTTGAAAGTGGATCCGCCGCCGTCTGTGGTGCGGGACATTCCGAGCGTGTTCCGCGGCACGGTGGGTGCGGAAGTCGGGTTCCGCGGGATCGAGCCGGTGTACGTGGCGGGGTACGGGCTGGTGGTGGGTCTGAACGGGACCGGGGGCGGCCCGCTGCCGGAGTCGGTGCAGGTGACGATGGAGCGCGAGCTGGCGCGGGGGGGGATGGGGAAGGGGAACGAGCAGCCCGGCCCGCTGGCGGGGCGCACGCCGAAGGAGATTTTGCGGGATCCGAACGTGGCGGTGGTGGTGGTGGAGGCGGTGATCCCGCCGGGCGTGGTGGCGGGGGAGCGGTTCGATGTGCGGGTGCGGGCGCTGCCGGGCGCGAGCGTGACCAGCCTGGAGGGCGGGCGGCTGTGGAGCACGGAGCTGCGGATGGGCCCGGTGACGGCGTTCGGCGGGATGCGGACGCGGAAGCTGGCCGAGGCGCGGGGGAGCGTGTTCATCAACCCCTTCGCGGAGCCGGGCCTGCCGCCGGAAGGGAGCCAGGGGGACGCGTCCGGGGCGCGGGAGGCTGGGCCGACGGTGGTGCGGATGTCGTCGTCATCGGCGGTGCCGCGCACGGAGGGTCGCGTGCTGGACGGGGGCGTGGTGACGACGGCGCTGGCGTTCGAGCTGGTGCTGGACAACCCGTCGCACGCGCGGGCGCGGTCGATCGTGTCGGCGATCAACTCGCGGTTCCCCAACGGGCCTGGGGACACGGGCCAGACGGCGCGGGGGCGGGACAACGCGCGGGTGGTGGTGCGGGTGCCGCGGCGGTACTCGAAGAAGGCGGAGGAGTTCATCCAGTTGCTGCGTTTCACGCAGATCGACCAGAGTTTCCCGCCGGAGTACGCGCGGCGGTACGCGCAGGAGCTGGAGCGTCAGCCGGGGCTGGCGGAGGAGTTGTCGTGGTGCCTGCAGGCGGTGGGGAAGCCGGCGGTGCCGTTCCTGGTGCCGCTGTACGACTCGGGGGAGTACGCGCCGCGGATGGCGGCGTTGCGGGCGGGCGCGAAGCTGGGCGACCCGCGCGCGACGCCTCACCTGCTGCAGATGGCGCGGTCGGGTCCGGCGGGGCTGCGGGCGCAGACCATCGATCTGCTGGCGGAGATGGACAGCGATCCGCGGATCAACCTGGCGTTGCGGGAGCTGGCGGATGCGCCGGACCTGAGTGTGCGGGTGGCGGCGTACGAGGCGCTGGTGAAGCGGGTGGACGCGTCGATCGACCGGCGGCCGGTGGAGAACGCGTTCTACGTGGACACGCTGCCGTCCAAGGACGAGCTGATCTACGTGACGCGGGAGGGGGAGCCGCGGATCGTGCTGTTCGGGGAGCACATGTCCCTGGCGCGGGAGCTGCTGGTGAGCGCGTGGTCGGACCGGCTGATGCTGACGGCGGAGGGGGGCGAGCGGCGGCTGCGGTACCGCGACTACCGGACCAACCGGGTGACGCAGGTGCCGGTGCCCGAGCGGGTGGAGGACCTGATCGCGCTGATGGCGCGGCGGGCGACGCCGGACGACCCCAAGCCGGGGCTGGGGCTGTCATTCTCGGAGATCGTGGGCGCGTTGTACGAGATCCAGCGTCAGCGCGGCGTGGGCGCGGCGTTCGCGACGGGGCAGGACCGGCTCAACGCGAGCCTCCTGCAGGCGTCGAAGATCAACCAGGTGGGGGACCGTCCGGAGACCGCCGAGGAGGGACCGGAGCAGGAGTTTGTGCCGGCGCCGCCGACGGTGCGTCCGGCGGGCGAGGAGGGGGCGGAGGGCCCGGGGTCGGGCGGGGCGTGATCGGGCCGGCGGCATCGTGGGGAATTTGGTGGTGTGGGCTTTGATTCCGGGCGCGGGATCGGCGATACTGGCGGTCCGTCGTGAGCGCGTCGGGCGGGCCCGTGCGGGCCACGGGGAACGGATCTCCCCTCGTCGGACGCGGGTGATCACCCCGGCGCGGGGCGCGGGCGGCGGCGACACGGAGGTTGTGACGCGATGCGTCTGCTGAAACTGACGGTCTCGGGGTTCAAGTCGTTCGCGGATCGGACGGAGTTCACGTTCGACGAGCCGATCATCGGCATCGTCGGCCCGAACGGGTGCGGCAAGAGCAACGTGGTGGACGCGATCCGGTGGGTCCTGGGGGAGCGGTCCAGCAAGAGCCTGCGGGGCACGGAGATGCTGGACGTGATCTTCGCGGGCTCGGCGGCGCGGGCGCCGGTGGGGCTGGCGACGGTGGCGCTCACGTTCGAGAACCCGGTGCTGGATGAGGCGGCGCTGGCGCGGCGGACGGCCGCGTCGGGGACGCGGGTGGAGGAAACGGAGGTCGAGGCCGCGTCGCCCGAGGAGGCTTCGGTGCTCGAGAGCGACGCGGAGGGTCAGCTCTCGCACTCGGGCGCGATGATCAACCGGCGGGTGCGCCGCGGCCTGCCCATCGACACGGACCTGGTGGAGGTGGAGCGGCGTCTGTACCGGGACGGCACGAGCGAGTACCTGGTGAACGGGAAGCGGGCGCGGCTGCGGGACATCCGGGAGTTGTTCCTGGACACGGGCGTGGGCGCGGACGCGTACTGCATCATCGAGCAGGGGAAGGTGGACGCGATGCTGCTGGCCTCGCCGGTGGAGCGGCGGGGCATCTTCGAGGAGGCCGCGGGGATCGCCAAGTACCGGCAGCGGAAGACCGAGGCGGCCCGGAAGCTGGACCGCACCGAGACCAACCTGGTGCGCACGCGCGAGCAGCTGGAATCAACGGAGCGGCGGCTGCGGGTCGTGAAGGGGCAGGCGGCGAGGGCGCGCCGGTTCCGGGAACTCGACGGTGAGCTGGGGGCGCTGCGGACGGCGCTGGCGGAGGACCAGTACGCGGAGCTGCGGGCGCGGCTGGACGGGCTGACGAGCCGGCTGACGGACCTGGACGCGACGCGCCGCGCGGCCGCGGAACGCCTGGCGGAGACGGAGTCGGCGCGTCTCGACGCGGAGGCGGGCCGGCACGAGTTGACCCAGGCGTCGCGGGCTGCGGAATCGGAGTTGCAGACGGCCCGGCACGCGATCGAGTCGGCGCGGCAGCGGGCGGAGATGACGACGCGAGCCCGGGACGAGGCCTCGGCGCAGATCGAGACCGAGGAGGCGGCGCGGGCGGAGGCGGGGGCGCTGATCGTCTCGTTGCGGGCGGGGGTGGCGGACCAGGACGAGGCGGTGGCGGCGCTGGGGGAGCGGCTGGCGGAGGCGGAGCGTGCGCTGGGCGAGGCGGCCGCGGCGCGGGCGGATCTGCTGGCGCGGGCGACGGAACGGCGCGGGGCCCTGGCGGAACGGCGTTCGGACGCGGCGCGTGTGGACCGGGAGCGGGCGGCGTTGCTGGCGGCGCTGGAGACGGAGCAGCGGCGTGCGTCGGCGCTGCGGGAGAGCCTGGAGCGGCTGGCGGGGCGGGCGGCCTCGGCGGACGCGGAGCGGGAGGCGCTGCGGGGGGCGCGCGCGGAACTGGCGCGGGTGGTGGCGGCGCGGCGCGGGACGATCGGCGCGTTGACGGCCGAGGTGCTCGAGCTGGCGACCGCATCGGGGCGGTTGTCGGAGGACCGGCGGGAGGCGGCGACGCGGCTGGGGGACCTGGAGCAGCGTTTCGCGCGCCTGGACAGCCGGCGGCAGACGCTGGAGGAGATGATCCAGTCGCGCACCGGGTTGGCCGACGCGGTCAAGCACGTCCTGGACGCGCGGGAGCGGGGGCGCGGCTTCGGCACGGTCCGGGGCGTGCTCGCGGACCTGATCGCGACGGACGCGGGGCACGCGGCGGCGGTGGAGGCGGCGCTGGGCGCGGCCCTGCAGGCGCTGGTGGTGCCCTCGCGGGACGCGATGCCGGGGGTTGACGATCTGGCGTCGCTGCCGGGGCGGGTGGTGTTCGCGCCGGAGCAGGGGACGGGCCCGGCGGAGACGGCGGCGCTCGATCATGACGCGTTGCGGGACGCGACGGGGGGGCGTTTGACGCCCCTGCGTGCCGTGGTGCGCGCGCGGCCGGAGGCCTCGGCGCTCGGGGGGCTGCTGGACCGGTTGCTGGGGCGGACGTTCCTGGTGGCCGGGCTGGACGAGGCGACGCTGCTGGCGGCGGGTCCGCTTGCGGGAACCGGGGCCCGCTTCGTGACGCTGGACGGGCGGGTGATCGAGCCGGACGGCCGGATCGTGGCGGGCCCGATGTCGGCCTCGACGGAGGCGGGCGGTCTGCTGCAGCGGCGGATCGAGCTGGAGTCGCTGCGGGGCGAGCTGACGGCGCTGGGGGCGCGGGTGGAGTCGGAGCGCGCGGTGCTGGGCGCGATGGACGCGGACGCGGCGGCGCTGGCGCACCGGCACGCGGAGCGGCGGGCGTCGCTGGAGTCGGAGCGGCGGACGCTGGTGGCGGAGGAATCGCGGGACGAGCGGGCGTCGTCCGAGGCGGCGCGCCTGGAGCGGGAGCGCGAGGGCCTGGCGCTGGAGATCGAGCAGACGCAGCAGCGGGCCGCGGCGCTGGACCGCGAGCAGGCGGAGCTGCGGGAGCGGGCCGAGAGCCTGTGGCGGCTGCACGCGGAGCTGAGCGAATCGGCGGCGGCGGCGGAGCGCGAGGCCGCGGCGGCGCAGGCCGAGGCGGACACGCTCTCGGACCGGGTGACGGGCGCGAAGGTCGAGGCGGGGCGGCTGGCGGAGC
Source organism: Phycisphaerae bacterium (assembly GCA_016794925.1). GTDB lineage: Bacteria > Planctomycetota > Phycisphaerae > Phycisphaerales > UBA1924 > JAEUIW01. Next base: position 14,565 of record JAEUIW010000011.1, read on the forward strand.
AGACCTCGGGAGCGCGACGGGAGCGGCAGCGGCTGGTGCTGGCGCTGGACGAGGCGGAGCGTCGCGAGCGCCACGGCGCGGCGCGGCTGGAGCAGCGCCGCGCGGCGCTGGCCGAGCACGAGGCCGCGCTGGCGGCGTGCGTGCGGGAGGCGGAGGAATCGGGGCGGACGGCCGACGCGGCGGAGGACCGGGTGCGGGACCTCGAGGGCCGGCTGCGCGCGGCTTCGGAGCTGGCCTCAGGGCTGGCGGGCACGGTGGCCGCGGCGCGGGCGCACGCGCAGACGCTCGACCGGGACTGGCACAGCCTGGAGGTTTCGCGTCGCGAGGTCGAGGTGAAGCGGGAGACGCTGGAGCAGCGGACCCATGAGGAACTCGGGCTGGACCTGGGGGCGCGCTGGGCGGAGCGCGCGGGCGCGAACGGGGAAGCGGGCGCGGGGGGCTTCGACCGGGAGGCGGCCGCGGCACGGATCGATTCGCTGCGGGGAGAGATCCGGGGGCTGGGGAACGTGAACCTGGACGCGATCGAGGAGGAATCGCAGCTCGCCTCGCGGAACGAGGAGCTGGTCGCGCAGGTGGCGGACCTGGATCACGCGCGGGGCACGCTGACGGACCTGATCACGCGCCTGGACGACGCGTGCCGGACGCGATTCCGGGAGTCGTTCGAGTCGATCCAGTCGCACTTCGCGGCCCAGGACGGGATGTTCCGGCGGCTGTTCGGGGGCGGCAAGGCGGAGCTGCGGCTGATGCCGCTGGTGCGGGACGGCGTGGAGACGGACGAGACGGACTGGTTGGAGAGCGGCATCGAGGTGATGGCCAAGCCCCCGGGCAAGGAGCCGCGGGCGATCAGCCAGCTCTCGGGCGGCGAGAAGGCGCTGACGGCGGTGGCGCTGCTGATGTCGATCTTCCGGGCCAAGCCCTCGTGCTTCTGCGTGCTGGACGAGGTGGACGCGGCGCTGGACGAGGCGAACGTGGACCGCTTCTGCCGCGTGCTGGAGCAGTTCCTGGACCGGTCGCATTTCATCGTGATCACGCACCACAAGCGGACGATGCAGGCGTGCTCGGTGCTGTACGGGGTGACCATGCAGGAGCGGGGTGTTTCGAAGCGGGTGAGCGTGCGGATCGACCAGGTGGGCGCGGGCGGGCAGATCCGATCCCAGGCGACGGGGTCGGGGGAGGAACCGGCGGCGGGGCGGGCGACCGGTTCGCTGCGGGCGGGCCTGGCGGCGATGCGGCCGGAACGACCGGTGGTCGCGGACTCGTCGCCGGCCTGACGCGCCGAACGCCGGGGATCAGTCCTTCCCTGCGCCGCGCTCGGTGTACGCCCGGATCAGCGCGGCGACGGCCTCATCGCAGGCCGCGGGCCCGCCCGCGGCCGTGTTGCACGCGGCCAGGGCCGCGAAGCCTCGCTCCGGCGCGGCCCAGACCACGCAGTACCAGAGCGTGTTGCTGCCGCTGTGCGTGAGCACGCGGCGGTGGCCCTCCGGTCCGGCCCACGGGCGCTCGGGACGTGCCCAGCCCATGGCGTACTCGCCGTCGGGGCCCGCGATCTCGTGCAGCACGCGGAACGACTCGGGCGAGAGCGAGACGTCGCCGACCCTCACGGGCCGCCCCTGCGCGCCCTGAAGGTGGAGGCGGACGAACGCGGCCCAGTCGGCGAGGCTGGCGTGGACACGCCCGGCCGGCGTGATGGCGGGCGGGTTGTCGGCGCCGCGGCCGTCGGCGGTGGGCTCGACGGGGCGGCCCGCCGCGTCGTGGCCGCGCGGCTGATCGAGCACACCGGGATCGCCGGGCGCGCCGAAGCCGGCGCTGGTCATGCCCAGCGGTCCGAGGAGCGAGTCGCGGAGGAGCCGTTCGTAAGGAACGCCGGTGACGGTCTCGGCCATGTGTCCCGCGATGGCAAAGCCCGCGTTGGAGTAGAGGAACTTGGAGCCCGGGGGGTGCTCGGGGTCGTGCGCGGTGACGCCGCGGAGGAGGAGGCGTCGGGCGTCGGAGTCTTCGCCGCGGTGGCTCCAGAGAGAGGCCCAGAGCCCGTCGCGGTCCAGGTTGGCGGGCGTGCCGGATCGGTTGTTGAGGAGTTGGCGGAGGGTGACGGCTTTCCAGGGTTCGTGCATGGCTGGGGCGTCATCCGGGAACACCTCTCCAAGGGTGGAGTCCCAGCGGAGCGCGCCCTGCTCGACCAGGACGGCGCAGAGCGTGGCGGTGATGGCCTTGGTGCAGGAACCGAGGTGAAATCGATCGTCCGGGGCGACCGCGGTCGCGTCACCCTTGCGGCGCACGCCGGCGGCGCCGATGCGGATCAGCCCGTCGTCCGCGGTGACCAGGGCGGCGGCGAGCCCCGGCACGGCGTGGCGCTCGACGATGGGTCGCAGGAGCGCGGAGCAGTCGTCGGGGGGCGTGCGGGCGGGCGCGACGGCCGGCGCGGCGGGGGGCTGCCGCGTGGGGACGTCGGCGTGCGCGCCGAACATCGATGCGGCGGCGAGCGCCGCGGCGAGTCGTGCGGGCGCGCGCGAATGGTCACGCATGTCAGGTCTCCAGCGCCCCGACGAGCGGGGCGATCGTGTGGTGTCCCTGTTCGCGCACCCAGCGCGACAGGCCGCGGGCCACGGCGAGGGGCGCGCGGGGGTCGGCGAAGAGCGCGGTGCCGATCTGCACCGCGGTGGCGCCGGCGAGGATGAACTCGGCGGCGTCCTCCCAGTTCATGACGCCGCCGACGCCGATGATGGGCACCCCGGCGTCGCGGGCCACGGCGCGGAAGACGTCGTGCACGAGCCTGACGGCGAGCGGGTGTGCGGCGGGCCCGGAGAGTCCGCCCGTGACGTTGGCGAGGCGCGGCCTGCGGGCGCGGACGTCGATGGCCATCGCGGGTATGGTGTTGGCGATGGTGAGGGCGTCGGCGCCGTGGTCGATGGCGGCGCGGGCGACGAGCACGATCTCGGGCGTGAGCGGGCCGAGCTTGACGAACAGCTTGGCGCGCCGGACACGGGGGCGGACGGCGTCGAGCAGATCGGCCAGGGCGCGCGGAGAGGAACCGAATTCCATTCCGGTGTGGACATTGGGGCAGGAGACGTTGAGCTCGAGGGCGACCAGGCGGCCGGCCCCGGGCCCGGGCTCGGCGTGGGCGTGCTCGTCGAGCGTGGCGGCGACGCGGGTGTAGTCGTCGGCGCAGAAACCCGCGACGGACGCGACGACCGCGGTCGGCAGGCGTGCGATGCGTGGAACGCACGCGGATTCGAACGCGTCGAGGCCGACGTTGGCGAGCCCGATGGAGTTGAGCATGCCGGCGCCGCCGCGGGCCTCGAGGATGCGCCAGGCGGGATTCCCCTCGCGGGGCGCGGGGGTCACGGACTTGGCGACGAGGCCGCCGACACGGGCGAGGTCGAGGACGCCGGCCATCTCGTCAAGGGTGCCGCAGGTCCCGGCGGCGAGCATGACGGGGTTGACGAGCTCGATGCCGCACAGCGTGGTGCGCAGCGCGGGATCGGTGGCGGCGGGCGCACGGAGCATGCCCGTGAGGGTACCGCGCGCCGGGTCGCGGCGAGCGGCCCCGGTTAACCCAATTGACCGACGAGGATGCAGTACGCGTCGGGGTCGGACACGCGGATCTCCCCGGCGGACATGTACTCGGGGTGGGCGAGGTCGAAGACGACCATGCGGCCCTGGTTCGGGCCGCGCTGGCCGCGGTACGCGCCGCCGTCGGCCAGCCCGGACGCGAGCAGGTGCGTACGCAGGGCGGCGACGTCGCGCGAGTACATGTAGAAGAGCACCGCCTGCTGCTCGGGCACGACCGGCTCGGCGGCCCGTGCGAACATGATCGAGGGGCCGCCGTTCTCGGGAGCGGCCGTGCCGGAGCGGATCGAGAGCGACACCCACTGGAGCCGCCCGCGCGCATCCTCGAGTCGGCCGTCGCACTCGAACCCGAGGCTCGCATAGAACGCCACGGTCGCCTCAAGGTCCCGGGCGTGGGCCATGGGGATCAGGCCGCGGACGGCGCACGCGGGCGCGGGCTGAACGGGAGCGGGCCGGGTCGGGGGCACGCCGGGATGGTACGCGCCGGCCCGCAACGAACGACCGACGGCCGGGGCCGCCGGACGCCGCCCGTGCGCGCGATTCCTACGCTCCCGCACCATGGACGCCAATGACCGCATCCGACAGTTCGAGAAGATGGCGCACGACGATCCCGACAATGACATGGCCCACTACTCGCTGGGGGACCTGTACGCTCGCGCGGGGCGGTACTCGGACGCCGCCGCGGCGTTCGGGCGGTGCGTGGCGCTGTCGCCGCACATGAGCAAGGCGTACCAGCTGGCCGGGGACGCGCTGATCCGCGCGGGCCAGAAGGACGCGGCGGCGGACCTGCTGGAGCGCGGGTACCGGACCGCGCACGAGCGGGGCGACCTCATGCCCAAGAAGGCGATCGGGGCGATGCTGGAGTCCCTCGGTCGGACGCCGCCGGCGCTCGGCGCGACCGGGGCCACGCCCGCGGCGGCGCCGGTCGCGGCGCCCCCGGGGTCGTTCGTCGACCGGCGCACCAACCGGCCCGGCACCAAGCTGGAGCGACGTCCGTTCAAGGGTCCGGTGGGGGAGTGGATCTGGGCCAACATCTCCGCCGAGACCTGGGACGCCTGGATCCGCCAGGGAACGAAGGTCATCAACGAAATGCGGCTGGACCTCTCGCGCGACGACCACCAGGAGGTCTACGACCAGCACATGCGCGAGTACCTGGGCCTGGACGACGAGACGCTCGCGGCGATCCGCGCCAGGAGCTAGCCGTCGCGGCCACCGTCGGGGGCGCGTGGTTCACGCTTTCTTTGGATCGCTGTCGGGTTCGGGCTCGGGTTTTTTCCGGCGCTTCAGCAGCCCGCGCCATTGCATCGCCATGCCCGCGAGGCTCACGGCCGCCCAGACCGTGAGCCACCCCCGCGGGCCGAATTCGAGCGCGGCCGGGATCGGGATGCCCGTCGCGCGAGCGAGCCAGAGGAGATTCGGGATCCAGATCGCGGACCCGAACATGGCGGTGACGGCCGACGCGCCCCACGCCGGGAGCAGCAACCCGCCGGCCAGTCCGAGCAGCAGGCCGCCCGCCGCGGCGCCGGCGAGAATCAGGCGCCGCCCCGTGGGGATCGCCTCCCACGAGGATCGAAGCTCCGCGGAGATCGTCTCGATGAACGCGCGCACGCGGTCGGACGCGGTGGCGTCCTGCCCCACCGCGACGCCCGCGTCGGACGCACGGTTCACCATCTCGCGACCCTGGTCGAGGTCGATGGGCGAGACGCTCTCCCCCTCCGGAACCGTGAACGCGAGCGCGACGAGCGAGGCGGCGACGGCCGACACCACCCCGAGCGAGACCGCCATGGCGAAGCGGTACAACGCCAGGCCCAGCACGGCCCCCAGCACCAGCCCGATGCCCAGGCCCGTGTGAGGGCTCACCGTGTCCTTCAATGGCGAAACGGGAAAAACGAAATACCCGCCCGCGGCGCCCAGGGTCGCGGCCAGCAGCACGAGCATGGGCTTGAGCACCACGCGGCCCTTCAGCCACAGAATGAGCCCGGCGATCATGGCCGCCGCGGCCACGCCGTGGACGCCCCACGGCAGCGCCTGCACCTGCGAAACAAACCCACGCACGGAGTCGACGGCGTGCGTGACGGTGTCCTGCGGAACGGTCGAGAGCGTGCGCATGTGTTTGGGTCTCGGGAGGTGTGATCGACCCCCACTTGTTCCGAAATCGGCCACCCCGGGTTCAGGCCGGCGGCCCGCCGGTGAATTGAGTCTACGGTGTAACCGATAACCTCATCGGACCCGGGGGTGGAGGAGCCGTATGGCCCGCGCGAAACGATCGTCGAAACCAGGGGCTTCTTCAACGACGCGCACGGGCACGCGCGCCGATCGGGAGCCGCGCGGCGCGGCCGCCGCGCGCGGGCCCGGCGCGGGAGCGTCCGGTGGATCACCCGCGCCCGGCCCGGCGCTCGACAGCCTGCGGACCCGGATCGACCGTCTCGACGAACGCATCATCCTGCTGCTCAACCAGCGCTCCAAGCTGGTGGTGAAGATCGGCGCGGCGAAGCGCGCATCGGGGACGCCGATCTACGCGCCCCACCGGGAAGCGGAGGTGCTGCAGCGGGTGCTGACGGCCAACCGCGGGCCGCTGAAGGACCGCGCCATCGAGGGGATCTACCGCGAGCTGATGAGCGGGTCATTCGCGCTCGAGCAGCCGCTGCGGATCGGGTACCTGGGCCCGGCGGGCTCGCACTCGCACGTGGCAGCGGTGCGCCACTTCGGCACCAGCGTGGAGTTCGACGACCTGCACCAGATCGCGGGCGTGTTCACGGAGGTGCAGCGCGGCCACGTTGACTACGGGCTGGCGCCCATCGAGAACTCGATCGGGGGCTCGATCGTGGAGACGATGGACGCGTTCCGCTCGTGCGCGGGAGAGGTCCACGTGTGCGCGGAGGTGCAGATCGAGGTCCACCACGCGCTGCTGGCGAACTGCGCCCCGGCGGAGGTTCGGCGGATCCACTCCAAGCCGGAGGTCTTCGCGCAGTGCCGGACCTGGCTGGCCACGCAGTACCCCAAGGCCGAGCTGGTGCCGGCGGCGAGCTCGTCCCGGGCCGTGATCACCGCCCGTGACGAGCACGACGCGGACCCCGCGGGCGCGGGGCGGGGCGCCGCCGCCGTGGGAACGGCCCTGGCGGGCGACCTCTACGGCATGAACGTCCTCTTCGAGCGCATCGAGGACAATCCCAACAACATCACGCGCTTCTTCGTGATCTCGCGTCACCCGGCCAAGCGGTCCGGCGCGGACAAGACCAGCATGATGTTCACCACGCCGAACACGCCCGGCGCCCTGGTGAGCGTGCTGGCGGTGTTCCAGCGCGCCGGCATCAACCTCACGCACATCGACAAACGCCCCAGCGGCCGGAGCAACTGGCAGTACACGTTCTTCATCGACGCCGAGGGGCACGGCGAGGACCCGTTCTTCGCCGCGGCGCTGGCCCAGGTCAAGGGGCTGTGCCAGGACCTCACGGTGCTGGGCAGCTACCCGCGGTCGAAACGGATCCTCTGAACGACCCGTCGGGCGGTCGCCCCGCGGGCGGGCGGTTGGGGCGAACCGGTCCGGTCCGCGGGCGTACGTACCATTCCCAAGCGAGGTGAACCATGCTCTCCGTCCCCATCGCCGTCGCGGCCTGTGCGGCGCTGCTCGCGGCGCAGCCCGAAACGCCGCCCGCTTCCCCGCGACCGCCCGCTCCCGAAAGCCCGACCTCCCCGACCCCCCCGCCCCCGACGCCACCCCCAAGCGAATCGCCGCCCTCGGACGTGCCGGCGGTCAGACCCGCGGCCCCGGCGTTTCGCTCCCCGGCCCGGCGCGCGGTGCAGAAGACCGGCAATCTGCTCAAGAACCCGTCGTTCGAGGATGACGCGGTCGAATGGTGGTCGTTCGCGCGCGAGAACCCGCACAATCAGCGGAACACACAATCCTGGGTTGATTTTTCGATCTCGGGCGACAAGGTGCGCACGGGATCGAAGGCCGCCCTGCTGGCGCTCGACAGCCGCACGCACGAGGGCAAGACCTGCATCACCGGAATCGTGCAGGAGATCAAGGGCACCCACATGCCCGAGAAGCTCAGCGGGTGGTACTTCGTCGAGGATTGGGAGCGCGGCACGCCCAAGCAGTACCTGCAGGCCGTGGTCATCCTGTGGAACGACGCGTCGGTCCGCGCCCGTCAGAAGGGCGGCGTGCCGAGCATCCAGATCGCCTACACGCTCGCGGGCGTGACCGAGCAGCCCCTGAACATCTCCAACCGCAAGTTCGTTGTGTCCGGCGAGCCCGAGCCCAAGAAGGGCGAGTGGGTGCGATTCGAGCTGACGCCCCGCGACGACTTCATCCGGCTGTGGAACGTGGACCCGAGCCAGTTCGAATTCGTGCGCGTGCTTTTCGAGTGCCGTTACGACGGCAAGGAAACCGACGATCAGGTGGCCACGGCCAAGGTCTACTACGACGACGTGTACTTCGGCGACTGACCCCGCGCGGGCCGCGAGGCCGGGTTCTAACTCCGGCCCAGCATCTCCAGCAATCGGCGCTTGACCTCCGAACCGTCCGCCCGTCCCCCGCTGAGCTTCATCACCGCGCCGACCAGCCTGCCCAGGGCCGCGTCCTTTCCGGCGCGCACGTCCGCGGCCGCGGCGGCCTGCTCCTGGATGGCCCGGGCGCACCAGGCCTCGAGCGCGGCCTCGTCGCGCACGACGATCATGCCGCGCTCGGCGGCCAGCGCGCGCGCATCAACGCGTTCCCGCCCGGGCTCGGCCAGGAGGGAGAACAGCTCGTCGGCGCCGGAGGCCGAGATGATCCCCTCGGCGCGCAGGGCGACGATCTGGGCGGCGTGCTCGACGGACAGCCCGAGCGCGCGGACCGCGCGCCCTGATTCGTTGGCCCGGCGCAGGCCGGACTGCAGGACGAGATTCGCCGCGAGTCGCGCGGCCCGGTCGTCGGGCACGCCCCGCGCGCCCGCGGCGGACGCGACGGCCTCGAAGAACCCGCCGGAATCCGGATCGTCGACCAGGGCCGAGGCTTCCTTGGGGCTCAGGTCGCAGTCGCGCAGGTAGCGGGCCAGGCGTGCCGCCGGCGCATCGGGCAGCCCCACGCGGAGCGACGCGACCCATTCCGGCGCGAGCCGGAGCGGGGGCAGGTCGGGGTCCGGGAAGTAGCGATAGTCGTGCGCGTCCTCCTTCTCGCGCTGCACGAACGTGCGTCCCGCCGCGTCGTCCCAGCCGCGGGTCGTCTTGGCGCCGGGGCCCATCTCGATGCCATCGGCCTCCCAGCGGCGGGGTTGGGCGGCGCGCTCGTGCTCGATGGCGGCGCGGAGGGAGCGGAAGGAATTGAGGTTCTTCACCTCGACCACCGGCGTGACCGCCGTGCGTCCGTCGTCCAGGGTCAGCACGCAGTTGATGTTCGGCTCGAAGCGGATGTGGCCCTTCTGCATCACGCCCAGCGTGGCGCCCAGCAGCCGGCACTGGGCCCGCAGCAATTGGGCGAAGATCACCACCTCGTCGGCCGAGGTGAAATCGGGCTGGGTGACGATCTCCAGCAGCGGCGTGCCGGCGCGGTTGAGATCGACGATGGACCCGTCGATGGCGCCGCCGCCGGGCGCCTCGTGAAGGAGCTTTCCCGCGTCCTCCTCGAGATGGGCGCGGATGATCCCGATGCGGCGGCCCGTCACGCCCGCGCGCAGCGCATCAAAGTCGATCGCGGCCTCTCCCCCACCCCCCCCACCCCCCCCACCTCCGCCACCCTCTTCACCGATGCCGCGATCGTGCGCAACCAACGGCGGCAGGTCGAACGACCCATCAAAGCACAAGGGGAGGTCGTACTGCGAGATCTGGTACGCCTTGGGCAGGTCCGGATAGAAATACGACTTCCGGTCCCAGCGGGTGAGCGGCGCGATGGAACAGTTGAGCGACAGCCCCACGCGCACGGCCAGCTCCACGGCCCGCTGATTGATGACCGGCAGTGCGCCGGGAAGCGCTAGCACCACGGGGTCGATCAGCGAGTTGGGCGCGGGCTCACCGCCCGAATCCTCGCACGCGGGGCTGGGTGCGCGCGCGAACATCTTGCTCCGCGTCGCCAATTCGACGTGGACCTCCATCCCGATCTTCAGCCGCACGCCCGCAACGCTGGCCATGATCACGATGGTACCGCGCCGGGATCGACCAGCAGCCCGCGCAGCCCCGACGCCGCGAGGGGCGGGATCAGCCAGCTCATCGGGGAAGGCGCCGGCGGGCGAACAACCGCGACGCGCGGCCCCACCGGGGCCCACACGCCCGGGTCCGTCGGGCCGAACAGGACCACCGTCGGCACGCCCAGTTGCGCCGACAGGTGCGCCGGGCCGGTGTCGCACGCAATCACGGCTCGGCTCCGCGCGATCATCTCCGCCAGGCGGCCCGGGTCCCGCTCGAATCGCCCGGAAGACCGGGCGAACCGCTCGCGCTCGGACGGCGAGAACCGCTCGTGCTCGACCGGGCCGGCGCAGAGCTCCGTCACGTGACCCCCGCGCCGCAGCAACGCGGCGAGCTCCAACCAGCGATCCAGCGGCCACCGCTTGGCCTCGCCCCCTGCGCCCACGTGCAGGAGCACGGGCCCGGTTTGTGTTCCGCGGGGTGCTCCGGCACGGCGGGCCGCCGCGGATCCGAGCGTGGACGCGCCGGCGCGTGCGAGCAGGTCCCGTCTCGACCGCGAACCCGGCGGCCCGATGCGCTCGATCCGCGCGCACGGAAACACGATCCGCGCCGCTTCGATCCAGGGGGGATCGCCGCCCGTGCCCTCAGGCGGAACCACCGTGTACACCTCCCGGATGCCCTCGTAAATGCCCACCCGTTGCCGCGCCTCGTCCGACCCACGCCACAGCGCCACGGCCCATGGCGATTCGCCCGACACGGCGCGCACGCGGCCCCGGCCGGGGTCGAGGCCGTCCAGCACCCAGCGTTGGGCGAGGTGAGCGTGCGAATCCGCGGCGACGAATCCGACCTGATTCGGGCCCACGTCCCGGCGCGCCAGCGCCCGAAGCAGGGGCCAGAGCATGACGGAATCTCCGAGCGCGCCGGCGTGAAACACCAGCGTGTCCACGCCGCCGGAACCGAATTGTGCGCCGGCTCCGCTCATGCCTGCCCGCCCAGCATGATGGCCCGACGCTCCAGCGCCCGGAGCCGCGCCGACATGCGGGCCGGCGCGACACCCTCGCGTCGCGCGAGTTCCGACACCGCGCACGGGGGTCCGGAGCGGAGCCCGTAGCGCGCATCGAGCAACGCCGCCTGGTTCGGCGCCATCCGTTCGAGTGCGCGCGGCAGGCGCGAATCGGGCTCTAATTCGGGCTGCCATGGATCCACTCGACGGGTCCAGTCATCCACAACCCGTTGCTCCGCATCCGCCGCCTGTCTGGCGCGCCGGGAAGCCGCCGCGGCCGGCACCTCGGCTCGGGCCGCTTGAGACTCCGTGAGCATCCGGGCGACCGCCCGGTCCACGGCGAGCGTGACCGGGGCGGCCAGCCGAACACCACCCGATGAGCGTCTCGGCCCGCCCGGCGCACCCGATCGGTCGCGGAAAGGGTCGAAGCGGTCGGCGCCGGTGATGGCGGCATCCACGGCCGCGCCGACGACCGCCCGAGCCCACCGGGCGGGCCAGGCCTCGAGCGCCGGCAGCATCGGCTCCCGCTCCGATCGCGCCCCGAGCCGGGCCCGAATGGCGCCAAGGACGAACGGCATCTGCGTCCGGAGCATGGCGACTTTCAGTCTGGAGGCCCAGCGGAGCGTGGTCTCCGCTTCGTCGAGCGCCGCGGCGTCAAGACCCCCGCGCAGGAGTTCCGCGGCGCGTTGGATGAGGAACGCCCGCGCCAGGGCACGGGCATGCTCCAGCCGCCCGTCGGGAGGCGGCTCGTTCTCGGCCTCGCGGATGAACTCGGCCAGCGTGCGCGCGCCCCCGGGCAGCAGACCCGGGCGAACGGCGCCGGGCGCGAGGATCTCCGACGCGGGACCGGAGCGATCGAACATGGACCCCGCGCGCGCGTCAAGCCCAAGGCCGCGCAGGAACGCGATCCGGCACTCGGCGTGCCGCCGGCGAACGCTCGCGGGCGATCGATCCACGCGGGCCGCGATCGCGGCGATCGGGAGGGCCCGACGCACGCCGATCATGATCAGGCGATCCGAACGCGCGGAGCGTCCCTTGCGCCGCCGAAAGGCGGCCTGAAGCTCCGAGTCATCCCGATCGCCGAGCGCGCGTCGGATGGTGCGCACGGAACGACCCGTTCGGGCCGCCAGGCGCGCGCAGATCCAGGCGAGCGAGCGGCCCAGGCGCGCCCGGTAGCGCAGCGCCCGTCGCCGGACCATGCGACGCTCACGATCGGTCAAGCGGAACCGCGGACGCTCCGGTGAGGCCGGCCCGGACTTGTCTCTATCGGCGGGGGCGAACCGACGGCCCCGATCGGAGCGGACGAACGCCTCGACCACGGCGGGTGCGTAGACGAGGCGGGCCCGGGACGGCCCGCCCCGGGGGGGAGGCGGCGACACCAATCGCCCGACGAGGCCGTTGCGGGAGAGGCGCTCCAGGGTGCGTCGGGTCACGCCCCAGCGGCCGGCCAACGTGTCGGCGTCGATGAATCCCCGCGCGGCGCCCGTGGCCGCGAGCGGCCCGGCCGCCAGGCTGAGCCTGTGCGCCAGCGCGGGCAAGTCGGCGATCAACGCCTCGCCCACGATCATCTCGGGCGGGTCGGAGGTCGACGTGGGCCGGAACCCCGTGATGGAATACACGATCCACTCCTCGGGGTATGCGCGGGCCGGGTCGATGCGCGTCACGAGGCTCTCGACCGCTTCGAGCTGCCGGCGCGCCGCTTCGGGCGGGATGAACCGCAGTTCACGGCCGAGCCGGGAAAGGGCGGGCACGCGAAAAGCCGGGGGGCGGGACATGACGGTCTCAGGCGGTGCGGCGCGCGACGAACTCGCGCGCCTGGGCATCGGCCAGGGTCACGTCCGCGAGCGTTCGGGTCTCGCGGGCGGGGATCGCGTCGAGCGCGGCGGCGGCAAGCTCGGCGATGCGCGGGAACGCCAGGGGACGCCCGCGGTCGGGCGACAGGAACGCGGCGACCGCGGCCTCGTTAGCGGCGTTGAGGATCGCGCCCGCGGTGGTGCGCGAACGGTCCGGGCCGATGCAGCGACGCCACAGGCCGACGGCGGGGAAACGCCGCTCGTCCGGCGGCTCGAAGTGCAGCGAGCGGAGCGCGGCGAGGTCGAGGCGGCGCGCGAGCCCCGGCGCTCGTCGCGGCGCGGTCAGGGCGATCTGGATGGCGGTCCGCATGTCCGGCGCGCCGAGCTGGGCCAGCACCGAGCCGTCGATCGTTTCGACCAGAGCATGGACGATGGACTGAGGATGCACGAGCACGTCGAGCTTGTCGGGCCCCAGGCTGAAGAGCCAGTGCGCCTCGATCATCTCCAACGTCTTGTTCATCAGGGTGGCGGAATCGATGGTGATCTTGCCCCCCATCGTCCAGGTGGGATGGCGCAGGGCCTCCGCCGGCGTCGCGGCCCGCACGCGGTCCGCGGCCCACTCGCGGAAGGGCCCGCCCGAGGCCGTGAGCGTGACCCGGGACACGCGGGGCTCGTCGGGCCAGGGCGGCGACACGGGGTTGTCCTCGCCGCGCGCCCCGCCCAGGCACTGCCACACGGCCGAGTGCTCGGAGTCGATGGGGAGCAGCGACGGCCGCCGCCCCGCCGGCGCGCGCTCGATCAGGTCCGCGACCAGCGAGCCCGCGGCGACCAGCGTTTCCTTGTTGGCAAGGGCGACGTCCCGCCCGAGTTCCAACGCCGCCAGCGTCGCGGGCAGACCCGCCGCGCCCACCATCGCCGTGACCACCAGGTCGGCCTCGACGCCGCGGACGAGCTGCTCGGCGGCCTGCGGGCCCCGTGCCGCTCGGGCCAGTTCATCGGGGAGCGATGCCGCCGGGGCGCGGCTGTCGGCGAGCGCCACGTCACGCACGCCGAACCGCCGGGCCAGTTCGGCCAACCGATCGGCGTTCGCTCCCGCGGCGAGCCCCACCACCCGATAGGTCGTGGCGCCAGGATCCGCCGCGGCGCGTGCGTTGAGGTGCTCGATGACGTCGAGCGTCTGGGTGCCGATGGACCCGGTCGCGCCCAGGACAAGCACACGGCGGATCGCGCGGGCCGCGAACCCGTCCGAAGCCGGTGGCGTGCGTCTCGGGTTGTGCGCGACATGCGTCATGCGATCGTGACCGGCTCCCGCTCGGACGCCGACTCACTGTTACTCACGACGATCCTTGGGAAGATCGCCGGGCTTCAGTTTGCGGAACGCCTTGTAGAGGAAACGGGGCTTGGGCGCGCCACCGGCCGGCGCCGGGGTCACGGTGCCTCCCCCACCTCCGCCCCCGCCCGCACCACCTCCCGCACTCGGGCTTGGCGGAGCAACTGGCGGAGCCGGGCGCGGCGGCGGGGGATTGCGATGGGTTCCACCTCCGCCCGCCCCGCCCTCCCTCGATCCACCCGGGCCACGATTCGGTTGATTCGAACCTGGTTGATTCGGCGGTCGCCCCCCACCGCCACCCCCACCACCCCCACCACCCCCACCACCAGCTCCACCGCGTTCACCCGTGGGGCGGTTCGGGCGCGGTTCGCCCGATGGAGCAGCGGGCGAGCCCACGGACCCGATGCCGACGGGCTCGGGTCCACCACCGCCCGCTGGGGCTGCGCCACCTCTTCCGCCACGGCCGCGGCGTCGGCGACGGCGGCGGCCGCGACGCTCGCCCTCGCCGGGACCCGCGCCGGGTTCCGCGGCTCCGACATCTTCTCCTCCCGGTCCGGCGCCGCCTTCGGGCGCCGCTTCGGTGTGCATCGGGACGTTTCCATCCTGCACATGCGGGGCGCGGGCGACCTGATCGCGGCGGAACGCCCCGGCGAGGGACGGGGGTTCCGAATCGCCCTCGGGCCCAGGGCGGGGACGCTCCGGAGTTGTGCGCGAGGGCCCGGGCTCTCCCGTGGGCGAGAAGCCACCCTCGATGCCTTGCGGCTGGCCCGCTCCACCACCCTTGCCGCGACGGCGACGACGACGGCGGCGGCGACGGCCGCCCTCACCGGTCAAGGGATCTGGCGGGCCTCCATCCGGGGACAGCGTGGGGGCCGGATCGAGCGTCGGTTCGAACCCGCTCGCGACTGGTGGTGCCGCTCGCTCCCCGCCTTCGCCATCGGCGTCTCCATGATCGCCCATCCGGTTCACCGGCCCGTGAGGCCTCGGCGCGTGGTGCGGGGTCACGGATCCGTCGGCCCGGCGGGAATCGGGACCATCGTTCCGCGCGGGGGTCTGGGCGGGCGTTTCGGGCGCACCCTCGGCGGCTCGCCCGCCCCGGCCACGACGCCGGCGCTTGCGTTTGGGCCCACCGGGCCCGAGCGCGCCCGAACCCCAGTCGGAACTGGTGCGGCCTTCCTTGAGGTCGGCGAGCTCGGTGTCCATTTCGAGCGGATGCGGCGCATGATCCGCGGGGCCGGATTCGGGCTCAGCGGCTTCGACGGGAGGTTCCGGCTCGAGGCCCGCGGTCCAGTCGGCCTCGACGCCGCGCTCGTCAACCCATTCGACGAACAGCTCCTCGGAGGGCTTGGCGGGGCCGATCTTGGCGGTCTCGACGTCGGCGCCGTCGGCGTCGTAGGCGTAGAAGGTGACCCGGTCGGGCGCGATGGCCTCGGAGACGCGGACCATGACCTTCTTCCCGGAGACGCGTTCGAGCCTCGCCAGGGCGGAACGCCGGGAGGAGAGCAGCTCGCCCGCGAGGCGCGGGGCCACGACCATCTCGACTTTCGCGACCTTGGGGCTGTCGAGGAGGCTGGCCATGTCGCGGAGCGCATCGCCGGCGACGGACTCGGGCTTCTGGACCAGCCCGCGGCCGCGGCAGGTTGGGCACTCGGCGAAGTGGACGGACTCGTGACTGCCGCGCATGCGCTGGCGGGTCATCTCGAGGATGCCGAATTCGGAGATGGGGGCGATGGTGGTGCGGGCGCGGTCGAGCTTGAGGTTGTCGCGGAATCGCTGCTCGATGTCGCGTCGGTGCTTGTGCGAGCGCATATCGATGAGGTCGTTGACGACGATGCCGCCGACGTCGCGCAGGCGGAGCTGGCGGCAGATCTCGTCGCACGCCTCAACGTTGGTCTGGTAGGCGTTCTCCTCGGAGTCGCGGGCCTCGCGCGACTTGCCCGAGTTGACGTCGATGGCGACGAGTGCCTCGGTCTCGTCGATGACGAGCCGCCCGCCGGAGGCGAGGGGGACCTCCCGCGCCGAGATGGTGCGGATCTGCTCCTCGATGCCGGTCGCGTGGAAGATGGGCATGGCCCCGGCGTATCGGAGCAGGCGCGTGGTCGAGCGGGGCGCGACGATCTTCATGAACCGGCCGGCGCGGTTGAGGGCGGCCTCGTTGTCGATCGCGATCGCGTCGAACTCGGCGGTGACCAGGTCGCGCAACGCCCGCAGCAGCAGGTCGGATTCGGAGTACAGCAGCCGGGGCTTGTTGCTCCCCTGCCAGGCGCGTTCCATGTCCTTCCAGAGCCGCTGGAGGTACGCCAGGTCGCGCTTGAGCTCCAGCTTGGTGCGGTCCATGCCGGCGGTCCGCAGGATGAACCCGAAGCCCTCGGGCAGGTCGAGCTGGTCGAGGATCTCGCGCATCTTCCGGCGCGTCTCCTCGTCCTCGACCTTGCGCGACACGCCCACCTTGTCCATCTGCGGCATCATCACCAGGTACCGGCCCGGGATCGACAGGTAGCTCGTCAGCGTCGGCCCCTTCGACCCCACGCCCTCCTTGAGCACCTGCACGGCGATCTCCTGCCCGCGCTTCAGGCAGCGCTGGATGGGCGGGCGCTCGCGGCGCGGCGTCTTCCGCCCCACCGCCTCGGTGGTCTCGTCGTCCTCGCCCGGGAAATACCGCGGGTGCAGGTCCGAGACATGGAGGAACCCGTTGGCCTCCAGGCCGAAGTCCACGAAGGCGGCCTGGATCGAGGCCTCGACGTTCTGGACTTTTCCGACGTAGATGTTCCCCACGTGCGAGACGGCGTCCATCCGTTCGGCGTGCAGCTCCTCGAGCTTGCCGTCGCAGGTGACCGCGACGCGGCACTCCTCCCCCGGCACGTAGTTGATGACCATTCGACGCTTTGACATGAATCCGCTCCCCTGGAGCTGCGCGACCGTCCGCGGCCCCGGACGGGGCGTGCGCGGATGTTCGTTCGGCGTCGGCGTGACCACTCGTTCCGAGCGGCTCCACGTTCGGAAGCAGCGTCCACCCGCGTCGCGCCGGGAACGTGTCCCGGCATGGGCGTTCCGGAGTGGAACGCCGCGGCGGTCGAACCGACCGGTCCGACCCGGGCCGCGCAAGGGCGCGTCCCGTGGGGTGGGGCCCGACTCGTCCCGCGTCCTTGGGTCCGGGCCTCGTGGGCGTCGCGGACAGGAGCGAGGGTCAGGGCGCGTCTTCCGGCGTGCCTCGCCCGTCAAGGGGGCACACCAAGGCCTGTTTCCCGGGGCTGGACCACTCGGCCCGCACGCGTGCGGCGGCCGCGAAGGTCACTCGTCGGCGGAACGTCCGTCGAAGGCCTCGGGGATGATTTTCCTGGCGCCGTCGCGGAGAAACCCCGTGACGGCGACTTCGGAATCGAGCTGCGCGGCCTTTTTGGCCAGGCGCTCACACTGGGACAGTTCAACTGAGCGAACCAGCCGCTTGAGACGCGGGATCGAACTGCTGGTCGCGGAAAGGGTACGCACCCCCAGCCCGATGAGCAACAGGGCGTGCTCGGTCTCGCCCGCCGCCTCGCCGCAGACGCTCAGCGGGATGTCGTGCCGGCCCGCGGCCCGGACCACCTCCCGGATGAGGCGGATCACGGCCGGATGCCCCGGGTTATAGAGCGAGGCGACGCGTTCGTTGGTCCGGTCCACCGCCAGGGTGTACTGGACCAGATCGTTGGTCCCGATCGAGAAGAAATCCGCCTCGCGCGCGAAGGCGTCGGCCATGATGGCGGCCGAGGGGACCTCCACCATCATGCCGACCTGCACGTTGCGGTCGAACTTGATGCCCTCGTCCTCGAGGTCGTCCATGACGTCGTTAAGGATGAAGCGTGCCTGCCGGAATTCCGTCGTCGAGGTGATCAGGGGGAACATGACCTTGAGCGGTCCCTGCGCGCTGGCCCGCAGGATGGCCCGCAGCTGTCGCTTGAACATCGGCAGCGACTGCAGGCAGTATCGGATCGAGCGGCATCCGAGGAATGGGTTCCGCTCGGGCTCCTCCTGCTGGGCCTGGGTGTACTTGTCGGCGCCCAGGTCGAGCGTGCGCACCGTCAGCGGTCGGCCGGCGAGTTGGCGCACGCAACTCGCGTACGCCTGGTACTGCTCCTCCTCGGTGGGCTCGTGGTCGCTGGTGAGGTACAGGAATTCGGTGCGGAACAGGCCCACGCCCTCGCCGCCGTGCTCGAGCACGGCCGGGATCTCGTCGGGGAGCTCGATGTTGCCCATCAGTTCGATGCGGTGCCCGTCGCGGGTCACGCTGGGAAGGGTCGCCAGTTCCGCCAGCGAAAGTCGCAGCAGGCGCGCCCGCTCGATCCGCACCTGGTACGCGGCGAGCTGCTCCTCTGTCGGATCGACCACCACCGTCCCCTCGTCACCGTCGATCACGATCGCCGCGCCGTCCGTGACGTGCGCCGAGACGCCGGCGCAACCGACCACCGCGGGGATGCCCAGCGCGCGCGCGAAGATCGCCGTGTGGCTCGTCCGTCCGCCCATCTCGGTCACGAACCCGATCACGTGACCGCGGTCGAACGCCGCCGCCTGCGAGGGCGTCAGGTCACGCGCCACCACCACCGCCCGGTGGCGCAGCGTGTGCAGCCGCGAGGCATGCTCGCCGATCAGGTGCCGCAGCACGCGCCCCGAGAGATCGCGAACGTCGTCCACCTTGGTGCGGAACGCCGCGTCGGGCATCGCCGCGAACCGCGACGCGAGCAGCTCCATCGCCGTCCACACCGCGAACTCCGCCGTCACGCCCTCTCTCTCGATCTGGGCCAGGAGCGGGCCGGTCAACGAGCGGTCCGCGAGCATCCCGAGGTGGAACGCGAAGATCTTCGCGGCCTCTTCGCCCAGTTCGCCGGCGGTGCGATCACGCAACGCGGCCAGCTCCGACACCGAATCGCGCACCGCCTGCTCGGCCCGGGCCTTCTCCGCCGCGACCTGCGCGGCCGGAACCGTCCGTCGGGGGATCCGCCGCCGCTCGTCATCGACAACGAACACCTCACCGATGGCGATACCCGGCGAGACCGCGATTCCCTTGAGCACTTCCATGCGTCGATCGAACCCTGCCGACTTGATCGTCCCCGACTGAATTCCGTCGCCCGCGGGACCACCGTTTACCGGGATACGCGTGTGTGCCGACGCGGGCGCCGACCGCTGCGACCTGAGCCCGCGGTCGTGCGGCGCCGAGAATCGGCTGCGTTGGGAACATGGTAGCGATCGGCCAGTGTGAACCGACCGATTCAGGCCCGGACCGATTGTGACATCGGACTGATGCCCCGTGAACCTGCGTGTGAAGAGTTGTTTGGTACACTTGCGTCGGCTTGCCAACCTGATATCCTCATGCCATCCACACCTGCCTTTGGGGGATGGGTTCAGGTGAGGGTCGGCCACGGGTAAAGCCGGAATAGGTTGGTTATTCCGGTCTGTCCGCGAGGTACGAATTTTGGACCCCTCCGCCACACTCGTGTGACGGTCATCGGTTTGGCTCGGTGCGGCCGCCCCACGGCCGGATGCAGCAGCGGCTCACGAGCCTGGGTGCGCTCGGACAGGCTGAATCGCGATCGGGGTATTCGTGCGGGGTGTTCGGAGTCGATTTCCGGGGTTTCATGTCCACACGTTCCGGCATTCTTGATTGGTCAGGGCGTACTGAGGCGCGATTGCGGCAGCTCAACGGCTCGTCGCTGGTCGTCCATCCGGATGATCCGCTCATCCCCCGCGCCCTCGCCGAACGCTACCGCCTCCGAGACCTGGTGGAACTCACGGTCGAGATTCCCGGTCCGGAGGGTGATCACCTGACGCACGCACACGGCGCCCCCGCCAGCCCCACCGCCGTCGCGTCCGCGCCCCAGCCTCGGCCGACGCCCATCCCCGTGCCAGCCGTGCCGATGGTGGAGGTGCCGACAAGCATCGTGAAGGTGACCAGCGCTCCGAGCCCGAAGACGCCACCCGGGTTCCGACCTCTCTACAGCTCGCACCGTCGAGGTGGCCCGGCGACGGTCTGGGGCGGCGGTCGAGTCGCATCGTCGGTCGTCACGAGCCCGCCGCCACCCGCCGCGCCCGTACCGGCGGTTCCGCTGCGTCGGGAGGCCCCCGGCCCCGCATCGTCGCATCACCCCGCGCCCGCCGCCGCAGCCGGCTCACCCTCGCCGCATGGCTCCGGGGGCAGGAACGGGCTCGCCGCGCCCAACGCTTCGTCGCCGCGACGCCCCACGGGTCGGCCCGTGGCCAGCGCCATCGTTGCGATCGAGGGCCTTGCCCCGGACGAATACGCGACTCGTCGTCCATTCGAAGAACTCACGAGCATCGACCCCCAGCCTCGGCTCACCCTCGAATACCCCGGCTGCCCTGAATCCTGCCGGCTGATCGACCTCTTCTGCCCGATCGGGCGCGGCCAACGGGCGCTCATCGTTTCGCCCCCGAAGGCGGGCAAGACCACCTTGCTCAAGGACATCGCCGGGGGCATCGTTCGGAACCATCCCACGGTCGAGCTCATGGCTCTGCTGATCGACGAGCGTCCCGAGGAGGTCACGGACTTCCGGCGCACGTTCCGCGCCATGGGCGAGCGCTGCCGGGTGATCGCGTCCAGCAACGACCAGGACACCGAGGCGCATGTCCGCGTCAGCCTTCTGATGCTGGAGCGGTGCAAGCGCATGATGGAGGCGGGCAAGCACGTCGTTGTCGTGCTCGACTCGCTCACGCGTCTGGGCCGGGCGTTCAACCTCTCGCGCCGTCACGCCAGCAGCGGGCGCACCATGTCCGGTGGCATCGACAGCCGCGCCCTCGAAGTCCCCAAGCAGATTTTCGGCGCGGCGCGCAACACCGAGGAGGCGGGGAGCCTCACGATCATCGCGTCCTGCCTGGTGGACACCGGCTCGCAGGGCGACCAGCTCATTTTTGAGGAGTTCAAGGGCACGGGCAACATGGAACTCATCCTCGACCGCAAGATCTCCGAGAAGCGCGTCTTCCCCGCCATCAATCTTGCGGCCAGCGGCACCCGCAAGGAGCACCTGCTCATGAGCGAATCGGAGTACAAGACCGTTTCGGCGCTGCGGCGGCGGCTGCTCGCCATGCCCGGTCATCAGCAGATGGAGCAGCTCCTCAACGCGCTCAAGCGTTTTCCCACCAACGCGGCGCTGGTCGGCGAGGCGGGATGACCGCCACCGGGAGTGCGCATCGCGGACCGCGACCCGCGGACGATTGACGCATCGCTCGTGTTCGGGTCCTCCGTCGCGGGGACGGGAATACTCGCCGGATCAACCTGGTTCGAACGGGTGCACACATCCGTGAGGGGCGAGGAGCGGTGGGCATCATGGTGACAATTCGCGCGGCGAGTTTGGCGTTCACGGGCGGGTTGGTCGCACTCGGCGGGTGCGACGGCGGCAAGCAACCCGCGGGCGGGACCGGGACTGCGCCCACCGGGCAGACCTCGTCCCGGCTCGCCGAGCCCGACCGCGACCAGCCCGGGCTGGGCCCGGGCGACCGTGTGCCCCATTCCACGCTCCGCGACGCGGACGGACGAGAAATCACGCTGGCCTCGCTCCATTCCAAGGGGCCGGTCGTGGTCATGTTCTACCGCGGCGGCTGGTGCCCGTATTGCACGCGGGCGCTCACGGCGTGGAACGCCCGCCTGAAGGAGTTCGCGGCCCTGGGCGTCTCGGTGGTTGCGATCTCGCCCGAGCGGCCGGAACGGGCCGTCGAGACATCCGGCAAGACCGGCTCGGCGATCCCCGTGCTGTGCGACGAGCGGATGGAGGTCGCCGCGGCGTTCGGAATCCAGTTTGAAGTGGACGCGACAACGCGGGCCCATTACTCGCAGTTGGGACTGGATCTTTCGGCGTGGAATGCCAGCGGCACATGGAAGCTCGCCGCGCCCGGCACGTTCCTGATCGATGGTGACGGGGTCGTGCGGTACGCGTTCGCGGACTGGGACTACACGCGCCGGGCGGATCCGGCGATTGTGCTGGATGCGGCGCGGAAGCTGATAGGCCGATCTCATGGCGCCGGCTGACCGTCGCCAGCGTCGATTCGATGTCCCGCCACAAACACGAACCCGGGGACCGCGCGCAAGCTGGGAACCGTTGGATATCGGTCGAGCCGATGCGACCAGACCACGCTCCCGATGGAAGAGATCCGGACCAACACCAAGGACTGCGGCTCGCCCGTGAGCAGGACGGCGTCGTCGCTTCCCGGAACTCGAACCGAGGCGCGGACGAGCGCTCCAGTGGGCCGACCCCGGTACAGGAACTTGCCGCTGAGAGCATCTTCTATGACCAGGTCGCCATCATCGATCGAGAATCGTGCCGCCGTGTTCCGCATGGGTCCTTCTCGCTGCCGCCGCGCACGCTATCGGAATCCGAACATTGATGCCCGTGTACCGGATCGGAGCGGGAAAATGCTACACTGGAAGCTCATCCGGACGGCGCCTGCGGTTCCACGCGGGCCCGGTGTTGCGGCGCGCGGAGCGAGGGCTCGGCGCGAGACTGGTCGTTCGGCCCGTTCGGGCCGAAGGGAAACGGGGCATTGGACACTCCCAGCTCGATCGAGAGTCTGCTGCGAGTTCTGTTTTTCACCGATATCGTCGGCTCGACGTCGCTCAAGAACGAACTCGGCGAGGACGAGTACCTCCAGGCTCTGCAGCGTCACAACCAGATTCTGCAGGAAGTGATCGGCGGTTCGGGCGGGGACATCCGGAATTTCATGGGCGACGGGGTGTACGCGTGCTTCACCACGCCATCGCAGGCGTGCAAGGCGGCGCTGCTGCTGCAGTACAAGCTGCATGTCGAGCCGTGGGAGGGCAAGCCGCTGCGGATCCGGATCGGATTCCACCTCGGCGAGGTGCGCGAGATCATCGACCCGACGGGCCGGGCCAACGCGATGGGGCAGGCGGCCGACCTGGCGGCCCGTGTGATGGACCTCGCCCAGGCGGGGCAGATCCTGATGACCAGCTCGACCGCGCAGGCGGCTCGCGCGGGGGTGAAACGGGCCCCGCACCCGGTGGGCGAGGGGATCGAGCCCGGCGATGCACTGAAGTGGATCAAGCACGGCCTCTGGGAACTGCAGGGCCTGGATGACGCGGTCGAGATCTGGGAGGTCGGGGTGCAAGGCGTGGCTCCGCTCACCCGACCAACGGCCGGCAGGAAAGGCCGCCCGCTGGACGGACCCGGCAGCGCGGGGTCCGGCGGCGGCGGCGGCGTGGCGACAGCCACGGGCACCGGAGTGCTGGTCGAGGCCAAGCCGCGCACCGGGCAGTTGCACGCGCAGACCGGGGCCGAGGCCGCGGGCACGAAGACAACGCGCGGCGCGCCCAAGGCGCTGCTGATCGGGGGCGGCGCGGCGGCGCTGGCGCTGGCGGGTGTCGGGGGAGCGCTGTTGATGAAGGGCAGCGGGCCCGCCGCGGACAGCGGCAGCACGGGGAAGATGGGGACAGCGCCGAAGGACGCGGGCGCGTCGCCGAACGCGGGCGGCGGGAACGGGGGCGGGCCGACCGCCCCTTCTCACCTGGTCGCGTGGCGCAACCTCTGCATGGACTGGCATGACTGGTTCGGACCGATCTACGCGCTGTACACCGAAGCGGGAAGGCAGGGTGAACTGCCGGAGTCGATCCGAAAGAGCATCAAGGGCCGTCTCGACAAGGCCTCGGGGGACGTGAACCCCTGCCGGATTGTCGATCCCGGCGCGGAGGAGAGCGCCCGGTGCGATTACCGGGATCTCGCGGACAATCCCCCGCGGTTCATCGCCGAGGGGAACGCAACGGAGAGCGTTGAGGACGCGTACAAAGTCGTGAACGGGATCCGTGAGCTGCTCGTTCGATTCCCGCAGGGCGAGCTTCTGCTCAAGCGCGCCGAGAGCTGGAAGGCGCGGGGCTGGAGCCAGCCTGCGGCCGAGCTGGAGCAGGCGGCGAGGGATTACTTCGATCCCGTCAGCGCGAAACGCACCCCGGGCCTGGCGTACAAGCCGCTGGCCGAGAGCTACACGCGGGTGATGACGCTGGAGGAGGCGAGCAAGCCCATCGAGGCGCGGTTCGACGAGCTGACGCGGGCGATCGAGGGCAACGAGCGTTTCCGGCTGGCGGCGCAGGCGGACGTCGTGATGGAGCAGTTCGCCGGTTTCGCGAAGGAGTACATCGCGAGCGCCGCGGGCCTGGACGAGATGGGCCGGCGCGCGGAGCAGATCGGCGAGGTGGTCAAGAAACTGGACGACTCGTTGACCCGCAACTGGGACACGCTCGACGTAACGCTCTTCAAGAGCGGGCGCGCCGCCTTTCAGAGTCGGGGTGGGGTCATCTCGGTCGCGGCGTTCGAGGAATTCGAGCGTGCGATGTCCGACCGCAAGTACCGCCGGCTGAGCGCCGAGGACGACCCGCGGAGCGCCCAGACGTGGAAAGACCTGCCGGGCGCGATCGACGGGATCAACTCCCGACTGACCGAGGCCCTCAAGCAGGAGCCGAGCCCGGAGCTGGAGCAGATCCTGGCGCGCGTGGGACGGGCGAAAGAACGCCTCGCGAACCTGGGGCCCTCCACGTTGCCGTGGAACGGCGCCAACGAGGAACGCGTCCGCAAGGAAGTCGGCGCGCTGATCGACGAGGTCGCCGGCGCGAACGGGGAGGCGCAAACGAAGATCGCCGCGGCGGACGCGGACCGGACGGAGCGTGCCGCGAAAGAACGTCGCGAGGCGCTGGCCCGGGCGGAGCAGGAGCGAATCAAGAAGGAGGATGCGGAGCGGCTCGCGCGGGAGCAGGCGGCCCGCGAGGAGGCGGCCAAGCTGAAGACGGAGCAGGAGCGGGCCGACGCGGCGAAACGCGCCGAGGAGCAGCGCAAGGCCGACGAGGCGAAGGCCGAGGCCGACCGCAAGCAGCGGCTGACCGATGCGCTCCGTGAAGTGCGCACAGGCTACGAGGGCATGCGCGCGGTTCCCGGGGCGGCGTCCGAGGCGATCGCGGCCGCGTGGGCCAAGCAGCGGGCCACGTTGTTTGCGTCCGCGGAGAACGCGGAGCTCCGATCCGCGGAGGACGTGACGCGCATCGACGACCGGGCCAAATCGCTGCTGGCGTTCTTGAAGGAGGCCGACGGCGCGGTGCCGCGCCCGGGCGAAGGAACCACTCGCTTGGCAACCGGCGGGGACGCCCCGCCGTGGAACCAGGATCTCGCGGCGGCGTTGGCCGCGAAGCGCGAGGCCCTGCTCGCGGGGATTCTCGAGAAAGCCCCGTACAAGGACGGCTCGATCGAGCCCGGCGGCGAGGGCAGCGCGTACCTCGCCAGCGTCAAGGCCGCCGCTGCGAAGGACTTCGGGACGCTCAGCGATCGCGCGGCGCAGCTCTCCGCGGACCTCTCATCACTTCGGGCCGCGCTCGACGGATTCCGCCTGCTGGACGAGGCCGCCGGTGCGAACGCCGCGGCGGGAGCGCTTTACGAGCGGTGCGCGTCGGACAACTTCCTGTCGGAGAGCGTCGCGAACGGACAGGCGGTGGCGGCGCTGCGGGACAGGGTGAAGCGGCTGAGGGAGATCGAGACGTCAACGGACCCCGACTTCCTCTCCAAGGCCGTGCTGAATACGCAGGAACGGCCGTCGATCCGATTCGCGGCGTGGCGCGTGCTGGGGCGGATCAAGGGCAACGGCGGCCTGCCGCGGAACGCGAAGGAACTGGAGGGCTGGCCGCGGCTGTTCACGGAAGCGACCGCAACGCTCGACCAGCTCGAGGACACGGGCCGTCGGCAGGTGCTGGCGCAGGAAGCGAAGTCGCAGGCGAAGGAGGGCTGGCTGCGCGGATTCGAGCGTCTGTCGGACGGGGCGGGCATCGCCTCGGCGCTGCGGCTGCGTGCCGGACTCGGCGTGGAGGATGCGGACCTGAGATCGCTCGCCCCGCGGGCGCGTTTCAATCTGGCCCTCGAATCGTTCAAACGCGAGACCGCGGATCTCACGAGCCCCGAACAACTCGGGGACCTGAAGGCCAAGGCCTCGGTTTTCGTGCAGCAGATCGAGACGATGGACGGCGGCCTGGCGTCCGCCGCGGATGTGGCCCCCTGGCTGAGCGAGATCAAGGGGATGACGGGTGAGGGGGGCGCGGCGGCGAAGCCGCAGGCGGATCCCGCGACGCAACTGGGGCCGGCACGAAAGGGCTGGACCGGCGCCAACGCCGTTGCGGGCGGCCGCTACCAGAGCGCGGGGGTGCGGGGCGTGACGTACACGAAGGGGGCGAAATCGATCGAGTTCGTGCTGCTGGAACCGACCGGCGACATGAAGGAACCCGCGTACATCAGCCGCGCCGAAGTTTCGCTCGCGGATCTGACGGCGATCCTGGGTGAGAGCGGGACGATGGACTCGTTCCTGAAGATCCAGGGCGCCAGCGTGTCCAAGCTTGACCGTGCCGACGCGCTCCCCGGGCCGCGCGTGTGGATGACGCCCGACAAGGGCGGCTCGATGTCACGGCGCACCCCGAGCATCATCAAGATCGAGGCCGCGTGGGACGCGGACGCGAAGGCGATCCCGAATCTGCGCGTGGCGGCGGACGACGACCTACCCATGCAGTACGTTTCGCCGGCCGGCGCGCTCTACGCCGCCAGTGTCGCGGGCTGCCGGCTCCCCACGGTTGCGGAATGGCGCGCGGCGGTGGCCCTGGCGGAGCGGGCGGGTGACCTGGGGCCGCTGGCAAGCGGGGACCTGAGCCCGTACAACCTGCGCGACACGACCTGGGGCCAGGCCTGGAACGCGATCAAGGAAAAACGCACGACCACCAAGAAGAGCCTGCTGGACCGCGACACGCCGTGGCCGGAGGGCGGCGCGATGTCTCCAGAAGGAGCGTTGGAAAAGGTCGGCGCGAATGGTCAGACGTACACGTCCAACGACGGGCTGCTCTGGTTCCGCGGCACCAACAAGGCCGCGGCGCAGTCACTGCTGGGCGACCTGATCGGCAACGTCGCCGAGATCGTGCTCGCGGCCGGAGAGGACCTGGGCGTGGACCCGGGGCCGGAAGCCGCCCGCGCGGCGGCGAACGGAACCGAGGCGTTCGTGGCGGGCGGCTCGGCTCTCTCGGCGCCGTCGGCGGACACTTCTCCCGCGGCGCTGAAGGCATGGCTCACCACCCCCCAGAGGATGAAGCTGGCGGACCAGGTGAAGGGGTACCCGGGGTTTTCGGATGTGGGCTTCCGCCTGGTCTTTTCAGCATCGGGCGCGGGACCGAGCAGCGAATCGCTGCTGGCCGCGCTCCGGGACAAACTCGGGGAGCGCGGGTACCTCGGCCCGAGCTAGGCGCTACTCGACGTGCACGCCCGCAACCTCGGTCGCGGTGCGGATCTCTCTAAGCCGCGCCGACTGAACGGCGTTCGGCTGCGACGAGACCGAATAGCCGAGCGAGTCGCCGAACCCGAGCACGGAGCGCCGCGACGGGGACGTCTCGGGGTACGGATCGGAGCACTGCGTGGCCGCCTGCTTGGCGGGCCCCGAGCAAGCGACGAGCAGGGAGGATGCGCTCAGCAGCGCGAGCGTGCGGAGGGCGGTGGATCGACGCATGTGCAACCCCTTTCGCTGGTGGCCAGAGAAAGGAGAATCGGGCGGAACAGACCAAGGGAATCGGGCGCGACCGTGGAAGCGGTTCGTGCCCGGTCGGCATGAAGCGACGGGAGGGTCGGTCCGGGGCCCATAGCACCCGGCAGAGGGCCGAGAACCCGCAGTCAGGGCAAGAACTCGCCGGCGCGTCGGAGCAACCGGTCCCAATCAAACGCCGGCCCGGGGTCGGTCTTGTTGGACTGGACGTGGTAATGACCGAGCAAACCACGGTAGCGAACGAGGCGGTCGTCGGGGAGCTTGGCGCGGACCAGCTCGCCGCGCCCGTCGCGGGGATAGTCGCGCTGGATCTCCGGGAAGATCCTGCACAGCGCGGCGGTGAGGCGCGCAAGGGATTCATACTGGGCATCGGTCAGGTCGTACATGGCAAGGGTCTCGCCCTGCACAACGCCGACGATCGGTCCCGGTCTCGAGGGGCGTGGAACAAAGCCGGCGACACGGAGCGATGCGGCCTCGTCGTCCGAGAGACTGATGCGCACGCGGCCATCGGGTTCCCGCAGATAGACTCGATTCAGTTGCGCGGGCGGTTCAGGGAGCGCGTCCGATGCCGCGCCGGAAGGAACCGGGTACGCGCCGATATTCGCGATCTCGATGCCGATGGAACGGTCGTTGACGATGGTGGCGTGCCGAGCCCGTTCCTTGAGGTCAAGCGTCTGGTAGATCGTGCCGTCGAGGTCAAGCATGAAATGGACGGAGAGGTTGCGATCGTCGTGCAACGTCCGGAAGCAGGCCCGTGACGTACCCGCGACGTCGTAGTGGATGACAAGCTGGTCGATGCGTTGGCGAAGATACTCGAGCGTCCAGTCAGATTCGCCGACGGGTGCCACCGCCCGACCGAATTCGGCCTCCGCGCGACGTGAGGAATAACGGTTGGGCGTGTGCCCGGGCTGGACGCGGGCGGGGTCCCACGCGGCCTGGTCGCGGGGGCCGAAGCGCCGCTCGACGCGATAGGCGTCGTATCCGCCAGGGTCGCAATAGAGCACGACGGGCGCCCCCGTGTGGAAGAGCCGACCGCACGCCAGGATCTCATCACCACGGCGCGCAAGTTCATCGCCGGGCCGGGGCGACGCGGCACAGGCGGAGAGAAAAGCCAGGAGCGACAAGAGGAACGGCGCGGGAACGAGCCTGGAAGGACGCATGGGATTGCTCGCGTTGGTGCGGGCGGAGCGCGTCGAGGGTAGCAACCGGCCCGGGCCTGGCGTGCGGCGCCGGACGAAACCCAAAGCCGTGGGTGCGGACGGTTCGAAAGAGAGAACTGCGGCGGGCCGTGTTCGAGCGACTTGGGTTGGGGAACGAGGCGAGGAGCGGGACGGACGATGCACATCTGGGACTGGGTGGTGCTGGGGGTCTATCTGACGGTGCTTGCCGCTTCAGGATGGTGGTTGGCGCGTCGCGAGCCCGCGGGAACGGAGGAGTACTTCCTGGCGAACCGACGGATGCCGGCGTGGGCGGTGGCGTTCTCGATCGTCGCGAGCACGCTGAGCGTGGCGACCTTCATGGGGGCGCCGCAGCAGAGCTACCGCGGCGACCTGACGTACCTCTCGACGAACATCGGGGTGGTGGTCGCGGTGGCGATCGTGGCGGGGATCTTCATCCCGGCGTACTACCGCGAACGCGTTACGACAGTGTACGAACTGCTGGAGCGACGGATCGGGCCCGGCGCCAAGCGGACGACGAGCGCGGCGTTCATGGGCGGAAGGCTGCTCGCGAGCGGGGCTCGCGTGTTCATCGCCGCGCTGCCGCTCGCGACGCTGCTGTTCGGGAAAGAGCGGGGTGAGGAAACGTGGGCATTGGTGGCTTCGGTGGTGCTGCTATGCCTGGCGGGCGTGTTCTGCACGCTGGTGGGAGGGATCTCCAGCGTCATCTGGACAGACGTGATCCAGACGGTGGTGCTGATCGGGAGCGTGCTGGCCGCGGTCGTGGTGCTGATCCTGAAGATGCCGGTGGGTCTGGGTGAGGTGTTCGCTTCGCTCTCGACGGCGGGGCCGGCCGGGACTTCGAAACTGACAGTCGTGCGTGTCGGCCTCGACCCGCGGGCGGGCGCATGGTGGGGGTTCGACCCACGGACGCCGTTCACGCTGCTCACGGCGGTGCTGGGCTGGAGCCTGCTGAACGTGGCGGTGCTGGGGACCGATCACGACCTGGCCCAGCGCATGCTCACGTGCCGCAACGCCGTGAAGGGTGCCCGGAGCGTGTGGGCCTCGCTCGTGATCAGCCTGCCGCTGGTCATGATCTTCATGATTCTGGGGCTGTTGCTGTTCGCGTTCTACCGAAGGCCCTGGGAGGGACCGGGCGGGAGCGGAGCCGATCCGGTCGGCAGCGATCGGGTGCTGCTTGTCTTCATGATCACCGAGTTGCCCCCCGGAGTCGGCGGCCTGATGCTGGCGGGGTTGTTCGCGGCTGGGCTCGGGAGCCTGAACAGCGCAGTGAACGCGATGGCCGCGACGTTCGTCAAGGACTTTTACGCGCACTGGCGGCCCGGACGCGGCGAGCGCCACTACCTGGTCGTGGGGCGATGGGCGGTGGCCGGGTGGGGCGCGGCGATGGCGGCGATGGGGATCGGTTGCATCTGGTGGAGTCGGGCCCAAGGGGGAACGTTGATCGAATTTGCGTTGGGGGTGATGACGTACGCGTACTCGGGTCTGCTGGGCGTGTTCTTGACGGCGCTGGTGACGAGGCGAGGGAGCAGCGCTTCGGTGGCCGCCGCGTTGATCGCGGGGGCGACGATCACCACGTCGCTGCAGCCGTGGGCATGGGACCGATGGGCCGGGGCGTTGTGGCCCGCCGCGCGGGGATGGGCCCCCGCGTCCCCCTGGCAGATGCTGCTGGCCACGGCTGCGGCATTCGTGGTGTGCGCCGCGGCGCCGAGACGGAACGTCGCGACGGCGTGACCGGTCCGGTCGTCGCGCGCCGGGCGCAAAGAAAAACCCGGCGAGCGGCCTCTTCTGGCGCCGGACTTCTCAGATGCCGCGCCGGTGCGCTCAGGACTTGCCTGGCGCTGGCGCGGGGGCCGGCACGGGGCGCGGGGCGCCGGTTTGCGGGAGGCAGCCGGTGACCAGCGCTTCAAATTCCTCGCGAGAGAGCGACTCGGGAAGGACGTTAAGGAGCACCTTGTTGCGGGCCGTGCGCGTCTCGAGCGGGGAGAGGCCGAGCAGGTCAACCTGCCGCAGGAGATTGGCGAGACCCTCGAGGTCACGCAGGGCCATGTCGCGTTCGGCGGAGGGATTGGACTTGAGGTACGCGCGGAGTTCATCGCAGTCGATCGCGCCCTCGTCCTTGCCAACCGACTTGCGATAGTCGGCGATGGCGGCGTCCAGGTTGGTCTGGATCTCCTCGACACGGTCCTCGAGCCTGGCCGACCCGTCCGCCTCCGTGAGGGGTTTGCCGTTCTCGTCGACCGCCTGCTTCTTGAACAGCTTGACGTACGAATCGATGACGCCGAGCGTGAGGTCGAGGGGCAGACGCGCGGGGCTGACGCGAGGATCGTCGCCGGGGCGAGGCACGTCGTTGTAAAGGGCCCGGCCCACGAGGAAGTCGAGCGTCTCGGCGGGCGAGAGGTCGCGTGTGAAGATGCCGATCTGCTCGAGGTACTTCTTGGCCGCGCCGCCGAGGGTCGTCTGGGCGCTGCCGACCTCGAATCGTTCGACGCGGGAAGCGCCGGCGATGGCCTCGGAGACGTTGGTGTTGGAGATGCCCGAGGCCTCGAGGTCGAACGCCGCGGCGAGCCCGTCGCTGGCCTGGATGTTGTTGATGGTGATGGGCGAGCCGAAGGCGCGGAAAAGGTAACCGCTGAGGTTGCCGGTGGTGTCACCGTCGCCGTTGGGGTTGGAGAACGAAGCCGGGCCGCGCGTGCCCAGCAACTTCGGCGCGCTGGAGAACGTGATGGACCTGTTGGCGATGATGTCCAGGCCGTTGTCGAGGAAGCGACCGCCTGAGGGGAGCAGCACGTCCGCCGGCGCGCGGGAGACGAGGGAGATATCGGGCGAGTTGACCGTGATCGACCCGAGCGAGGTCACGTCGCCCAGCTGCACCGACGGAGCGTCGATCGTGAGGTCACCGGTCACCAGGATCTTCTCACCCTGACCCATGATGACCGGCCCGGTGGTCCGGATCCGGTAGGCGCGAAGGGGATTGATCGCGGACGTCGAGAAGCCGCCGTTGGGCGAGGCGCCTTCGGACATGGCGATGGTCGAGACCGGAGACACCGACGCGACACGGTCGGGGGGCAGGTCGGACCGGGCCCGCAGATTGAGGCCCGTGAGCGGCGCGCTGGCCCCGATGGAATCACGGAAGGTGATGGCGGCGGGGCGGCCGGACTCGCCGAACACCGTGCTATCCAGCGAGAGCGTGGACGACGCGGCGCCCGGGGCCGCGTCGATGGTCGATCCGAAGAACAGCCTGCCGCGCGAGGATTCCGGGATCTCGGTGGCCGCGGGTCGCGCGCTGATCGTGGAGTTCCCGGAGATGAGGACCGGGTTGTTGAACGCCGCGCCGCCGTAGGTGGTGACGTTCGAGGCGATGGTCGTGGAGGACCCGGCGTCCGCGTCGATGTCGAGACGGTCCAACGGATTGACGTCTCCCACCGCGGCACCCAGAGTGGTTGAGCCGCCGCCGTTGGTGCGAATGCGGAGCGCCCGCAGCGCGGTGGCGGAGGCGGCGTCCACGCGGCCGGCGAACGTGACGCGACCGGCGGTGATCGAAGTCTCACCGTTCGCGCCGCCCAGGCTCACCGGGTCGTTGAACACCACCGGCCCGGTGGCGTTGATGGTGGCGCTGGGGTTGGAGGTCGAGACGTTGATCTCGGTCGAGCCGGGGGCATCGGTGATCAGGCTTGCGATGGGGTTGGTCGCGCCGACACGTCCCGAGAAACGCGTGACGGCGCCGGAGTTCACGGTGAGCGCCCGGGGCGTGGAATCGAGCGAATCGATGGTGGAGTTGAAGAAGACGCCTGAGCCCGAGCCGTCGTTGATCGTGGTGTCGGCGGTGAGAATGAGCGGGTCGTTGAACGTGATCGGCCCCGACGTGTTGATGGTCGTGCCGGTGAATGTGTCGGTGCCGCCGCCGGTGCTGATCAGTTCCGAGAGCGGGTTCACGTCACCGATCGAGCCCGAAAGGGCCTTGGGTCCGGCCGCCCGGATCGTGAGCTTGCGGAGGCTGGCCGCGGTGGCCGAGTTGATGCTCTTGAGCGCCGCGACCGAAGCCCCGTCGAGCGTCGTGTCCGCGGCCAGCGACAACTTGCCCGCGTACGTCTGCGCCCCGGTGGTGGTGATCGATCCACCGGCCAGCGTCGCGTCGTTGCCCAGGGCGATGCTCTCGGCGCTGACGGCCCCGTTGAGCACGGTCGTGCCCGAAGCGTCGGTCGAGAGTGACTTCACGCCGCCGACAGCGCCGAGCGAGGCGGCGCCCGTGGAGATCAGCCGGAGCGATTTTCCGTTCCCCGCAATTGGCCCGCCGATGGTGACAGCGGAAGCCGTGCCGGCCGGCAACGCGGACCCGTCGGCCAGGGGAATCCCGCCGGACGCGAGTGTCGTGTCCCGCGCGAGACTCAGGCCGGCGGCCAGCGTCAGATCGCGAGCGGTGCTGAGCGTGTCCGCGTCGAGCGTGGCGGCGTCGTTGAGCGTGACCGTATCGGCGTCCACGTTCCCCGAGAGGGTGGTCGATCCCCCGGCGTCGGTGGTCAGCGTTGTGACGCGTGACACACGGCCGATGCGGGTAACGCCGGACGAGTTGGCCGTGAGAGACTTCGCGTTGCCCGACAAACCGCCCGCCGCGGTGAGGTTCGCCCCGCTCAGCGTGGTGTCCGCGCCAAGCCCGACCGCACCTGAATAAGTCTGGTCGCCGGTGGTGGTGACGGAACCGCCGTTGAGTTGCGCGGCATCGCCGATCGCGACCGAGCCCGCGGCGACGGTTCCGCGGAGCGTCGTCGTGCCCGCGGCATCGGTCGTCAGCGCCTCGACGCCGGACACCGAGCCGAGGCTTGTTGCGCCCGAGTCGTTGATGGTCAGCGATCGACCCCCGCCCAAGATCGCCCCGGTGACGGTCAGGCCCGACGCGGTGAGTGTGGCATCCGACCCGAGCGTCAGGGATTTGCTGAATGTCTGCGCGCCCGTCGTGGTGACCGACGCGGTGCCGAGTGTCGCGTCGTCGCCCACCGCGAGGCTGGCGACGTTGACCGGGCCGTTGAAGCTGGTCGTCCCGGGGGCATCGGTGGCAACAGCCCCCGCCCCTGAGATCGCGCCCAGCACGGTCGCGCCGGGGGTGTTGATCGTCAGCCCGCGTCCGTTGCCCGTGACCGGGCCGGCGAGCGTCACGTTTGCGCCCGCCAGTGTGGTGTCCGTCGTGAGCGCAAGGGCGTCGTTGATGGTCAGGTCGCCCGTGGTGCTGAGGTTGGGAGAGCCGATGGACGTCGAGCCGCCCGCGTCGGTGGTGAGCGAACCGAGACCGCTCGCCGCGCCGACCACGCTGGTCACGCCCTGCGAATTCAACGTCAGGGCTCGCCCGGCGCCGTTAAGCGTGGAACCGAAGGTGATGCCCCCGGTGGCGGTGATCGTGGTGTCGGTGGTCAGCGAGACCGGGTCATTGAAGGTGATCACGCCCGAGGCCGCGAGCACGGACGTGCCCAGGGTGGTGCCGCCCGCCGCGTCGGTGGTGAGATTGGTCACGCCGCTGACCGGTCCGTTGAATGCCGTCGTCCCGGCGGAGTTGATCGTGAGCGAGCGCCCGCCGCCGGCAACACCCGCGAGCGTCACGCCCGAGCCGTTGAGCACCGCGTCAAAGCCGAGCGCAAGCACGCCGGCGTAGTTCTGCGCACCGGTGGTGGTGATCGTTGCGGTTGGCGAACCGATGGTGGTGGCGTCCGCGACGTTCAGGCTGGAGGCGGTGATCGCATCGACCAGCGCGTTCGATCCGCCGCCGGTGAGCGTGATCGCGCCCGCCCCGTTCACGCGGCGGAGATGCTTGAGTCCGGGGGATGCCAGCCCGAGCGACCGACCGTTCCCCGTCACCGGGCCGGTGATCGCAACGCTCGAACCCGTCAGGGTGGTATCCGCGCCCAGGGACACGGCGCCCGCGAAGGCCTGCGCCCCGGTGGTGGTGACGGTCGCGCCGCTCAAGGTCATGGGAATATTCACGGCGATCGAACCGGCGGCAACCGACGCACCGAACGTCATCGCGCCCGAGTTGCCGCTTGTCAAGGCGTTGACGCCCGCGACCGGGGCCCCCAGGCCCGTAAAGCCGATGTTGTTGAACGTGAGCGAGCGGCCATTGCCGGTGATCGGCGCGGCGGACGTGAACGTCACGTCCCCGCCGCCAAACGTCACGTCGGTCCCGAGCGAAACCGGTCCCGCGTACGTCTGGGTCGTGCCGGCGGACATCGAGGCGGCGTTCAGCGTCGCCGCTCCAACCGAGAGGGTGTCGAGACCCGAGACGGGACCGTTGAACGTCGTGCCCGCGGCACCGGTGGTGGTGGTCAACCGAGCAAGCCCGCTGCCGGTCAGACCGGATCCGAACGTCACGGCGCTGGCCGAAAGCGCTCGGACGCTCGACAGCGACGTGGCGTCTCCGAAGATCTGGGCACCCGTGGTGGTAACGTCGCCATCGAGGACGGTCGAGCCCGGCCCGTCGGTGGTCAGCGACGCGGCGTTGGTGATCGCGCCCCCGAGAGTGGTGGCGCCCGAGGCGTTGAAGACGAGGTTCTTGCCGCCGCCGTCCGCCACACCCAGCGTGAGGTCGGTCGCGGTGAGCGTGCGGGTGGCTCCGGCGCCCCCGAACATGACCGGCCCGTACGACTGGCCCCCGGTCGTCGCGATGTCCTGGTTGATCGCCGTCGTCCCTCCCCCGTTGATGCTGAGCGTGTTCACGCCCGTAATCGGGCCTGTCAGAATGACCGCACCCGGCGAGGTGATGGTGAGGTTCTTACCGCCACCGGCGATCGATGAAAGTGCGGAGAAGGTGGACCCACCGAGCGTCCGCGTCGCCCCCGCGCCGCCCAGCGTGAGCGCACCGTTGTGCGTCTGCGCGCCCGCGGTGGTCACATCGGTGTTGAGGTTGACCGGGCCCGTCGTGGTCAGCGACGCCAGGTTCGTCACCCCGCCCCCGAACGTCGTCGCGCCCGTGGACGTGGTCGCCAGCCCACGCGTGTTCCCGTCCACCACCCCGAACGTCAGCGTCGAGCCCGACAACGCACGCGTCCCCGCGCCCGAGAGCGTCAGGCTGTTCTGGTAGTTCTGGCCGTTGGTCGTCGTCACGTCCGCGAACAGCACCGTCGTCCCCGACGTGCCGATCGTCAGGGAGTCCAACGCCGTCGGCGAGTTCAGGAACGTCGCGAACCCGCCCGAACCGGGGTTCACGATCAACGCCTTGCCCGCGCCGCCCGTCACGTTCGCGAACGTCAGGATCGAGCCCGACAGCGTCACGCCCGCCGTCGAATTCGCGATCGTGACCGTGTCACCCTGATAGTCCTGCACACCCGTCGTGCTCACGTCCGTGCGCAGGTCCGTGATCCCCCCCGAATCGGCCGTCAGGTCGTTGATCCCCGCGACCGTGCCCGTCAGGATCGTGGTCCCCGTGTCGGAGATCCGCAGGTTCTTCCCCGAGCCCGTCACCCCGCTCAGGCTGATCCCCGAACCGCTCAGCGTCCGCGTCGCCCCCGCGCCGCCCAGAACGATCGCGTTA
>JAEUIW010000011.1:50694-133874 GCA_016794925.1 Phycisphaerae bacterium
TTCTTCCCCGAGCCCGTCACCCCGCTCAGGCTGATCCCCGAACCGCTCAGCGTCCGCGTCGCCCCCGCGCCGCCCAGAACGATCGCGTTCCCGTACGTCTGCGTCCCCGTCGTGCTCACGTCCGCGTTCACGTTCACGCCCGCCGCGCCCGCCGTCTGCGTGACGGTGCCGAGTGGAACGCCCGCACCCAGCGCGCCGCCGATGGTGATCGTGCCCGTCGAGGTGAGCGTCAGGTGCTCAGGCGCGCCCCCGGTCGTTCCATCGATCGAACCGACGGTCAGATCGCCCGAGCCCGCATCGAGCGTGACCGACGCGCCCTGCGCGATGAACGCGGGCCCCGTGATCGACACGTTCCCGCTCACCGTTGTGACGCTTGCGCCGAAGCTGACACCGTTATTGGTAACGAACGCGAATGCGCCGTTGCCCGCGCCGGACAACGCCCCGTTGACCGCGATGGTCCCGCCCGCGCCGCTCATGCGCAGCGTGACGGGGTCGTTGAACGTGGCGGCGCTGATCGACATCGCGACGGAGGAATCGGACCGTCCAATGGTGACCGACGCGAGCGTCGAGCCCGTGTCGGAGAACGCGGCCAACTCCCCAGTATCCAACGCGAAATCCGACGCCGCGCCCGCCGCGCCCAGGACCACGGTGCGAGCTCCGGACGAGGGCTGGAGCGTGAGGGCCCCGGTGGTGACCAACGTGTTCGACGCGCCGGAGAGGTTGATCGCGTCGGCGGTGATGGCGAGCGGGGCCGTTCCCGAGTTGATCGCGCCCGCCGCGCCCTGGCTGAAGAGGCCCGCATCGCCGGTGCCGGCGACGAATGTGAGCGAGCCGTCGGTGGCGGACGAGGTGAGCACGCCGGTCACGGCGATGGCCCCCGCGGCGCCGCCCTGGCGGAAGGTGATCGCATCGATGACGGGCTGCGTGAACGACGCATTGCCGATGGTGGTCGTGCCGGCACCGGCGGAGCGGCCGATGACGAGATTCGGCATGGCGATCGCGGCGAGATCGGTCGCGCTGAGATCGAGTTCCGCGCCCGCGCCGGCGGCGCTGCCGACGTTGATGTTCACGGCATTGGAAGTCGGTTGGATGGTGAGCGTGCCCGTTCCCGTTCCGGTGACGGATCCCGCCGTGTTGGGAAGGTTGACCTCGTCGGCGGTGATGACGACCTGGCGATCGGCCCCCGCGCTGAGCGAAGACGTGTTGGAGAAGGTCACCGTGCCGCCGGCGCCGGTCGTGAAGTCGGCGTTCGCAGAGAGCGTAACGGGATCGTTATATGTCTGATCACCGGTCGTGGAGACGCTGCCGGCCAGGAGCGACGTGCCGTCCGCGTTGGTGGTGAGCGCGCTGAGCGGCGCCGCCCCCCCCACCGCCGCGTCGAACCGCGTCTGGCCCGAGTTGTTGGTGTCGATCGTCAGGGAACGCGCGGCGGCGCCGGAATCGACGGACGACACAAAGCGGACACCCTTGCCCGCGATGGTGGCGTTGCTGTCGAGGAAAGTCGGCGAGTTGAGCGTCACATCG
This sequence comes from Phycisphaerae bacterium, assembly GCA_016794925.1. Taxonomy (GTDB): domain Bacteria; phylum Planctomycetota; class Phycisphaerae; order Phycisphaerales; family UBA1924; genus JAEUIW01. The sequence continues at coordinate 52,219 of JAEUIW010000011.1, forward strand.
GCGTTGGTCGCGTTGAGGATCGCCGTCGTGCCGTAGTCGAGCCGGATCGACGAGCCCGTGAGACTGATTGCGCCGCCGGCGGCCAGCGTGGAATCAAGGGGGTTGGAGATCGTCACCAGGCCCGTGTGATTCACGGTGATGGCGCCGCCGTTGGTGGTGATCGGCCCCTGGTTGGTGAAGTTGACGCCCGAGGACTGGAACACACCCGATCCCGCGCCCAGGTCGATGGTCCCCTGGAGCAGGACGTTGCCCGTGCCGGTGGACCCGCGATTGGCGACGAGCGTGACGTTGCCGCCGTTGGTCTGGAGCGCGCCGAGGGTGACCGAGTGTCCCTCGAAGCGCAGGTTGCCGCCGGACGTGGCGATGGTGTCGAAGGAGTCCATCGAGAAGTCGCCCACGCCGTCGGAATCGGCGTCGGCGACGAACGCGACCGTCTTGCCGGAAGCGGACCCGAGCGAGAGGGTGTTGTCGGTGGCGAGGAAGTCGATGGTGATGTGGCGCGTGGCCTGGAGCGTGATGTCGACATCGCCCAGCGCCTCGAGGGCCGTCTCGGAGATGGTGAAGCTGGCGCCCGAGCCGTCCGCGGCGCCCACCATGCCGTCGGCGGCCTCCCCGTCGTCCGCGCCCGCGCCCGTGCCCTGATCGGTGACGAGGATGTCGAGCGGGTCGAGCAGGAGCGACCCGCGCTGGCCTCTCGGCGCCGACGCGTCCACCGTGCCCGCGAAGCTCAGGTGCCGCTTGCCCGAGACCTCGACGCGCCCGCCGTCTCCGCCCACGGGTCCGCCCGAGGCCGAGATCGAGCCGCGGAACCGGGTGGTGTCGTCGGACCAGACCACGACGGTTCCGCCGTCGCCCGCGTTCGTGGCGTCCGCGCGAATCACCGAGTCGCGGGTGACAATCGTGTTCGACGCGGCGGGCGCGCCCGGGCCACCTTGCCAATCGCCGCCGATGAGCACCGTGCCGCCGCCGGCCGCGCCCGAGGCGTCGATGGTGGCGCCCGCGACCGCCACGTTGTCGCCGAGAAGCTCGATCCGCCCGCCCTGCCCCGTGGGATTCGAAGCGTCGATCGTTCCGCCCGCGCGCACGAGCGAACCCTTGGCGTTCGACTCCATCCGCACCTGGCTGGCGTGGATGGTGCCCGTGTTGCTCACCGCCAACGCGAAGGCGTCGCCCGCGCCCAGGGGCGACCGCTTGGGCAACGCGTGGTCGCCACCGCTGGCCGAGTTGCCCGCCGCACGATCGAATTTCGCGAAGACGCGCCCGCCCATCTCGCCCACCAGCACGTCCTCACCCGAGACCATCGCGACCACGCCGCCCCGCGCATCGATCGTCCCCGAATTGGAGACCGTTGCGCCCACGAACGCGGCCATGTCGGCCCGGATCACGCCCTCGTTCACCACCCCTCCCGTCACGTTCGTGAAGCGATCGATCCCACGCAGGAAGTCGGCGTCCGACATGCTCCCCGCAGCGGCATAAATGCGGCCGACGTCCACCAGCGCCCCGCGCCCGAAGTAGACGCCCGCGGGGTTGACGATGTACACGCGACCGTTGGCGGTGAGCGTGCCGTCGATCCGGCTCGGGTCGGGCGCGGTCACGCGGTTGAGCACCCGGGCCGCGGCATCGGGCTGCACGAACCGGACCGTCTCGCCCGAGCGAACATTGAACGATGAATAGTTGATGATCGAGTTGCGCGAGGCCTCGATCACGGTCACGTCGCCGGAGCGGTTGATCTGCACCTTGCCCTTGACCACCTGCGGGTTCTCAGGGCCGGCCAGCAGCGGGGCGGACAGGAGGAAGATGCAGGCCGAGCAAGCCCCGGCGTGCCGGAGCAGCCGGGAGATGGCCAATGCGTCGTGCTGGGTCGTGGTCATGGAATGCTCCTCGCTTCGTCGACTGTGCCAATTGCCTTCGCCGCGCCCGGGCCGGACGCCCCCCACCCCCCAACCCCCACCCCCCCCACCGCGGCTCTTCACACGCCATCAGAACAGAATGGTCGCCGAGATATGGAACCGGTTGGAACCCTGCTTCACCTGGTCCGGGATCTCGTCGAGAGCGACACCCCAGTCCACGCGCACGTTGAAATTGCGCCGGAACAGGAACTCAATCCCCACGCCCGTTCCGACCAGCGTGTTGTCCCGCTCGAACGTCTGACGCTTCGAGTTGATGGTCCGCCCCGCGTCGATGAACGTGCGGAAGATCAGGTCCCAGTCCGTTCGTCCGTACACCTGCTGCGGGGCAAGGCGGAACTGCTCGCCCCACAGGGTTCGGGGTTCGGCCTCGATGGCGAACAGGCGCGGGATGTGCATCCGGTACTCGATCGATCCGATCAGCACCGTGTCGCCCGCGGCCGCCGACTCGGGGTACCCGCGCACGGAATAGAACCCGCCGACGGTCTCCTCAAAGTTCGGCACCAGGCGGCGATCGTCCAGCGACGCCTGGCCGCGGAACGAGAGCTGGAGTTCGTGCGCGAGGGTCGAGTCCGTGTCCGTGGCCTGGTCCGCTTCGACCTTCCCCCAGCCCTCGGGGTTCAGCACCGGCTCCAGGTAGAACGCGTGCGTCAGACCCCACTGGAACAGCGTGAAGCTGCGATCCGGTTGCAGGCGGCCCAGCCGTTCCAGTTGCGGCAGGCCCGTCGCCGCGATGTCGGCCACGTTCCACTCGAAGTTGATCGACGCGGTGGTCTGGCTCAGGTCGGTGAACCGCTCCAGCCGCAGACCGGCGTGAGGAAGGAAGAAATCGTCCTCGCCCTCGAGCTGCACCGTCTTGTTCTGCACTTTCACGTGCTGCCAGCGGGCCCCGCCGACCACGTCCAGGAACAGTTCGCGGTGCTGGAACACGTTCCAGATCACCTCGCCCCCGCCGGTCCAGTCCTCGCCGCTGAACTGCTCGCCGGCGAACCCCACCTCCGACGCGTCGAACTTCGCCCACGAGCCGTACAGGCGGGCCCGCAGCCGGTCAAGATCGCCGACCGGGAATTCGTAGCTCGGCGCGATGGCGTGCGACTCCTTGAAGCCCGCAGTCACGTAATCAAGCGTGAAGATGTCGTCAAAGCCCAGCAACTGGCTGTGCGAGAACCCGAACCGCTCGCGCCAGATGCTCGTCTGCTCGGTGCCCGTGTTCGAGACCTGCCCGTACGCGATCCACGGCTTGTTCTCAGTGACCAGATAATCCAGCAGCGCCTCGCCGGGCTGGCCCGCACCCGACACCGCGACGTCCACGCGCCGGCCCGGGTGCCGGTTCAGCGACAGCACGTAGTCGTCCAACAGGTCCTTGCGGATCAGATCGCCCTTGCCCGATGGCCCGCCCGGCGGCGCGGCCACCGGGGAGTGGCGCCGGATCCGATCGTGCGCGGCGTTGTTAATACGCTCGGCCGACGCAATCCGCTCCCCCGCCGCCACGGACCGGATCTGCTTCACAACCGCCGTCGTGACCACCAGGCTGAGGGTGGTACGGCCCTCGCGCTTGTCCTCGACGCTCGCGAGATCCTCCGCCGTGGCCAGCAGGTCCTCGGCGCTGGGCGCGCAGAACACGCCGATGATCCCCTGCGTGCTGAACCACTGGAACACCTGCTTGCAGACCTCGTTGATCGCGCCGACGCTGAAAGTGGTCTCCGAGGCGGGCAACGACTCGGTCACGTCCGACAGGCGGATGGTCCGGGTCACCCCGCCCGCGCGCGGCGCCACGTATCCATCCGGGCCACGGCCCAGCGTGATCGGGATGTTCATCGCGTCCGCCAGGCGCGGCAGCGAGGGGTGCTCGGTCGCGTACGACATCACGAACTTGGTCACGCGGAGCGATGGACCGTCCAGATCGCCGGCTTCCGCCTTCGGGACGGCTTCTTCTTTCTTCGGTTTCTCATCTTTGGGCTTGGCCTCGGGCTTGTCCTTGAGCTGGGAAGGCTTGGGCTGCTCCTGCGGCTGTGCCCACGCCGGAGCCCCCCCGGCCAGCACCAGCCAGGCGGCGCCGACCAGGGACCACGACCCGGCGTTCAACCGACGAGAAAAACGTTGATGCATGCGAGCATTCCCCGGAGCAATCGACCTTCTGAACGGACTCGTCGCGGCACGGCACCCCAGCCCCCGTCAAACAGCCACGAGGTTCTCGGACAACGGTAACGGGTTCGCCACGTGTCCGTCAAGTGAATCGCCACCTCAAAAGGTGATACTCGCGATCTTGACCCCACCCCTTCCGCATGCCCAGAATCGCTCCCACGAGGGGCGGTAGCTCAATTGGTAGAGCACGAGCTTTGCAAGCTCGGGGTCGAGGGTTCGAGTCCCTTCCGCTCCACATTTCTCTTCTCTCCGAATGCGCGCACCTCCGCCCGGCGAGCAGAGCGGCGAGCGATCGCCCGCTTCAAACCGCCGACGATGGCCATTCATGACCGGGGCGGGCGCGCAGACGGTCCGGTCGCGCTCCGACTTGCCGTCTCGACCGGCCCGTCCACGAGGTGCCTACGGAGCAGCACCAGCAGCGTCGCCGGATTGAGGTAGTTGCCGGGAGGTCGGTAGTACACCTCCCCCGGGTCATCCTTCTTCTCGCCGGGCAGCACGCGGACCGTCCCCTTGGCGCGGCGCAAGCGTTGCGCAACGGCGTCCGGAGGTGATGCGCGCACGAACACGTCCGCCCCCCGGATTGAGATCGAGCGGACGTGCATGGCCCGTGCCGCGACCTTGATCTGCGCCAGTTGAATCAGCCGCGAGACCGGCTCGGGGGGCGGCCCGTACGCCTGCACCAGGTCCGACTCCGCGCGCTGGAGTTCCTCGATCGACGCCGCGGCGGCGAACCTGCGATACGCCTCCAACCGGCGGGACTCTGAAGGGATGTACGGCTTGGGGATCAGCCCCGAGACGCCGATCTCGATGGACACGTCGCTGGACACGGCGACGGGCTCGTGCCGCAGCTCCTTCACCGCACGCTCGAGCAGGCGGCAGTACATGTCGTAGCCGACGGCGGCGATATGGCCGGACTGCTCGGGACCGAGGATGTTGCCCGCGCCGCGGATTTCGAGGTCGCGCATGGCGATCTTGAACCCGGCGCCGAGCATCGAGAATTCCTCCAGCGCCTTGAGCCGCTTGCGGGCGATCTCGGTGACATGACGCGTCTTGGGGAGCAGCAAGTAGCAGTAGGCCCGGTGCTTGTAGCGCCCGACCCGCCCCCGCAGCTGGTGCAGGTCCGCCAGGCCGAAGCGATCGGCGTCGTTGATGAAAATGGTGTTCGCGGTGGGGATGTCGATCCCCGACTCGATGATGTTGGTGGACACGAGAATGTCCGCCTGCCGGCGCATGAACGCGAGCATGACCGCCTCGAGCTCCTTGGGGGGCATCTGGCCGTGGCCGATCACGATCCGCGCCCCCGGCGCCAGGCGCTGCACGTCGTCCGCGACGGTCCGGATGTTGTGGATGCGGTTGTGAACGAAGAACACCTGCCCGTCGCGTGAGAGCTCGCGGGCGATCGCCGCGCCGATCCGTCGTTCGTTGTACGGGATGACCTCGGTCACCACGGCGCGCCGGTCCATGGGGGGCGTGGTCAGCGAGGAGATGTCGCGCAGCCCGAGCATGGACATGTGCAGCGTGCGCGGGATGGGCGTGGCGGTGAGCGTCAGGACGTCCGCGGTCAGCCGCATGGCCAGCAGACGCTCCTTGTGCTCGACCCCGAATCGTTGCTCCTCGTCCACCACCACCAGCCCCAGCTCGGGCAGACGCACGTCCGCCGAGAGCAGCCGGTGCGTGCCGATGAGCACGTCCACCTTCCCCGCCGCGGCGTCCTCGAGCACGCGCCGCGCCTCCGCGTCCGACTTGAATCGCGACAGCGATTCGACCCGGAAGGGGTAGGACGCGAAACGTGACCGGAACGTGCGCTCGTGCTGCTCCGCCAGCACGGTGGTGGGGACCAGCACCGCGGCCTGCCGCCCCGCCTCGCACGCCTTGAACGCGGCGCGGATGGCCAGCTCCGTCTTGCCGAACCCCACGTCGCCGCAGACCAGCCGGTCCATCGGACGTGCCCCGTGCATGTCACGCTTGATCTCGGCCATCGCGGCCGACTGGTCCGGCGTCTCCTCGTACGGGAACTCGTCCTCGAACTCCTTGAGCCACGGCGTGTCGCTGGGGTACGCGATCCCCGGAAGGCTCTCGCGCGCCGCGCGCACCCGCAGCAGCTCGGCCGCCAGCCCCCGCACGGACTCGGCCACGGCCTGCTTCTGATTCTGCCAGCGCTTCCCCCCCAGGGTCGAGAGCGTGGGCTTGCCCTTGGGAGCGCCGACGTAGCGCTGCACCTGGTCGATCCGGGTGGCCGGCACGTGCAGCTTCGCGCCCGCGGCGAACTCGAGCGTGAGGTACTCTTCGACCTCGCCGTCCGGCGTGGCGCTCGCCTGGGCGGCGCGGGCGTCCGAGGGCATCGCGGGCCGCGACCGCATCGCCTCGCGCGGACGCATCAGCCTCAGCCCAGTAAAACGCGCGATGCCGTGCTCGGCATGGACCACGAAGTCGCCCACCTCGATCCCAAGGAACGAGTCGGACGCCGACCGCGCCCGCAGGCGCGCGAAGCGCCGGCGCGTCTCGAAGCGGTGCAGCAGCTCGTGGTACGGCACGGCCGCCAGACCGCCGTCGGTGGAATCGATGATGAACCCCCGATGCACGTACGAGACCGCCGCGCCGATGCGGTCGGCCCCCGCCACCCCCGCGCCCGAGAGCAGCTCGCCCAGCCGCGCCCGCTCGCCCGCGTTCTGGACGTACACCACCACGCGCCGCGCCGCGGCCCCGTCCCTCCCACGGGCCATCGACGCGAGTTCCGCGACCGCCTCGCCCGCGTCCCGCGCGAGCGTGGGCAACGCCGCGACCGGGAGTTCCACGAACTCCCCCGCGCCCCCGCCACCGAGCTGGTCCGGAGCTGCGGGCGTCATCATCCCCGTCGAGAACTGGTTGATCTCCACGATCGACGGGAACCGCTCGTTCAGCCGCCTGAAGACCGCGGGCGGGCCGTACACGCCCCGCGCGTCGAGCACCCGCTCGTAGTACCCGCGCGCCTGCTCGGTGATCTCCAGCGTCTCCCGGAGCGCCACCCAGGACCGCTCCGGCAGATAGTCCAGCAGGCTCGCCGCCCCCGTATCGCGGGTCAGCAGATCCGTCCGCGCGCAGACCAACTCCACCCGCTGCAACGCCCGGTCCGAACCCATCGTGTCCGGGTCGATCTCGCTGAGGCGCTCGATCTCGTCGCCGAAAAAATCCAGCCGCACCGGCGCGGCGGTCAGCTCCCGCGACTCGGCCTCTCCACCCGCAACCGATACCAGCGCCCCGGGGGCGAACACGTCCAGGATCCCGCCGCGCACCGCGAACTCGCCCGGCTCGCGCACCGAGTCGGACCTCCGATACCCCGAGGCGTCCAGCCAGCGCACCACCGCCGCGGGCCCGATGCCCTGACCCCGGGTCAGCGCGAGCGAGAAATCGCCCAGCCGCTCCGGTGTCGGCACCGCCTGCATCAGCGCGTGAATCGGGGCCACCAGGAACAGATCGTCCGCGACGCCGCCCTTGGCGACCAGCCGACGCACCACCGCCAGCCGCTCCGCCAACAGCTCCAGCGACACGGCGGACTCGCCCGGCAGCACCTCGAGCGCGGGAAAACGGACGGACGGCAGCCCCGCCGCGCCCAGCTCGTCGATCGTCTCGTCCGCCTCGTCCGCATGGGCCGTGACCAGCAGCATCGGCGTTCCCGTTCCGGCGGCCCGCGCCAACGCCGCGGCAAAGAAGGATGCCGAGGATCCCACCGAACCGCGCGCCAGCACCCGCCGACCGGCCCGAAGCGCCGCGGTCGTGCGCGATGTTTCCGGCAGACGCGAGACCACCGAGATCAGGTCCACCGGTCGCCCTCCGCCCGGGTTGCGACCCGCGTTCGCTCCGGCGGGCGCCCGCACGCACGGCCGCGCGCGGCCCGACGTGACCCCCGATCCGCCGCCCTATTCAAACGACACCAGCGGCTCGATCTTCGCGAGCTTCGCGGGGCCGATGCCCGACACCGCATCAAGATCCGACATCGAGCGGAACGGCCCGTGCGCGCCGCGATGCTCAATGATCCGGCGCGCCATGGCCGGGCCGATTCCCGGGAGCAATTCCAACTCGGCCGCCCCGGCCGTGTTGAGGTTCACCCGGCGTTCGAGCCCGCTCCGCCGCGGCGACCCTGCCTCGCCCCGCTCGTGCGCGGGCCCCGGGGTCGGACCGGCGAGCGAGCCCAGTGGTGATTCCACGGGCCGCCCGACCCGCGCGACGCCCGGCCGATCCGCGGTCATGGACCACACCATGCCCCCGAGAGCACCGGCACCCAGCACCGCCACGGCAGCCCATTTCGCCGGTCCGCGCGTCCAGTCTGATCCGCTGCCCTGCACGGGCCAAGTGTACCGCGACGCGCCCGCGCTCAGAACGGGATCACGATCGCCACGTACGGCATGATCGAGTCCCGCGCCGGGTTGCGCTCGTCGCCGCTGATGCGGCCGTTGGAGATGTGCGCCCAACGGACGCCCACCTGCAGACGGTTCTCGCCCTCGCCCAGCCGCGTGGTGAAGCCCACGCCCGCCCCCGGCGTAAAGTTGAACCCCGTGCCGCGGTCGGGCACGTTGTCGAACGCGAACAGCAGCCCGATTCCCACGTCGGCGTAGACCGTCCAGTCATGGTTCTCGGCGGCCCAGAAGTGCCAGCGGAAGAAAAAGTCGGGGTTGATGCCCCCGGTGTCGTCCCCCTTCTGGTCGAAGTACCAGCCGTTGAGGTTGACCTCGAACTGCACATCGTCAGCGAGGAACCACGAGATCCCGGCTCGCGCGTTGTACGAGTTGTTGCTCTTGAAGTCGTTCCCGTACCCGACCCCGAACGACAGCCACTGCCCGCCCGCGATCCCGAACGGCGTTCGCGCCCCGGGGGGCGCCTCGCGCCCTTGATCCGCCGCGGCGGCCCGTTCGGCCCGCGCCTGCGCCACGTACGACTCGGACAGGTCGAGCGCCAACGGCGCGGGCTCGTCGGCACCCGCCGCGGACGCGCCCGCCCACGCGGCCACCAGCCCGACGGCGAGCACACGCGCCAACGGCGAACCACACCAAGGAGGGCGTCTCTTCATACCCTTGAGCGTAACCGAACCGGGAGCCCACGTCATGGCCGAATCCGAGGCGGGAAAACTCGTGGACCGGCTGGTGAAGCTGGAGGAGCACGCCGGCTTCCAGGAGCGGCTGGTCGAGCAGCTCTCTGAAGAAATTCGCGGCCTGGGCGAGCGGCTGCGGAGCCTGGAGCGACGGCTGGCCCAGACGGAGCAGCGCCAGCAGAGCCTCTCGGAACGAATCGTCAAGCCCGCCGCGGCCGACGCCGACCCGGAAGACGAGTAAGACCCTTCCCGCCGTGCCGGCGAACCGCCGCGGTCACGCCAGCAAGCTCACCCCGGTCATCTCGGGCGGCTGGGGCAGCCCCATCATCGCCAGCGCGGTGGGAGCGATGTCGGCCAGCCTGCCGCGCCGCGCCCGGACCTCGGGCCGGAACCACCCCGACGCGTCGGCATCGCCCCGCAGCCGCGCGCCGCGGAACCGCGGGCCCACGACGAACAGCGGCACGTCGTACACCGTGTGCGCGGTGTGCGGCGCGTCGGTGGCGGGATCGAACATCTGCTCGCAGTTGCCGTGGTCGGCGGTGATGATCAGCGCGCCGCCGGCGGCCAGCGTCGCGTCCATGATCGCGCCCACGCCCGCGTCCACGGCCGCGCACGCCTTGACCGCGGCCTCGAGGTTCCCCGTGTGCCCCACCATGTCGCCGTTGGCGAAGTTGACGATGAGAACGTCCGCGCGGCCCCCGACCGCGAGCCGCTTCAAGACCGCGGCCGTGACCGCCCCGGCAGCCATCTCGGGCTTCATGTCGTACGTCGCGACCCTTGGGCTCTGGGGGTTCTCGCGGGATTCGCCGGGGAACGGCTCGTCGCGATAATCGTTGAAGAAGAACGTGACGTGCGGGTACTTCTCCGTCTCCGCGCAGCGGAACTGCCGCAGGCCCAGCGACGCGAGCACCTCGCCCCCGATGTTCTTCATCCTGGGCGGCCGGGGGAACGCGACCCCCTGCACATGCGGCAGCAGCTTCTCCCAGTACTCGGTCATGATGGTGTAATGAAGGTTGAGTTTCTTCCCACGGTCGAAGCCGACCCTGCCCGAGTCGGGGCTGGGCTTGACCTTCGCCCACTCCGCGTCGGGGAAGCAGAACGCGGCGGAGAGTTCCCGCGGGCGGTCGCCCCGGTAGTTGAAGAAGATCACGCTGTCCCCGGGACGCACGCGGCTCATCGCCACGTCCTTGGGCGTCTGCGCGACGATGCGGGGGAGCAGGAACTCGTCGCCGGCCATGCTGCTCGTGCGCGTGGGCTCGTCGGTCTGGGCGTAGGCGTCGGGGTCCTTGTAGTAGTCCCCGATCGCTTTCGCGGCCGTCTCGAAGACCGGGGCGAGGGCGATGCCGCCGGTGACGTGGTCGAGGTCGCCGTCTTCGTCCTCTTCGGGCGGGAGCCACGGGGCGAGTGCGGCCCAGCGCCCGCAGTCGACTGGATCGTCGAAGCCGACGTGGAGCCCGTGCCCGGTGAGGAGGGAGTAGGCCATCGCGACCCGCTCCCAGCGGTGGTCGCGGTCCATCGCGTAGTAACGCCCGACGACGCTGGCGATGCGCCCGATCCCGATCTTCGCGCACGCGCGGCCGACCCGCTGGGCGTACGTCCTGCCCGTGAAGGGCCCGGTGTCGCGCCCGTCGGTGAAGAGGTGGATGAAGACGCGGTTCTTTGGCGCGCCGAGTTTCTTGGCGGCCCGGAGGATCGCGTACAGGTGCTCGAGTTGGCCGTGCACCCCGGCGTCGGAGTTGATGCCCAGCAGGTGCAGCGCCCGCCCGCGCTTCGCGGCCTTGGGCCACGGACCGAGTGGAGCGGCGCCGGACTTGATCCGCTGGATCGCGTTCTTGAGCGCGGCGTTGGTGTGGAGCCCGGCCTCGCAGGCCTTGGTCATCACCAGCGACTCCTGCGGCACGATGCGCCCCGCGCCGATGTTCTGGTGCCCCACCTCGCTGTTGCCCATCGTGCCCCCGGGCAGCCCCACGTCCTCGCCGCTGGTCTTGATGAGCGTCCGCGGCCACTCACGCCGCAGCCGGTCGTCCACCGGCAGCAGCCCGCGCCCCCGCGCCACCTCCACCGCGTTGAACGACGCGTGCGACGGGTTGGGGTTCTCGCCCCAGCCATCACGGATGATGAGCACCAGGGGAGACACGCGCGGACGGGCCGAGGGGGTGACGCGGGCAGGCATGCCCGGCAGTGTACCGCCGCCGCGCCCCTTCACGGCATCGGCGGCTTCTTCTCGCGCAGCGCCGCCCGGATCTCCATCATCCGCCGCGCCGCCGGCTTGGGCTGACCCTGCGCGTTGAGCAGGCCGCCCCCGGCCATCTCGCCCTCCTTGTCCGCGTCGCAGAGGTCCTGCCAGCACATCGACTGCACGAACGGTTTGCCCAGCACCACCGCCGCGGCGTGCCGCAGCCACCGCTCCTGCGCCGCCTCGCACCACGGCTCGCGCCAGTACCCCGGCTCCCGCATCGCGCCCGGGCCCAGGGCCTCGGCGTCCGGGGGCGTGCTGGGCGCGCCCATGGCCGTTACGGCCAGCGGCTTGTCGAGCGCGCCGAAGCGATCCAGCAGCGTCGAGATCGACAGCAGATCCCGCGTCGAACGCCCCGGCTCGGCGTGCCCCATCTGCAACCGGACCGCCAGCGCGTCGATGGGCACCCCCGCCTGGTTGATCATCTCCGCGTACAACGACGGCGGGATCGAACGCGTGTGGTCCGCGTAGTACTCCCCCCACGGACGCGCGATCTCGATCTGGATCTTCGCCTTCGGGTGCAGCTTCCGAACCAGCAGCACGCTCGTCCGCGTCAGGTCCATCACCTGCTCGAAGCTGAACATGAAGTTCGTGTTCACGTGCAGCCCCGACGCGATCGTCCACGTCTGCACCGTCTTGCGGTACCGCGTCACCACGTTCTTCACGTGCTCGTACACCAGGTCCCGCAGCGTCTCGTAGTCGTGCTCCCAGATGTACAGCCACTCCGGCACGCACCGCGGACGGAAATCGATCACCGGGCCCGCCACCACCGGCAGCTTCGCCTGCAGCACCGCCCACTCGATCCACCGGTCCGTCTTCGCGAACGAGTACTTCCCCTCGCTCGGCTCCAGGTCGATCCAACGCATCGGCAGGCACACGAAATCCGACGCCGCCTGCACCGCCTGCTGCAGCATCGGCGCGAACGCGTTGGGGCTGACCGCGCACCCCACCGCCGGCGTGTCCGACAGGATCACCCCGACCGTCCCCAGCGCCGCGGCCCGCGACGCCTTCGTCTCGTGGTCCGTCAACGCGTTCGCCGGCGGCGCGAGCGTCTCCGCCAGCGCCGCAAGCTCGCCGCTCACCCGACGCCCGTACTGCACCCGCCCCTGCGACAACGCCAGCGCCTCCCCCGCCTCCACCGCCAGCGACAACGCGTGACGCGACAACCGGTCCGCCTCCACCGAGTACCCCGCCAGCGACGCCGGGCCCGACGCCTCCACACGGTGCGCGCTCAACGCCTCCGTGAACGCGCCCCGCGCACGCTCGAACAGCGACATCGCCGGCGACTCCGACGACAGGTCCGACAACGCCCAGTCCTCCAGCTTGTTCAGGAACAGCATCAGCCGGTGACGCGCCAGTTCCAACGCCAGCAGGTACGGACGCTCCCGCGGCGGCAGCAGGCTCGTCCGCAGCGACAGCAGCCCGGGCGCCAGACCACCCGGCGATTCCGCGCTCGCGTCCACCTGGAACTGCACGCACAGCCCCGCCGACTCCGGCGAACGCTTCCGGCAACGGATCAGCCCGCCCTCGCACTCCAGGTCCGCCGGCAACGGGATCTCGTCCGGGCCGACCATGTACGCCTGGCGCAAGGGCCAGTCGAGCGCGGGTCCGTTGTTGTCCAGCACGGCGAATGTGAACATGGTCGGCCAGGCGCGGGCGCGGGCCCGGAGCGGACACCAGAATAAGCACCCCGGGCCGAGCCCGCCAAGGCCCCGGCCCGCCCGCTCCCCGTACCATCTCCCGTGAACACGCCCCCGGACCACCAGGACGCTCCCCCCGCCGCGCCCGCGGGCTTCCGCCTGCTCCGGCGCGGCAAGGTCCGCGACGTCTACGAACTCCCCCCCGACCCGCGCCTCGGGCCACGCCTGCTCATCGTCGCGTCCGATCGCGTCAGCGCCTTCGACGTCGTCATGCCCACTCCCATCCCCGACAAGGGCCGCCTGCTCACCTCCATCGCCGCGCACTGGTTCCGCTTCATCGAGTCCCGACGCATCGTCCAGACCCATCTTCTCTCCACCGACCTCGACGACCTCCCCGACGCCGGACGCGCCCTCTCCGAGCCCGAACGCGCGTTCCTCCAGGGCCGTTCCACCATCGCCCGCCGCGCCGAGGTCATCCCCATCGAGTGCGTCGTGCGCGGCTACCTCGAAGGCTCAGGATGGAAGGAGTACCAGTCCGCCGGCTCGGTCTGCGGCATCACCCTGCCGCGCGGGCTGCGCCAGTGCGACCGCCTGCCCGAGCCCATCTTCACCCCCGCCACCAAGGCGCCCTCGGGTCAGCACGACGAGAACATCTCTTTCGAGCGCGCCGCCGAGCTCGTCGGCCTCGAAACCATGGGGTTCCTCCGCGACGCCTCGCTCGCTGTCTACCGCGCCGCCGCCGCGTTCGCGCTCGAACGAGGAATCATCATCGCCGACACCAAGTTCGAATTCGGCGTGGAATCCTCCGCCGCCCAACGGGCCGGACGCGTCTGGACCCCGCCCATCCTCATCGACGAAGCCCTCACCCCCGACAGCTCACGCTTCTGGCCCGCCGACCAATACGCGCCCGGCCGGCCCCAGGCCAGCTTCGACAAGCAGTTCCTCCGCGAGCATCTCGAAGACCTCGTCGCCCGCGCCCGGTGGAACAAGTGCCCGCCCGGCCCCGCGCTCCCGCCCGAGGTGGTCCGCGGCACGCGCGAACGCTACGAGCAGGCCGCCCGCCGCCTGTGCGGCTGAGCGCCGCCCCCCCTACGCCGCGCCCTTGAACAGCCGAGCCAGCAGCCCCCGGCCCGACCCCCGCGCGACCGCCCGCGCCTGGCTCTCCATCACCATCGCGCTCGCTTCCCCCAGCGACGACGCGATCCGCAGGTGCTTCACCGCGCCGCACGCACGCATGTCCGACTGGATCTTCGGCTGAACCTGGTACAGCACCAGCCGCCCGCCCGCCTTGGCGCACTTCCCGGAGATCTCCACCAGCGCCGCCAGGAACGACGACGTGATGTACTCCACGTCCCGCATGCACACCGCCAGCAGGCCCCGCGAAGACTGCACCATCCCCAGAAGTTCCTCACGCAGACGCATCGCCTGACGCTCCCGGATCGTGCTCGCCTCGATCGTGGCGATCGTCACCCGACCAACCTCGTGAATGTTAAAGAAATTCGACGTCACGGCCGCCGCGGCGTCCGTGGCCTCGTTGTAATTCGGCGCTTCCATGATGTTCGCACTCCTGAGGGAAGGAGGTTCGGCGCGGCGACGGAGGGATCGCGCCCGGGACACGCTCCCGCGGACGCGGACGCCGCGGCGTCGCCCAGCCGGAGGAGCCCGACCGAGCACGCCGTCACCAATGGGCGAAACACCGGCCCCGCCGACCATCGCAGGAGACAATTTTGATCCGGTCGGCTTCGTCTCGTGACGACCCTGCCGCCTGAGCAGGGTGTGTCAAACCGCCGCCGCATCCCCGTTACAGGCGGTACCGCGACCTTGTCTGATGGCATGGGAAGGATGAAATCTCGGATGAATACCAAATTTTTATCGAACAAATTTTCCGTCCAGTCGTATCCTTCATTTGCAAGGCTGTACACGGAGGATCTCCACCCATTGCGATCCAGTCTCAATTGGCGTATACTCCCGGCGGTTGGATAATTTACGATAAACAAATCCGAAATAATCACCCGAACCGACTGTTGTGCCAGAGAACCGATCGTGAGACCGATCCCTCGGAGCTGAATGTGACCATGCCCAGCCGGGAACCATGTCGATCGCCGGTCGCGCTGAGCCAGCTCCGGCCCGGGCAGCGGGGCGTGGTCTGCGGCTCGGCGCTCGACCCCGCCGACGCTTCCTTTCTTGAGGCGATGGGGCTCTGCTGCAACGCGGACATCCGCCTGTGCCGCGCCGGCGCGCCTTGCATTGTCGCCGTCACCACCGGCGGCGCGGGCACCTGCCGCATCGGTCTCTCCCGCCCCCTGGCCGAACGAATCATGGTCACACCCGCACCCTGACCCCGCGCGCCCGTGGCGCAACGGGTCCACCCGATCCCATCGTCCGCGGCCCTGGCGACCTTCCGACACCTGGGGGACCCCGTGATCGAATCGAGCGCGCATGACGCACCGATCGCCGTAACCCCGTCGGGCCCGCCCGCCGCCGGCCACACGCCCCCTCCCCTGTCCCCGCCCCGCATCGCGCTGCTGGGCAACCCCAACACCGGGAAAACCACGCTCTTCAATCGCCTCAGCGGCCTGCGCCACAAGACCTCGAATTTCCCCGGCACGACGCTCGAAGCCCGCCTGGGCCGGGTGAAATTGGCGGACGCGGCGGCGGCGACCGACCCCGCCGGCCCCCCCGCTCACGGCCATGTCGCCGACCTGATTGACCTGCCCGGGATCTACTCGCTCGACCTCGACCAGCCCGAGGCCATCCTCTGTCGCGACGTGCTCGCCGGCCGGGCCCGCGTCGGGGGCGGGGCGGGGGGGGGCCGTGCCGCGCCCCCCGAGGCCGTGCTGATCGTGGTGGACGCCACGAACCTCGGCCGCAACCTGGTGCTCGTGGGCGAGTGCCTCCGCGAGGGGTTGCCCACCGTCGTCGCGCTCAACATGATCGACCTGGCCCGCCGCGCCCGGGCGGAGCCCGATGCCCGGGCCCTGGCCGAATCGCTCGGGTGCCCCGTGGTCCCCTGCGGCGCCCGCTCCGGCGAGGGCCTCGACGCGCTGCGCCACGCCCTGGCCGACCTCCCCGCACGGACCGAGCCGCGCCGCACCATCCCGGACCTGCGCGCCTGGGCGTTCGAAGCCGCATCCCGCGCCGTCGCCGGCCGCCCCCCCACCACGACCACCGCGGGCCGCACCTTCACGGACCGCGTCGACCACGTCGTCACCCATCCGCTGATGGGAGCCGTGGTGTTCGCCCTCGTCATGGGCGGGCTCTTCTTCACGCTCTTCAAGCTCGCCCGCTACCCGATGGACGCCATCGACGGACTCTTCGCGGGCAACCCGGGCTGGGCCGCGGCGTGGCAGCCGGATTGGCTCGCGCACGCGCTGGGCGCGGGCCTCACCGGGCTGACCCGCCAGCTTCTCCCCGCCGGGCTGCTCGCCGACTTCGTCGCCGACGGCGTGATCGCGGGCGTGGGCGCCACCGTCATCTTCCTGCCCCAGATCTGCCTCCTCTTCTTCCTGATCTCGCTCCTGGAGGACACCGGCTACCTCGCCCGCGGCGCGTTCGTCATGGATCGCCTGCTGCGGCCCTTCGGCCTGCCCGGTCACGCGTTCGTCCCGCTCCTCTCCAGCCACGCGTGCGCCCTGCCCGGCATCATCTCCGCCCGCGGCGTTCCCGACGCGAGGGAACGTCTCACCACCATCCTGGTCGCCCCCTTCACCACCTGCTCGGCCCGTATCCCCGTCTACGTCATGCTCATCACGCTGCTCTTCGGCCACCGGCCCACGCTCGCGGCGTTGGCCTTCGTGGGCTGCTACGCCCTGGGCATCCTCGCCGCCGTGGGCAGCGCCGCCCTGGCGCGCGGCACCATCCTCCGCGGCCGCAGCCGACCCATGGCCCTGGAACTGCCGACCTACAAGATCCCGTCGCTCCGCACCGCCCTGCTGACCACCTGGGACCGCGCCCTGGTCTTCCTCCGCAGCGCCGGCACCAACATCCTCGCGATCTGCATCGTGCTGTGGTGGCTGGGCAGCTTCCCCCACGTCGCGCCACCCGCCCGCGCCGACCAGCTCCGCGCCGACGCCCAGGCCCTGGTCGAGCGCAGCGCCGTCGCCGAGAGCCCCGACGCCGTCTCCGACGCCTACACCCTGGCCCAGGCCATGAACGCCGAAGCCGACCACGTCGAGCGGGCCCACGCCAAGTCGTCATCGTTCCTCGGCATGATGGGCCGCGCCGCCCAGCCCGTCTTCGCCCCCCTCGGGTACGACTGGCAGCTCACCATCGGCGTGCTCAGCTCCTTCGCCGCCCGCGAGGTCTTCGTCTCCACCATGAGCATCGTCTTCGCCGGCGAGGAGGACTCGTCCCGCGACGGCGTCTTCCAGAAAATCTCCGCCGCCACCCGCGACGACGGCACCACGCCCGTCTTCACACCCGCCGTCTGCTGGTCGCTTCTTATTTATTACATCCTCGCCATGCAGTGCCTCCCCACCCTCGCCGTCACCGCCCGCGAGGCCGGCGGCATCCGTTGGGCCCTCCTGCAACTCGCGTGGATGAGCCTCGTCGCCTACGCCGCGGCGTTCGTCGCCTACCGCCTCGCCCTCGCCCTGGGCGCGTGACCGTTCGCCCCCGCCTCCCAGCCCACGCAGCCGAGACCGAATCCCATGCGCGTGCCGATCGAGGACTGGCAGTTCTGGACCACCACGCTCGCCGCGATCCTCGCCGCGGCGTACGTCGCCCGCGGCCTCCTGCCCGGCGGAATCCTCGGCGGTCGCGCGAACCAGACCAGGGCCACGCTCACCGTGGAGGGAAAGAAGCCCGGCCGACCGCTCGCACGATAGAAACTCGTGTTCGCGTCCATCATTTCGCACGAACATCATGCGAACCTCAGATCTTGACCTCGGGAACTGATCTTGACAGAGCAGTCCGTTCTCTCGTAACCTGGCCGACGTCGCGAGTATGTAATGCGACCGGCATTTCAAAGAGCGCCTCCATGATGCTGTTCTGCCTGGGTGTGCTCTCTCTCTCAATCGAAATCACCCGTGAACGCGACCCCGCTCGCGCAACCCGTGAACAAGACGACCGTGATCCGGATTCGTGACAACGTTCGTTGCAGGTTCGGCGAGTGGGCCCCTGAGCAGTGATCCGCATCGTTGTGCCCGCGCCACCCTCACGCCGCAAAGGAAACGCAGCATGTTCGCTTTTTCGTTGCTCGCCGCGCATCTGTGCGTGACCGCGAGCACACCCCCCGCCGCGCCCGAGGGCGATCCCCGCGCCGTGGCCCTGATGCGGGCGTTCGAGGCCCTTGACTCCTCCATCGAGGTCCTCCGCTGGCGACAGGTTCAGTACAGCCCTCCGGCCGCCTCCCTCGACAACAACCAGTACTGGCTGGCCGAGGAATCCGAATACTGGGTCGCGAGCGACGGCACGCACCGATTCCAGCACACGTATTCCGGCATGTTCGAGGACACGCGCGAGTGGCTCCACATCGCCGAGAATTACGGCGGCACGCGCACACGCCAGGTCGGCTGGTACTTTCCCGATTCGAGCGGATCCATCAAAGACTCGGCGCACGTGGTCGCCGCGGGGCCGGGCCCCCTCCGGCTGTTCGGCCGTTTCATCGACTACGCCATCCCCTACCGGTCCGTCACGCTCACGGAGCAGGTCCGCCGCGCCAAGGACGTTCAGTATCTCGAACCTACATCGGAAGAGCCCTGGCCCGGGTTCCGCGTCAACGGCCAGGTCAACGGCGGCTGGCTCGATGTCGAGATGCGGGTCGATCCCGACCACGGCTTCACGCCCCGGCTCTTCCGCACCATCCGGCACCACGACCAGTGGCCGATCGAGACGCTCGTCGCGCTCGAGGTCACGCCGGTGGGGCCGTTCTGGCTCCCCGCGCGGATCGTGCAGGGCACGACGTACCTGCAGAAAGTCGAGGACGTTCTCGACCCGCTCCCCGCGCACCACGTGAAGAACATCGCGCTCGCCCGGGCCATGACGGGCCTGCCCGAGGAACTCAAGTCGCCGAGCCTCGCGGCATGGATCGAGCGGATGACCGAGGTTCGCATCTTCAATGAGGAAACGCGCGTGATGTTCGGCCCGCTCAGTTGCTTCGACAGCGACAACGAGACCGCCGGGCCGGGCATCGGCGTCCTCGCCGGGTACGCGGTCAACGAGCCGCTCCACGAGTCCGATCTCTTCGAGGGCTTTCCCCCGGGCGGGCGCATCTTCAACGGCTGCATCAGCCGGCACGTCACCGTCGAGCAGGCGCGGCATTTCTGGGGCTTGCTCGCCTCGCCGACCTGGGGCGGCGAGGTCAGCCCGGAAGGGAGCAACCCGTGATCGTGCCGCGCGCCCTGCTGACCGCGTTCGCTGCGTTGCCGCTCCTGCTCGCGGCCGTTCCGACGCGCCCGAACGAGCCGCCCCCGAGCCCGCCCGCGTGCCCCCCCCCCGCGGCCCCGACGAGCGCGAACGAGACCCGCGCGTTCCGCATCGTGCGGGCCGATGCGGAGGACGCCGGCGTCGTGAAGATGTGGACGCTGGTCCGCCGAGCCGTCGCGTTCCAGAACACCCTCGACACGCCCGTGTCCGTCACCATCGACGGCCGGAGTTGCGGGTGCCTTCAGGTCATCCTCTCGAAATCGGATGTGCCCCCCGGCGAACAGACCGAGCTCACCTTCGGCGTGTCCGCGGTCCCCGCCGTCGGCGTGCAGATGCAGATCGTCACCCTCCGCGCGACCTGGACCGACGCCAAGGGGCCGCAGGTGGAGCGGATCAACGTCCCGCTGCAGTACCAGACGGAGGTCTCATTCTTCGTGCGCCCCGAATCGGCCTGCCTGACCGGAATCCAGGGCGGGCGGGCGCACCTCGACGTGTTCATGTACGAGCCGGGCGCTCCGGGCGACCCGCCGACGGTCGGTCCGCCGACGTGCTCGCTGCCGGGCTGGACGGTCCGCACGGTCGACGATCCGGTCGAGGTTCCCCGCCCGGTGCTGCATTTCCGCGCCGAAGGGCCCGTGGCCGCCGAGCCCGGATGCATCGACGGGATCATCACGTGGGCCCCGAGCGATGCCGATCCGAATCTCAACGGGACGGCCTACGCGGCCCGGGTGCCGCTGCGGATCCTCACCCGCAGCGCGTACCGGGCCTTCCCCGGCGGCCTGGTCTTCGCGCGCGGCCCGGGCGACACGACCGCCACGCTCGGCCTAACGCTCGTCGCCCGCTCCGACGCGGCGCCGCCCCCCGCCTCCGTCAGGCTCGATTCCGAAACCCCGTGGCTCTCGGTGCGGCTCGACCCGCCCGCGCGCGCGGTCACGTGCACCCTCACGCCCGCGCCCGACATGCCGCCCACCGGTTCGGTGCGCTGCCGGGCGCTCGCCGCGGACGGCGCGGCGCTGCTCGACTTCCCCATCGTCTGGCACACGAGCGCGACCGGGGGACCATCGATCGGCGATCCCGTCCCCGTGCACTGAACGCGCGCCCGGGGCGCGTCACCCGCGCCGCGTCCCCGATCAACCCTTCGCACGGTGCGCGAGCAGCGCCACCGCCAGCCCGAGGAAACTCAGCACCATCCCGAACGCGCCCGCGACCGCCAGCACCGGGATCGCCAGCAGCGCGAACGAGCACACGAAGACCGCGACCAGCACCCGCGCCGAAGGGCTCCGCCACGCCGACGGGCTCCCCGGCGCCGCGGCGGCGGCCGGACCGTCCGATGCTCCATCCTCGAGCTCCCCGACATCCACCTCGTCCCAGTTCACGTCCACCCGCTCGGCCTTGAGGTCCCGCAGCACCGACCGCGCCGCGTCAAGGTCCGTGGCCCGCACCATCACGGCGACGCCCGGCGTCGGCACCTCCGCCCGCAACTGGCCCAGCAGCGACCCGAACGGCGCGGCGCGGATGCCCTTCGCCTCCAGCGCCTGCACCATGGCCTCCGCTTCGATCTCCGAAGCGGCCACCGCCGCCTGAACCAGCGATTCCGGATCTCGCGTCATGGCGGATCGCGTCCATACCCCCGCTCACGAGCCTACCACAATCGGGCGGCACGCGGCGCATTCCTTCACGCCGCGGCGGCGGCGCCGACCGATGTAACCTCGCCGGACGCGCGCGCCGAAGCTCCCCCGGGGCCGAGCCGCCGCCCTCCCCGACCGATAGCAAGGGTGTGAACGCGATGCTCGAGTGGCTGCGGCGGCAGATCGACGTGACGGGGCTCTCCGGCGGCGCCGCCGCGGCCGATCGCCCCTGGGGCAAGGGCACCCGCGACCCCGAGGAGCGGGTCTTCCTCGAAGGGCCCCGCACCCGCCGCTTCGAGCTGCTGCGCGCCCTCCGCATCTTCATCGAGTTCGTGCGCGGCTTCCGGATGCTCCACTTCGTGGGCCCGTGCGTGACCGTGTTCGGCTCGGCCCGCTTCCCCGAGAGCCACGCCTACTACGCCCTCGCCCGCGAGATGGGCGCCCGGCTCTCCGGCATGGGCTTCACCGTCATGACCGGCGGCGGCCCGGGCGTGATGGAGGCCGCCAACCGCGGCGCCAAGGAATCCGGCGGCCGCTCCATCGGCTGCAACATCAAGCTCCCCATGGAGCAGGAGCCCAACCCCTACGTCGATTCGTGGATGGAGTTCCGCTACTTCTTCGTCCGCAAGGTCATGCTCGTCAAGTACTCGTACGCGTTCGTCGTGCTCCCCGGCGGCTTCGGCACCATGGACGAACTCTTCGAGGCCGCCACCCTGGTGCAGACCGGCAAGATCAAGCACTTTCCGATCGTGCTCATGGGCCGCGCCTACTGGGAGCCCATGATGGCCTTCCTGCGCGACACCATGGAGGCGCAGGGCACCATCTCGCCCGGCGACCTCGACCACCTCTTCCTCACCGATTCGCCCGACGAGGCCGTCGCGCACGTCGAGCGCATGGGCATCGCCGCCTTCGGCCTGAAGCGCACCACCCAGCCGCGCCGCTGGTGGTTCCTCGGGGAGTGAGCCGGAACGATCAGAGCACGACCTGATCCTGATCCGGACCGGTGCGGGAAATGTCCTCGGCCCGGCGGAACACGAGGTCGGTCTTCCAGATCCGCGGCCCGGAATCGAGCGAAAGCTCCCGCGGCGTGGGCCCGGCGGACATCAGCACGCAGCGCCGCGCGCGTGCGTACGCCTCCTTGAACATCGCCAGCCCCATCGATCCCGGCGTGGGGGACATCCGGCAGACGCGGCTGATCACCGCGACGGTCGCCTCCAGCGCGTCGCCCGCTTCCCGCTGCGCGCGCGCGGTCTCGTTGTCGAGGTACGGACCAAGGTGAATCGTGTACCCCGGCCGCTGCCGTGGGATCTCACCCTCGATGATCGCCACCCGGAGCCGGCCCTCCGGATCATCGGGCCCGATCTTCCGGAGCAGGTCGTTGAACACGCTCCGCCCCGCGAGTTCGCTCCTGAACAGGAGCGCCATCATGGGCGGGTGCATCCCGAAGGGATCCACCATATGGCTCACCCCCAGCCAGTCGGCACGGTCCCACAACATCGTGTTGATGAGCGGCTGAGGCCTCATGACAACCTCCGTGCGGGCACGCCCGGCGCCGCGATCCGCGGACCGCCACGCACACCGATGGTATTCGGCCCGCGACCCCGCGCGGCGCGATCCCGGCCACGGCCTCAACCCGCGATGGCCAGCCGCGGCGGGCCGCCCGCGTCCGCGCCCGACCGCGCGCGCTCCGTGCCCGTGCCCGACTGCATCTCCGGTACATACCGGCGGAGCACCGCCAGCACCGCGTCACGATCCGGCACCGGCGCCTCGGGCCGGGCCCGCACCTCGCTCAGGGCCGCGATCATCTCGTCCGCTCGCTCGGTGCGCGCCCGCTCATCGGGCCCATCGCCCGCCCAGGCGTGGATGCCCGGGTGCGCCGTGGGGGCCAGGTTCTCCGCCGCGTACGCCAGCTCCTCGTGCAGCTTCTCGCCCGGCCGCGCGCCCGTGAACACGATGTCCGCCGCGGCACGGGAGGGATCCGGCGCGGGCGTGCCCGGCACGCGCGCCTCTAGCCCGTGCGCCCGCACGAACCGCACCGCCAGGTCCAGGATCCGGACCGGCTCGCCCATGTCGAGCACGTACACCGGCGCCGACGCGTCCGGCCGCGATGGCGACGCCCCGCCCGCGAGCGTCAGGCGCGGCCCGGCGTTCAACGCCCCCGTCGCCGCGCCCGCGTCCGCCATCGCCGCGGCCTGCAGCACCAGCAGCGCCGCCTCGTGGATGGTCATGAAATACCGCGTCATGCGCGGGTCGGTCACCGTGACCGGCCCGCCCTCGCTCAACTGGCTGGACCAGATCGGCAGCACCGAGCACGCCGAGCCCAGCACGTTGCCGAACCGCACCATGCTCATGCGCGTCGCCGAGGCCCCCGCCCGCGCGCGCACGTAAATCTCCGCCAGACGCTTCGTCGCCCCCATCACGCTCGTGGGGTTCACCGCCTTGTCCGACGAGATCATCACGAAGCGCTCCGCCCCGCACGCCGCGGCCGCGTCCGCGATCGAGCGCGTGCCGAAGACGTTGTTGCTCACCGCGTGACTGGGGTGGTCCTCCATCAGCGGCACGTGCTTGTGCGCCGCCGCGTGGAACACCGTGTGCGGCCGCAGCGACGTCAGCAGGTCGCGCGTCGAGCGGCCGTCCACCACGTCGTGCAGCACCGCCCGGCGCGGCACGTCGGGGAACCGCGACGCCACCTGCCGGTCGATCTCGAACAACGCGTTCTCGGAACGCTCGACCAGGATGAGCAGCTCGGGACGGAACTCCGCCGCCAAGCGCGACAGCTCCGAACCGATCGACCCGCCCGCTCCCGTGATCAGCACCCGCTTGCCCGTGAGGATCCGGCCCACCGCCCGCCGGTCAAGACCGTGCGGCGTGCGCGCGATCAACTCCGCCGGATCGAGCGCCGACCGGCCCGGGGCGACCGCCGCCCCCCCGACCCCCCCGACCCCCGCCGCCAGCAACTCTGTCAGCGGCGGCACCAGCCGCTCCGACACTCCCGCCTGCTTCAGCAGCGCCCGCGCCCGCGCCAACGCCGCGGACATCGCGCCGGGTAGACTCACGATCGCCCACCGCACCCCGCACCGCGCCGCGACCGCCACCAGCTCGTCCGTCCAACCCAGCACCGGCAGACCCGGGTCGCACGTCAGCCCGGCCGCCGACCCGTGCCGCCGCACCAGCACGCACCCGCCCGGGCGCAGCTCGGGCGCCGCCGCCGCCAACTGCGCGCGCAGCGAACGCACCGTCTCCTCCGTGCCCACCAGGATCAGTTCGGACACCCCGACCCCCGCTCCCACGATCGACGGCTGGAACATCGGCGACAGCATGCGCGGCTCCTGCGCCCCCATTTCCCCCCACCCCGATCGACCCACCATCTGGGTTATCGGCGTTCGGAACGCCGGATCTGAGCCCCCGCGCCCGCGGCGCGATCTGGCCGACGCGGCCAACGTGTCCCCGCGTTACCCTGCGGACATGATCGCCCGTCTGTCAGGCACCCTCGAATCGGTGGAAGGGCTTGTCGCCGTCATCCGCCCGGGGAGCGCCGACAACCCAGATTCCGGTCTGGCTTACGAGGTCATGCTCCCGGCGTATCTGGCTTCGCGCGTGTCCGCCTCCTTGGGCCAGCGCGTCAGCCTGTTCACCATGCAGTACCTCGAGAGCCAGGGTCAGGGCGCCAGTTTCATCCCCCGGCTGATCGGGTTCTCCTCCCCCGAGGAGCGCCGGTTCTTCGAGCTCTTCACCACCGTGAAGGGGCTGGGCAACAAGCGCGCCCTGCGGGCCCTGGCCGAGCCGCCCCCGGTCGTGGCGGGAGCGATCGAGTCCCGCGACCAGACCGCGTTGCAGCGCTTGCCCGAGATCGGGAAGAAGCTCGCCGAGACCATCATCGTCGAGCTCAAGGGCAAGGCCGCGCTGTTCATCATCCCGGGCGCAACGGACCGAGGCACGCGGGAGGCCGCCGAGCCGGACGCGCGCTCCGGCCCCGCGGAGGAGGCGATCGCCGCGCTCATCGCGCTGGGGGAGGACGCTGGCGAGGCGCAGCGGATGGTGCGCCGGGCCGTTTCGGGCGCACCCGAGGCCGCGTCGGCCGAGGCGATCCTCGCGGCGGCGTACCGGCTGAAGCGCTGAGCGGGGCGGTCCAAGTCGCGGCGCGCGCGGCCCGATATAGTCCGCACCATGCGTTACGCGATGATCATGGCGGGCGGCGCGGGGACGCGCCTGTGGCCGATGAGCCGCAAGAACCGTCCCAAGCAACTGCTGCCGTTCATCCACGATCCCCGCCCCGGCGCGCCACCGGCCTCGCTGCTGGCGCTCGCGGCGGCCCGTCTCGAGGGCGTCGTCCCGCCCGAGCGTCGGTTCATCTGCACCGGGGAGTCGTATCGGGACGCGATCCGGGCCGCGCTGCCCGAGTTCAGCGATGCGCGCATCCTGGGCGAACCCGTCGCGCGCGACACCGTGAACGCCGTGGGGTTCGCCGCCGCGGTCTTCGAGAAGCTCGATCCCGGCGCGATCTTCGCGGTGTTCACCGCGGACCACGTGATCGCGCCGCTGGACGTCTTCCGCCAGCGCGTGGACCTGGGCTTCCGGCTCGTCGAGGCGGACCCGCGCCGGCTGGTCACCTTCTCCATCGAGCCCACGTACCCCGCCACCGGCTACGGCTACGTCGAGCGCGGCACGCCGGTGCTCGGGCTGAGCGGATCCGAGAATCTCGCGTACCGCGTCGCCCGCTTCGTCGAGAAGCCCAACGCGCAGCGCGCCCAGGCCTACTTCGAGAGCGGCTTGTTCGGCTGGAACAGCGGCATGTTCGTCTGGAAAGCCGCGACCGTGCTCGACTGCCTCCGCCGTTTCAAGCCCGAGTGCCACGCGGGGCTGATGGAGATCCAGCGCGCCTGGGGCACGCCCGCGCAGGCCGAAACGCTCGGGCGCGTCTACCCCACGCTCCCCCGGACCAGCATCGACTACGCCGTGATGGAGCCCGCGGGGGCCGACAAGCAGGTCCAGGTCTGCACCGTGCGCATGGACGTGGAATGGCTCGACGTCGGGAGCTGGCCCAGCTACGGCGAGACCCTCCCCGCCGACGCGGACGGCAACCGCCTCGGGGGCGTGGGGCGCGCCGTCACCATGGGCACGCGCGGCTCGCTCGTCGCCGTGGACAACCCCGGGCACACCGTGGCCCTGCTGGGGGTGGAGAACCTGATCGTCATCCACACCCCCGACGCGACGCTGATCATGCCGCGCGAAAAGGCCGAGTCGCTCAAGGCCCTGCACGACGCGCTCGACGAACGGCTGAAGTAGCCGCGCCGGCCCCCGCGTCACGCGCCGGGCGCGCCCCAACAATGGCCGGTGCGGTACCTCGCGGTGGACCTCGGCGATGCGCGGACCGGGCTGGCCCTGGGCGATGACGCGACGCGCATCGTGTCCCCACGGGGCGTGCTGGAGATCCCGATCGCGCGCGCGGCCGGGAACGCCCTGCTCGACGCCGTCCGCCGCGCGTTCGTCGAATCCGGGGCCGGGGGGATCGTGATGGGGCTGCCCCTGAACATGGACGGCTCGGAGGGCCCCCGCGCCAAGGGCGTGCGGGCGTTCGCCTCGCGTCTGGCTGAACGCTGCCCCGTCCCCATCGAACTCCACGATGAGCGTCTCACGACCGCCGCGGCCGACTGGGCCATGGCCCGATCCGGGCTCACCCACGGTCAGAAGAAGACCCGGCGCGACGCCCTCGCCGCGGCGGAGTTGCTCCGTGACTTCCTTTCCCGGCGGGCGGCGGACTCGGGGCCGCACGTTCCCGCGAACCCCCGGGACACAAACGGCCCCGGTCCTGGGACCGGGGCCGCGTGAACGTTCGAGCTCGCGCGGCCAATCCCGGGCGGGGCTACTTCTTGCCGGGCGGGACCGGGTCGGTCTTGCCGGGCGCCGTGGGCGCCGGGGTTGGCGGAGTGGAGGGCTGCTCCAGAAGTTTCTTGATCTCGGGGGGGAGCGCGAACGTCTCGTCCGGGATGGTCGGGTTGGCTTCGATCTTCTCGGTCGCCATCACGATCTGCTGGCCCATCATGGTCTGCGTGATCTTGTGCGGGAGCAGCACGCCGCCGACGTCCTTGTAGTCCTCGATGGACATGTCCACCTGCATCTCGCCCATCTGGCTGGGCATGGTGGCGGACGCCTTGACGGCCAGGCCGGACTCCTTGCCGTAGAAGGTCTTGGTCACGCGCCCCTCCTTGTCGGTGGCGTGAACCTCGTAACAGGGCTTGCCGTTCACGTCCTGCACGGTCACGCACTCGACCTTGGTGTAGAAAGCCTTCCAGTCCAGCGCTTCGGAGAGGGTCGATGAGCGCACCATCATGTCGCGTTCGGGCCCGGTGATGATCCGCGGCCCCATCATGGGGTTCATGTCCCAGACGGTGGTCCCGTCCGAGCCGGTCTTCTGCACGCCGAAGCCCGGCAGGTCCATGACCATCAGCATCCTGCCGCCGTCGCCGACGGTCATGGTCGTCTGGCCCTTCATGTTCATCGCGGGCATCTCGAAGGTGCCCTTCACGATGCGCGTCTTGAGCTTGGCGTAGTTCTCGCGCCCGCCGGTCACTTCGATGAAGCGCTCCATCACCTTTTCGGCCGACGGGAGGTCCGCGGCCGGCGGGGCGACCGCCGGCTGGGCCTCCGGCTTGGCCGGAGCCGGGGTCTGCGCCCACGTCTGACCCACCCCGGCCGCCAGGGCGAACGACACGAGTCCCGCGCGGAAATCAAGCTTCATGGTTCTTTCCTTTCAAAGTGGATGATCGTGCGCGCCGGCCCGCTCAGAAAATCGGACCGGCTCGCTTCCCCCCTCTCCCCCTCCCCCCACCGACTCCTCTTCCTTTTCAGAGGTCTCCCGCCTCAAGGACGCGCGTGCGACCATGCGACGTCCGCCACCGGCTCATTGTTGGCCGTCCGCTGGGAGTTGACCCAACGCAGGGCCGCGTCGATGGCCGGATCGCCGGTGATTCCCCCCGACATGAGCGATGCCCGCGAGAGAAGAACTTCTTCGTCCGGGACCACGCCCTTGCCCTCCAGGGGCTCCCCTCCCACGGAAATGTAGTTTGCCATCGCGTACTGGAACCGGTCCCCGTTGGGCAGCTTTGCGATGATCGACGGCAGGGCCGCGCCGGGCGTGGGGGTGCCGAACACCCGGGCCCGGCCGAGGTCCTTCAGGCCCCCCGCCAGAATCTCGGCGGTGGACATGGAGAGTTCGTCCACCAGCACGGCCACGGGCCCGTTGAACCGATCGACCCTCGGGTTGAGCACGAAATTGAGGTTGCTGGTGCGCGTCTTCATGGTGCCGAGCTTCTGGTTGGGCTGCTCGGTGAGGTAGCCGCCGATTCCCATGGCGAGCGCCCCGATGCCGCCCGGGTTGCCGCGCAAGTCGATGATCATGCCCCGCGCGCCCTGGCCGTCCCGGGCCTGGCGGGCCGCGTTGACGGCCTTGCCCACGGCGTCCATCAATCGGGGCGGGTCGAAGAAGATGCTGAACCCGAAGTAGTACACGTCGCCGGGCAGCATCCGTGAGTCCATGACCAGCATGAGCGTGGGCAGGTTGGAGAAATTCGCCGGCGTGCCCAGCTCGGCCCGACCGAGCTCGACCTGAACCTCGCGGTCGGATCCGTCGAGGAACGTTGTTTTCACGGTGGAGCCCGGCGCTCCGGCCAGCAGGCTCTGCATCATCATCGCGGCCTGGGCGCGGTGAAAGAGCGGCGAGCCGGTGAACGACTCGGCCGACTCGGCGTCGCGGACCATCTTCTCCGCGTCCATGCCCTTGAGCCGCGTGAGCACCCATCCCGGCTTCACGCCCGCGGCGGCGGCGGGCGAGCCCGGCAGCACGCGCGTGACGACCGGGCGGTGGTCAAGCACCCGCACCCACAGCCCGGGCGAGCCGGAGCGGCTCGACCCGGGGTCGGCGCTGGGCGCGGGGCTCGCGCCGGACGCGGCCGCCCCGCTTGCCGCTTCGGCGCCGGGCGTGTCCAGCTCCGCCGGGGCCGAGGCGTACAACTCGCTGGGGATGATCCCGAAGTGCGACTGGTTCAGCCGCAGCAGCAGCTCGCTCATGGCGGCCCGCGCCTCGGGCTGAGTGCGGGCGGCCTCCACCTTGGGGCGGAGCTCGGCACGGGCCTTCTCCCAGTCCACGCCGCCGAGGGTCGGGTCCCAGTGCTTGTCGCGCACGGTCTGCCAGACCACGTCGAACGACTCGATGTTCCTGGCGACCGCTTCCGACGTCAGCGGGGTTGCGGCCGGCGCGGCGCGCGGGGCCCCCGCCCGGTCCGACGTCGCGCACCCGGCCGCGCCCAGCAGCACCAACCCGGACACCACACCCGCCCCGATGCCCGACGCCACACGCCGCCAGACCGTCATGCTCGCTCCTCTCAGAATTCCGCCCCGAGTCGGCCCAAGGGTAGGGGCCGGCACGCGAGAATCACGCTCCGCCGCGGCTCGCGTTTCCGTTCACCGTTCGTTCGATGCCGAGCGGGTTGTCGGGGCGCAGCTCGGGCGGCAGCAGCGTGGGCGGCGCGGCCTGCCAGCACAACGGGCGGCACCACCGCTCCATGGCGGAGGCCCCGACCGCCGAGGTCCACGGCACGTTGGTCGCGGGGTACGGCCCGCCGTGGACCATCGCCCGGCAGACCCGCACGCCCGTGGGCACGCCGTTGCAGACCAGCCGCCCGGTCTTCGCGGCCAGCGCCCGCACCAGCGCGACGAACGCCGGGTCCGTCTCGTCCTCCGGTTCGAAGTACACCGATCCCACCAGCGCGCCCCGCAGGCGCGACAGCGGCGCGGCGTCGTCGCACTCGACCACCACCGCCGCGGGGCC
The DNA here is from genome assembly GCA_016794925.1 of Phycisphaerae bacterium. Classification (GTDB taxonomy): domain Bacteria; phylum Planctomycetota; class Phycisphaerae; order Phycisphaerales; family UBA1924; genus JAEUIW01. The sequence goes on from JAEUIW010000011.1 coordinate 82,033, forward strand.
GAACACCTCGTCCCACGCCTCGGCCCGCCCGAGGACGTCCGCGCCCCGGACCCGCACCAGCGCCGGCGCGCCACGCGCGGCGGCGGAGCCCGTCGCCTCGGGCGTGGATGCCTCCGCGCAGCCCGAGCGGCGGAGTGCAGCGAGCCGATCGTGGTAGTGCGCCGCGATCCGCGGCGTGAGCATCGCGCGGGCCCGGCGCGGGGCCCGCAGCCGGGCCGAGAGGCGATCGAAGAACCCCCGGGCCGCGGCGCCCGGCACGAAGATCAGCCCCGGGCACGTGCACATCTGGCCGGTGCTGCCCAGGATGGACTTCGCCAGCTCCGCGGCGATGGCTTCTCCGCGTGCCGCCGCCGCCCGCTCCGTGACCACGACCGGGTTGGCGCTGCCCATTTCCGCGAAGACCGGGATGGGGTCCGGCTCGGCGTGCCCGTTGCGCCGGGCGGCGCCCAGCGCGGCGAGCGCCTCGCCCCCCGCCCGCGAGCCGGTAAACCCCACGGCCCGTATGCGCGGGTCCTCGACCAGCCAACGCCCGACGTCGAGGTCCGTCGCGCCGCCCGAGTGCAGCAACTGGAACACGCCCTCGGGAAGCCCGACGCGGACGACCGCCGCCGCGCAGGCGCGTCCGATGAGCTCACCGGTCGCGGGGTGAGCCGGATGGTTCTTCGCCACCACCGGGCATCCCGACGCGAGCGCCGAGGCCGAATCGCCGCCCATCACGCCGTACGCCAGGGGGAAGTTCGACGCCCCGAAAACCGCGGCGGGCCCCAGCGGGATGAGCATCCGCCTCACGTCGGGCCCGCCCGGCGCGGCGGGGTCGATCACGGCCCGGACCCATGACCCATCCTCCGCTTCCGCGGCGAACATGCGGGCCTGGCCGACCATGCGATCGAACTCGCCGCCCAGCCGCTTGCGGGACAGCCCCGTCTCGCGCACGCCCAGCGTGAGCACGTCGGGGCGTCGCGCCTCGAGCTCCTCGGCGATGGTCCGCAGCAGCGCCCCGCGCTTCGCGCCGTCGGCGAGCGCGTCCGCGCGGAACGCCCGATCCGCCGCGCCCGCCGCGTCGGACACGTCACGGGCCGTAGCGGCGACGAACTCGATGGGGAGCGCGCGCTGGGGGTTCCACGGGCTGTGGCTCCGGAACCGAGGGGCCCGGGCGCCCGGGGCCGATCCCGAGCCGGCCACGATCGACGTGCCCCGCACCTGCCGCAACGCCCGCTCGATCGCTCGGTTCATCCCTCGCTCCCGTTGCCCGCCCGACCCCCTTCCCCGGGCGCGCGACGCGCCCCCGGCGACGGGCATTGTTGCACGATCGGCCGCGCGGACCGACGCCCGCGCCCGCCCGGCGGACGAACGGGGACGGCCGCACGCGGCGGCCGGGCCGGGGCTGAACCCGGTCAGCAGTTGGAAAAGAAGCGGTTGAGGAAATCGAAGTAATCGAAATCGTCCACCGAACCGTCGAGGTTGAAATCCGCGGCGGGGTCACCCTCGTTGAACACGTTGAGGAAATCGAACACGTCGAAATCGTCCACCGCGCCGTCGTCGTTGAAGTCCGCGGGGCAGGGCGGGGCGAGGCGGTTGTGGTACACCTGGTTGGGCCGGTTGTCGTCCCAGTTCGACACCGCCAGGTCCAGCGAGCGCGAGTAGATGTAGGAGATCTTCAGGCTCGACGCGGGCGCGGCGTGCACGCTGACCCAGGCGTGCTCGCGGTTGTAGGTGAACTGCGCGCGCGTGAGCGGCACGCCGTCGCGCACGACGGAGACGATGGTCTCGATCGGCTGCCGGGGCAACTGATAGAGCCGGCGGGCCGTGGCGCCGAACGAGGCGGTGTACACCTTGCGGGCCCGGTTGCGCGTGTCGCCCAGCACCAGCTTCTCGACGGTGGTGGTCACGCCGCCGCTGGTCCAGGAGGGCGTCGCGGGCAGGCCCGAACCGGTGTTCAGGAAGTACCGGGCACGGCCGAACCACTCGCCGGTGAGCAGGTCGAGCTTGCCGTCGTTGTTGAGATCGCCGAGCGTGACCGCGGCGGTGTACCCCTCGTTGTACGTCCAGTTGGCGGCGGATGAGAAGAACCCGCCGGCCTGGCCGTCGTAGCGGCGGAAACGGCCCGTGCCACCGAAGATCTGGTTGTTGTCGGCGATGATGACGTCCTTGCGTCCGTCGCCGGTCACGTCCCCGGCCACCGCCATGAGGCAGAACTGGTTGGTCGAGTCGGAGGTCGACCACGCGGTGGCCGTCGTCTCGAGGGTCGTGCCGAGGTTGCGGTAGCAGTAGGTGCGCATGGCGGAGCCGCACTGGATCAGGTCCAGGTCGCCGTCGTCGTCCGCGTCCACCCAGGCGCAGTTGTTGAAGTTGCGCGTCGTCGCGGTGGACCACGAGGGCGAGGCCGCCAGCGTGCCGCCCACGTTGAGGTACACCACGTTGATCGCGGGGACATTGGAGTACGCGTCGCCGGAGGCCAGGGCCAGGTCGGGCCGGCCGTCCAGGTTCATGTCGCCGAACGCCACGCCGAAGGTGTCGGGCGTGATCGACGACTGCCACACCGGGCTGGTGGTGAGCGTGCCGCCGACGTTCCGGTACAGCTTGGCGGATTTGCCCCCCTGCGGCAGCAGCACCGCCACGGCCACGTCCAGCCAGCCGTCACCGTCCACGTCCGCCACGTCGAGGTGCCCGTTGTAGGCGAGATCGGCCGATTGCCACCCCGGCGAGGTCTGCAACACGCCCGCGCCGTTGTTGTAATACACGACCGTCCGCTGCAGCGAGATGTCGTTGCCGTTGGCCACGATCAGGTCCAGCCAGCCGTCGTTGTTCAGGTCCGCCAGGGCCGCGCCCGTCGAGACCTGCATGTCCGCCGATTGCCACTCGGGGGTGGGGTTGTACACCTGGGCGGACGCGGCCGCCGCGACGAGAACGAGAACCGCCGGTGCGCCGAGTACCCGCGTACGCATGTTCGTGCTCCTGCTCCGACGCGCGCGGCGTCGGCTTGGCCGCGTGATGAAAACCGAGAACGGTCAGCACCCCCCGAAGAACAGGTTCGCGAAGTCGAAGTAGTCGAAGTCGTCGGTGGCGCCGTCGGCGTTGAAGTCACCCGCGGCGTCACCCCCCAGGAACGCGTTCAGGAAATCGAAGAAATCGTAGTCGTCGACCGCCCCGTCCTGGTTGAAATCCGCGGGGCAGTACACGGGAACCGACCACACGCCCCGCCCCTGCGTCGCGGCGACCAGCCGCCCGCCCGCGGCGCCGAAACGACCGGGCTCGAACCGGAAGTCGATCACGCACGCCCGGGGCAGGCCCTGGCCCAGGACCGACCAGGTCGCCCCCTCGTCCCGGGAGACGAGCACGCCCGCGTCGGTGCCGGCGTAGAGCCGCGGACGCGGGTAGCGATGATCGGCGGCGACCGTGTTCACGGGCACGTCAGGCAGGCCCGCGTCGAGCGGCGACCAGGTGGCGCCGGCGTCCGTGGTGCGCCTGATCTGCGTGACGCCGAAGCCCGAGCCCGCCAGGTACACCGTGCGCGGGTCGTCGGGGAGCACGAACAGCTCCCTCGTGACGCGCGGCCAGCCGGGATTCCCGCTCAGCGACAGCGCGAACGCGGCCCCGGAGTTGGTGGACACCAGCACACGGCCGTCGTTGGTCGCGACGTACACGTAGCGGGGATCGGACGGCGCCACGGCGATGGTGCGGATCGCCGCGGACCCGCCCGAGGTGAGGTCCGTGGAGAGGGCGGTCCAGGTGGCGCCGGCGTTGAGCGACTGCCAGACCCGCTCGGTCGCGTACACGAGCCGGTTGGAATCGCCCGGATCGATCAGGAACGGCGGCAGGAAGCAGTTGCGGCCGGTGATGCCCGAGCCGATCCAGGAAAAGGAACCACCCCCGTTGGTCGAGCGGTACAACGATCCCGTGCCCTGATACTCCAGGTAGATCACGGACGGGTTCATCTGATCGATCTGGGTCCAGCCCCCGTCGCCGCCGTAGATCGGCGTCCACTGAACGGCGCCGGAGGGTTCCCGCCGCCAGGTGCCGTTGTCCTGCGTGCCCACGGTCATGACGTTCGCGTCGGTGGGGTGCGTGGAGAGCCCCGCGTAGCACTGGATCGTGCCCAGGCCGTGGTTGAGCACGGTGAACGAACTTGAGGTGGCGCTGGGGAGCCGGAACACGCCCCCGTCCGTGCCCACCAGCACCCGCCCGGCGGCGTCGAAGGCGAACGCGTGGACGTCCGGGTGAGGCGGGCTCAGCGTCGTCGTGCTCGATCCGCTCGTCACCCTTGCGACGTCCAGGCCGCCGAAGAACGCCACGCCCGCGTCGGTGGGGCTCACGCCCACGGACGCGAAGTACCACCCGTAGGTGTTCGTGCTGGGCGCCGTGCCGAGCTGCGTCCAGGTCGCGCCCGCGTCGTCGGTGCGGTACACGCCCCGGAACGTGCCCGAGCCGCCGGAGGCGTCCGCGGGGTTGATCACGTGGGCGTACAGGCGCGAGGGGTTGGTCCGGGCGAGCCCCAGCCCGATCCGGCCGTTGCCGCTGGTGGGCAGACCGCCGGCGAGCCGGGTCCAGGTCGCGCCCGCGTCCAGCGACTTGTACACGCCGTTGGACGCATCGCCGAAGATGAAGCCGATCGCCGCGTACACCACGCTCGGGTTGGTGGGATCGATGGCGAGCGCCGTCGCGTCCAGGCGCGGCAGCCCGGAACCCGCGCCGCCGAGTTGCGTCCATGTCACCCCGCCGTCCACGGACTTGAACACCCCGCGCGCCCCGTTGGCGAGGGGGTGCCCCTTGGCCGCCGCGGGCGCTGGAAAGCCGCCGGCCCGCGTCACGCCCGCGTAGAGCACCGAGGTGCTCAAGGGGTTGATGACGATCGAGGAGATGCACCGCCCGGCAAAGACGGATTCCGCCAGTTGGGTCCAGGTGTCCCCGCCGTCGGTCGTCTTGTACACGCCCAGGCCGTACCGCGAGTGGTTCGCGAAGTTCGCCTCTCCCGTCCCCGCGTAGATCACGCCGGGATCGGCGGGGTCCATCGCCAGGCAGCCCATGGACAACGTGGGCATGTGGTCCGTGAGCGGCGACCACGAGGCCCCGCCGTCGCTCGATCGCCAGACGCCGCCGTCGGCGCCCGCGGCGTAATAGAGGTTGGCGTTGGTGGGGTGCGCCAGCAGCGCCGAGATCCGGCCGGTGTACACCGTCGGGCCCCCCGCGACCGGGCTCGGTCCCAGCTCGGTCCAGACCTGTGCCGGCGCGGCCGCGGCGGCGCCCAGGCCGAGGATCCAACCCGCGATGGTCCCATGTACCGAGCCGATCATTCGACCTCCGAGGGGCCCGGGGCGCCACCGTCCGATCACGCTCACACCATTACCTTCACCGAACAGCGTACCTCATATTCCCTGATTCGCAAGGCCGTGCGTCTCGGAATGCCCCGGCTTCGGGCGCGCGTGCGAAACCGTGCCGTCTAGGATTGCCCGGCACTCTCGGAGCCCCGCATGCGCGCGATCGTGACCGGCCAGATCGGGATGGAGAAGAAGCCCTACCTGGAGGGCGTGCGGGAGTTCGCGGGGCAGCAGGGCGAGACGCTGGGGCTGTACCACGTGGGGGACATGATGTACGCCGAGGCCCGGGACGTGCGTTCCGGGAAGATCCTGGACCTGCCGATCTCGCGTCTGAGCACGCTGCGGCGGGCCGCGTTCAAGGACATCATCGCCGAGTCCCGCGACGAGCGGAACCTCGTCGTCAACACGCACGCCACGTTCCGCTGGCGGCACGGCCTGTTCAGCGCCTTCGACTACGACCAGATCGAGAAGATCCGTCCGGACCTGTTCATCTGCCTGGTGGACAACATCGAGGTGGTGCACCACCGCCTGCACGCCGAGCACGAGATCGACGCGACCCTCAAGGACTGCATGGTGTGGCGCGAGGAGGAGATCCTCGCCACCGAGCTGATGAGCAAGGCCATCCCGACGAGCCAGTTCTACATCATGGCCCGGGGCCGGCACACGCTCACCACGCGCACGCTGTTCCGGCTGGTGTGCCGCCCGGACCTGAAGAAGGTCTACCCCAGCTTCCCGATGAGCCACGTGGTGGACATGCCCGACGTGCTCGCGGAGATCGACCGCTTCCGCGGCGCGCTCGCCGATCACTTCATCACCTTCGACCCCGGCGACGTGGACGAGAAGCTGCTGCTGGACCGGGCCATCGCCGCGGCCAAGGAGGGCCGGGACTGGCTGGACATGCGGCCGCACAGTTACGGCGGGAGCCGGACCGCGGGCGCGCCCTTCCGCGTGCGGGTGCGCGAGGTGCTGGACATCGCCGGCGACATCGACGGCCAGATCTACATGCGCGACTTCAAGCTGATCGATCAGGCCGACATGATCGTGAGTTACATCCCCGAGCTGCCGGGGGGCCAGCCGGGCCTGTCCTCGGGGGTCGAGCGCGAGTTGCAGCACGCCTGGGAGCACACCAAGGAGGTCTACGTGGTCTGGAGGCCGAAGAAGGCCCCCAGCCCGTTCATCACGGAGACCGCCACCCGGGTGTTCGGCACGGTGGACGAGGCCCTGGCCCACTTCGAGCATTCGGGCATGTTCGGCGAGAAGAACCTCTTCGGGCATTGAACGCAAGGAGCCGCGCGGATGCCCGACGGCCGGACGGTGGCGAGCATGAGGTTCGTTCTGCTGTGCGTGCTGCGGGCGCTGCTGGCCGGGTACGTGGTGTGGAACATCCCGTCGCTCTGGATGATCGCGAACAGCATGTATTCCGTCTTCGGCGCGGCGCGTCCCGCGGGCGTGAAGCCCAACGTCTCGGGATACGTCGCGCAGCTGGGGCCTCTGATCACCATCGTGGCCGGGTATCTCCTGTTCGAGCGGCGGCTGCTGGAGTGGCTGGTGCCCGCCGCGCGGGTCGCGTGCCCGGGCTGCGGGTACGACGTGGGCAGCCCGATCAAGGGCCGCTGCCCCGAGTGCGGCCTGCGTCTGGGAACGGGATCCGCGCCCGCCACGCCCCCGCGGGCACCCTCCACCCGGGCGCCCGGAACCGACGCGCCAGGCCCCGGGTGAAACCGCCCGGCGCGGCTCCCCAATGACGTTCCCGAGGTCGATCCGGGCCGGTGGCCCCGCGCCTCGGGCGCGTGGCGGGGCAAGGATCCACCCGTGGACGAGGAGCATCCCATGCACGCGGCGTACGCGCCTGGCGACTTCCATCCCGAAGCGGCGGGCGGGGCCGGGCCGCACGGCCGGTTCGTCGATCCCGCCGCGACGCCCGATGAGCGCACGTGGGCGGTGGGGATGCACATCACCCACCTGGCGAATCACTTCTTCGTGCCGGTGGTGCTGGTGCTGGTGCTGTGGCTCATCAAGCGGAACGACTCGCCGTTCATCGAGGACCACGGCAAGGAAGCGCTCAATTTCCAGATCTCGCTGCTGATCTACTCGCTGCTGGGGATCCCGGTCGCGTTCGTGACGCTGGGGCTGGGGGCGATCATCTGGTACCCCGCGATTGTCATCCTCGGGCTGGTGGGGATGATCCGCGCGATGATCGCCGCGAATCGGGGCGAGTACTACCGCTACCCGATGTGCCTGCGCCTCGTGAAGTGAAGGTCCCGCCGCCATCGCTCCCCCCTTCCGGAACCGTTCATCGGCCCCGGTGTTCACGCACGTGGCGGCCGCTCGCGCGGGCCGCCCCGGACCTATCCTTTGTTTCCGGTGTCACTGCTCCAGGCGATCAACCTGCAGAAGACCTACGGCGGCCGCCTCGTCGTGGGCGGAGTGTCCTTCGAGGTCGGCGCATCGGAGATCGTGGGGCTGCTGGGACGCAACGGCGCGGGCAAGACCACGAGCTTCCGCATGACCATCGGCATGATCGAGGCCGACGCGGGGCGTGTCGTCTTCGATTCGCGGGATATTTCCGCGTTGCCCATGTACCGGCGGGCGCGGCTGGGGATGGGGTACCTGTCGCAGGAGCCGAGCGTCTTCCAGCGGTTGACGTGCGAGCAGAACCTGCTGGCCATTCTCGAGACCACGGGCCTGACGCGGGCGCAGCGACGGCGGCGGGCGTCGGATCTGCTGGCCCAGTTCGGCCTGACGCACAAGGCCCACCAGCAGGCGCGGACCTGCTCGGGCGGCGAGCGGCGCAAGCTGGAGATCGCCCGGGCCCTGGTCACCAACCCCAAGCTGATCCTGCTCGACGAGCCTTTCAGCGGCGTGGACCCCATCGCCGTCGAGGACCTGCAGAAGGAGATCCGGGTGCTGGCCGGGCGCGGCATCGCGTGCCTGATCACCGACCACAACGTGCAGCAGACCCTGCGCGTGTGCGACCGGGCGTACATCATCGACGAGGGAAGGAAATTCGCCGAGGGCACGCCGCGCGAGTTGATCAACGATGAGCTGGTGAAGCGGGTGTACTTCGGCTCGCTGTTCCGTGGGGACGAGTTCGACCACCTGCCGCACCACCCGGCGGCGGCGGCTGGGGGCGGGGCGACGGGGCGGGGCGGAACGACGATCCGGAACGGACCGGCCGCGACCGTCACGGGAGCGAAGCCGCCGACCGCGTCGAACCCGCCGAGTGGACCGGCCACGAGAAACTGAACGCGGATGATGCCGCGAGCATGCGCCCGGCGGGGTAGGGCACCGGACGCCGAGGCTGATTTCGGACGGGGAGGGGGCGGTGACACAATCTCGGGACTTGGGACCGGAGAGGTGAGCAGGACCGACGCTGGGTTGGCGGGGTCGCGAGGATGACGGGTAAGGTTCATCACGATTCAAATATACGGATTTTGAACGGTGTGTCAATAGGATTTTGTACGGTTTTTGAATAATTCCATAACATATTGTCAAATAAAGATTTATGTAGACATGACCGCGCGATTTGGCATTTTTCGATCGTGATACGCTCGAAGCACTGACCGAGGACTGGAGGTATTCTGCTCACGAAGGCCACGCTTGGTCGGGTGAAAATGGAGCCTCTGAAGAAGACCGTGTATCGGGGGCGTGGGAGCACCAATTATGGGGATTCAGAGGGCGCTACTGCGAGCCTTGTTGTGGATGCTGGCGCTGGCCGCGGCGGCGGGCGTGATGGCGGTGTTCATCTCGACGGAGGTGATGGTGCGTGTCGGGGGTACGGCGCTGGTGACGGCGGTGGCGTGCGGGCTGGCGATGCCGGTGTCACGGCGGCTGGACGAGACGGCGACGCGGGCGGGGGCGCTGGTGGGGCTGGTCTCGATCGTGACGGCGTACGTGGTGGCCTCGGCGGCGATCTGGATCGAGACGATGCTGGGGTGGCGGACGTCGTCCCGGCTGGCGTTGACGGCGTTGGTGGTGGTGGTGTGCGGGCAGATCGCGGGGGTGCTGGTGAGCCTGGTGCGTCCGGGTGCGGGGCGAACGGCCGCGCGGGCGGGGCTGTGCGCGGACAGCGCGGCGGCGGCGCTGTTCGTGGGCGGGGTGTGGTGGGACGCGGGGCTGTTCCTCGGCGACAGCGTCTCGGAGAAGCTGGTGGTCACGGGCTGGTGGGTGGCGGGAACGGGCGTGCCCGCGGCGCTGGCGTTGATCGGAGCGGGGGCACGGGACCGGCCGTGGCGTTGGCTGGGGGCGGCGGCATCGGCGGGCGCGCTGGCGATGGCCGTGGCGGGGGTGTGGTTCATCGATTCGGATGATCCGACGTGGTTCATCCTGGCGCTGAGCGTGGCGTTGGTGATCGGGTACGCGAATGTCGCGGTGCGCGTGCCGCTGGGCGACGCGGGGGTGTGGGCGCGGCTGATCGCGGTGGGCGCGACGGCGACGACGGGCGGGTGCCTGACGGCGCTCTCGTACACGACGAGCGGGTTCCACGGACCGGGATCGGACACGCTGACACGGATCACGGGCGCGGCGGGGATCGTGTCGGCGTGCTCGACGATCTCGTTGGTGGTGCTGTACCGGCTCAACCGCCGGGCGCCGGGCGTGAGCCGGAACGTGGCGGAGATCGCGTCGGTGCGGGTGACGTGCCCGCACTGCGGCCGCGCCCGCGCGGCGGCGGTGGGCGAATCGGCGTGCCCGGGGTGCGGGTTGTTCGTGACCATCGGGGTGCGGGAACCCCGGTGCGCCGCGTGCGACTACTCGATGCTGGGCATCCCGGGGGGGCGCTGCCCCGAATGCGGCACGGCGGTCGCCGCGGCAACGTGACGGGGGCGGTCCCGGGATGGGCGGGGCGCGGCGCGGCCGGCAGCTGGTACACTGTCGGCATGGCCGAGGGACGTTGGATGAGGCGTGCCGGTGTGGCGGCGGGGCTGGGGCTGGGGCTGGGCGCGCTGACGGGCGGCTGCGTGGACCGGACGTTGAGCATCACGTCCGAGCCGGCCGGGGCGCTGGTGATCCTGAATGACGTGGAGGTGGGGCGGACGCCGCTGGACGTGGACTTCAAGTTCTACGGCGATTATGACGTGCGTCTGATGCTGGAGGGTCACGAGCCGGTGCTGACGCACCGCGAGGTGAAGGCCCCGATCTCGGAGATCCCGCCGTTTGATCTCATCGCCGCGGCGGCGCCGGCGGACATTCACAATCGGTTCGCGTGGCACTTCGTGCTGACGCCGCTGGCGGAGACGGGGGATCGGGCGGCGGCGGAGCGGGCGCTGATCGATCGGGCGCGGGAGTTGCGGCGGGCTTCGGCCGAGGGGATCGGTGCTCCGGGGGGGGACGGCGCGCCGGCGGCGCACGCGTCCGGCGCGCCGAAATAGGCGGGACGGATGGCGCACCGGGCCGCGACGCACGCGTTCAGCCGCGACGGAAGGACTCGCTCTGGAGCCTGCGAGCCTCGGCTTCGCGATAGCGGGCCATGACCGCGGGGGTGCAGGAGAGCGACGCCACGAGCGTGATCGCGCCGCCGAGGATGAGCGGGTACCAGACGGCGTAGGGCTGGGCGTCGATGATCGCCACGATGCCGGCGAGCGACGCGACGCCGCCGATGGCGAGCATCAGCACGAGCAGGCCCATGACGAAGCCCTTGGCCTTGCCGCGGGGCGCGAAGATGCCGGCCGCGGTGCCCAGGATCGCGCCGAGGATGCCGATGGCGGAGCCTCCGATGGCGCCGATGAGGGTTCCGGTTTGAGGGTCCCACCAAGCGTTCATTGTGAATCTCCTTGTCTCGTGGGGTGGTGATCAGGATCAAGCGGGGGGAGGATCAATCGGGGAGGGCGTGGTACGGGCGCGCGCGACGGTCTCGCGGATGGCTCGGGCGGAGGCGACGGAGAGCTCGCCGCGCTCGACGAGCGCGGCGAGAAGATCGGTCACAGGATCGGGGGCACGCCCTTCGACGGCGCGTTTGAGACGATCGATGAGGCGGTCGAGGCGGGCCCGCATGGTGGGATAACTGACACCGAAATTCGCGGCGACGTCCTTGATGGAACCGCCCTGCAACACGAGTTCGGTGACGATGTTGAGGTCATCGCGATCGAGCTGGCCAAGTGGGTGCATTGCGAGCGGAATGGCGATTGATTTTTCATTTTCGGAAAACACAGTTTAATATTATGAATCCAAAGTTGATTTGGTCAAGAAAATAGTCGATTAAATGAAATAAAATTTTCACTTTTTTAAGTAGTTGTTATGGGACCTATTTTGGCGAATTGAGGCATTAGCGGACCATGAAGTGCTGGATGATCAAGGGCATCGCCTGCCGTGCCGATGAGCGATCGGCGGCGGTGTCGGAATTGCTGGTCGTCAGGGTCCCGCCCGTCGCGCCTCCCGGACGGCCTGGGGGCCCGAGGCGTCCGCGTCGGCCCCTGACTGGAGCCCGCCATGACACTGGGATCGATCATGACCGGCCACGTGGTGAGCGTGGGGATGGACGACTCGCTGCACAAGGTGAAGGAGTTGTTCGACCAGCGCGGGTTCCATCACCTGATCGTGCTCGAGGGCGGGCGTTTGGCGGGGATCATCTCGGACCGGGATCTGCTGAGGAACCTGAGCCCGTTCATCGGTTCGATGGGGGAGCGGAAGCAGGACGCGGCGACGCTGGAGCGGCGGGCCCACCAGGTGATGACGCGCGGGGTGGTGACGGCTCCGGCGAGCATGAGCATCGAGGACGGGGGACGGCTGATGCTGCGAAGGAGGATTTCGGCGCTGCTGATCGTTGACGAGCGGGGTGTGTGCACGGGAATCGTGACGTGGCGCGATCTGCTGCGGTGGGCGCTGGGGAGAGAGCCCGCGGCGGAGGAATCGCGGGCCGCCTGACCGTGCGGGCGCGGACGGGGGGAGTCGGGCGGGGCGTGGGGCAGCGCGACGTGGTGCGTTCCTAGACTCCGGCTCCACTATTCCGGGAGTCTCGCCATGTTTCAATCCGTTTCGCTCTCCAGCCGCGCCGGCACGCCGGATGCGCTCGTTGTCGGTGTGTTCCAGGGTGAAGCGCTGGACCCTCGCTCGCGGCAGCTGGACCCGGACGGGATGATCGGCCTGGCGGCGAAGCGGAAGGACTGCACGGGCGAGGCGGGGCGGGTCGTGGAGGCGTTCCCGGGATCGAAGGGTCGTGCGGCGCGCGTGCTGATCCTGGGGCTCGGGAAGCGCGAGTCGTTCAAGCCGGGGCAGCTGCGTTCGCTGCTGGGGGCGGTGGGTCGGCGGCTGGCGGTGACGAAGGATCAGGACGTGCTGCTGGCGCTGGAGCACGCGCTGGGCGCGGTGGACGCGGACGCGGAGCAGTGCGGGCGGGCCGCGGGCGAGGGGCTGGGGCTGATCGCGTGGCACGCGGACCAGTTCAAGGGGAAGGGGCACGATCCCAAGCGGTTGCCGCTGCGCGTGCGTTCGGCCAGCCGCGCGTTCGCGGCGGGTCTGGGGCGCGGCCTGGCGCTGGCGGCGTCGGCGAACTTCACAAGGACGCTGTCGGAAACGCCGCCGAACATCGCGACGACGGGGTACATCGCGGACCAGGCGCGGAAGCTGGCGCGGCAGACGGGGCTGTCGTGCCGGGTGTTCGAGGAGCGTGACCTGGAGCGGGAGCGGCTGGTGGGCCTGTTGAACGTGGGCAAGGCGAGCGAGAACCGGCCGCGGATGATCCGGCTGGAATATCGGCCGCGCGACGGGAGGGGAGGGGAGAAGCCGATCGTGCTGGTGGGGAAGACGATGACGTACGACTCGGGGGGCCTGTCGCTGAAGATCAACAACGGCATGGTGGGGATGAAGCGGGACAAGGACGGTGGCTGCGCGGTGCTGGGCGCGATGCACGCGATCGCGACGGTGGTGAAGCCGCGGCGGCGGGTGGTGGCGCTGCTGAGCGTGGCGGAGAACTCGATCTCTGACGAGGCGTACCGGCCGGACGACGTGATCCGCTACCGCAACGGCGTAACGGTGGAGGTGACGAACACGGACGCGGAGGGGCGGCTGGTGCTCGCGGACGCGCTGATCTGGGCGTGCGAGAAGGAGAACCCGCAGTACATCGTGGACCTGGCGACGCTGACGGGCGGGGTGGTGGTGGCGCTGGGGAGCACGTTCTGCGGGATGTTCTGCGAGAACGACAAGCTGCGTGGCAAGATCGAGGCGGCGAGCGAGGCCTCGGGGGAGCGGGTGTGGCGTCTGCCGATGCACGACGAGTACCGGGACATGATGAAGAGCCCGGTGGCGGACATCCTCAACAGCAACCCGAACCGGAAGGCGCACCCGGTGCAGGGCGCGGCGTTCCTGTCGTACTTCGTGGAGAAGAACGTGCCGTGGTGCCACCTGGACATCGCGGGGGTCCACGAGGCGGACTCGGACGCGGGGTGCTTCCGCAAGGGTCCCACGGGCTGGGGCGCGCGGCTGCTGGCGGAGCTGCTGGATCGGGAGTGACGCGGGGGTCGTCGTCGCCGGGACCTACTTGAGTTCCTTGGGGGCGGCGGCGGGCGCATCGGCGGCGCGTTGCGCGGCGCGGGCGGCCTTGAAGGCCTCGTACCCCTCGGGCGGCGGGAACCAGGACTCGAAATCGGGCGCGCCCTGCGCGGCGGCGGGGGCGAGCTGCGGTTTGAGCTGGGCCTCGAGGATCTCGAGCGCGACCATCTTCAGGTCCTCGGGGGCGCGGCGGTATATGACGGCCCCGTCGGTGATTCCGACGAGGGAGATGGCGCGGGCGAGGGCCTTGGCGGCGACGACGCTGAAGTCGCGGTCGAAGATCTCGCCGCGGGCGGCGTTGAGCTCGCGGTTGGCGGCGGTATCGAAGATCATCTGCTTGCGGTACTGCTCGTGGAAGAGCTTGGCGTAGGCGAGGTTGTCGAGGAAGAGCTGGCGGTCGCCGCCGAGCAGGCCGTTGATGAAGGCGCTGTCGAGGGAGCCGAAGACCTCGGCGACGGCGACGTTGGGCGTGGTGAGGCGGTCCTTGATCTGATCGATGACGAACTCGCTGAGGGGCTTGGTGTCGTCGTAGATGGCGTCGCGGTCGTTCTGGTTGCGCCCGGCCCAGGTGTAGAGCTGCTTCTGGTACTTCTCCGCCTCGCCCTTCTGGCCGCGTCGGTAGAGGAAGGCGACGGCGTCCTTGAGGAAGTTCTCGTATCCGGCGGAGTAGAGGTTGTAGGTGCGCTCGTTCATGTCGATGAGGTTGCCCTTGGGGTCGTAGAAGGCGTTGCGGGAGATGAGCTCCTCGATGACGGCGCCGTAGATGGGGATGTAGTCGGCGCTGGGCATGGCGACGTAGCTGGCGGGGTTGAGCAAGTCGAACTGGATGGAGCCGGAGCGGTAGAGCTCCTGGATGGACTGGGCGACGACGCGGTCGGTGTTGACGAAGTCGAAGTCGGTCTTGTTGGACTCGCTGCGACGGTCGAGCGCGATCTCGACGCCGCGCGCGGCCCAGTAGACGGCGTGGGTGGCGGGGTGGCGCCAGTCCATGGGCCCGTACTTGCGGGTGTAGCGGACCATGCGGTCCGGCTCCATGTGGTAGCGGTCGATGAGGAGGCGTTTGCGGAGGTGCGGGACGAGGGCGGCCCAGGCGGCCTGGTAGTCGGGGTTGAAGAGCAGTTCGACAACCCCGGGGTTGACACCGCCGGACTGGCGGCCGAGCCACTGACGGATTTTCTCGTCACCGGCGGGGCGGGCGGCCTCCGGGGACGACCCGATGAATCCCATCTCGGACGCGAGGCGGTAGATGGAGCGCTGGACCTCGATGGTCTCGAGCAGGCGGGGGCCGGGCTCGATGTCGGCCCGCTCCTTGAGGCGCGCCAGGAGTTCGCGGGCCTTGGGCTGTTCGGCGAGGACCTCTTCGAGCGAGTCCTTGGCGGCGGCGGTGACGGAGAGCCAGCGGACGTGCGCCTCGATGGCCTGGGCGGTGTCGCGGATCTCGGCGGTGCGCTTGGGGGGCGGGCCGAGGGCGACGGTCCATTCCTGCGCGAAGCGGCGCTTGTAGTGGACGTTGGCGTCGTCCATGGTCCCCTGGAGCTTGTGGATGAACATCCAGGCCAGTTCGCGGTGCAGGAGGAGATCGCCGGGGTTGGCGGGGATGCCCTGGTCGCGGAGGAGGTTGATGCCGGCGTTGACCCACTGCCAGCGCTCCTCGGGCGTCTGGGTGGCGACGGAGATGTTGTACGCGAGGTTCCAAGCGTGGAAGGCCCAGACGCGGGGGAAGCGCGGCTGGAGCTTGGTGATCATCTTGGAGAGGTCCACGGCCTCGTGGTACTTTCCCTCCTCCTTGAGCTGGTTGGCGCGCATCCAGAGGTAGTTGACGAACACGCCACGGAACGCGCCCATCGCGATGCCGAGCGCGACCTCGGGAGGGTCGCCGTCCTCGACGCGGTCCTGGTAGACGAGCTTGGCGCGACCGGCGCTGGAGGCGACACGGGTCGCGAGCACCGCGGAGGCGGTGAGGCAGCCGGCCATGGTGAGCAGCGCGATGAGCTTGGTGCGTCCCATGGTGAGGGTGGTGGGCTCCGATCACTGTCCCGAGTAGGTGGCGAGCTCGCGTCGGCGGAAGATGCCGGACGCGACGGTGAGCATGAGCCCGATGAGAAAGCCCATGATCGCGCCGGCCTGCGCGACGGCGGTCCACGGTACGTTCTTGCCGGAGACGAGGTTCGCGGTGGGGGCGAGCTCGCCGTAGAACTTGAAGAGGTAGCCGATGGGCACGGCGACGGCGCGGATCAGCAAGCGGTGATAGATGATCTGCCCGCCGGTCTCGCGGTAGTCGTAGTACTCGAGCGAGGCGTTGAGGAAGGAGGCGCCCTCGGCGCACAGGAGCACGCCGAAGGAGACCAGGCAGGCGACCGGGAAGGACAGGAACGTGGCGGCGGCGATGGCCACGATGGCGAGGAAGGCCAGTTGCATCCACTGCACGAGCACGACGCGGAGGTAGTTGGAGCGGAAGGACGAGACGGGGTAGAAGAGGTCGAGACCGTCCGGGGGGAAGGAGATGGTCTCGGCGTTGGGGATGGAGCGGTCGAAGTCGCCGTTGCCGACGTCGATGACGACGGCGCCGTCGGGCTGGATGGTGCCAGGGGAGACGGGGTGCGTGAGGAACTGCGCGGGCGGAGCCTCGACGACGGTGGCCTGCGCGCCGTGGACCCAGAGGCTGACGCGATAGGTTGCGCGGGGGTCGTTGCCGCCGGCGTTGAACTTGTAGCGCAGGGCCAGGGGCGAGGAGAGGCGGGCGGCGGCGCCCAGGCCCTCGAAGACGTAACGCTGGTACTGGCCCGGGCCGATCGAGAGCATGCGTCCGAGGCGCTCCTTGTCGAGGTCGTCGCGGATGCGGCGGCGCGTGTCGGGCGTGTCGGGCAGGTCGGGGCTGACGCGGCGCTCGGCGTCGAGCCGCGCGTTGACGAGCGCGTCGGTTTCCTTCTCGTCGGCCACGGGGATGGTGGGGCGAACGGACTCGCGTGCGACGAGGACCTGGGTCTCGAGGATGAGGCGGTCCTCGCTCATCATGCGCTCGCCGGCGGCGACGAAGGGCGCGACCTCGCCCTTGGCGGGCTGGTTGCGGAGGTACTGGGAGAAGACGAACACGCCGGTGGACGAGACGGCCAGGAGCACCGCCGCGACGCCGCACACGCCGAGCCATTTGCCCAGCACATAGGACCAGGGCGAGACGGGCTTGGTCATGGTCTGCCAGACGATCTTGTCGCGCTGCTCGAAGGCGACGGAGCCCGCGGCCAGGAAGAGCACCAGGATGGAGATGATGGTGAAGCTGCCGCCCGAGCCGTACTGAAGAAAACTCTGCACCCGATAGCGGAGAGGCGTGCCGGGGTCGAGCACGGTGGGCAGGGCCGCCAGGACGAGCACCAGCATGACGATGAAGACCACGGAGATCCTCATCCGGACGGCTTCGGCGACGACGTTGCGCGCGATGGCCAGCACCGGCGTGGGGCCTGAGAACAGCACGCGGAGCGCCTGCATGAGGGCCACGAACGACGCCGTGAGCACCCACGCGCACCCGAGAAAGAACGCCAGCCCGCGCAGGCCGGGCCCGCCCCAGCGCTGCATGGGAAGCAGCACCGCGACGTTGAGCAGGATCAGTGCGAGCATCGACAACCCGAGGCCGAGCCAGACGAGGATGAGGGCGACCCCCGCCGCGGCGGCGGCGCCAACGGCCACCGTCGTCCATTCGGTCCGGGCGCGGACGATGTCGTTGAAGGACCGCGCGATCGCCTCGAGGCCAGCCCGCTCGGCGGCGCGGGCGGCGGCGAGCTTGGGGTCTTTGGCCTGCTCCCCGGAGGCGGGCTCGGCGTCGGTGACTTCGAGGCGGGGAAGTTCCTGCGCCGCCGCGGCGGCCGCGACGGCGTACGACACCACGCCCGCGACAGCGGCCAGCAGGATCACGACCGATGCCACCACCTTGAACAGGAATCCGTGCTGGATCCGGTCGAACCGGGCGAACCCGTCGCGGATGCTCACGGGGTTTTCCTCCCCCCGGTCCCGCCGCCGTCACCGTCGAGGAGCCGGGTGATCGCGGAAAGGTCCACGTCCGCGGGCAACGGCCCGGGAGCGGAGCGCGGCGCGGCCGGCGGAGGGGGCGAGGGCTCGGAAGCGGGGTCGCGGAGCAGGTCCTTGAGGACATCGCCGGCGTCGTCGCGGGCGGGGTGCGCGGCGGGTGCCGGGCCGGCCGCGGGGGGAACGGGCTCGTCCGCCGCGGCGACGAGGTTCTCGATGAGGCGCGCGCCGGTTGACGCGGCATCGGCCCGGAGGAACGCGGCGGTCTGGCCGCCGTGCTGGGCTCCGCTGGTCTCGAGCCGCCTGGCCTTGGCCTCCTCGACGATCTGCATGAAGAGGTCCTCGAGACTCTGCCGGGGCTTGCTGACGCGGGTGACGCCGCCGCGCGTGCGCTGGCGGACGAGCCGATCGATGTCGGAGACGGTGGCGTCGTCGAGGGCGTCGGTCTCGATGATGGACCGGTCGTGCGTGACGAGCAGGTCGTCGCAGGTTCCCTCGCGCTGGACACGGCCGCCGTAGAGGATGACCATCCGGTCGACGCAATCCTCGACGTCGGCGAGCAGATGGGAGCTGAGGAGGACGGACTTGCCGCGGCGTCCCAGCTCGATGATGAGGTCCTTGACCTGCCGGGTGCCGACGGGGTCGAGCCCCGTCGTGGGCTCGTCGAGGATGAGCAGCTCGGGGTCGTTGATGAGCGCCTGCGCGAGCCCGATGCGGCGCTGCATGCCCTTGGAGTACTCGCGGACCTGCCGGTGCTGGGCGGCGGTGAGCCCGACCATGTCGAGCAACTCGTCGACGCGCCGCGCGCGCGTGCGGTGGTCGATCTGGAAGAGCTTGCCGTAGTAGTCGAGGGTCTCGCGCGCGTTGAGGAAGGGGTAGAGGTACGACTCCTCGGGGAGGTAGCCGATGCGGCGCTTGACGGCGACGTCCGAGGGCGGCTTGCCGAAGACCGCGACGCGTCCCGACGTACGGTGGAGCAGGCCGAGGATGATCTTGATGGTGGTGGACTTGCCCGAGCCGTTGGGTCCGAGCAGACCGAAGACTTCCCGCGGCAGGATCTCGAAGGTCACCTGGTCCACGGCCCGGGCCCGGGGGCGCATCCAGAAGTCGCGGAAGACCTTGGTCAGCGACTGGACGGCGACGACGGGCTGCTGGGTGGCGGTCGTCATGGGCGACTCATGTCTTCACGTTCTTGACGGCGCCGGTCTCGCCTTCTTCGACCTTCTTGCGGTCGCGGTCCCGGTCGCGCTGGATTTTCGCCTCTTCCGCCTCGCGCTGCTTGCGGAGGCGTTCCTGCTCGCGGGCGATGTCGGGATCACGGTTCAGGAGCAGCTCGAGCGTGGTGGTGCCGGCGGGGAGCACCCACTGCTGCACCGAGTCGCGCGACAGGAAGACGCGCAGGGCGTCGGTGATCTCTCGGTTCACGAGCAACGACGGGTTCTTGCGGTAGCTCTCCCGCTTGGCGCGGAACACGGCCAGCTGGGTCTGCGCGTTCACCGCCGCGCCCGAGCGGTACGCACGAGCCTCGCTGAAGAGATTGGCCGCCCGCCCCGTGAGCGTGGGCGCCGACTCACGGTCCGGCGCGACCGCGGGTCGGCCTTCGAACACGGCCTCGATCGAGGCCAGCGCCGCGGCGGCGGCCTTCTCGTCGCCCTGATTCAGCCCCTGCTCGTAACGATCGATGAACCCAAGGAGCGGCTCGGCGGCCTCGCCCGCGACCGCGGTGAGCACGCTCCGACGCGCCAGCTGCGCCTCCTCGCGGTTCTTGTTGGCGGTGGACACGGCCGATTCCACGGCGGCGAACTTGTTGAAGACACGCAGGGGCGGGATCTTCTCCTCCAGCACGAGCTGCTCGATGGTGATGCCCGAGTCCATCGCGTCCAGCGTGGCCTGGGCGACCTGGCGGGCCGACGCTTCCACGGCGCGGAAGGTGCCCTGGGTGCGGCCCACGCCGGCCTGGCTCTGCAGCAGCTCGTCGATCGTGACGCCCGCGCAGGCATGGACCACGCCGCGCATCACGGCGGCGCGAACGATCCTGGGTTCGTCCTCGGGCAGGACGTTGGCGGCATACGAGCGGACCCGTTCGCGTCGGTACGCGACGGTCCAGCGGGTGTGGGCGATGTTGCCGTCACCGGTGATGACCGAGCCGTCGCGGCCCGGGTCCAGGGTCGCGGACCCGGCGGTGGTCTTGAGCAGGTCCTCGACTGACTTCTCGGCCATCTCATCGTCGACGGCGGGCCAGAATTCCTTGTGCAGCCGTACGCTCGACGTGCCGGTCTGGACCTTGACGAGCTCGCCGAAGGGGTGCGGGAGCGAGAATCGGAAACCCGGCGACAGGTCGTCGGCCTGGACGCGGCCGAGCACGAGACGGATCCCGCGCTCGCCCTCCTTGATCGACTGAAAACCGGAGAGGAGGAAGAGCGCCGCGAGCACCACCATGGCGCCCTGCAGCAGGCGGTACGTGATTCGGATGGCGTCGGCCAGCGACTGCGTCGCCGGATCCATGAGCGAAGAGACGCCGCCCCCTTCCGCCTCGCGGAGGGTCACACTCGCGGCGCGCCGGGACTCCGTGCCGCGCGGGGAGGACGGGGGCCCGCCGGCGGGCGGCGTGATGGGGGGCAGCTCGCTCACTTGCCCTTCTCCTTGGCGGGCGCCGGAGCGGTTTCCTTGGAGCCCATGAGGGCGTTCAGCCCGGAGGTGACCGAGCCCGAGGCGTCACCCTTGAACAGGCCCATGCCGGGCATGCTGGTGGGGAGCACGAGGGTCGTGGTTTTCCCGAAGGCCTCGCGCATGAACTCGATGTTCTTCAGGAACACGGCGAGGTCCTGGTCGGCGCTCATCTGCTGGAGGTACTGCGCCGCCTCGATCTCGCCCTGGGCCCGGATCTCCTGGGCCCGGCGCTCCGCGAAGGCCATGATCTTGCGGGCCTCGTCCTTGGCCCGGGAACGGATCGCGTCGGCCTCGGAGGCGCCGATCGACGTGGCCCGCGCCGCGATGGTGTCGCGCGTCGCGCCCATGCGGGTGAAGACTTCCTTCGTGGTGTCCTCGGGGAGCTTGATCGAGCTGATGCCCACGGCCAGCGCCGCGACGCCGTAGTCCTCCAGCCGGCTTCCCCCCTCGCCGGGCGCCGCGATCTGGGACAGCACGTTCGTCTCGAGCTGCGCCAGCTTTGATTTCGTCGCGTCGGACGAGACCAGCTCGCCCATGGGGAACTTGGCCACCGCGCTGAGCGCGCCGCGGAGCTTGGAGCGGATGATCTTCTCGGCCTCGGCGTAGTGCGAGGAGGGGGTCGCGCCCGCGTTGCTGAAACGCTGGTAGAACACCAGCGGGTCCCTGACCTGCCATGTCAGGAACGCCGTCACCACCAGTTGACGCGAGTCGGCCGTCTGCTGGGTTTCCGGTCGGGTTTCGAGGAACCGGGCCCGACGGTCGTACCGCGTGACCGACTGGATCGGGTACGGCAGCTTGAACTGCCAGCCCGGCTCCGTCTTCACGCTGGTGGCGTCCGCCTTGCCGAACGTGGTCACCACCGCCGTCTCGGTGAAGCGCACGGTGTAGGTCGTCATGAACCCCACCACGGCCACGACGATCAGCAGCGAGATCACGATCCGAAGCGTTCGTTGCACGGCTAGAGGCTCCTTGACGACCGCCGCGAGGGGTCGCGGCGGCACGCGGAAATCAGTTCGAGGCCTCGGCGGCCCTCTGCAGCACGTTGATACCCGTGTCCAGATCCTTCAGGTCGAGGTTCATGCGAAGATCGCGCACGTCGTCGCCGACGATGTACACCCGCAGGGGTCGCATCGCGTCGCGGAGCGCATCGAAATAGAGCCCGGCGCGGTACAGCGCGGGATTGGCGCGATACGCCGCGAGCTGCCCCACGTAGCGGGCGGCACGCCCCCGTTCGCCGAGGTGCCGCTCCCAGCGATCGGCCCGTGCCGTCTCGATCAGGGCCGCGGCCCGTCCGCCGGCACGGGCCAGCAGCTCCTCGATGCGGGCCTTCTGTTTCTCCGCCCCCGCATCGTCCTTGCCCATCTCGCTCAGCCGGTCGATCTCCGAAGCGATGGTCCGGGCCAGGTCCAGGCTGCCCACCGCGGCGGTCAGGGTATCGACCTCCTCCCGACGCGCACCTTCGACCGCGGACTGCCGACGCTGCTCGTTGAGCACCACGCGCTCGAACTGCGCCGCCGCGTCCCGCGGGGGGTGCGAGCTCTCGAGCGTAACGGAGAGCACCCGCACGCCGGCGTCGAGCGTGTCGAAGCGGGCCGCGATGCGCCGCAGCAGCTCCCGCGAGGCCTCGGTCCGCTTGCGACCGAGCACGTCGTCCTCGGTCAGGGTCGCCAGGTAGGTCAGCGCCTCGCGCCGCGCCACCGCCGTCAGCAGCGACTGCCGCATCTCCGGCGGGGCCAGGCGATCGTACTTCTCGAGGTCCGACACGACATACAGCAGGGGGATCTCGACGGCGATGAGCGCCAGGTCGCGGACGCCGGGCCGATCGTTCGTGCCGCCCAGCGCCTCCGAGAGGCTCGGCTGCACGATCGCGTACACCTCGTCCACGCCGTGATCGGTCTTCCACAGAATCGGCTGGCCCTCGTTCCCCGGCGGGAGCGTCGCCAGTTCCACCCGCTTGACGCTCGTGGTGTTCGCCGAATCCACCCATTCGATCGGCCAGGGCGCCTTGAGATACGCGCCCGGCTCGAGCTGGCGCTCCAGCCGACCGCTCCGCAGCAGCAGCCCCCGCTCGTTGGGCTCGATCACCTCGACGGCCGTCATCAGCCACACCACGCCCACGCCGATCAGCACCAGCACCAGCACCGAGCGTGAGAGCAGCCGGTAAAACCAGCTCGAAGTCACATCGAACCCGAACTGGTAGTTGATCGCCCCGCTCACCGATTCGGCGATCTTGTCGGGGGCCGCCGCGAACGACAGGAACCGACTGTCGAACGCCGGGCGGGGCACCTCGCCCGCCTTCCGCGGACGGTACAGGTTCAGCAGGAGGTTGAGCACCACCTCGGCGCCCATCGCCACGCTGAACACGCACAACGCCGCGGGCACGTACCGCAGCATCGCGGGAAAACCGGCCAGGTCCGCGAAGTGCGCCACCGCCAGGACCAGCCCCACCAGCGCCGAGCCCACCGCCGCGGCCGCCCCGCCCCGGAGGTTCGCCCACACGGGCTGCTTGGCCATGCCCGACACGAAACGCGCGAAGATAAAGCCCGCGATTGCCGCGCACAGGCCGATCGCGATCGCCCAGCCCCGCTGCGGCGGGGCCACGAACGTGTCCGGGTTCAGCGAGCCCTTCGCGGAAGCGAAACGCAAGAGCCCCAGCGCCGCGAAACTCGACGCCACCAGCACCGAGACCGCCGGCATCAGCACCCGGTGCATCCACGCCAGCCGACGCGCCGCCAGGCGGAGGTCGCCGGAGGCCTGGTCGAACACCGACGACTGCCGCAGCGCCGCCGCCGCGAGCGACTCTTCTTCGAGGGCCTCGATCCGCTCCCGTCGGTGCTGGTCGAACACAACACCCAGCGCCAGCCAGATCACGCCGCCCACGAGCACGAAAATCGCTCCCGTGAACGCGGCATGGTCCCGACCCAGGATCCCGTAGATCAGCAGCGTGAGCCCGACGATCACCTGGAGGAGGAGCCCCAGGAACGCCACACCCGTCGCGCGCCGGTAGCTGAGATGGTCGCCCTTCATGTTCGCTCCGTACCCACCGATCGACCCGCCACTCCCCCATGACCCCGCGCCCGGAAAGGCAACGGACCCCCGCGACGGCCCCGCCCGCCCAACCCGTCTCCCCCGAGCCCGGCTCGTCCCGCGCTTCCATGTCCGGCGCCCGCGTGTGCGCGGCGAGCCCGGCCGGAGTCAAACCCGCTCCCGAACGGGAGTCCCAATTGTGCCCGCTCCGGGCAGCCGTGTCCACACGCACGAATCGGAGCCAATGCCGACGGACTCCCGGCTCATGAAACGGGAACCCGACCTCGGGCCGTCCCGGATGAGCAACTTTGAATGCGTGCGCGAACCGAACGGCTCCGACACTCGTTGATGTACGACTGGCTCCGCCCTATGTTCGTCGTTCGGTCGAGGGAGGTTCGATCCCGTTGCAGCCAGGCGGTTGACCAATCCCGCCCGACCTTGGGCGAGTCCGGAACCCTCTCCCCGAGAACGTTCCCCACCCCCTTCCCCCCGGGGCCCGATCCGGCATGTTCGGTCAAACGCTCACCATCGCGCGCAACACGTTCGTCGAGAGCGTTCGACAGCCGATCTACTTCATCCTGATCCTGGTCTGCGGCGTGCTTCAGGTGTTCACCACCTGGGGGACCAACTTCTCACTGGGCTACACCGACTCGTCGGAGGTCTCCGGGGACAACAAGCTGCTGCTGGATATCGGCCTGGGGAGCGTGTTCGTCTGCGGCACCCTACTGGCCTCGTTCATCGCCACGGCGGTGGTGTCGCGCGAGATCGACAACCGGACCATCCTGACCGTGGTGAGCAAGCCCGTCTCACGGCCCACCGTGATCCTGGGCAAGTACCTCGGCGTCGTCACCGCCATCCTCATCGCCATCGCGCTGATGCTGCTCTTCCTGCTGCTGGCGGTCCGCCACGGCGTGATGTCCAAGGCGGCCGACGAGCTCGACGGGCCCGTCATCGTATTCGGCATCGGCGCGGCGTTCGCCGCCATTCTCATCGGCCTCTGGTGCAATTTCTTCTACGGTTGGGTCTTCGCCCAAACCGCCTCGCTGTCCATGCTGCCGCTGATGACGGTCGCGTATCTCCTGGTGTTGCTCGTCAAGAAGGACTGGTCGTGGCAACCCCTCGGGGCCGACCTGAAGCCCCAGATCCTCATGGCCTGCGGCGCGTTGGCGCTGGCCCTGGTCGTGCTCACGGCGGTGGCGACCGCGGCATCGACCCGGCTTGGCCAAGTCGCCACCATCTGCATCGCGTTCGGGGCCCTCCTGCTTGGGCTGCTGTCGAACACCTTGTTCGGGTCCTTCACGTTCCAGAACGACACGGTCGCTCGCATCCGCGCCGTGGAGGCGCTCAAGCCCGGGATGGAGCCCTTCCGCGCCGCGGGCGACTCCCTCACGGTGACCCTCGAATCGGCCCCTCGCCGTTCGGTTCAGCCGGGGGATTCCTTCTATTACGGGCCCAATCCGAGCGGCTTTGACCTGCTCGTGCCGACGTTCCCCCGATACACCGGCGACCTCTCCGACCGCGAGACCATGCTGAGCGTTCGCTCACCCGCCGCGCTCGTGATCACTGCCTACAGCTCGGAAAATCGCACGTTGACGGTCCTGAACGCGGGCGAGGGCCTCGCCATGGATACTCCGCCCCGAACCGGCGATTACGTGTTCCTGAAGCCGACTCGGATGAATGTGGCCGCGGTCGTGTTATGGGGCGTGATACCCAACTTCCAGTTTTTCTGGTTGCTGGATGCCATCACGCAGAACCAGAAGATACCCGCGGCGCATATCGTCATTGTGCTTCTTTACGCCGCCGCGCAGGTCGGGGCGTTTCTTTCCTTGGCGGTCTTACTCTTCCAGGAACGCGAGACAGGATAAGATGGGCGACGCCCGAGGGCGTCATGCCCGGATCGTGGGGAGGCTCTTCAACGGGTTTCCTGCTCACGAAGGAGACGCAACATGGGTGCGCAGAGACTGGACAACATGGCCAAGATCAAGCTCGGAGTCGCGGGGGGAATTCTCGCCGTTGCGGGCGTGCTGATCGCCAACGCGGCGGGCATCATCGACCTTTCGAAGGTCTTCGGCGGCTCCGCCCCGCCCAAGGTGAAGTCGGCCGAGGTCATCAACGAGAAGCAGCTCGAAAAGGCCAACGCAGAGGTCGAAAAATGGGAGGAAGAGAATTCCAGCCCCGAGGCGATCCGCACCGGCTCCTGAGGACCCGCGTCCCGACCCGGCAACGTGTCGCCGAACCAGCCCACCACGCGACCCGCTCGCGTTCGCGGAGCATCAAACGATGGCGTCCAAGGACCTCGATATGGCCTCGAAGATCAAGCTGGCCGTGGCGCTGGTGGTGCTCGCGGCGGCGGGCCTGCTGATCGCCAACCAGTTCGGGCTCATCAACCTTTCGGGCCCCCCAAAGGTGGATCAGGGCAAAAACCCCATGACCACCGAGGAGCAGAAGAAGGCCGAGAAGGAGCTCGAGGAGATGGAAGAAGAGGCCAAACAAAACCCCGAATCGATCCCCGCACGGGGCTGAACGGGCGTTCGGTGACCCTCGCTTCAGGCCGAGCGTGAACGTCCCAGCCGCTGCGCGTCGATCGCCTGCCGGTACACCTGCACGCACTTCGTGGCGGCCCCTTCCCACGTGAGCTTGCGCAGCTCGAACGATCCGTGCTCACGCATGGTCCTGCCCAGCGGCGGGTGGCGCAGCACCGCGACGATCTTGTTCGCCATCTCGTCGATGTCCCAGAAATCGACCTTCAGCGCGTGCGTGAGAACCTCGCTCACGCCCGACTGCTTCGAGATGATCACCGGCACGTCGTTGCGCATGGCCTCGAGCGGCGCGATGCCGAACGGCTCGCTCACGCTGGGCATCACGTAGCAGTCCGCCATGCGGTAGATGCGGTCCACCTGCGGCCCGCGCAGGAAGCCCGCGAACAGCACCCGGTGCCCGATCCCCAGCGCCGCGGCCTCCTCGATCATCCGCACCGCCATGTCCCCGGACCCGGCCACCACGAACTTCGCGTCCGGCACCTTCTCCAGCACCCGCTTGGCGGCGCGGATGAAATACTCGGGCCCCTTCTGCATCGTGATCCTGCCCAGGAACAGCACGATCCGGTCGCGGGTCCGGATCGATGTCCCGTCGGCGGGTTGCGCCGACGCCGAATCGATGCCGTTGTACACCACCTCGATCCGCGACGGGTCGATCCCGTAACGGCCGACGCAGATCGAGCGCGTCAGGTTCGACACCGCGATCACGCGCAGCGCCGAGAGCATCCCGCGCCGCTCGATGTCGTACACGCGCTGATTGACGTGCTCGCCCGAGCGGTCGAACTCCGTCGAATGCACGTGGACCACCAGCGGCTTGCCGCTCGCGCGCGCCAACGCGATTCCCGCCGGGTACGTCAGCCAATCGTGCGCGTGGATCACGTCGAACCGCCGGCCCCGCGTCAGGCCCACGCACAGCCGCGCATACCGCTCCGCGTCGCCGACCAGGTCCCCCATGTACCCGTGCCCCGCGCCCGACTGCACCACCCACGAGCCCCCTCCCGATCCCGCTCCGCTTTCGGTCCCGTCATCCCAATCCCCCAGCTCGTCCTCACCCGCCGTGCCCACGAGACCGGATTCCGCTCCCGCCACCGCCGCGCCCTCGATCGCGGACCCGGCACGACGGGCCCGACCCCCGACCGCCCCACCCGCCCCGTACGGGCTGCGGAACCGCGCCGGCACACCCAGCAAGCGGGCACGACGGAAGCCCGGTGCCACGCCCGGCATCCCCACCGCCGATCGCGGACCATCCGCTCCGACACTATCCCCACCGTCCCCATCCGCTCCAACGCCCCCCGCGCGCTCCGATTCGCTCGCTGTTGACGACCGCGTCGCACCCGTCTCGCCCCCCCGCCACCCCTCACCCGAGGCGGTCGGAGATTCCGAATCCGGGCTCAGCAGCGTGATGTGCGACGCCGCGGATCGGTCCACGGGGCGCGGCAGAACGAACAGCACCTCCTGACCCAGGCGGTCCAACGCCTTGGTCAAGCCATAGCACGCCGTGCCCAGACCTCCGGCGATGAACGGCGGAAATTCCCAACCCAGCATCAGTATCCGCATGGCCCACGCTCCACGTCCGATTCCTCTGCCCGACGCAACGACCACGCCCCGGGCCCGACGGTCCACGCGACCCGCCGTCGATCGCAGCCTGATCCCCGTCGCTTCCGCCGCCGGCCGCGACTCAACCGTTCCCGGGCCCGGCCGCCATGTCGCCCAGACGCCGGAAACACGCCTCGTACGCCAGCAGGAGCACGCACACGCGCTCGGCATCCGGCGGCGAACCCGTCAGCGCGGCCGGCAGCGGCGACGAGAACGTGAACAGCTTGTCCTCACTGCGGTAGTGATCCACCTTGAGCTCGACGCCGTCCACCCCCAGCTCGATCAGTTCGTCGGCCAGCAACTCCTCGATGTGGTCGCCGGTGTGCTCCAGATCCGATTCCACCGATTCGCTCAGCCATCGGTCCGGCGTCACCATGCTCAATCGCAGCCCGGCCGCCTCCGTGTCCAGCCGATAGAACGCGGGAGCGGACGACTCCTTTGCGGCACACTCCAGCCGTGGCCCGGCCACCCCCACCCCCGACACCACCGCGCCGAACACGCCCGACGCGCGCGCGCGCGCCGCCACGGCGTCGAGCAACGCGGCGGAGGAGGCGACGGCGGGTCGGGTCATCACAGACTCCTTACATGCGCGAGTTCCGAGTCGGGCAACTGGCACTCACGACCCCGGCACACATTCGGACCACCACCAAGGAGGAGGCTCCCCCCGGTTGACGGGTGCCGGATGGAATTCAGGGGCCCGTAGCGTAGGCCCGGACCGCACCCGCACCCAACTCTGCCGGCTCGACTCGAACGCCGCCGGGGACTAGCCTCCTCCCCACGAGACGATCCGGCGCACGGGTTCCGGCGCGTCACGCCCAGGTGGCGAAATTGGCAGACGCACTACCTTGAGGTGGTAGCGCCCGCAAGGGCATGGAGGTTCGACTCCTCTCCTGGGCATTGCCGGACCGCCCCGACGCCCGCCACCGGGCTTGGTACTGCGCGCACGCCGACCGGCCGTTCCCGCGGCACGGTCCCCACGGTCGCCCGCCTCCGGCTCGACCCGACACCATCCTCAAACGCGCGGCCGCACGTCTTTCCCAACCACGAGCGGTGGAGTCCCCGTTCCGGTCCGACGCCCTCGGGCGACCGCTTCGCGGTACCGCACGCACGTTCGGCGTGAATAACCCAGCCGACCACCGGAACAGCCCTCCGAACCCGGACCGCGGCCCCGACTTCCGTCGCCCGAGCGTCGGGACTCTCAAGCGCCACGCGAACGTGGCCGATAGACCCCGGCAAACGTGCGCCCGTGTCCCCGCGACGCGGCGGAAACCCGGGGCGCGATTCGGACCGGCGGCGTCGGACGGGAGCGAAGCACATGAGCCCCATCATCACGGCCCAACCGCGCGAGCGCGCGACCGACCGCGGCGCCGCGATCGCGCAGTACGTCGTCTTCGGGCTGGGCGACGAGGAATTCGCCGTCGACATCCTGGCGGTGCAGGAGATCAGCCGCCCGACCGCGCTCACGCGCGTGCCGCGCGCCGCGCGCGGCGTCGAGGGCGTGATCAACCTGCGCGGCCGCGTGATCCCCGTGGTGGACGCGCGAGCCCGCCTCGGGATGCCGTCCCCCGTCGCCGCGGGCGACGAGCGATCGCGGATCATCGTCGTCGGCGTCGGCGGACGCACGCTCGGGTTCATCGTGGACCGCGTGCACGAGGTGCTCCGCGTCGGCGCCGCGCAACTCGAGCCCGCGCCGGCGAGTGAATCGGGCGCGGGCGTCGTTTCGGGCGTTGCGCGCCCGGCCGACCGCATGATCGCCGTGCTGGATCTGGACCGGCTCTTCGGCACGATGGACGCCGCGTGCCCGATCACGCGAGGGTGAAGATGGGCGCAGGCCCGGGAAAGGACGCACGCGCCATGCCGCCGACGACGCCCGACGTTCCCATGACCGACCCGCAGTTCCTGTGCCTGGCGGGGATCATCCACGAACGCTCGGGCATCCGGCTCGCGCCGGCCAAGAAGCACGTGCTCGAGTCACGACTGGGCGCGCGCCTCGGCGAACTCGGGCTCGACGACTACGACCAGTACGCGACGTTCCTGACCATCGGCCCGTACCGCGACGACGAGTTCCAGGAGATGTTCGGCCGGATCGCGGTCAACGAGAACTCGTTCTTCCGCAATCAGCCGCAGCTCGAGCTCTTCGAGAAGCGGCTCCTCGCACGCCTGATCGAGTCGCGCTCGGCCCGGAAGCGACTGCGGATCTGGTCCGTCGCCTGCTCCACCGGCGAGGAGCCGTACACGCTCGCGATCCTGGCGCACCGCACGCTGGGCGTGCGGCTGCCCGACTGGCGGGTCGAGGTGCTCGGCACCGATCTCTCTGAGAAGGCGCTCGAGACCGCCCGCGCGGCCCGATACGGCGCATCGTCGCTCGCCGCCGTCGGCCCCCTGAACCGGCGCCGCTACTTCCACCAGGAGGGAGAAACCTACCACGTCGCCACCTCCATCCGGTCGATGGTCGCATTCGAGACGCAGAACCTGAAGGACCGGCTCGCGGCCCGGAGGCACGGCGCGTGGGACGCCATCTTCTGCCGCAACCTCCTCTCCGAGCTCGACGACGCCACCCACCGCGACGCCCTGGCGTTGTTCGACGAACAGCTCGCCGAGGACGGTTGCCTGCTCATCGGGCACAACGAGACGCTCCGCGACTCCGACGGCCGCTTCGAGCCCCTCCCGGTGCCGCGCGCGTTCGCGTACCGGAGGGCCGACGCCCACGCGACTCCACCGGAATGATCACCCGTTCCGCCCGCGAGGAAACCGATCCCATGCCGGAACACGAGATCGATCCGGGGCTCACCGCGGAATTCGTCGCCGAATCGGCCGAGCGGCTCGACCAGGCCGAACGCGACCTGGCCGCGCTCGACCGAACGCCCGAAGACCGCGCCCTCATCGACGGGATCTTCCGCTCCCTGCACACCATCAAGGGCAACGCCTCCTGCCTGCGTTTCACCGAGCCCGCCGCGCTCGCCCACGCCGCCGAGACGGCGCTGCACGCCGCGCGTACGGGACGCGTGCGCCTCGGCCCCTCCCTGCTCGACCTGCTCCGAGCCGGCGTCGATGCGCTCCGCACGCAGCTCGCGGACATCGATCGCGGGGGACCGATCACGCCCGCCGACGACGCCCTGCTGCGCGCCCTGGGCGCCATCCCCGCGCCCGAGGCGCCCGACCGCTCGCCCGCCCCGCCCAGCACCGACGCCGCGGCGCACGCCGAGCACGCCCTCGACGCGATCGCCGCGGGGCTCGACACGCTCGCCAGGGATGTTCGCGTCGCGCCCGCTCCGGACCGGGAGTCGCCCCTCGAACTTCCCTCCAACAAGGAGAGCCTCGTCGAGATTCTCGCGGCGGATCTGCGCGAGACGCTCGCCGGCGTGGACATCGAGCTGAGCCGCCTCGCGCGCGCGGCCGATCACGCCGACGCCGCGGCCCGGCTCGCCGACCTCTGCGAGGGCGTCGCCCGGTCGCTGGATTTCTTCGGACTGGGACGATGCGCGGCCGGCGCCCGGGCCCTGATGTCCGTCGGCCGCGCCGCCCCGCTCGCACCCGAGACCCGGACCGCCACGGACGAGATCATGCGGCTGCTGCGGGACCAGTGCGGAGCGCTCACGCGCCGGGTCGTGCTGGATCGCCCCATCGACGCCGCCCTCCGCGCCCTGGCGGACGCCGCGCCCCCTCGCACGGCCCCGGGCTCGGTATCAACACCCCTTCCCCACGCGCCGACGATCGACGCCGCGCCACGCGACGAAGCCCCGTGCGCGACCGATACGCGCGCCCGAGCATCCCCCGCCGCGACGCCCCGTGCGCCGTCCGTGCGCGTGGACGTGGCCCGGCTCGATGCGCTGCTGGACCTGGCCGGCGAAACCGTGCGCGAGAGCCGGCGCGTCACGGCGCTGGCCCGCGCGGCCCGCCACGAGCGGCCCGAATCGGACGTGACCGAGGCGGTGGCGCGCGCCGCCGAGAACCTCCACCACACCGGCTCGCTGCTCCGATCCGCGGCCATGCGCGTCCGCCTGCAGCCGTTCGACCGGATCTTCTCGCGGTTCCCGCAACTCGTCCGCGACCTCGCCCGCACGCTGGGCAAGAGCCTCGCGCTCCACGTGGAGGGCGCCGCGACCGAGGCCGACCGATCCGTCGTCGAAGCCCTGGCCGACCCCCTGGTTCACCTGATCCGCAACGCCGCCGACCACGCCATCGAACCGCCCGACGCTCGGCGGGCCGTCGGCAAGCCGCCCACCGGCTCCCTCACGCTCAGCGCCGAAACGGACGGCGGCGCCGTGCGCGTGCGCGTGGCCGATGACGGCCGGGGCCTCTGCCGCCGCCGCATCGTGGAAAAGGCCGTCGAAATGGGGATGCTCTCACGCGACCGGGCCGATGCCATGTCCGATCGGGAGATCCACCGCCTTGTCTTCGCCCCGGGGTTTTCCACGGCCGCGCAGGTCAGCGGAGTTTCCGGACGCGGCGTGGGCATGGATGTGGTTCGCGCCACCATCGAGCGCCTCGGGGGATCCGTCGAACTCGACAGCACGGAAGGCCGCGGCACCACGGTGACGATCACCCTCCCGCTCACGCTGGTGGTGATCAACGCCCTGCTGGTACGCGTGCGGGGCACGACGGGCACGCCCGATCTTCCTCCCAGCTCGCTGCCCGAAGAGGTTTACGCACTCCCGGTCGCCAGCGTGGTCGAGGTCATGAACCTCGCCGACACGCAGCGCCGCACCATCCGCGCGCGCCCGGTGGTTATCCGGCCCGACGGAGTGCTGCCGCTGATCGACCTGCGCGAAGCGCTGGGCGCGGCCGTGTCGCCCGCGACCGACACCGACGCCGACACCGAGCACCCCTCGTTTGTGGTCGTGCTGCGATCGAATGGGACGCGCATAGGACTTCTTGTTTCCCGTCTTATCGGGCGGAGCGAAATCGTCGTCAAGCCGCTGGATGCACTCGCCGAAGGGAAGGGTCCGGTGTGCGGCGCGACCGTGCGCGATGACGGCGGCGTGAGCCTCATCCTCGACCCCGACCGGCTCGTCGCCCCGGCCCGGATGGGCGAGTCGCCCGCGTGAGGGCCCTCCCGCCGCGACCAGTCCCTTGCTTCCGACAGGAAGGACCGCGCCACGCATGGATCACACATTCACCAGACCCTTCGCCCGGAGCATCCAGAACGTCTTCTCGATGATGATGCAACTGCCGGTCACCATCGGCACGCCTCGGTTCGAGGAACACGAGGACGATCGCTTCGACGTGTCGGGCAGCATCGGCATGAGCGGCGATATCGCCGGATCGGTGACGCTCGCGCTCTCCAGCTCCACGGCGTGCCGCCTGGTGGCCCTCCTCTCGGGCGAAGCGAGCGAGCCCGACAGCCCGGAATTCTCCGACGCGGTCGGCGAACTCGTCAACATGGTCTGCGGGCACGCCAAGGGGATGTTCGTCGGGCAGCGCATCAGCATCTCGTGCCCGAGCGTGATCGTCGGCCGCGGCCACACCGTGGTGCGCTCCGGAAAGGCGCCCTGCGTGGTCATCCCGTGCGCGTGCGACTGCGGCGATCTGATCATCAAGGTCGCCCTGCAGACGCGCCGAGCGGCCGCCCCGCTCCCCCTCGCCGCGTCCCCGGCCTGAGCACCATCGAAGGACACTCCCATGCGAATCCTCCTGGTCGACGACTCCAAGACGATGCGCAACATCCAGAAATCCGTGCTCGCGCAGCTTGGGTACACCGCCGTTCAAGAGGCGTGCGACGGCCAGGATGCGCTCGCCAAGGCCCCGGGCTTCCGTCCGGACCTGCTGCTCGTTGACTGGAACATGCCCAGGATGGACGGGCTCGCGTTCGTCAAGGCCTTCCGCCTCGTCAACCGGACCGCGCCGATCATCATGGTCACCACCGAGAGCGAACGCTCGCGCGTCATCGAGGCCATCAAGGCGGGCGTCAACAACTACGTCATCAAGCCGTTCACCCCCGATCTGCTCTCCCAGCGCATCAGCGAGACCCTGTCCCGGTTCCAGGCCGTCGCCGCGGCCTGAACCGGGCCCGGCGGCGCCGCGTATTTCCGCTCGGCCCCTGCCCGGTGCCAGTGGATCCTCCGGGGGCAGCGGGCACAGAATGCTCCGATGCCTCGCCACGCCCGGGCTGACGGTCCGTATCCACACCCGACTCCCCGTGCGCTCCGCGGCCACGCCGGCAACCGCGGTGCGCCGGCCGCGCGCGCAACCGGGCTCCGCGGGGCCTGCCTGAGCGCCGTGCTGGGACTGTGTTCCGCCCAGGCTCTCGGTCGATCGGCCACGCCCCCCCTCCCCCCGGCCAATCCGATCTCCGCACCACCGGCGCGGCCCAGCGCAACGGGGCCGCTCGGGCTCCCCAAGCAGGACAAGCCCGAGGTGGTGGTCCGCCTGAAGGACGGACGGAGCGTGACCGGATTTCTGCTCGAACGCACCGACGAACGGCTCTCCATCCGCGTCGGCCGGCTGACCAATTCATTCAAAATGGATGAGGTCGAGACCATCGACGTCCTTCCCCCGTTATCGGAACGCTACCTGGAGCTGCGTGCCGCGATCGGCAACGACCCGGCCCAGATCCTCACCCTGGTCGAGTGGCTCGAAGCCAGAGAGGAACTCGAGCTTGCCCTGAGCGAAGCGGAACGTGCGGTCCGGCTCGATCCCGCGAACGAGGACTTGGCTCGGAAAAAACGCGCCATCGAACGGCTGATCGACCTGGGCCGCAAGTCCGCCAATACCCGCCCCTCCCCCGGGCAAGAGCCGGTCAAGGCGGATTCTCCAGCGGGGCCCGCCGCCGTCGCGCGCGCGTTCCCGCTCCTGAGCCCGGACGAGTGCAACCTCATCAAGGTGTACGAGATTGACCTGGCCCGCCCGCCGCGGCTGCTGATCCCGCGACCGGCGATCGGCGCGCTGATCGAGCGCCACGCGGACAGCCCGCTGATTCCCCCCACCGCGGAGGGTCGGCAGGCCCTGTATCACCAGAGCGAGGGCGAACAACTCGAACTGATGTTCCGTTTGCGCGCGCGGGACCTGTACGGACAGGTCCGGGTGCTGGAGATCCCGGAGTCACTGCGGCGCTTCCGCGATGATGTCCATCCGTGGGTCTTCAACTCGTGCGCCACAACATCCTGTCACGGCGGGGCAGAGGCGGGCCGGCTGCAGCTCTACAACCGCCGGCCCCAGGCGGAGCAGACGTGGATGACCAATTTCATCATCTTGGACCGTTTCAGGCTCGCCGATGGCTCCCCCATCCTCAATTACGAGGCCCCGGCCCAGTCCGCGCTGCTCCAGTTGGCGCTGGTGCGGGCCCAGGCGCACCCGGGGCACCCGACGGTCCAGGCACCAGCCGAGAACGGCGGATCCCGGGTGCGAACGAAGGACGCATGGCGGCCGGTGTTCCAGAGTTCCGACGATGAGCGATACGGCGCGGCGGTTCGGTGGCTCGAATCGATGTACCGGCCACGCCCGGATTATGGGGTAAGCTACACGCCGCCCCAGCCAAGCCTGCCGGGTCCGAAGAAGATCGAGCCGGAGATCAAGCCGGGCGAGCCCCGATAGACGGCGAAAACTCGTGGGTAAGCGGTGGATGTTCGGCCCGTGCGCGCCCCCCGGGGAACCGTGGACGGCTCGGCATCGCTAAAGTGATGGGATGGACGTGGGTTGGTACCTCACGGCGGGCGGGCCGCCGGTGGAGGGGGTGTTCTTGTCTTTCGGAGCTCTCATGTCGAATCCTGGATCCCCCCGTGCCCCCCGAACCTCCCGCTCCCGCCGCGCCCGCGTCCGGGCCGCAAGTGCGGGCGTGCTGGCGTTGATCGCCGGGATGGCGTGGTCGATGCCCGGTTGCTCCGCGCGGGATGAGGCGGAGCTCGCCATCAAGGCGGCGAGCGTGCAACTCGGGTCGCTCGGACCGGGCGGCAACAACGTTCCCGCGCCCGAGCACCGCAAGAAGACGTACTCGGGGGTCATCGCGTCGCTCAAGGGCCACCTCGACGGGGGCCTGCCCGGCCAGAACGCGGCCGCGAACCTGCTGACGGCCAAAGCGGAAGCGGGGTTGGCCGAGATCCCGGCGGCCGAGGCCGGCGCGGGAGAAGCTCGGGCGCTGGAAGACATCGCGCTGCTGCGCGAACTTCAGAACGTGTGGACCGAGCAGACGGCCCGCGCCGCGGCGCTGGAGCAGTACGACCCGAAGCAGGAGCTGGCCGAGGCGGACACGCAGATCAAGCAGAAGGAAGTCGCGCTCGCCCAGGCCCAGGCCGACAAAGCCAAGAACGACAACGCGGTCAAGGCCCTCGAGGCCAAGTCCGAGGCGGCCCTGGCCAAAGCCCAGGCCGAGCGGAACGCGGCGGCGGAGTTGATCCAGAAAGCCGGCGAGATGTCCGCGGTGCAGCGCGCGGAAGTCGTGAAGCAGGCCGCGGCGCGTCGCCGCCAGGCGGACGCGTTCGACATGGACGGTTCCGTGCTGAAGGCGGAAGCGGCCAAGGAGCGCCCGCGTTCGGACGAGATCCTGCGCGAGATCGAGCGGCTCACCACGCAGCGCACGCTCCTGGTCCAGTCCAAGGAGCAGGCCGGGGCGCGGCACCGGCAGAATCAGTCGCTGGCCGCCGAGGCTCGCGCCGCCGCGGCCGCGACCGCTCAGTCCATCGGCCGCAAGGTCGCCGATCTCGCCGCCATGCGGGCGGACGCGCCAACCAAGAAATTCGAAGAGGCCAACGGGCTGCTCCGCTCCGCGTTGGGAAAAGTCGCCAAGGGGATGAAGGACGTGCCGGCGGAGACGCGTGCGAGCGCATCCATGGCCCGCGCCAACATGCTGCAGGCCGCGGCGTCGCTGCACTGGAACCGCGCCCGCGGCGCGCAGGCCTACGCGGACCTGCTCGCCGTCCTGTCGAGCAAGGACGGCGCGGCGCTCCCCGAGCAGGCGAAGTACCAGGCCGACGCGACCGCGGCGGCCGAGGCGGCCAAGAAATCCCTCGAAGAGATGCAGCAGGTCTTCGGCGACGTGAAGTCCGCCCTGGAAAGCGGGGGCGCTCCCAAGGAGCTGAAGGAGAAACTCTCGGCGCTGGGCACGGACGTCTACGAGAAGATTCAGAAGGGCGAACGCCTCGCCCCCGCGCAACTCGCGGCCTCCATCCCCGCGCCCGCGGGCGGTGCGGCGACGGGGAGCGGATCGGCAGAGGACGCCCCGATCCGCCAGATGCTCGAACGACTGCTGGCGGCGGGCAAGGACCAGAACATCCCGGCGGCCCTGGCGCTGGTGCACACGTCTGACGCAACGACCAAGAAACTCTTCGACGCGCTCCCGGACGTGTACAACAAGAGCATCGCCTTCAACGCGGCCTGCAAGGCCAAGTTCGGCAAGGGGTTCTTCGAATTGCCCGAGGTGGCGTCGAGCCCGGTGTTCTCCCAGGTTGGCGCGATGGTCAAGAGCGGGCAACTCGTGAACGTGCCGGGCGGCTCGCTCGGATCGGTCACCGCCGCGGACTTCGACATCGCCGTCAACGGCGAGCACGCCACGGCCACTCCCAAGGGTGGCGGAGCAACATCGGCCGTGCCGCTGGTCAAGGCCGACGGCGCATGGAAGATCGAGGTCCCCGCGATGCCACCGGCCGCCGCGGCCCAGGTGAGCGGGGTGATCGAGGTGATGCCGCAGATCTCGGGCCTGCTCGGCCGTCTCACCGCGGATCTGAACGCCGGCAAGTTCGCCAATCCGACCGAGTTGCTCAACACCATGACGTTGACCGCCGCGCCGCTGATGATGAAGCTGCAAGGCGGGGGCCCGGGCCGGCCGGGCGGCGGGGGCGGAGGTGGGGGTTGATGGAACCCGTACGGATACCTCCTTCGGTTGACGGTCCGGGTGCGTGCGGCTAGGTTTTTCCCCTGTCCGGACGCCGGCGCGGCGTGGATTTTCGGGGGAGTCGGCGTGGATGGCGGGCGGGCCCGGCGCGTGAACCGTGCCGCAAGGTCCGCAGACGAGGATTATTCGATCGTGAAGCGACTCTCCATCGTGCTGGTTTCGATCACGGCCCTGGCGGGCCCATGCGCCGGCGCGTTCGCGCAGACGGTGCAGATCCCGCCCGACGCGATCAGCGCCCCGTCGCTCACGGACGGGCACCGCAACGCCATCCGCGCGTTCATCGACGAGCACAAGAAGGGGCTCTCCGGCGACGCCGCCGAGCTCCGCAGGGACCGCACCAGCCTGGCCCAGCCGCTGCTCGGGCCCAACGTGTCGGTGCAGTTCCGGCAGGAATACGCGCGGACGCTCGGGCCGGTGCTCCAGCCCATGCTGGCCGCGAGCGAGCACGAGGCGATCAACGCGCTGAACCTCGCGGGCGAGTTGGCCACGCCGGCGATGCTGCAGCTGCTCGCGCAGTCCCTCGGCGACACGCGCGTCTCGGTCCGTTACGCGTCTCTCGTCGGGTACCGCGCCACGTTCGACGCGGTGAGCCGTTCGGCCCCCGCCATCGCGCCCGAGCCGCTCCTGGGCGAGGTTCGGTCGCTCGCCGCGGCCATGCTGAAGGAAGACAACCCGCAGGCCCTCGACGGGTTCGTGCTCGCGTTGGGCGCGGCGTCGAGGGTGCCCGAGGGTCAGGTCGCGGGCCTGCGCAGCGCGGCGCTGGGCGCGTTGGTGCGGGGGGTCGCGGCCAAGGCCGCGGACGCACCGGGCGCGTCCCTGGACAACAGCCGCGTGCTGGCCCTGCTGCGGGGCGGGCAGATCGTCCGGGATGCGCTGACCGATCCCGGCCGCAAGCCGCCCGCGCCTGAATTGCAGAAGGAGATCGGCGGCATGGCCGGCGATCTCCTGGCGCACGTGGCCCGCCGCCTGAAGGCCGTGCCCTCGGGCGAAGAGCTCGAGGCTCCGACGCGGACGCTGCTGGCGCAGCTCACCGCCGTCGCCGAGGCTGATTTCTTCTTCGCCGCCTCGGCCCTGGGCGGACAGCCCGGGCAGACCAGCCTTTCGAAGGACGTCTCCGCGGGGCGCGACCCGAGCTTCCTGAAGAACGTGGAGACCGTCATCGGCGGCAACGGCGCGGCGACCAAGCCGCCCTTCGGCTTCCAGGCGGGCCGGTTCAAGTTCTGACACGCGCCCGCGCGCGGCCCCGACGCTGCCCCGCACGCTGTCCCGCAGTTCTGACACGCGCCCGCGCGCGGCCCCGACGGCGCACGCCCGCCCAAGGCCGCGCTCGCGTACCGTATATCCACCGTGCTGCGTTTCACCTTGCCGATCCTGCCGCTGGCACTGGCCGTCGCGCTGGTGGTGTGGTCGGACCGCCCGGCCCCGCGCGCGGATTTCGTGTTCGTCACCCGGGGTGACATCACCGAGCTGGACCCGCACCGCGCGTCCTGGCTCCAGGACTTCCGCGCCATCGCGCTCCTCTTCGAGGGGCTCACGGCCAACGACCCGTTCGACCCTGACTTCCGGCCCGTGCCCGCCGCGGCGGAATCGTGGACGATCTCGCCCGACGGTCGGACGTACACGTT
This sequence comes from Phycisphaerae bacterium, assembly GCA_016794925.1. GTDB lineage: Bacteria > Planctomycetota > Phycisphaerae > Phycisphaerales > UBA1924 > JAEUIW01. The sequence goes on from JAEUIW010000011.1 coordinate 121,130, forward strand.
CCGGCTCCGCGCCGGGGCGCGCTGGTCCAACGGCGAACCGGTGACCGCCCGCCACTGGGTGGACTCGTTCCGCCGGGCCATGCTGCCCGACACCGGCTGCGAGTACGTCAACCTGTACCAGCTCATCGACGGGTCGCGCGAGTTCTACGCCTTCCGCGAGGCGCAGCTGAAGACCTTCGTGGCCCGCGAGGGGTACGCGTTCCCGCTGCGGGCGGCCCGGGCGCTGTGGGACGAGGCCGCGACGAAGTTCGACGAGCTCGTCGGCGTGCGGGCCCTGGGCGAGCACGAGCTGGAGATCCGGCTCTACCGCCCGACGCCGTATTTCCTCGACATCCTGGCCTACGAGGCCTTCGCCCCGGTGTACACGCCGCTGACGGACCTGTACCTCCGTCCGGACCCGGCCACCGGCCGCATGAACCCCGAGTCCGGCTGGACCAAGCCCGGGCGGCTGGTGTGCAACGGTCCGTTCACTCTCGCGTCGTGGCGCTTCAAGCGTGAGATGCGCTTCGAGCGGAGCGCGAGTTACTGGAACCGCGACCGCGTGCGGGTGTCGTCCATCGCCACCCCGACCATCGAGGACCCCAACGCCCAGGTGCTCGCCTTCCGCTCCGGCGCCGTGGATTACCTCACGGACGTCGGCCCGGACTACAAGTCGGAGCTCATCCGGGACAAGCGGGCGTTCCGCGCCGAGCACGCCGGGCCCGCCGCCGCGGCCCGGGCCGAGGGCCTCTCCGAGCCGGACGTGGACCGCGCGCTTCCCCCCGATCCGCGCAAGACCATCCACACCTTCCCGACCTTCGGCACCTACTTCCTGAATTTCAACTGCTCGGCCCGCCTGGGCGACGGACGCGACAACCCCTTCGCCGATGCGCGCGTGCGCCGCGCCTTCGCGCTGGCCGTGGACAAGGCGCGGATCACCGATCAGCTGCGCCGCCTGGGCGAGCCCGCCGCCGGCAGCGTCGTCCCGCCCGGGTCCATCGCCGGCTACGCGCCCCCGGGGGGGCTGGGGCGCGACGTCGAACGGGCCCGGGCCCTGCTCGCGGAAGCCGGGTACCCCGGGGGCCGGAACTTCATCACCGTCGAGATCCTGTTCAACAAGGAAGGCGGCCACGACGTGATCGCGCAATCCGTCGCCAAGGATTGGCGCGAGACCCTCGGCGTCAGCGTGCAGCTGGTGCAAAAGGAGATCAAGGTCGTCCGCACGCTGCTGCGGACGAACAACTTCATCGTGTCCCGGGGGTCGTGGTACGGCGACTACGCCGATCCCACCACGTTCCTGGACGCGCACCGCACCGGGGACGGCAACAACGACCGGCGCTACTCCGACCCCGGCTTCGATGCGCTCATGGATCGCGCCGAGCGCGAGACCGAGCCCGGCGCGCGCCTCGAACTCCTCCGACGCGCCGAGTCGATCCTCGTCGAGCGCGACCTGCCCGTGCTCCCGCTGTTCCACTATGTGTCCGTGGCCATGTTCGACCCCGACCGCTTCCGAGGCATCACGTCCCACCCGCGCCAGAAGCAGAAGCTCTACCTGGTCGACCGGCGCGACGACGGGCTCGGGCCCGACGAGCCCTGGCGCGATCGCCCCGCGCTCGAGCCGCCCGACGCCCCCGGTCCGATCCCCCGCCACGAGAGGGATCGCCCGTGAGCCTCGTCCGCCGCCTGCTCATGGTCCCCGTGATCCTGCTGGTCATCTACACGCTCACGCTCACGCTGGCATGGGCGGTGCCCGGCAGCCCCATGGAGCACGAGGGGCGACGGCCGCCGCCCGAGGTGCAGCGGGCCCTGGAGCGCCAGTACAACCTCGATTCGTTCGGGTCGTTCTACCGCTCTTACCTGCTCAACGCCACGGGGCTGGCGTACCTGCGCGACCGCTGGAACGGCACGCTGGCGGACGAGGAGCTCCGCGCCCGCGACCGCGGTCAGGCCCCGCCCGAGCGCCCCGTCTTCGACCTCGGCCCCTCCCTGCAGTACGAGGACTGGCGCGTCAACGAGATCCTCGCGTCGTCCTTCCCCGTCAGCGCCGCCGTGGGGCTCACGTCCATTGTCATCGCGCTGGCGATCGGCCTGAGCGCGGGCGTGATCGGCGCCGCACGCCCCGGCTCGTGGGCCGACGGCCTCTCGCTCACCGTCGCGCTGGCCGGCATCAGCCTGCCGTCGTTCGTGATCGGCGCCGCCCTGCTCATGCTCCCCGGCGCGCTCGGGATTCCCGCCGTGGGCGGGTGGGGCACGCTGTCGGGACTGCTGCTCCCGGCCTTCACGCTCAGCCTCGCGCCCGCGGCGTACATCGCCAGGCTCACGCGCATGGGCATGCTGGAGGCGATGGACTCGGACTACGTCCGCACCGCGCGCGCGAAGGGATGCTCGGAGCGGCGGGTGCTGCTCGGGCACGCGCTCAAGAACGCCTTCCTGCCGGTGCTCAGCTACCTCGGGCCCGCGTCCGCGATGGCCATGACCGGCTCCTTCGTCGTCGAGAAGGTCTTCTCGGTGCCGGGGCTCGGGCAGCACTTCGTCAACGCGGTCCTGAACAAGGACCTCTTCCTGATCATCGCCGTCGTGATGATCTACTCGACGATGCTCATCCTGCTGAACCTCGCGGTCGATGCGCTCTACCGGTGGGCCGATCCGCGCACCGCCTGAGCCCCGCCACGCCGTCCCGCTCGCCCCCGGTCACAGCACGTCGCGCAGCTGCGGGCTGGGCCGGAATCCGCAGGTCGTGGTCGCCGCGATCTGGATCGGTTGCTTCGTCACCGGGTTGATCCCCTTGCGCGCCTTGCGCTCCCGGCGCACGAACGTCCCGAACCCGGCGATCGCCACCTTCGCGTCGGTCTTCAGCCCGCGCTGGATCGCTTCGAGGATCGTCTCCACCGCGCGGGCCGCGTCCGCCCGGCTGGTCTTCAACTCCGCCGCCACCGCGTCCACCAAATCCGCCTTGTTCATCTGGGTTGCTCCTCGGGGTTGATTGAGGAAAAACACACCCAACTTCACCGCGAACGCCGTCCCCTCTCAGGACCGACTCATCCCCCGAACTCAAGCCCCCCGAGACCGGCTATTATCCCCCTGTTTCACGGGAAATGCAACCCCACCGCAGTGCCAGACCGCATTTTCCGCCATAGAGTCCACCATGCCTGAAACTCGCCTCCCGGATCGCCCGCACACCCCCACGCTCAGCACGCCCGCGGCCGTCCCCACCCCCGCCACGACCCCGACCCCAGCCAACACCGAGCCCAAGAAGCCGTGGCTCTGGAACGTCGTGCTGCATGACGATTCGGACCATACGTACGACTACGTCATCCGCATGATGCAGTCGCTCTTCGGGCACGACTTCGAGTCCGCGTACCGCGTGGCCCGATCCGTCGATAACGACGGGCGCGCCGTCTGCTGCACCACGCACAAGGAACTCGCCGAACTCCGACTGGAGCAGATCCACGCCTTCGGCAGGGACCCGCTCATGTCCGCCTGCAAGGGGCCCATGTCCGCCCACATCGAGCCCGCCGGGAACGCCTGAGCACGCCCCCAGCGCGGCACGCCCCGATCCATGCCCCTCGTCATCCAGACCGAGCAACTCGACCCGGCCGCCGCGGCGTGGCTCGGCGAGCGCGTCGAGCTGGTGCGCTGCGGGTCCGATGAGCCCGGCTTTGCCCCGCTGCTGTCCCGGGCCGAGGGGTTGCTCATCCGCACCTACACCCGCGTGGACCGCGCCATGCTCGACGCCGGGCCGCGCCTCCGCGTCGTCGCCCGCGCGGGGGTCGGGCTGGACAACGTGGACCTCGACGCCTGCCGCGCACGCGGCATCGCCGTCCTGAACACCCCGGACGCCAACACACAGGCCGTTGTGGAATTCGTGCTGGCCCTGGTCCTCGACGACCTCCGCCCCCGCGAATCGCTCGACGGCCCGCTCCCGCTCCGGCCCTGGAACGATCTCCGCGACCGGCTCGTCGCCCCGCGACAATTGTCGGACCTGACCCTTGGCATCCTCGGGTTGGGCCGCATCGGCTCGCGCGTCGCCCGCGCCGCCCACGCCCTGGGCGTGCGCGTGGTGTACCACGACCTGCTCGACCTGCCCGAGCCGCACCGCCACCACGCCCACCCCGTGCCGCTCACGCAACTGTTCGTCGAGTCCGACGTGCTGACGATCCACATCGACGGCCGCCCGGAAAACCGGCTCTTCGTGAACGCCGCCCTCCTCGGCCGCCTCAAGCCCGATGCGCTGCTGGTCAACACGGCGCGCGGCTTCGTGCTCGACGCCGCGGCACTCGCCGCCTTCCTCCGCTCCCATCCCGCCGCCCGCGCGGCCCTGGACGTCCACGAGCCCGAGCCCTTCGACGCGGCCTACCCGCTCCTGGGGCTGCCCAACGCCCGCCTCACCCCGCACCTGGCCAGCGCCACCGCCACCGCCAAGCGCAACATGTCCTGGGTCGTGCGCGACCTCTGCCGCGCCCTCACGGGCGTCGGTTGACGCCGCCCCGTCAGCGGAACATCATGCCCGACTGCCCAGCGGCTCTGTTCCTTCCCCCCGGTCACCCGAGAGATCATCCATGGCGGCGTTCTCGATCGACGAAACCACGGTGGGCGCGGCGACGGTCGTGCGGCTGATCGGCTCGGCCGACCTCAGCGGACAGGCGATCCTCGAGCACGAGGTCAACCGCCTTGCCGCCGTGCACCCCACGCTTGTCGTGCTCGACTTCTCGCAACTCACGTTCATCGCAAGCCTCGCGGTGGGACAGCTCGTCATGCTCCAGCACGCCATCCGAAGGCGCGGCGGCCATGTCCGACTCGCCAACCCAACCGACGACGTGCGCACCGTGCTCGTCCGCTGCAAGCTCACCGACCTGCTTCCGATCTACCCCAGCGTGCAGGCGGCCGCGGAGGCGCCGCGGTAACAAGCGGCGTCCCAACGCCGGAGAGCGGGCGGTCCACGCCGATCAGCAGTTGACCGCGAACGCGTTCAGGAAGTCGAACAGATCGAAGTCGTCCACCGTGGTGTCGCCGTTGAAGTCCGCGCTCGGGCTGTTCGCGTTGAAGGCGTTGAGGAAATCGAAGTAATCGAAATCGTCCACCGTGGTGTCGCCGTTGTAGTCCGAACTGGGCGTCACGCTCACGGTCACCGGCACGCACGACGAGTTGCCGCACGAGTTCTCCCACCGCGCGTAATACGTCGTGGTCACCGTCGGCGACGGCAGGACCAGGTTGTTGCCCGTCCCCGCCACCACCCCGCCGCACGCGCCGGAGAACCAGCGCAGCGTCGCGCCCGAGCCGCCCGCGGCCGTGAGCGTGATGGTCCCGGCGTCCGTCGCGCAGAACCCGCTGCGATTCGAGGATGCCCCGCTCGGCGCCGCCGGCAGCGCGTTCACCGTGACCGTCACCGTGCCGCACGAGGAGACGGCGTTGTCGGAGGTCCGCCGCGCGGAGCAGTAGTACGTCGTCGTGGCCCCGGGTGACACCGAGATCGGCGACCCCGAGGCGACGAACGTCCCGCCGCACGAACCGGTCCACCAGTACACGACCGTCCCCGCCTCCGAGCTGGCGCTCAGCTGCGCGCTCTGCCCGAAGCAGATCGTCGAAGGCGTCGCCTGGATGTTCGTGGGCGTCGCGGGCGGCCCGGACGTGATCGTGAAATTCGTGTTGGAGATGTCGAAGAAGACGTTGCCCGCCGCCGCGACCTTGATCCGCGCCTGCGTCGTCGCGGTGTTCGGCAGCGTCACCGTCGCCGAGCCCGTGTTCGGCGCGTTCGCCAGCAGCACCGTCGGGAACGTGGTCCCGCCGTCGGTCGAGAGCAGGATGTTCACGCTGGCGCAGTTGATCCCGTTGGCCGTCGTGCCCGCCACGTTCCACGTCACCGTCTGCGCGCCCGACCAGCTCACGTTGGTGTTGGGCGACGTCACCTGAAACGCCGCCCCCGTGTTGACCACCGACAGTTGCATGTCGCTGGTGGCGAACCCGCCGTTGCCCGCGACGTTGTCCCGCACCGTGAGACGGAACCGCATCGTCCGCGCCACGCTCGGGAGCTTCTCCCCCGTCGTCGCGTTCGTCCCGTTCAGGATCCCCGACAGCCTCGGGAACGTCCGCGACGACGACGTCACCGGCGGCAGCGGGCGCATGATCGGGCTCGTCCCGTTGTCCGCCGCCGCGAGCGTCGCCGCGGGCCCCAGGTCCCGTTCCTCCCACGAGTACGTCAGCGTGTTTCCGTCCGCGTCCGCCGCCGAGGCCGCCGTCAGCGTGAAGGGCGTCTGGCACGGGACCGTGAAATTCCCCCCCGCGCTGCAGGTCGGAGCGTTGTTCGTCGAGGTGGTCTTCTGGGCGCACCCGTACCCGCCGCCGCCCGATCTGGTGTAGGCCGCGATCTCCGACAGCGAGATGAACCCGAACACCGGATCGGAGTGCGACTGGAGATTGTCCGGCGCGCAGATCCCCGCGTACCCCATGATCGTCGAGGCCGAGCCGCACTCGTACGCCGTCGAGGAATTCCGGTTCCCGTTGCACGAGCCCGAGGGCGAGTTGAAGTTGTGGTTGCCGCCGAACTGGTGCCCCATCTCGTGGGCCACGTAGTCGATGTAGAACGCGTCACCCGTCGGGGAGCCCAGCCCCGTCACGCCCCACGCCTTGTTCGCCGCCACGCACACCACCCCCAGGCCCGCCACGCCCCCGCCCCCGGTGCTGAACACGTGCCCGATGTCGTAGTTCGCCGTCCCGATCACCGAGGTCAGGTTCGACTGATTCTGGCTCAGCATCGTCGAACCGTTGTTGTTCGTGTACGGGTCCGTGGCGCCGTTGGTGTACTCGATCAGGTTGTTGTTCCCCACCAGCGTCAACCGGATGCCCAGCTCCGTCTCGTACACGCCCGTCACGCGGTTGATCGCCGCCACGATCGCCGCGTGCGCCTGGGCCTGCGTCCCGCCGAAGAACGCCGCGTACTCGCCCGTGCACGCGTTGGCCAGCCGGTACGTCCGCCGCTCGACCAGCACCGCCGTCTCACGCGTCCCGCCCCCGGACTCGCGCGCCGGCACGCCCAGGTTCTGCCGAATCGACTCGAAGTCGCAACGCCACTCCCCCTGGTGCGGGTTCGACAGATCGCGCTTGTAGTGCGACGTGTAGAACACCGTGTCCCCCTTCGAGAACGGATCGATGTACACCGCGCCATCCGGCGAGAGCACCTGCGCGTGCAGCCCGAGCTCCGTCACCGAAAAACGCACCGTGTCCGCGCCGTGCTCGTCGATCCCCTGCCCCATGTACGTCCGCGCATCGGGGAATTTCGCCGCCAGCGCCGGCTCCTGGATCGGAGACTCCACCACCTTGAACGTCCGCATCGACCCGTCCGGCATCGGCAACGCGAAAAACAGCGGCGCGTTCCGACCCGCCGCGGTGTCCTCGAGCGGCGCGGCACGCAGCGCGTCCACCAGCGCGGGACGATCCAGCATGAACGCCTGGTACCGATCCGGACGCACCCACGGCGCCTCCGCCACCACCTCGGGGGGCATCGCATCCAGCAAGATGAACGGCGGAGCCTCCGCCGCGGCTGCCGCCGTGCTCGTCCGGAACACCCCAGCCACGAACAGGCACACAAGCAACGCACGCCCGATAATTCGAACTACTGACATCGAGTGCTCCTCTATCGATTCGCGCGGAATCGGCGCGGCCGCCGACCGCAGTTGTTCATCGGTCCATGGAACATACAGGAGCAACCAGCCAAATCAAGGCAATTCCTGGTTCATCGTGGCGGTCCCGCTTCGCACGCCTTGACCGCTTTGCCGATTACTCGGAGTTGCCGTCACGCCGACGCGTCGAACGAAGCCGAGGGTGCATCAACCAACGATCGCTCAACACCCGATGTTCATGCGATCCAAGCACTCATACCAGTCGGCATCATCGATGCCGCCGTCGTGGTTCAGGTCGGCTCCGATTTCGAGCCGCTCAAACGCATACAGAAACTCAAGCACGTCTCGATCATCCGCAACACCGTCGTCGTTGAAGTCCGCCGCGCAACGCCCTCCGAACAGCCCGCTCCCGCCATCCACACAGCCCCAGCGAGCCCAACTCGCCGATCGCGCTCCGCCCGCCAAGTCGAACCCCCCACCGACGTGCAGCACACCCTGATGGGCACGCAGGGTGTTGACCCCACCGTCCGGTCCTTCATCCAGCGCCTCCCACCCTCCGCCCTGCCCCGTCGTCGTCCACCGCACGAGATTCTGACCGCTCGCGCTAGCCGGTGAGAGCTGGTACCCACCGACCACCAGCAAACCGTTCTGGACTTCGAGCGCGCGAACCACCGCGTTGTCGCCCAGTGGAAAACCCGGCGCGCTCCATCGCTCACCACCCCAGAACGCCAAGCCATGAGCCGGAATACCGCCGGCGGATCGGAACGACCCGCCAACAACCAGTTTCCCGTTCCACTCCGCGAGCGCCCCAACAGAAACGACGGACGTGCCCGCCAACCCTTCACCCACCGCCCGCCACGCGCTTCCGTCCCACCGTGCGATGCCCCGCGTGCCCACCGTCCCCAACACCATAAAACTGCCCGCGGCGTACAACTCCCCACGATACTCCCGCAGCACCGAGACCGTTCCTCTGAGGTTGGTAACGCTCGGTGTCAGGTCACTCCACTTGCGCCCATCCCAAGCTCGGATCTGACTCGCACGTGCCCCGCTCGCGTCGGGCTTGTAGAGACTGACCGACGCAACCAGGCGCCCGCGGTAATGACCGATCGCGTCCACCCAATCCGCCTCCCCGTCCGTCGGACCCGCCCCCAACGCCCGCCACGCCGCGCCATCCCACCGTGCGAGTTCAGAGGCGGAGCGCCCCGCGTAGCCCGAGAAGTTGCCCGCGGCAATGAGTTCCTCCCGGAAGACGGTCAAGCCGTACACACCCCACTTCGGAGCCGGCGCGAACCCGCGCCATGCCGCGCCGTCCCATGCCGCGAGGTGCGTCGCGCCAACGCCACCGATCGCGCTGAACCAACCCCCCGCGATGAGCTCACCCCGGAACTCGCAGAAATTGTTCACGACGCCGTCGGCTTGCGGACGCGGGTACGCCTCCCATCCCCGTTCCGTGAGCAGCGCGATCCCGGCGCACGGCGTGCTTTCGATGCTCCCGAAAGGGCCCGTCGCGAGCAGGCCCGCCGAGGTCCGCATCAGACGCTCCACGACATACCCGGGACCGGGTCGCACGCGCTGCCAATTGACGCCGCTCCACCGCGCCATGAACGGCGCCGCCTCATCACCATCGTCCTTCCCGTCGTATCTCCACAGATCCCCCGCCGCGATCAGCCCGTCCGACGTCGAAGCGATCGTCACCTCGGGCGTCGCCCACCGGCGCAGCGTCACCCAGCGCGCACCGTCAAACCTCGACACTTGCGCCTCCTCGCTCCAACCATCCTCGTTCAACAGCATCTGCGCGGCGAATACCTCGCCCGAGTGCCCGACAATTTGATTCGGCTCCCCATCCAAGCCCGCGCCCAGCGCGCTCCAATCCGACCCGTCCCACGCAGCGATGCTCGCCGCCGCGACGCCACCGGCGTGATCGAACCGGCCACCGACGATCAGCCTGCCGCCAACCTCCGCGAACGACCGCACGTACGGCGCCCGTGTTCCGTCCCCGTACTGCAGGCCCGAGCCCAGCGTCCGCCAACTCGCGCCGTCGTACCGCAGCACCGCGCCGGAGACGTTGCGATCGGAAAACCTCATGTACCCGCCGACGATCAGCTCACCCTTGAACACACACAGCGCATCAACCCCGCCCCCTTGACCCGCAGGAGCAAACGGCCGCCAGACGCCGCCCAACTCGCCCCCGGTGTCGAGCCAGGCCAGATCACCGACGAAGATACTGTCCCCGAGGTCGAAGTTCCCTCCCGCCACCAGCACGCCCTTGTACACCGTCAACGCGCGAACATTGCCCGATAGCTCCGTGCCCAACGGAACCCATTCCCGACCGTTCCATGCGGCGACACTCTGCGCCGGCCGACCGTCAACCTCCCCGAACCAGCCGCCCACCACCAGCCAGTCCTTCTCGGGGCCATCGCCGTCGGGATCCCACGTTGTCGCGCAGTCGATCGGCCCCGGTGGTTGATTCCGGCTGTATCCCCCGAGCCACCCTTCCCGGCATTGTGCCCGTGCCGACGCGCCGATGGCCAACGCCGCGATCACCGCCGCGATCAATCGAATCATGGCGGAACACTCCTCGTTGGGTAAGAACCGTCTTCTCGCGCCCGTGCCGCGGTTCCATCCATCCGCTCCATCGAACTGATTTCGAACCACCCCGCAGTTTTCGCTCTCCCTGATTCCGCGCACCCGCCCCCTTACCCTCCCCCTGCATGCCCGACCAACCCCACGACCCCTCCACCACTGCTTCCCTGTCCCCGCTGCTCCGCATCAAGCTCCTCGATCCCCGCGCGATCCTCCCCGCCTATCAGACCGACGGCTCGGCGGGCATGGACCTCGCCGCGTGCCTCCCGGAGGGCCAGTCCATCACCCTCCCGCCCGGCGAGCGCGCCCTCATCCCTTGCGGCTACGTGCTGGCCATCCCGCACGGCTACGAGGGGCAGGTCCGGCCCCGATCCGGGCTCGCCAGCAAGTTCGGCGTCACGCTCCCCAACACCCCCGGCACCATCGACTCCGACTACCGCGGCCAGGCCATGGTCTCGCTCGTCAACCTCGGCCGCGAGACCTTCACGGTGACCCACGCCATGCGCATCGCGCAGCTCGTGATCGCCCCAGTCACCCGCGCCCGCGTCGCCGTCGTCGATTCGCTCGAAGACACCGCCCGCGGCTCCGGCGGCTTCGGCTCCACCGGCACCCACTGACCCTCGCCTCACACGCTCCCCCACCCCCCTCGCCCGCGGTTATTGGCCCAACCTCGCCCCACACACGCCGCGCCCTCAACTTCTTCCGTATCCACGCGCCCCCGCCGCGCCGAGGCGATAAACTCCTCTTTCGATGCCCCGAGTCGCCAAGCCGATGAACAAGCCGGGCGCCTCCCCCGTTAAACCGGCCGCGCCGCGCATCGAAGTCTTCCCCTACGTCCCACCCCCCCCATCAACCCCGGCGCGTGCCCCGCGCCACCGGGCCCGGGCCAGGCTGGAGCGGATCATGGCCGGCGGCTGGAGCCATCGACACCTGCTCGACCTCCAGTCCCTCAGCCCAGATGAGCTGCGCGCCATCCTCTTCCTCGCGCGCGACTACGCACCCATCGCCGACCGCGCCGATGCCCATTCCGACGAGCTCCGCGGCAAGGTCGTCGCCAATCTCTTCTTCGAGGACTCCACCCGCACCCGCGTCTCCTTCTCCGTCGCCGCCCGCCGACTCTCCGCCGATGTCGTCGACCTCATGGGCCCCGGCTCCTCCGCCAGCAAGGGCGAGTCCATCGGCGACACCGCCCTCAACATCGCCGCCCTCGGCGTAGACCTCATCGTCGTCCGCCACAAGGCCAGCGGCGCCGCCGCGAACCTCGCCAACATCGTCACCTGCGGCGTCGTCAACGCCGGCGACGGCCGCCACGAGCACCCCACCCAGGGCCTGCTCGACACCTACACCCTCGCCGAGGCCGCCGGCCGCCTCGACACCTTCGACATGTCCGGCCTCACCATGGCCATCGTCGGCGACCTCGCCACCAGCCGCGTCGCCCGCTCCAACATCGCCGCGCTCACCAAGCTCGGCGCCCGCGTCATCTGCGTCGGGCCCCCGGGGCTCTGCCCCCGCTCGCTCCGAACCCTCGGCGCCGCCGACGGCTCCTGCGAGGTCTCCCACGACCTCGACGCCGTCATCGCCCACGCCGACGCCGTCAACGTCCTCCGCATCCAGTTCGAGCGCCACGCACCAGGCGTGCCCGCCGCCGAGGCCGCCGCCGCCGCGCGCTCCGGAGAGTCCCCCGGGCCCGCGCGCACCGGCGGCGCCGTCAGCTCCGGACGCGAGTACCGCGAGCTCTACGGCCTCACCGCCGAACGCGCCGCACGCATGAAACCCGCCGCCGTCGTCATGCACCCCGGGCCCATCAACAAGGGCCTCGAAATGGACGCCTCCGTCGCCGACGGCGCACGCTCCGTCATCCTCCGCCAGGTCTCGCGCGGCGTCGCCGTCCGCATGGCCGTCCTCCGCCTCTGCGCCGCCGCCGCAACCGCCTGACGCCCACGCCCGACCGATTCCCCCGGCCCGTTCAACACCCCGCGCCGAACGCGTTCAGGAAATCGAAGTAGTCGAAATCGTACACGCCGGTGTCGCCGTTGAAGTCGGCGGACGGGTCGTCGGCGAAGAAGGCGCTGAGGAAGTCGAAGTAATCGAAGTCGTCCGCGCTGGTGTCGCCGTTGAAGTCGGCGGCGCAGGGCGGGGTGATGGTGACGATGTACAGGGCCTGGTCCCGCTGGTACTGGGTGTCGTCGCTGAAGCGGACCCAGAAGGCGAGCCGGTTGCCGTCGCGGGCGTTGATCCAGCTGTTGATGCTGAGCACGCTCTTGCCGTCGAGGATGTCGCCGGTCTCCAGAATGGCGTGGGCCTGGTCGTTGATCACGGCGTAGAGACCAGAACCGTTCTCCGCCGCATCGACAAACGTCACGATACCGTTCGCGTACGTGTATTCGATCGGAACACTGTACTGCGTTCGGTCGCCGGGTGGATCGCCGGTCAGATCGAGCACCCGCGTGATCGTGCCCCCGCTCAACCTGAACAGGCTCCGCTTCGTAATAAGAGTTGTGCGGCCGGTGAAGTACATCCCGTCCGGCGTCGGCATGGGGCTGGCAACAGAAGTAAAGTGCCCCTGC
>JAEUIW010000120.1 GCA_016794925.1 Phycisphaerae bacterium
TTCTCCGTCGTCGCGCCGCTGCTGTCGCGCTCGCTGGTGCTGTCGCTGCAGCCGCTGTCCGACGACGACGTCCGCACCCTGCTGCGCCGGTCCGTCGCCGACCCCCGCGGCCTGGGCGGAGCGGTCCTCCTGACCGCGGAGGCCGAGGACGCGCTCGTGCGGCTCTCGAACGGTGACGCGCGCCGGGCGCTGACGGCGCTGGAGGCGGCGGCCGACGGCGTCGCGGCGGCAGGGGAGAGCGTCGTCGACGTCCCCGCGGTCGAGCGGGCGGTCACCGAGGCGACCGTGCGCTACGACCGCGCAGGTGACCAGCACTACGACGTGATCAGTGCGTTCATCAAGTCGATCCGCGGCAGCGACCCGGACGCGGCGCTGCACTACCTCGCCCGGATGCTCGTGGCGGGCGAGGACCCGCGGTTCGTCGCGCGGCGGCTGATGGTGCACGCGAGCGAGGACGTCGGCCTTGCGGACCCGACGGCGCTGCCCGCGGCGGTGGCGGCGGCGCAGATCGTCGCGCTCGTGGGGCTGCCCGAGGCGCGCATCGCGCTGGCGCAGGTCACGGTGCACCTGGCGACGGCGCCGAAGTCGAACGCGGTCGTCACCGCGATCGACGCCGCACTGGCGGACGTGCGGGCCGGCGCCGCGGGCCCGGTCCCGCCGCACCTGCGCGACGGGCACTACGCGGGCGCGCAGAAGCTGGGCAACGCGGTCGGCTACCGCTACCCCCACGACGTCGAGGGGGCC
>JAEUIW010000121.1 GCA_016794925.1 Phycisphaerae bacterium
CCGTTGCTGCTCGGCGAAGGCTGGCACGATTGGGTATACCGGGCGCTGGTTCTGCTGGTCATAGCCTGTCCGTGCGCTTTGGTCATTTCGACTCCCGTGACCATCGTCAGCGGTCTGGCCGCAGCGGCCCGCCACGGCATTTTGATTAAGGGCGGTGTTTATCTCGAAGAAGGCCACAAGCTGGCGTGGCTGGCATTCGACAAGACCGGCACCATCACGCACGGCAAACCGGTGTTGACGGATACCGTCTTGCTGGATCAGCCGGTCGGACTGGATGCAGTCCGTGTTGCCACCAGTCTTGCTGGGCGCTCCGATCACCCGGTTTCTCACGCCATAGCCACAGCCGGACAGCAGAATGGCAGCATCCTGCCTGATGTGGCCGACTTCGCCGCTCTTCCTGGGCGAGGTGTGCGCGGCACAGTGGACGGCGTGCATTATCAGCTTGGCAACCATCGGCTGATCCATGAACTTGGCGTATGTACTCCCCCCCTCGAGGTCCAGCTTGGTGAGTTGGAAGAACAAGGTAAGACAGTCATTCTGCTCACCGATGGCGAGCGCGTGCTCGTCCTGTTTGCCGTGGCCGATACGGTCAAGAACAGTAGCCGCGCCGCGATCCGGGCACTACATGAGTTGGGCATCAAAACAGTCATGCTGACCGGCGACAACGCACACACCGCGCGCGCCATCGCGGCCCAGGTTGAAATCGACGAAGCCTTGGGCGATCAACTGCCAGAAGACAAGC
>JAEUIW010000122.1 GCA_016794925.1 Phycisphaerae bacterium
CAGAGTGAAGCGGCAATCCGGAAATTGGCCGGTCATTACCCTTACGATAACTTCGATGATGCTCAGTCAGAAATTTCACTGAGAGCCGGTGGGGAAGAGGTAAACCATGTGCTGGAGGCCGAACTGACTGAGAGGCTTGAAAGAGCTGGCATTGATGTGATTGAGGCCCGTATCAGTTATCTGGCCTATTCATCAGAAATCGCCGGTGCGATGCTTCGCCGTCAGCAGGCTACTGCCATCATTGCTGCACGCACAAAAATTGTTGAAGGGGCTGTAAGCATGGTTGAAATGGCGCTGGAGATGCTGTCGGAGAAAAAGCTGGTTGACCTTGATGAAGAAAGGAAAGCTACCATGGTCAGCAACCTCATGGTTGTCCTGTGCTCTGATAAAGATGCCAGTCCGGTAATCAATACAGGGACCTTACATCAGTAGCCGGGACATCAGGAAAAAAACAGAATTATGCAGGTAGTTTCTGAAAATCATACCACGCTGGTGTTTTTCACGGGCGATCAGGAAGCAGCAAGACTCGTATACAAAAACAGGTTTTCAGCCAAGGCTTCCATACATCTGCCGGATGGACGGACCAGTGAGGTTGTTTTGACGGATTTCTGGAGGAGTATATCAGAAATCCGCGAAAACGGTAAGACGGTTCTTGTTTTCAGGAGGAGATGGACCGGAAGAACAATTATCGAAACGCCTGACTCTGGCAGCAGGTACACCTATTTCTTCCGGCAGAA
>JAEUIW010000123.1 GCA_016794925.1 Phycisphaerae bacterium
GCGGATCGCCCGTTTGTCGAGCAGCGCGCGCAGCACGCCGACCGATCCGACAAGCATCAGCGCGATGGTGAAGATGTTTGTCGCCGCCGGCGACCACCCGCCGAGATACGCAACGCCGAGCGCGAGTTCGAGGAACGGGTAGATCCGGCCCCACGGCTTCCAGGCGCGGGCGATGATGTCGTACGAGCGATACGCATCGGCGAAGCCGCGCAGGTCGAGCAGCTTGAAGAAGGAAAAGACGAGGAAGAAGCCGGCCATGAAATCGTTCATGAAGCCGTGCCACGACCACGTTCCGCGGGCGAGCTGCGCGATCGCGCACACGCCGCAGATGTAGCCGACCACGAGCAGCAGCGGGTAGAAGCTCGGCTTGGCTTCTCCCGAAATCGTTCCGGCGGGTGCCGGAGCGGCGGGCGCCTGGACGGCCAGAGCCGGCGCGGCAATCGGTGCGAGCGGAGAAAGGGTGTACGCGCCGGCATGCCGCAGCGCGCTGCGGAGAGCATCATCCAAAGACGCCGGTGTCGCGACTTGGTCCGTCCGTATTACTGCCCGGGGCGGGTGGAGGGTGACCGTCGCATCCTGCACGCCGGAAACGCTTTTCAGCGCCTCGGTGACGCGGCGAACGCATGCGCTGCAGGTCATTCCTCCAATGTCGAACGCCCTCTCGCCCATGTGGTGTGATTCCATGGCCCGGATCCGGATCTGGACCGGGCACCCATTGGATGCCGCTTCTACCCTT
>JAEUIW010000124.1:0-398 GCA_016794925.1 Phycisphaerae bacterium
GTATCGAAGTTCGCCACCAGGGCAAAGAGTTTGATCTTCGCGTAAGCTCGATCCCCACGCCATTCGGCGAAAAGATCGTTATGCGTATTCTGGACAAGTCGAGCGTCATGATCGGCTTGGGCAAACTCGGATTTACCGAAGAGAATCAGCTCAAAATCGAAGAGCTCACTGCTCAGCCGAACGGATTGTTCCTCTGTACGGGACCCACCGGTTCGGGCAAAACCACGACCCAGTATTCGGTGCTTAACAAGCTGAACTCGGTCGGGGTGAACATCGTGACCGTCGAAGATCCGGTCGAGTACCAGATCGGCGGTATCGCCCAGGTGCAGGTGAACAAGAAGGCGGGACTGAACTTCGCCAACGCGCTCCGCGCCTTCCTCCGTCAGGACCCGGACATC
>JAEUIW010000124.1:408-735 GCA_016794925.1 Phycisphaerae bacterium
TCGCCATTGAGTCGTCGCTCACGGGCCACTTGGTATTGTCCACCCTGCACACGAACGATGCGCCTTCGGCCACCCTACGTATGGTCGACATGGGTGTCGAGCCCTACCTCATCGCGGCGACCCTCATCGGCTGTCTCGCCCAGCGACTGGGACGACGGATTGACCCTGACCACCGCGAGTCGTACGAAGTGACTCAGATGGATTTGCGACGATTTGGATTCAAGGTCGAAGACCCCGAAGCGAAAGTGCAACTATGGCGTGGCATCCCCGCAGAGACGAACAAGATGTCGGGCTTCCGCGGCCGAACCGGCTTCCACGAGCTCATGT
>JAEUIW010000125.1 GCA_016794925.1 Phycisphaerae bacterium
AGCATGAGCGGGATATAGCGCACCCCGCCGGGATCGTCATGGGCCACGTCATCCGGCGCTTCCTCGCCGCGCCGGCAAACCCGCACCGACCTCCAAGGAACATGCCGGTTACACGGCTCCTTCGGCGACGGAAACGCCGGCGACGGGACGCGGGCGGCCGTAGGCGTGCCTGAAGATAACGGCGGTGCGCCCACCGATCGGGGCATGGGCGCGGCCAGCGGTTCCCCTTGCCGGAAATTGGCAATTGGCGGACCGCCCACGCCGACGTAAGCTTGCGCCGACGCTTTGCGACCTGGGTGGCGGCCGTCTACCGGTGTCTCAGGCGACCCCCGGCGGGTGTGGCGGAATTGGCAGACGCGACGGACTCAAAATCCGTTTCTGGCGACAGAGTGTCGGTTCGAGTCCGACCACCCGCACCATTAGTCTAAGATTCACCTTCGGGCCACAAAGGGCAGAGACCGGTTGATCCCAAAAGCCGGCGCCCTACTCCGGGCCGAGAATACGTAAGATTAACTTCGCATTTCGACTGATAGCCGGCACAGGGTGGAGCGGAACGCGCCTCTGCTCCATGCGCCGGCGGGCGGTGGGTGGGCCGGTGATCGCCCGCTTGGCGGCCCTTCCCGCTCGCACCTTGGCCGATGCGGCGACGGGGCAGGCGACCTCCGGCAACTCGGCATGCCCGCTCTCCGCGTGACCCCCCGTGCGCATTGCCACCGACGGCGCGCTGTG
>JAEUIW010000126.1 GCA_016794925.1 Phycisphaerae bacterium
CTCGACCATCTGGCGCTCGGCGATCGACAGATCGGCGACCGGGGTCGTCGGCCGGAACGAGGCGCCGAGGCGGGCAAGGATGTCGGCGCAGCCCTTTTCCATGGCGGCGCGATCGATGATCGGCCCCTTGCGCGGCTCGCGGCCGAGATAGATGTTCTCGGCGACGGTCAGATTGGGCGACAGCGACAGTTCCTGATAGATCACGGCGATGCCGAGACGCTTGGCCGACAACGGTCCGTCAATGGCCACCGGCTGGCCGGCGCCGTTCTCGCCCATCAGGGCGTGGACCTCGCCGGCACGGACCGAGAGCTCGACGCCGTTGAGGGCGCGGACGCCGGGAAAGCTCTTGGAAATGGCGCGCATTTCCAGGATCGGCGTGGCGCGGGCGGGGGCTTCACTGGGCAGCGGCATGGTCGAGAGCCTCCCGGTCGGCGCCCATCCGCGTCAGGATCGCGGCGCGCGGGGCGAAGGAAAAGAACATCGGCACGGTGGCGGCGCCGATGGCGCCGGCCTCGAGCGCGAACGAGCCGGCAAGCAGGCGCGGCGGATTGCGGGCCTCGGCGGCATGGGCGGCGAGGCAGTCCCGCAGCTTGGGGAGCAGCAGGTCGAGCAGGCAGGCGCCGAGATCGGTGTCGACCACCACCAGCGGCACGTCGAGAATGGCCACCGCCGAGAGGATCGCCGGGGTCAGGGCATCGACGCAGTCGTCGATCCATTCGAACACCGCCG
>JAEUIW010000127.1 GCA_016794925.1 Phycisphaerae bacterium
TTGAATCCGCACGCCGGTGAAGGCGGCATCCTCGGCACGGAGGACGAATCCATCTTGCGCCCTGCTGTTGCGCGCGCGCGCGAGCAGGGGATCGATGTCACCGGACCGCTCTCGCCCGACACCGTGTTCTTGTCGGCCTCGCGCGGCGCGTACGACGGCGTGCTGGCGCTGTACCACGACCAGGCCTTCATCCCGATCAAGTTGCTCGCGGCGGACGGGGGAGTGACCGTGATCGCGGGCTTGCCGTACCTGCGCGTCAGCCCGGTGCACGGCACCGCGTTCGACATCGCCGGGCAGGGCAAGGCGGACCCCGCCAATTTGATGCACGCCCTTCAGCGAGCCGCCGAATGGACGCAATCGACGCCGGCAGCGCAGAAACAGGCTCATACACCGCATGCGTCAGGAGAGTGAGCCCGCCCCAAAGGCACGGGGCTGGTAGACTGTGGGGCCCGGCGCCTCGCTCCTGATCCGCGCCGCGGGGCAAAACACGACATGATCGGCCGCAAGAAGAAGCTCGTCCTTTACCAACCCGCCCAGGTCGACGAGTCGTTGGGACTGCAGTCCAGCAAGGACATGCTGCCCCTGGAGATGCTCACCATCTCCGCCTGGCCGATCCAGGACGGCTACGAGGTCGTGATCGTCGACGGCAGTCTGTACCCGCCCGAGGAAGCGCACCGCCGCGTGTTGGAAGCATGCGAAGGCGCGCTTCTGTACGCGACCACCGGCATT
>JAEUIW010000128.1 GCA_016794925.1 Phycisphaerae bacterium
GTGCCGCGCGGCGCTCAGTTCGTGCTGGCGGATGTCGGCACGGGCGGCGAAGGCGCGCAGGCTGCTGTCGGTGCTGCCGCCGAAGTCGAAGCGATAGCGCACGCTGACGCTGGCGTTGTACAGCTCGAAGGCGCGCGGTTCGCCCGGCAGGCCCTGGCTCGCGGGGCTGATCTGCTGGTGCTGTGCACCCAGGCCCAGGTCGACCTGGGGCACTTGTGTCGAACCACGCTGCGCCGCGAACAGTTCGCGCGCCTGCACCAGCACAGCTTCGGCCGCGGCCAGCGTGGGGCTGGCGCGCAGCGCTTCGTCCACCAGCGTGTCCAGCGCCGGGGAACGTAGCGTGCGCCACCAGGCGGCCTCGACCGGGCCGTTGACGAACTGTTGCGCGCGGCCCAACGGTCCGTCGGCCGTGACCGTGGTGGTGGTGGTGGTGGTGGTGGTGGTGGTGGGCGGTGCCGCCGCCGTGAAACCGGCCAGCTCGGGCATGCGGGGCGGCTGGTAGGGCGGTGCCGTCGTGCAGGCGGCCAGCACGAGGGCGGTGCCAAGCGACACGAGCGAGCGGCGGGCCATCGATGGCTGCGAGGGGGTCATGTCGGCTGTCCCGGGTGCGATGCGTGAATGGCGCGCAGGCCTGCGGTGCCGGCCAGGTCGATGACGCGGCCTTCGCCAGCCTCTTCGTGCGTGATGCCGTCGCGGATGTGGTAAATCCGTCGGAAGGTCGGG
>JAEUIW010000129.1 GCA_016794925.1 Phycisphaerae bacterium
TCTGCTCCTTTGTAGGTAGAAGCAGAACGAATCGTCGAGATATATGTTGCATTAAATATGAAGCACTACACTAGCACGCGATCATGCCGTGCGCATCTGAGTACGCCCACAGCGCCCTGTCCAGCGTTCGCATATCCACCTTCGCTCGCGCGGCGATGGCGCGACACTCCTGTGTGTATTCCCACCAGACCGCCGCCCAGTTGGCGGGTACTTTGTCGATGCCGAGCGACCAGAACGCCCGCACATCCATCAGCGGGTATGGGTCGCGGTGGCACAAGTGCAAGATCGCGCTGGCCGTGCGTTCAAGCACTCCGGACAGTAATGTGAGAGCTCCGAGCCGCAGCCGCTCGTTCGGCGTGGAGAACGCGAATCGTGTGACTTCTCGCACCATGTCGTCGTCGTTATGCTCGTGACGCTTGCCGGGACGCGGGCTCTTCCAGCGTGCGAGAATGAGAAACTCCGACCTGGCAAGGAACCCGGCCCGGCGGGCCGCATCGCCAATCTCGATTGGACGCACATCGCGTTCGAAATCGGAGTACTCCGCCGCCCAGCGTTGAATGTCATCGAGCGGGAAACGGAGTTGGAAGATCGCCACAGGCTTGGATCGTACCAAGCATTGTCCTTGGTTACCCTGCTGAGCTTCTGCCGGCGGTGCCCTGGTCGCGGCAGCCCGCGGCACCATCGAATTCGAACCAGCCCGCGTTCGGGTCGCGCGTGCTCAAC
>JAEUIW010000012.1 GCA_016794925.1 Phycisphaerae bacterium
TTCAAGAGATCCTCGAGAAACTCCGCCGCGCAAGAGCCACGCTCGATAAGATGGCATCTGCGTGAATCACTACACTAGCCGTTGTGAGAGTTGCGTGTGATTGTGGTGCCGTGCGATGCTGATGCCGGGGGCTATCGCCCCCCGGCACCCCCCATTCAGAAAGGAAGGGACTCCATGGCCCTCGGCGATCATCTCTACATCAAGTACGCCTGGGGCGAGCACCACGGCATCGACTTGGGCGACGGCACCGTCATCGAGTACGGCGGCAAGGGCACAGGCTTCATGTCGGTACGGCGCGTGCTGCTGCGCGACTTCCTCGCGCGTGGGCCGTCCTTCGTCAAGCACTACGCGCCCGGGACCGCGTTGCACCCAATCCAGACCGTCCAACTCGCGTGGGCACGCCTCCGCGAGCAGCGGTACGACCTGTTCAACAACAACTGTGAGCACTTGGCCTACTGGTGCAAGACCGGGCACCACTGGAGTCCGCAGGCGAACACGCTCAAGGAACTCGTGAGGGTCGGCGCGGTGGTCGGGGTATTCGCGTTGCTGGCGGGCGCTGCGGGCTGAATGGGCGAAATGGTCCGGGGCTGCCGCACCGGAGGGCTGGCGTCACTCGCCGAGACACAAGAAGCGGCGTGCGTGGTGCGGGGCGGCCGCGCCGGGGGAGTGGCGTTCTTCGCTGGGCACGCGGCGGCGACACGATTCGCTTGACACGCGTGGCGAGTGCGCGGACGGTGGCCGCGTCCACGCGACCGGGTTGCTCAGTGCGGCCACAGGTTGCGGCGGTCTTCGGGCGGGGTGGCAAGGGCGCGGCAGGTGGCAAGGAAGTCGCGATATTCCTTGAGCCGGGGGTGGTCGCCGGGGAGGAGGCGTTCGGCCATCGCGACGGCCTGCTCGGCGAGGGGCGCCGCGTCGGTGGCGCGACCCAGGGACAGGCGGATGGAGGCGAGCTCGAACAAGCTGGTCGCCAGATCGAAATGGTCTCCGATGTTGAGTTGCCGCGTCATGTCGAGCGATTGAGCGAAGAGGGGCTCGGATTCATCGGGGCGTCCGAGTCTTCGCAAACACCATGCGAGGTTGGCCAAGCTGTGCGCGACCTCGGGGTGCGGTCCTTTGAAGCACCGGCGTCGCATCTCGAGCGCCTGGCGATACAGGGATTCGGCCTCGGCGGCGCGTCCGATCCGCTCGTAGGCGAACGCGACGTTGTTCATGCTGGTGGCGAGGTCGGGATGATCGCGGTTCGGGTAGAGCCTGCGGTGGACATCGAGGGTGCGCGTCATGTATTCCGCGGCTTGGGCGGCGTTCCCGCTCTCCATGCGGACGCGGCCGATGCCGCTCAGGGCCTGCGCGGAGCATGGGTTGGGGCGGTCCGCGAAGAGGCGGCGCGCGGCGTCGAGCATGTCTTGAAAATTCGATTCCGCGGCGGCCCGGTCGCGCGCCGCGAGGCGGCACTCGGCCACGGCGGCGAGGGCGGCGCGCGCGGTGGCCTCCGACGCGCCTACAAGATTGCGGCGGTGAAGGGTTCCGGAGAAGCCGATGAGCGCGGGGACGAGGCGGTCGCGGACCAGGGGCATGGGCACACCGGTGATCCTCTTCGACGGGGTGTGCAATCTGTGCCACGGCATGGTGCGGTGGGTGATCCGAATGGACCGGCGGGAGCGGTTCAGGTTCGCGTCGCTGAAGTCGAGGGCGGGGCGGGAGGCGCTGGCCGCGGCGGGTTGGGTGGAATCCGCTGAGCGTTCGGGCGGCGTGGTGTTGATCGACGGGGGGCGGGTGCTGACGGGTTCGGGCGCGGTGATCGGGATTGCGCGCGGGTTGGGGTTCCCGTGGTCGCTGGCGGCTGCGGGGCTGATTCTGCCGCGTGCCGCGCGGGATGGCGTGTACGCGTGGGTGGCGCGGCGCCGGTACCGGTGGTTTGGGGTGCGTGAGGAGTGCCCGGTGCTCGCGTGGGAGCTGCGGGAGCGATTCCTGGATGCGGATGAGTCCGCGGCGACGCGTGAGAAGGCCACGGGGTGAGGCCTGGGGCGGGTGGGGTTATTTCTTCTCGGCGCGGGCCTGGGCGATGTCGTTTTCGAGGTCCTCGCGCTCATCGGGGTTGGCGGCGCGGTGGTCGGTTCAGCGCGGCGCGTGCAAGGCCCGCACCAGCTCGACGACTCCGACGTGCTGGCCGAGCTCCTCGGCGATGTCGAGGCTGGAGCGCCCGGCGCGAGCGAGCGCGATGATGCGGTCTCGGGTCGCGTCGGCGAGCGCGGCGGCGGGTGGGTCGGTTGCGGGTGGATCCGTCGGGGGGCCGCCGCTGCCGGTGGGCGGCGTGGCGGCGATGAGGCGGTCGAGCCGCGCATCGGCCGATGCGATGAGGGATTCGAGGCGCGCGGCGCGCGCGTCCGCATCGCGGGCGAGCTGTTCGAGGAGCGCGCGAGCATCGGTCATGACGGATTTGAGGTCGCGCGCGGTGATCGTGGCTTCCGCCTGGGTCGGTCGGCGTGCCGGGACGAGGCCGCGTGCCGCCCACACCAGGAGGGCAACCCCAGTCGCGGCGGTCGCGATCGCGGCCCCGAGCCAGAGCGAGGGGCCGGACATCGGGTCGGCGCCGGAGGGCGCTTGAGCGGCGAGCATGATGTATGGAGCCAGCGCGTGCACCGGGCTTCCCTCGTGTGGCGGGTGCATCGTAACGCCGACCGCGCGGGGTCGGAGAGCGGACCACTGGGTGGGGATGATCCGGCGGAGTTCGGTACGATGGGGGCATGCTGGATGCGGATGCGTTGGCTCGGGTGAAACGGGATGGGCGAGCGAAACTCATCGCGGGCGCCTGGCGTGAGTTGACGGGAGACGGGAGACGGGGAGCCCCGCTGCTGGTGGCGTGTTCGGGCGGGGCGGACTCGACCGGTCTGCTGCTGGCGCTGGCGGCCTGTGGGGCTGTTCATTCCGTGGCGCACGTGGTTCACGATCTTCGCTCGGAAGCGGAAGCCCTGGCGGATCGGGACGCGGCACGGGCGGTCGCTTCCGGCTTGGGGATTCCGTTCGCCGAGGCTCGGGTGACGGTCAGGATCGGGGGAACATCCGGCGCGAATCTGGAGGCCGGGGCTCGGAGGGCGAGGTACGCCGCGCTCACCCGCATGGCGGTGGAGCGGGGGTTGGGATTCGTCGCGACGGCGCACCACATGGGTGACCAAGCGGAGACCGTCCTGATGCGCGCCGTTCGGGGGTCGTCGCCGGGCGCGCTCCGCGGGATCGCACGCACGCGGAAGCTGGAGGGCTTGGCGGCGGGGCGGCGCATCGCGCTGATCCGGCCGATGCTGGGCATGCCGCGCGAGACGGGGCCGGCGCTGTGCGCGCTGGCCGGGGTGAGATGGCGCGAGGATGAGACGAACCGCGACGAGTCGCGATTGCGTGCGTGGGTGAGGTGGAAGTTGCTGCCGATGCTCGATGCGAGGGCCCCGGGCGTCGAGGCCAGGCTCGCGGGCCTTGCCGATGGCGCGGCGGAGTGTTCGGCGTTTCTCTCGCGCGCCGCCGCGAGGACGATGCGGCGCGCGGCGATTGAATCGGGATCGAGCGGAGCGGCGCTGCGCCGCGCCGAGCTCCGACGAGCGCCGGGCGTGGTCGTGGCGTTGGTGCTGCGGCAGCTCGCGGGCGCGGTGGGCACCGATCGGGGGGCGGGGCGCCGCGGCATGGACGGGGTGTCGCGCGACATGACGGTCCGCGCGTCGCGCGCGGTGCGTGACGGTTCGGGGGAGACGAGGGAATTCGATTGGGGGCGCGTGGTGGTGCGGGTCCTGGCGGAGCGGGTCGAGGTCCGGGCGAAGTGACGCGACTCGGGTCAGGGCTTGGTGAGCGACCGCAGGCGCGCGGCGAGCAGTCGGAGTTGCTCGGGTTCGCTGGAGCGATAGAACGCGATCACCTCGCCGCGGGTTCCGACGAGGATGAAGTGCCCCGGGTGACGGATGTTGCTCATGCTGGAGCCGTCGGGGAGGGTGATCGGGGTGTTCGGGTCGGGCTCGAGATCGAATCCCAGCGCATCGCGGGCGATGGACCTGACGACCGCGAAATCGCCGGTGAGGAATGTCCAGCGGGCGGGATCGGCGGCGATCTTCCGGGCGTGCTCGCGGAGACGTGCGGTCGTGTCGTGGATGGGATCGACGGAGATACTCAGGAACCGGGCGGGCGTGTCCTTGAGGTCATCGGCGAGCGCCGCCATGTTGAGCGTCATCGCGGGGCAGATGAACGGGCAGTTCGTGAAAATGAAGCAGAGGACGGTGTAGTGTCCGAGCAGGTTCTCGCGGGCGAAGGGCCGGTCGTCCTGGGTCGTGAGTGTGAAATCGGGGATGGTCAGCCCGGCGACGTTTTCGTCCGGGAGCGCGGGATCGGCGAGGGGCGGGCCGGGGCGGCGGGCGGGGAGAATGAAAAGGTAGATCCCGGCGATCACCGCGAGCACGACCAGGGCGGATGCCGCGGTGATGCGCGCGCGCATCGGCCGCCGGGGTGGGCCATGGAGCGGGACGTGAACGGGAGTGCGCATCGGGTGGGAACGGTTCGAGCGTCGTTCGCGCGACGGCCGCTACAGGAACGCGACCAGCATCGCGTCGCCGACGATCGCGAGCAGGTATATGGGCAGGTGCATGATCGACGCGAAGAACACGGCGCGGGCCGTTTGACGCGCGCGCACGTGGAAGTGGCGCGCCGCCGCGGCCAGGAAGAGCAGCCCGATCAATGCCGCCACGACCATGAAGCCGGGCCCGAGCCGACCGGGTATCAGCCATGCGGGCGCAAGGCCGACGGGAACGAGGGCGATGGTCCAGAGGACGATGACGCGGGCGGTGCGTTCGTCCCCGGGGTCGTCGGCGGGCAGCATCCGGTATCCGCCGCGTGCGTAGTCCTCGTGGTACATGGTGGCGATGGCAAGGAAGTGGGGGATCTGCCAGACGAACATGAGGAGGAAGAGCGACCATCCGCCGGGTTGCAGGAGCGGCGCGGGATCGATGGCGAGCGAGGCCGGAGCGGGGGAGGCGGCGGCCCACCCGATGAGCGGGGGCAGCGCGCCGGGTACGGCGCCGATGATCGTGTTCAGCGTCGTGAGCGGTTTCAGAGGGGTATAGACGAGGACGTAGATGAGGATCGTCGTGAACGAGATGAGCATCGGCAAAGGCCCGGATGCCAGCCACAGCACGGCGAGGCCCACCGCCGCGAGAGCGATGGCCGCGAGAAACGCGGCGCCGGGCGCCATTCGCCCGGAGGGGATGGGGCGGGCGCGGGTGCGGTGCATGAGGGCGTCGCGCTCGCGCTCCCACCACTGGTTGAGCGCGTTGGCTCCCATTGCGGAGAGGGCGGTGCCGACCACGGTTCCGAGTGCGGCGAGCGCGAGTTCGGTTGGGCGCCAGGGCCGGCCGAGGGCGGCGAGCAGGAAACCGACACCGGACGTGAGCGTGACCAGCCATGCGATCCGTACCTTAGACAGGTCGATGATCGAGCGAAGGAGCGTGTCGGGCCGGTCAGTGACGGACGCGCCGGATCCGCTGTCGGCTGGCTCGGAGACGGTGGTGGCCGGGGTCGTGGTCATGACGAGTGCGGTCCGGACGAGCCCACGTCGTGAGGGCCGAAACGTGCGCGCGGATCGACGCGGCCGATGGTAGGCCGAACGCGGATCGTGCCCGCGCGGGAATCGGGTGACGTACCCTTGCGGTGCGTGGGAACGGAGCGGTGCCCCTGGGCAGTGAGGTCCCGGTAGCTCAGTTGGATAGAGCAGCCGCCTTCTAAGCGGCAGGTCGTGCGTTCGAGTCGCACCCGGGGCGTTCAGCGGGGAGAGGGGTTCGAAGGGCGGGGCGTGGAGCGTCGGCGTTCGTTGGCGGGACGTTTGAGGTACGGGGCGAGTTCGTCCGGGATGCGGCGGATGCCCCGACGCTTCGCCTTGTCGACGGCGTACCAGAGCGACAGATGGACGCGGCGCAGGACGGCTTCGGTGATCTCGATGTCGTGCTCCTTCATGCGTTCGAGTGACCACGCCCAGGCGTGATACTCCTCGAGGCAGCGGGGTGAGAACGCGCCCAGTCCGATCGCGTGGTGGCCGACTTCGTGCAGGAAGATGGAAGCGGACATCGGGCTCTTGGGGCGGGGGGACTCGATCAGCTTGACACGCGAGCCGTCCGCGTACTCAACCTCCCAGGCAACGCCGGACATTGACGATCGCCATTTTCGCACGCGAATGGAGTGCTGGTGGAGCATCTCCCGTGTCAGTCGGTCGTAGCGATCCTGGGCCGTCAGCCGCGCACGTTTCGGGGGTTGCGCGGCCACCGGGAGAGGATTGGGCTTCGGGGCTTTGGGCCGGCGCGCGGCTGCAGGGAGCGTGGGTCGAGGCGCTTCTCCGATGATGAGGCGAGGCCACTGTGCGAGCGGCGGCGGTCGGAGGCGTTTGGGGAGCAGGTCCCAGAGCGTCAGCATGGGGGAGCGGGGGTACGGAACTTCTCGCCGGGGATGAGCGGGGGCCGCTGGCCGCGGGCGAAGTCCGGCCAGGGCATCGGCGATCGTCCGTCGGGTTGGACTTCGACGAGTTGAAGGATAGTGCCGTCGCGGCAGACGACCATTCCGGAATCCGCGTCGAGCAGGGCGCCGACCCCCGGGGCGTCGGCACGGGGTGACGTGTCGGGCGCGGGTCGGGACACGGCCCGGAGAAGCTTGAGCGGGCGGGCGCGAAACTCGACCGTAACGGCGGGCCAGGGATTGAACGCGTGGATGCGTCTTCGGCAGGGTTCGGAGGAAGCGAAGTCGATCACGCCATCGGGCTTGCGGAGCTTCGCTGCGAGCGTGACGGCGGACTCGTCCTGGGCTTCTGGTTTGCGCGTGCCTGATGCCAGGCACCGGAGCACCGATTCGACGAGTTCCGGGCCGTCGGCAGCGAGCAGATCGTGAAGATCGCCGGCGGTGTGCGATGGGAGGATGGGGCGCGTCGACTGCGCGAGGACCTGCCCGGCGTCCATGCGATCGGCGAGCGTGATCACCGAGTTTCCGGTGGTGTTGTCTCCGGCGAGGATCGCGGCCTGGATGGGCGCGGCGCCGCGCCAGCGTGGGAGGAGCGAGGCGTGCAAGTTGAACGCGTCGATGTCATCGAGAAGCCGCGGCGGGAGCTTCTGGCCAAAGGCGATGACAATCCACGCATCGGCGAATCCGGGGCCCGCCAGCGTGCGAATCGAACGGACGACGTCAGGCTCGCCGATCCGCTCGGGTTTCAGGAGCGGGATGCCGGGCAGAAACTCCGTCGCCCATGCGGCCACGGGTGTCGGCGTGGGAACCCTGCCGCGTCCGGCGGGGCGATCGGGCTGGGAGACAACGCCCACGAGCGTGTGATGCTCGCCGAGTCGCTTCAAGGTTGGCAACCCGAACGCGCCGGAGCCAAGAAATAGGATGCGCATCGCTCGCAAGGATAGTGTTCAGACGAGGTGGTGGGGATCGGGGTTGGGGGGCGGCTTATCCGTCGGCGTCTCGTTCCAGGCGGCGTATGGCGGCGCGATTGCGGAGCCTGGACATGGTGTTCATCTTGTCGATGATGAGCACGCCGTCGAGGTGGTCGTTCTCGTGCTGCCAGCAGCGTGCCAACAGGCCGCCGGCTCTGCGGGTGAATGGGCGTCCTTCCAGATCAAGTGCGGTGACCGAGATGATCGGAGGGCGAAGGACATCGCCGCGGATTTCGGGGAGGCTGAGGCAGCCTTCTTCGGCCGGCTCGGGCGGACCCTCGGGTTCGGCGAGCACCGGGTTGATGTAGATGCAAGGGCCGAGGGTCGCGGTCGGGGGATCGAGGTCGGCGGAACGGTCCTCGTTGGCGGGGACATCGGCGACGAACAGTCGCCAGGGCAGGCCGACCTGGGGCGCGGCAAGGCCCACGCCCTCGGCCTCGTGCATGAGTTCGATCATCCGGCGGGCGACGGCACCGACCTCGGGGGTGATTGCCGCCACGGGCTCGGACTTGCGGAGCAGGGCGGGGTGCGGAAAATGCACGATCCGGAGTGTTCCGACATCCAGGGGCATGGGCCAAAATGGTAGGGAAGGAGTTCCGGAGAATTCGGGCGGAGCGTTGCGTCGGATGTGCGTGGCCGTTAGCATTCACGGGGAGTCCGGTGAGGGGCGTCCGCGGGACCATGCGCCGGGGCGCCCGGCATAGGGAGCGAGCCTTGGGTCTGTTCAATTGGAAGAAGTCGGAGGACGCGACGGCGAAGGAAGCCGGTGCGCAGAGTTGGGAGGGAGCGGGGTTCTCGGCGGAGAAGGCCGCAAAGTTTTTCGAGCACGCGAAGGTCAAGCACGACACGAGCCAGTACGAGTACGCGATGCAGCTCTGGCTCAAGGGGCTTCGGTTCGATCCGATGAGCGTGCCCGCGGTTGAGGGTTTTTTTTCCTCCGCGGCGTCGTTCCTCTCGGGCGACAACCCGAAGATCAGCAAGGAAACGATCAAGGAGTTCAGCGGGAAAGGAAACGTCGAGAAGTACGTCGCCGCGCTGCTGCGATGGGGGAGCAACCCGTCGGACGCCGAGGCGGGAATCTCGGCGACCGTGGCGGCCGCCGAGATGAGCCTCGGCGAGCCGGGCCGATGGCTGGGCAAGCGGGCGTTGAATCTGGCCCTGCGCGACAAGAAGACCAAGAAATCTCAACTGGAGCAGATGATGCGGGCGCTCTCGAAGGTCGAGGCGTTCGATCTGGCGGTGATGGCGGGCGATGCGGCGGTGCGACTGGACCCGAGCGACGCCAAGTTGGCCGTCGAGGTGCGCAACATGTCCGCGCAAGCCACGATGAGCAAGGGCGGGTACGGCAAGACGGGCGAGGACGGGGGCTTCCGGGACAACCTCAAGAACGCTGAGCATCAGCGGCGTTTGGAGGAGGAAGCCCGGATTTCGAAGACCGGCGAGACCGTCGAGCGGCTTTTGGAGGTGGCGCGGCGCGAGTACGAGGCTCATCCATCTGACCGGCCGACGATCAACAACTACGTGAAGCGGCTGATGGAGCGGGGAACGCCCGACGACGAGACTGCCGCGGCGGGCGTGCTCTCCCGCGCGTTCGAGGAAACCAAGGAATTCCGGTTCCGGCAACTCGCCGGGGACATCAGGCTGCGTCAGGCCAAGCGGAAAGTCCGTGAGCTGCTGGAAGCAAGTCCGACGGACGCGGCGGCGGTGGATCGTGCCAAGTCCGAGCTGGCGGCGATGGAGCTCGGCGAGTTCGAGGCGCGTGTCGCGGCGTACCCGACCGATCTGATCCTCAAGTTCGAGCTCGGCAAGCGGTACTTTGACGCGGGGCGATTCGAGGACGCGGTGGGGATGTTCCAGGACGCGAAATCGGACGCGAAGAACCGCGCCGCGGTGCTGGGGTACCTGGGCGCGTCGTTCCGGGCCATGGGGTGGTTCGACGAAGCGGTGGAGACTTACCGGCAGGCGATCGAGATTCCCGGTGCGGAGGAGTCCTTGAACATGGATCTTCGGTACGGGCTGCTGTGCGCCCTGCAGGATCGCGGGGAGGAGCAGAAGGACCTGGGCAACGCGGAGGAGGCGTACAAGCTGGCCTCGTCGATCGCGATCCAGCAGATCAACTTCAAGGACATCCGTGTCCGGCGGGAGCAGATCAAGGGATTGATGGCGCGGCTCAAGGGGGGATGACGGGGGCCGGGCGGGCTCTTGTGTCAGGCATGCACGCGGTGGCGATCATTCCGGCGCGGCTGGGCTCGACACGGTTTCCCGAGAAAGTGCTCGCTGCGCGGACCGGAAAACCGTTGGTGCAGCACGTGGCCGAGGCCGCGTCGGGCGCGCGGAGCGTGCGTCGCGTCGTGGTGGCGACGGATTCGGAGCGTGTGGTCGAGGCGCTCCGGCCGTACGGGACGGAAGTCGTCATGACCGGCGCGGAACATCCCAACGGCACCAGCCGCCTCGCGGAAGCGGCCGCGCAGCTGGGGCTGGGGCGGGACGAGATCGTCGTCAATGTCCAGGGTGACGAACCGGAGGCCGCGGCGGAGATCATCGACCTGGCGGTATCCGAACTGGTCCGGAGCGGCGCCGAGGTCGCGACCGCGGCTTCGCCGTTCGCGGAGGGCGAGGATCCATCGGACCCGAACATCGTGAAGGCGATCGTCGGGCAGAACGGTCTTGCGCTGTACTTCACGCGAGCGAGGGCTCCGTTCCACAGGGATCCGCGGTCGGGTCCGCCGCCTTCACCGCCGCTCAAGCACGTCGGGTTGTACGTGTACCGTGGGTGGTTTCTGGAGCGGTACGTCACGCTCGCGCCGACGCCCTTGGAGCGGACGGAGATGCTCGAGCAGCTGCGCATCATCGAACATGGGCACCGCATCGCGGTCGCGATCGGTAGCAGCCCGTGGACCGGCATCGACACGCCCGCCCAGTACGACGCGTTCGTGACGCGGTACCTCGCTTCGGGCCGGCGTTGATCAGCCCTGCTTGGCGGCTTTTTCGCGGAGCTGGTTGAGGAGCACCTCGGCACGCTGGCGCTCGCGGCCGCGGCTGCGGGCCACCAGTTCCTCCAGGGCCGGCACGGCGCGGGGGTCGTTGACGCGGCTCAGGGCGCGGGCCGCCGCGGAACGGGCCCGATCTTCGCGGTCGGCCGCGCACTCGACCAGGCACTGCAGGGCCACGTCCTTGCCGTGCGGGGCGAGGGCCGCGACCGCGGCGATCGCGACCGGCCTGGTCCGGTTGTACGCGCCCGGCCTGGCGTAACGGACCGCCTTGTCCAGCCCACGCGGGTCGTTGAGCATCTCCAGTGCGTCGAGCGCCGCGATCCTGATCTGGTCGTTCTGCGATTCGACGTCCGCCGCGGCGAGCGCGACATCGAGCGCCTCGGGCGACTTGATTTCCGCGAGGGAGCGGATGGACTCGGCGCGCACGCCGTAGCTGGCGTCCTGGCGCGCCCAGCGTACGAGCGAGTTCCCGATGCGGTCCCTGGCGTCCGGCTGGGTCGAGTCCCAACGAGCGGCGTCCGAGAGTGCCGAGGCCAGAGCGCGGCGGATTCGAGCGTCGCGCGGGGGCGATGCGGCGAGGGCCGTGAGCGGTCCGAGCTCCCGCTGGTCACGGAGGGCGTTGATCGCCGCGGCGCGGAGGGAGTGGTGCTCCGCGTCGTTGCCGGCGATGCGCGACAACGCGGCGATGGCCGAGGAGGGCGTGCTGGATCGGTCATTGCGGGCGAGCGCGGCCACGGCCTGGAGCCGCGATGCGGGGGTCGGGCCCGCGTCTGCCTGCGCCACCCAGCGGACGAGCGGCTGCGTGATCTTCGGCGCGCTCAGAACGGCGAGATAGGGATCGACCGCCGCGATGTCGGGCTCCGCGTCCAGCGGGAAGCGGCCCGTGGCTGTTTTTGCATCCACCGTCAGCATCAGCGTCCGGCCCGCGGAGCCCGATGCCCGGGTGCGGACCCAGAGGGGAAGATCGAACGCGTAGGCGGGGTTGTAACCGTCGATGGTCTGGGTCTGCTTCAGGTTGACCTCCAGTGCGCGTGCTTCCTCGATCCACGACAAGGTGATCTCGAGCTTGGGGGTCCCCGGGCGGGTGCACCATTGCGTGAAGAACCGCTCCAACGACAGACCGGAGACTTCCTCCATCGCTTTGCGGAGGTCGGCCGTCTCGACAGTTTGGAGGCGGTGGCGCTTCGTGTACAGCCGCAGCCCGCCGAAGAACGCCTCGTCCCCGAGCTTCTGGCGCAGCATGTGCAGGATGCTCGCGCCCTTGGGATAGGGGTTCGCCCGGCGTCCGAACGCGCCGCCCGATCCACCCTCCTTGGAGGTCATCCCCGGCGTGAAGGGCGCGTCGGCGCGGTCGGAATTGGACAGCGAATTGAACGTGCCGAAGAGCCCGGCCTGGTACTCGGCCAGCCCGTGCCGGTGCTCGTTCCACAGGTGCGTGAAGTAGGTCGCGAACCCCTCGTTCAGCCAGATGTGGTCCCACGAGTTGCAGGTGATGAGATCCCCGTACCACTGATGGGCCAGTTCATGCGAGATGAGACCGTCCAGGTCGCCGTCGAGCAACGCGGTCGAATCGAGAACCGCGGTGTCGTAGAGGGAAGTGGCCGACGTGTTCTCCATGCCCCCGGCGCCGAAATTCCAGACCACGAGCTGCGCGTAGCGATCCCACGGGTACGGCTGTCCCGTGAGTTTCTCGAAGTGCGCGACCATCTCGGGCGTGCGGCCGTAGGTCTGTCCGACGAGCGAGCCCTTGCCGGGCGGCACGTACACGGGCATGGGCAGCGACGACGTGCCGACATCGACGATGTCGAACTTGCCGACGATCAGCGAGACCAGGTAGTTGACGTGCGGCTTGTCCTGGAGCCAGTGGAATGTCTCCCGCTCGCCCAGGCGCACCCGGCTCACGAGCCTGCCGTTCGACGACACGACGTACCCGCTCGGGACGGTGGCCACGATCTCGGTCGTGAGCCGGTCGTTGGGGTAGTCGTGGCACGGGAACCAGAAGTGGTTGCTCTCGGATTCGCCCTGCGTGTGGATCTGTGCGGGGCGGCCTTTCCAAGCTTCGGATTCGAGGAGCCAGTTCAGCCCTTCCGGCGGGTCGGTGAGCGTGTACGACGTGACGATCTCCGCCGGCGCGCCCGGCGGCAGCGGCGGGTCGAAATCGATGGTCAGGGCGCCGTCCTTGTGGGTGAACGAGCAGGCTCGATCCGCGCACGTCACGGACTTGATCGACATGTCGGATCCCGCACGCAGCGTGAGCGACCCGAGCGGCCGCGAGACGGGTGACAGCGCGAGCGTCTGCACCGCCGCCAGACTCGGCGTGTTCATGTCGGGAATGTCGAGCTCGAGCTTCATGTGGGTGAAGTCGGCCGGACGGTGGGGCGGGTACTCGAACAGGCTCCGCCCGGTGGATTCGTCGTAATGGCCCGCTCGGGACTTGGAGGCGGGCTGTGCCGCGCTGAACACACGCGCGGGGCCGCCGCAGTCATCGTCGTCCGCGTCGTGCGCGGGGCGGCCGCCGTCGAAGGAAACGGCCGGTGAAGCGAACAGCACGGCGAGCAGGAGCAAGGCAACGGGTCGGGATTGCATGGGAGGTTCCGTGAGTCCGGGAGCGTGGGAATTCGGAAGACCGTTGGGGTGTCGGCGCCGTGGCGCGGCCGGGCACGCCGTGAACGGACGATCAGTGGGCGGCGAGCGGGGCCACGTTCGGCGCGGGACGCGCGAGACGCGCGGCCGACTCCAGCGAGGCCCAGGCGGCGTACGAGCGGACCAGGGAGTCCTGGGCGCGGTCTCGCGCAACGGCGAGCAGCGCCGCACGCCCGATCGGTGAGGCGCGCGCCGCGAGGGACTCCGCGGCGCGCGCCCGAGCATGGATGGTCAAGCCGTGCCGGAGCTCCTGCACCGACCATGCGAGCGGCGAACGGATCTTCGCGGCCGCCATGATCGATAGATTCGGATCAACGGAGACCTGGGAGGGCTTGGCATCCAGGACGAAGGAAGCCTCGGCGCGGCGTTGATCGGTCGGCACGTACACGAAGCGACCTCGCTTGCCCGATTCGGCCTCTACGTAGAGCGGCAGTTCGAAGGCGTACGCGGGGTTGTCCGCGTCGATCGGTTGCGTCTGCTCGATCACCACGCGCAACGTGCGGGAGGCCTCGTCCCACGACAGGTCCACCTCGAGACGAGGCGCCCCGGGGCGCATCGCCCATTGCTCGAAGAACCGCTCCAGGCTCTGGCCGGACACCTCCTCGAGGGCGCGGCGAAAATCGGAGGTCTCGACGGGCGTGAACTTGTGCCGATCCAGGTACAGCGCCGTGCCCTTGAAGAACGCCTCCGACCCCAGCCGTTGCCTCAGCATGTGCAGCACCATGGCGCCCTTGGAGTAGACGTCGTCCTCCTTCATGATCGCCTCGTCCGCGTGCCCGTACCGGTTGGAGACCATTGCCGGGCGTGTGAAGTTGCGGCCCCGGTTGCCGGACTGCCGGTTGTAGAAGCCCTGGATGACACGTTGATACCCGCTCCGGCCCGCCTGACGCTCGTCCCACAGCGCCTCGCACATCGAGGCCCAGCCCTCGTTCAGCCAGAGGTGCTCCCAGCTCTTGCATGTCGTCAGGTCGCCGAACCACTGGTGGCCCAGCTCGTGCGAGATCAGGCTGTCCTGGGCGCCGCGCTCGCCGAACCCGGCGTACTCCGCCAGGGTCGTCGCGGACGTGTTCTCCATGCCGCCGAAGCGGAAATTCCGAACGATCACCTGGGCGTACTTGTCCCACGGGTACGGCTCGTCGAAGAGCGATTCGAAGTGCGCGATCATCTCGGGCGTGTTGGCGAACGCTTTCTTCAATCGCGCCGAGGAGCCCACCGGCCCGTAGACGGGAATCCAGAGGCCCGGGCGCTTGGTCGTCGGTCCCCCGACGCTCACCACGTCGAACTGGCTCACCGCGATCATGACCAGGTAGTTGGCGTGGGGTTTGTCCTGCACCCAGTGGAATGTCGAACGCCCCGCACGCCGCGTCACCCCGACCAGGCGTCCGTTCGAGACAACCTCGTACGGATCGGGCACGGTCACGACGGTCTCGGTGGTGAGCTTCTCGTTGGGGAAGTCATGGCACGGGAACCAGAGGTGGTTCCATTCGGATTCGCCCTGCGAGTACGCCATCGCCGCGGCGGCGCTCCGGCGATCGTCCGCGGCACGGGCCGGGATCCAGTTCAACCCGGAGCCCTCACGAGACGCCTTGGTCGCTGCGTAGTCGATCCGCACGTGGAACGGCCGTCCAACGGCCGCGGGTGTCGGGAGATCGACGGCGAGCAGGTTGTCCGCGTGCGTGAATCGTGCCTCGACGCCACCGACGGTGACGCGTGAGATGGTCATCGTGGCGCTGTCGGCATTGAGCCGAACCCGCGTTCGAGGCGCCCCCAGCGCCGCGAGCGTGAGCGTCTCGCGGCCGCTGAATCGCGCCTCACCCATGTCCGCGATGTCCAGTTCCAGCCGCATGTGCAGGTGATCGAACAGGCGGTCGGGCGGCCAATTGGAGCGGTCGCGGCCGGTTTCGGCGTCCACGCGCGGATCCAGATCCTGTCGGGCGTCGGCGCTGGTTGCGGACGCTCCGATGCACGCCGCGACGCAGGCGGCGAGGGCAAAGCGACGGGAGTTCATCATGGTCCTTGGGTTCCGGTCCGCGGAGGCACGCCGCGGGAAGAGGGGTTGCTCAGTGTACGGAATTCGTGTCCGGTGCGTCGGCGGGTGGCCGTGGCTTGGCCGGGGTGAGTCGCAGGGTACAATGGACATGCCCTCCACGCCAGAGCCAACGCAGCGAACGCGTCCCCCGGCGGGTGGCGAACGACGCGAACTGGATTTCAGTTCGCGTGAGATGCTCGCGGCAGCCGCCGAGCGGAGCCAGGCGACTGAGTTCTTCAGCCCGCTCCCGACGGGGTACCGGAAGGGCAGGCACAAGTACGTCGTCGTGTTCGGGACTGTCATGAGCGGGCTCGGGAAGGGGATCTTCTCTTCCAGCGTCGCCAAGCTGCTGAAGGACAAGGGGCTCGTCGTTGCCCCCATGAAGCTCGAGGGCTACCTGAACATCGACGCGGGCACGCTCAACCCCTACCGGCACGGGGAGGTCTTCGTGCTCGACGACGGCACCGAGTGCGACATGGACCTGGGCACGTACGAGCGGCTGCTCGACCAGGACCTTTCGCACGCGAACTTCACGACCAGCGGTCAGATCTTCTCATCCATCCTCGAACGCGAGCGTCAGGGCGAGTACCTCGGTCGGGACGTGCAGATGATCCCGCACGTGACCGGCGAGGTAAAACGGCGTCTCCGGCAACTGGCCCTGACCGGCGATGGCAAGAGCCCGGCGGACGTCGTGTTCGTCGAGGTTGGCGGCACGGTCGGCGACTATGAGAACGGCTTTTACATCGAGGCGCTGCGCGAACTGGCCTTCGAGGAAGGTCCCGGCTCGACCTGCTTCGTCGCGCTGACCTACGTCATCAAGCCCGAGACCCTGGGCGAGCAGAAGAGCAAGCCCGCGCAGCTGGGCATCAAGCGGCTGATGGAGGCCGGCATTCAGCCGCACATCATCGCGTGCCGGGCCGCCGAAGAGGTCTCGGCGACGGTCCGCGAGAAGGTCGCGATGTTCTCGAACGTGCCCATGAAGCGGGTCTTCTCGATGCACGATCGGCCGAGCATCTACACCATCCCCGACGAGATGAGGGAGGACGGCCTGGACCGCGAGATCCTCTCGCTGCTCGGGCTCCACGAGCGGGTCGACGCCGCCCACGAGGACCGGGCCCGCGACCGCTGGTCGAGTTTCGTTCGAAAACTCACGCAGCCAAAGCCCTCGGGCGTCACCGTCGGCGTCACCGGCAAGTACGCCCAGCTCCGGGACGCGTACGCCTCCATCGACAAGGCGGTCGAGCACTGCTCGGCTCACCTCGAGTGCGACGTGCACCTCAAGTGGATCGAGACCACCGAGATCACCGACACCAATGTCGGAGCGAAAATCGGCGAGCTCGACGGCGTCATCGTTCCCGGTGGCTTTGGATCGCGCGGCGTCGAGGGGAAGATCTCGTGCGTGCGCCACTGCCGGGAGCAGGGCCTGCCGTACCTGGGAATCTGCCTGGGTTTCCAGGTCGCGGTGATCGAATACGCGCGGCACGTGGTCGGGCTGAGCGTGGCAAATTCGACCGAGTTCGAGCAAGCCTGCCCCGAGTCGGTTATCAGCGAGCTTCCGGAGCAGAAGAAAATCGAGGGGCTCGGCGGATCGATGCGGCTGGGAGCCCAGGACGTGGTGATCAGTCCGTCCACGCTCGCGAGCTTCCTGTATGCCAACGGCGGGCACAGCATCAGCGCCGGCGCGGCCGGGATCGCCGGGCACGTCCGCGAGCGGTTCCGCCACCGATACGAGGTCGAGCCCGGGTACGTCGATCGTCTCGAGTCCGCCGGGCTGGTGTTCTCGGGCCGGCATCCCTCCCAGCCGATCATGCAGGTGCTCGAATTGCCACAACATCCCTATTTCATCGCCGTGCAGTACCACCCCGAGCTCACGAGCCGCCCGCTCCGACCGCAACCGCTCTTCATGGGCCTCATCGCGGCCGCCATGCGGCACAAGGTGGGTGCCGGGGTCGCCGGCATGGGGCCGCTCGCAAAGTGGCTGCGTCCCATGTCCGTGGCCAGGTCCGGCGTCGTTCGTCCACAGCCCGCGTGAGGATGTTCGTTGCGGGTGCTCAACGGACAGTCTGAGGTCGATCGGGGCGGACCGGATCCGAACGGGCTCGGCGCGTGTTACGGCTGCGCCTTCGTCCCGACAATGGGAGCGTTGCACGACGGTCATATGGCGCTCGTCCGACGCGCGCGCGAGCTCAGTTCGGATGGCACCCCGGTTGTGGTGAGCATCTTCGTGAACCCGACGCAGTTTGGTCCGCGCGAGGATTTCTCCCGGTACCCCCGAACCCTGGAAGCGGACCTCGAGCGCTGCCGAAGCGCGGGCGTGGACGTGGTCTTCGCACCGCCGGCGGAGGTGGTGTATCCGAGTGATATCACCGTGATGGCACCACCGCTCCCCTTGGTCGCAACCGAACCCGGTCTGGAGGACCGGATTCGACCCGGGCACTTCGCCGGAGTCTGCCAGGTTGTGTCGAGGTTGTTCGATCTGCTGCGGCCGCGCTGGGCTGTCTTCGGCGAAAAAGACTATCAGCAGTTGCGAGTGATCGAAGCGATGACGGGAAACGGAGCGTGGGGCGTCCGGATTGCTCCGGTGGCGACGGTTCGCGAACCGGACGGGCTGGCGATGAGCAGCCGGAACCGTTATCTGGACACGGCACGACGGACGCGTGCGACGGCTCTATTCGCCGCGCTCGCGCGCGCCAATGAGCACGACAGGCCGGACGCGGCGGAGGAGGTCATGCGGCGGACGCTCGCCGAATGGGGCCTGGCAGTCGAGTACGCGGTGGTGCGAGATGCGGAGACGCTCATGCCGCTGACGAGCGAAGGTGTTCCTTCTCGGCGGGCGCGAAGCCTTCTCGCGGCTCGTCTGGGCGAGATCCGGCTGATCGACAATGCCCCTTGGGTGGGGTCGCGGACGCCCGCCGGTTTGGATTGAATCGGGTCGCGGCGTACCTTCCCGTCGAACCGGTTTCGGTGACGCGGCTGATTTGGGGTTCTCGCGCATGTTTCCGAGCGGGCCGCGAGGTGTGCGTCCGGGCCGGTATCATCGGGACCGACGCGGGCGGTGGGGGACGTGCCGCGGGTCAACCGAAAGGGCTGCCGTGCTGCGCACTCCGTTGTATCAGAGCCACGTCGAGTGGGGCGGGAAAATGGTGGACTTCGCGGGCTGGGAGATGCCCATTCTGTACCAACGGCCGGGGGGCGGCGGCGGGATCCATGATGAGCACCACCAGGTCCGGACGAGCGGCGGCGTTTTCGACGTGTCGCACATGGGTCGGGTGAAGGTGTCGGGTCGGCACGCGCGGCGGTTTCTTGAGCGGTTGTGCACCCGGAAGATTTCGGACATGCAGGGCGGGCAGTGCCGGTATTCGCTGGTCTGTCACGAACGGGGCGGGATCCTGGACGATGTGATTGTCTATCGCATGGACGAGGACGAGTTCCTGGTGGTGGTGAACGCGTCGAACCGGGCGAAGCTGCTGGCGCATTTCGAGCGTGTGCGCGCGGCGGGCGAGCTCGTCGTCAAGATCGATGATCAGACGGAGTCCACCGCGATGGTGGCGTTGCAGGGCCCGAAGGTGATGGAGCTGATCGGGAAGGTCAGCCGCGAGGTGCCCACGCTGAAGCGGTACCGCTTCACGGTGAAGAACCTCCTGATCCTGAAGCTGGTTGTCAGCCGCACCGGGTACACGGGTGAGGATGGAGTCGAGGTCATCCTGCCCGCGGCCTCGGTCGGCATGGTGATGAAGATGCTGCTCAAGGACGTGGACCTCAAGGCCGCGGACGCGGAGCTGAAGCCCGCCGGCCTGGGGGCGCGTGACACGTTGCGGCTCGAAGCGGGGATGCCCCTGTACGGTCACGAATTGACCGAGGAGACGGACGCGCTCTCCACCGGCCTGGACTTCGCCATCTCGCTGGACAAAGACCAGGGCGAGTGGGCGGAGACGTTCGTCGGCATGGATGCGCTCCGGCGGATCCGTGAGTCGGGCGGCCCCGCGCGGAAACTGGTCGGGCTCGCGATCGAGGGGAAGCGGACGGCGCGCCAGGGAATGGAGGTCGTCTCGGGATCTGAGACCGTTGGCGTGATCACCAGCGGTTGCCTGAGCCCGACGCTCGGCCGGGCGATCGCGATGGGCTATGTCCGCGCCGGCAATTCCGGCGTCGGCTCGGTGATGCAGGTCGGCACGGGCCGACCCGGGGCGGAGTTGACCGCGACGGTGGTGCCGCTGCCGTTTTACAAGGCCAAGTAGGGCTCAGGCCGGGGGCGGGAGTTCTTCCCACTGGCCTTTCATATGGCGCACGATCGATCCGGACGCGACGTAGATCACCTGCTCGGCGATATTGGTGCAGTGATCCGCCATGACCTGGCAGAACGTGGCGATCTCCAGGCGCGCGAAGGCAAGGTCGGCCGAGATCTGGCCGCGTGCGAGCTGCGCCTGGGTCTCGCGGATGAGGGCCTGCTTGAACGCGCCGACCGCGTCCTCGCTGAGAAGAACGACGCGTGCGAGGGCGGGGTTGGCCTTGTCGAACGAGGTGTTGGCGTCCCGCAGGATGCCGATCACGCTGTTGGCAAGGACTCGGAACGTCTCCGGGACCGGGATCGTGGCGGCGGCGTTGCCGGGGATGGCCTCCGCGATGCCCACGCCGGCGTCCGCGATTCGTTCGAGCTCGTTGTTGATCTTGACAATCGTGAGGACCAGCCGGAGTTGCTCCGGACCAAGCCCGGCGCTCTGGGCGGTGGCGGCGGTGAGCAGCCGTACGGCGGATTTTTCGATCTCCACGTCAGCGCGATCGATGCTCTCATCCATGGCCGCGACACGCGGTCCCCCCGCCGGGTCGCGTGCGAACACGGCT
Organism: Phycisphaerae bacterium; assembly: GCA_016794925.1. GTDB lineage: Bacteria > Planctomycetota > Phycisphaerae > Phycisphaerales > UBA1924 > JAEUIW01. The sequence goes on from JAEUIW010000012.1 coordinate 19,950, forward strand.
TCGAAGGCGGTCTCGATGAGCGACTGCACGCGCAGCCCCTGCTCGGCCAGATCGGTCTTCAGCCGGTCGATGTTCTGGCGGAATGTGTCGTGTGTGACGGACATCGGGGGGGTGCTTGGGGGCGTCGACACGCAGCGGGGGTTGGGCGAGTCGGAGCGGGAGAGCCGATCGCCAGCATATCGTTTCGGCGCGACATTCGCACTGGCCGCGCGGCCGGCATGATCCGCCCCACTCTCCGTCGGAGCCATCGTCCATGTCGTTCCTTATCGAGAGCGTTCGCGCCCGCCAGGTGCTCGATTCCCGGGGCAACCCGACCGTTGAGGTGGATGTGCGGCTTGAGTCCGGCGCGGCGGGGCGAGCGATCGTGCCCTCGGGCGCCTCGACGGGCGAGAACGAGGCGGTGGAACTCCGGGACGCGGACAGGAAGCGGTACTTCGGCAAGGGCGTGCTCAAGGCGGTGGAGAACCTCCACAAGCGACTCGCTCCCGTCGTGGTCGGGCGCGACGCGCGTGAGCAGGCGGCGATCGATCGTGTGATGATCGAAACGGATGGCACACCGAACAAGGGGAAGCTGGGCGCCAACGCCATTCTCGGGGTGTCGATGGCGGTGGCGCACGCGGCGGCAGCGGAGTCGGGGCTGCCGCTGTATCGCTATCTGGGCGGGGCGGGGGCGCGCGTGCTGCCCGTGCCGATGCTGAACGTGCTGAACGGGGGCAAGCACGCGGACAACACCGTGGATTTCCAGGAATTCATGATTCAGCCGTGGGGCTTCGAGCGTTTCGGCGACGCGCTCCGCGCGGGGGTCGAGATCTACCACACGCTCAAGGGCGTGCTGAAGGACCGGGGGCTCTCGACGGCGGTCGGGGATGAGGGCGGATTCGCGCCCGACCTGAAGAGCAACGAGGACGCGTTGAAGCTGCTGGAGGAGGCAACGGCCAAGGCCGGTTATCGGTGGGGTGAGCAGGTGTACGTCGCGCTTGACCCGGCCATGAGCGAGCTGGCGGCCGAAGCCGCGAAGAAAGGGAAGAAGGGCTATTGCCTGTTCAAGAGCAGGCCGCGCGAGGTGATGAGCACGTCGGACGTGATCGAGATGTGGGCGTCTTGGTGCAAGAAGTACCCCATCCGGTCCATCGAGGACGGGCTGAGCGAGCACGACTGGGCCGGCTGGCGACAGCTCACCGACCGCCTCGGGAAGGCCACGCAGCTCGTCGGCGACGACCTGTTCGTGACCAACCCCGCGTTCCTGTCGCGCGGGCTGAAGGAGGGGTGCGCCAACGCGATTCTCGTCAAGGTGAATCAGATCGGCACCCTGACCGAGACGTTCGACGCCGTCGGTCTGGCGCTGCGGAACGGCTACGCGGCCGTGATGTCCCATCGCTCGGGGGAGACCGAGGACGCGACGATCGCCGACCTCGCGGTGGCCACGAATTGCGGTCAGATCAAGACCGGCGCTCCGTGTCGCAGCGACCGCAACGCCAAGTACAACCAGTTGATCCGCATCGCGGAAGAGCTCGGCGATTCCGGCGTGTACGGCGCGGCGACCTGGCGCAGGGGATAACCCGGTCGGCCGGGTGAGGGGGCGTCGCGTCCGCGCGGTCCGGCCTCCCGAATCGAAGTCGCGTGCTTAGGATCGGGCATGACGATCGGATCGCGCGTGCTCAGCCGGACGACGCTCCATCGCGGCAGGAAGTTCGACTACGAACAGCTGGTGGTCGCCGGGGCGGGCGGCCAGACGCACACGCGCGAGCTCGTGCGGCACCCCGGGGCGGTCGTGGTGGTGCCGATCCTGCCCGATGGGCGGGTGGTGCTCATCCGGGTGTTTCGCGCGTCGATCGAGTCGATGAATCTGGAGTTGTGCGCGGGCACACTGGAGCGCGGCGAGGACCCCGCGGCGTGCGCGGCGCGGGAGTTGATCGAAGAGACCGGGTACCGGGCCGGCCGGATCGTGCCGCTGGGGTGGTTTCTGACTTCGCCGGGGCTGAGCGACGAGCGGATGTACGCGTTCGCGGCCTTGGATCTTGAGCATGTGGGGCAGGATCTCGAGGAGGACGAGGCCATCGAGGTGGAAATCCGGGAGGCGGATGAGGTCCTCGGCATGATCTGCGGAGGTGGATTCCACGACGGCAAGAGCATGCTGGCGCTGCTGCTCGCGCGACGGAGTGGGCTGATGGGCGAGGGAGGGCGTGGCGATGCGTGAACGGGTTCGATGGCAACCCGCGCGGGGCCTGCGGGCGGTCGTGGGGTGATCGGCGGCGGGGTCGCGACATTCATACGCTGGTGCACGCCGCTCGCTCCGGTTGACCATGCTCCGCGTTCACGCTGTGGAGGCAAGGCTGAAGAATGGGCATCTACGAACGTGACTACGCGGGGAATGACGGGGGCGGCGCCGGGGCGTGGCGGGGGTTGTTCGGGGGTTGGTCCTTCACGAACTGGCTGATCGGGATCAACGTCGCGGTGTTCGTGATCGGCGCCCTGCTGCAGCGTCCGGTTGAGATCAGCTTCGGAAGGGTCCCCGACCCGGCCGCGACACGCGAGCAGTTGAAGCGCGGCGTCGTTCGGCACGAGATCCTGCGTCAGCACCCCACCGAGCCGGGCGTGTTCTATCACCCCATCTACGACCTGCAGACGGCCAGGCGAGACGAGTCGGGCCGGATCCTGATCGACCCGCGGAGCGGCCAGCCGATGCCGGTGCAGGTCGGGATCGAGCGTGCGGTGCAATGGCCGGCGTTGAGGGCCTGGGGACATTTTTCGAGCGGCAAGGCGTTCTTCGAGCTGCAGGTCTGGAGGTTCGTGACGTTCCAGTTCCTGCACGCTTCGCTGACGCACCTGTTGTTCAACATGCTTGGTTTGTGGTTCTTCGGCCCGCTGGTGGAGCAGTATCTCGGCGCGAAGCGATTCGCCGCGTTCTATCTCGTGACGGGCATCTTCGGCGCCCTCGCGTACCTGGTGCTCAACACGCTCGGCTACATCGGCATCTCGCTGCCCGGCGTGCTGTTCGATGATCCCTACACGCCGCTCGTGGGCGCATCCGCCGGCGTGTTCGGTGTGCTGGTGGCGGCGGCGTTCATCGCGCCGCGCGCGATCATCCAGGTGTTCTTCGTGATTCCTATGCAGCTTCGCGCGGCGGTGCTGCTGTTCATCGGGATCGCGGCGGTGAACCTGCTGATGCAGGGCCGGAACGCGGGCGGAGACGCCGCGCACGTGGGCGGGGCGTTCGCCGGTTGGTTCTTCATCAGGCGGATGCACCTGCTGCGTGATTTCTTCGATGTGTTCGGGGACTCGCGCAAGGCGCCGGACGGTGGCGGGCGGCGCCGGCCCGGCGGGTTGCTTTCGCGGATGGGTCTGGGGCACGATGGAGCCGCGACGCAGGCCGAGGTCGATCGCATCCTGGCGAAGGTGTCGGCGCAGGGTCTGCAGAGTCTGACCGAGCGAGAGAAACGCACGTTGCGCCGGGCTTCCGAGGCCGGACGGGGCGGGTGACCGGAGGCGGCGGGGCGATGACGATCTCGTTTCAAATCCGGTCGCGATCGGCCCGCTCCGCGGCGCGATCCGGCCTGATCGCGACGGCCCACGGCGCGTTTCCCACGCCGGCGTTCATGCCCGTGGGCACGAAGGGAACCGTCAAGGGCGTCCCGCCGTGGATGGTGCGCGCCACCGGTGCCGGGATCGTGCTCGGCAACACGTACCACCTCATGCTCCGGCCCGGCGCCGATCGGGTGGCGGCGCTCGGGGGCCTGCAACGGTTCAGCGGGTGGAATGGGCCGATGCTCACCGACTCGGGCGGATACCAGGCCTACTCGCTCGCGGACACCAACCGGATTACCGAGGACGGAGCCGTGTTCCGCTCGATCGTGGACGGGTCGGTGGTCTCGCTCTCGCCCGAGGTATCGATGCGCGTGCAGAACCAGCTCGGCGCGGACATCATCATGGCGATGGACGATTGTCCGCCGTCGATCGACCCGGCGACGGAACGGATCAACCAACCGAGGCTCTCGGTCGCGGCGAGAAGGGACACGGACTCTCGCCCGGGAGCCGCGCGGTTCGATCACGCGGCTCGACTGCGCGAGGCGGTCGACCGTTCGGCCCGGTGGCTGGCACGCTGCGCCGCGGCGCACGCGCGGCCTGCGGAACAGGCGCTCTTCGGGATCGTGCAGGGCGGCGTCGACCTGATCGAGCGCACCCGGTCGGCGGCGCTCACCACCGCGACGGATCTGCCCGGGTACGCGATCGGCGGCGTGGCGGTGGGCGAGTCACCCGAGCAGGTGGCTCGGGTGGTGCGACACACGGCGCCGCTGCTGCCCGCCGATCGGCCGCGCTACCTCATGGGCGTTGGCTACGAGCGCGACATCCTCGCGGCGGTGCTCGCGGGCGTGGACATGTTCGACTGCGTGCTCCCGACCCGCAATGGGCGGAACGCGAACGCGTTCACACCGACGGGGACGCTGCGACTGCGGAACGCCAAGTTCGCGTGCGACGCCGCGCCGCTCGTCGAGGGGTGCGACTGCCCGGCGTGCGCGGGAGTGACGATGCACGACGTCCGAACGGGCCCGTTCTCGCGCGGGTACCTGCGTCACCTCTTCACCGCCGATGAGATGCTCGGCCCCATCCTTGTCACGTTGCACAACCTGCGGCATTTCCAGCGCTTCATGGAAGACATCCGCTCCGCGATCGCGAGCGATGACTGGATCGGAGTCTGTCGGCGCTGGCCGGTCGCCGTGGACGGACTCCCGAACGAACTCCGAGAAGGAGTTCGCCCGGTGATTGAGCCTCGTTCGGAACCCGCCTAACGTCGCGGGTTGATTTCGGGCGGTCGAAAATGCAATCCGATCGGCGTTTGAACGGGTATCGTGAATCGACAAAGGACATCTGTACATGCAAACACAGGGCACCAACACAGCGAGCCCCGGAGGATCGTCCGCCGGGGCCGCACAGGTCGTCGTGCCGGGGGGAGTCAGCCCGGCTCCCCTGGCGCCGAACCCGACGAACGCGCTCCCGGGCGCGACCACCACGTCCGCGCCCCTTGGCGGTGCGGCGCCCACGGCTTCGAGCGGTCCCGGGTTCGAGTTTGTCCTGATCATCGGCGGGGTGTTCGTCGTGATGATCGTCACGCAGGTGATGGCCGGGCGCAAGGAGCGTCGGCGTCGGCAGGATCTTCTCACCTCCCTTCGTCCGCACGATCGCGTGCAGACCGTGGGCGGGCTGATCGGAACGATCGCAGAGGTCAAGCCGGACGAGGTGGTGCTGCGTGTGGACGAGAACTCTCCCACGCGGGTCCATGTCAGCAAGGCGGCCGTTCAGTCCGTGCTCCGAGCCGCGGCGCCGGCGCCCGAGAGCAGATGATCGTCCTTCCGCGGGCCGCGTGCGCACGTCCCCGGCCACCCGTCGGTTTTTCTAGGAATGCCTGATCCATGCAACGACTCGGATTCAAGATCGCGCTGGTGCTCACCGCCGTTCTCATCGCCGTCTACGCGATCTACCCGCCGGACAAGAAGCTGCGCAAGGGCAAGGACCTCGCGGGCGGCGTGAGCCTTGTGTACGCGGTCGATCTCAGGGCCGATGAGCGCGCCGGCGACACGCTCTCGAAGATGATCGACGTGCTCAAGAACCGCGTCGATCCCACCGGCACGCTCGAGATCGCGATGGTGTCGCAGGGCAACGACCGGATCGAGATCACGATGCCCCTGCCCAGCGAGCGTGTGAAGAAGCTCCGGGCGGCGTTCGAGGCGGAGCTGGCCAAGCTGACCGAGTCCGGCGTGACGCGCGACCGGGTCGAGGCGGCCATGCAGAAATCCCAGGGCGATCGCGCCTCCGACATCCGGGCGCTCGCCGCGGGGGATGCGGAACGGGCGGCCCTGCTCGAGTCGGCGGGCGCGGCGTTCGACACCATGCGCACGGCGAGGGCCGCGTTCGACGCCGCGAGACCGAGCCTGACCGCCGAGCTCGATCGAACCGAGGCGGCGCGGCGGGCCGCCGAAGCGATGCCGGAGAGCGATGATCGTCGCGCCGCGCTCGAGGCCGCGAAGGCCGCGGAGAAGTCCGCCGCGGACGCGCTGGACGCTGCCGCCGCGCCCGCCGCGGATGCCGAGGCCGCGTACGACGCGGCACGCGACGCGGTCATGTCCACGGTGGTCTCCCCCGTCGAGGTGCGCAAGGCGCTCGAGCTCTCCAAGGACGATCGCAAGATCACCGTTCGCGGCAGCAAGGAAGTCCGGACCATTCCCAGTCCCCGGTCCCGCGCCGTTGATCGCATCAAGAGCGCGCATCCCGGCGCGGCCGCGCGCCTCGACGGAGTGATCCGGTCATGGGAGAACTACCAGCAGGAGCGGCAGACGCTCGACGACCCGTCGGACCTGATCCGGATTCTCAAGGGCGCGGGCGTGCTGCACTTCCGCATCGCGCCCAAGCCGGGCGCGATCGCCGACGAGACTCGCCTGCGGGAGGAGTTCCGACGCCTCGGGCCGCGTAACGCGAAGGGCGGAGACGCCCGCTGGTACAAGATCAACAAGATCGACGGCTGGTACAACGATGTCGATCAGCTCGAGTACCTCACCTCGCGTCCCTCCGAGTTCTTCGCCGGGCGCGGGTTTGTCGCCGAGGAGTTCGACGGCGAGTACTACATCCTGCTGTACGACGTCCGTGGGAGCCGCCTGACCGAGGCGGACGGGGACTGGTCGCTGGCGCGGGCGTTCAAGACCGCCGACCAGCTGGGTCGGCCCGCCATCGGGTTCCAGATGAACGCGGTCGGCGCGGCCCGGATGGGCGAGCTCACGGGCGCGCACGTCGGCGAGCCCATGGCGATCCTGCTCGACGATCAGGTCTACACCGCTCCCACGCTCAACGCGAAAATCACCAGCTCGGGCATCATCGAGGGCACCTTCACGGAGTCCGAGGTCAATTACGTGATCCGCGTGCTGTCGGCGGGCTCGCTCGCCGCCAAACTCTCTCCCGAGCCCATCAGCACGAGCGTGCTCGCGCCGGACCTCGGCGCGGACAACCTCCGCCGCGGGCTCCACGCGGGCTTCCTCTCGTTCATCGCCGTCAGCGTGTTCATGGTCTTTTACTATTACCAGAGCGGCCTCATCGCCGTCTTTGCGCTGATCCTCAACGCCCTCTTCCTCGTCGGCGCCATGGCCCTTCAGCACGCCGCGTTCACGCTGCCGGGCATCGCCGGCGTCATCCTCACCTTCGGTCAGGCGGTCGACTCCAACGTGCTCATCTATGAACGCATGCGCGAGGAGTTTCACCGCGGCGCCGACATGAAGACCGCCGTGCGGCTCGGGTTCTCGCGTGCCTTTTCGCCCATCATGGACGGCAACATATCCAATCTCATCATCTGCGCCGTGCTCTATTCGGTGGGCACCCAGGAGATCAAGGGCTTCGCGGTGAGCCTCAGCATCGGCGTCGTCACCACGCTCTTCACCGCCCTCGTCGTCAGCCGGCTCATCTTCACCGTCTTCGTCGATCATCTTCATTGGCGCCGCACCTCGCAGCTGCCCATGACCTTCCCGACCCTGCAGCGATTCCTGACCCCAAACATCGACTGGATGAAGCAGCGGCACATTCTGCTCGGCACGCTCGCGATCTTCCTCGCGCTCAGCGCGGTATTCGTCATCCGGCAGGGCTCGGCGCTCCTGGGCACGGAATTCAGCGGCGGCACCGCCGTCACCATCCAGCTCCGCGAAGATCCCGCTTCCGGCCGCCCCATGCAGCTCACGCGCCAGCAGGTCCACGATCGACTGAGGCAAGAGGCCGCCGCGGCGGAGTCCACCGTGCTCCGTGAACTTGAGAACGCGGACATTCAAGTCGTCAACCCCGAGGACGACAACATCACCTCCAGCCGTTTCACGATCAAGACCGTGGTCACGGACACCGTCGGCGTCCAGAACGTCGTCCTCAAAGCCTTCCGCGACGTCATCGACAGCCAGCCGCCGGTCCGCTTCGATCGCATCGAGTCCGCGTCCCGCCGGGACACTCCCGTGTACCCCGTCCTGTCGTCGGTCCTCGGCGAGAGCATCGACCGACCCGACGCCCGCAACGCCGTACAGGACTACGTGGGCGGCGCCGCCGTCGTGCTCGCTGGAATCGACCCTCCGACCAGCGTGCGTTCCATCGAATCCCGCATCCGCCAGATGCGCGGTCAGGCTGATTTCTCGTCCACGCTCGCCCGTCACCAGCGCATCGTCGTCCTCGACGGCACCGAGGACGCGGCCCGCACCGTCGTCTTGCTCGTGCGCGACGACGCCATCAGTTATTTCGATGATGCCGACCGCTGGTACGCCGAACTCGCGGCAGTGGAGTGGAGCATCGTCAAGGCCGCGCTCACCCAGACCACCACCCTCGCCGGGGTCCAGTCCTTCAGCCCGTCGATCGCCCGCACGTTCACCGCCCAGGCCGTGGTCTCGGTTGTGCTCAGCCTCCTGCTGCTTACGATTTACGTGTGGGCTCGATTCGGCACCGTGCGCTGGGCGGTTGCCGCGACCGTCCCGCTGTTCGCGGATGTCGTCGGAATCGTCGGCATGGTCGGTCTTGCCGAGATTCTCTGCAACAGCCCCGCCACCGGCTCGGTCGCTCGTTCGTTGGGGCTGCTCCCCTTCAAGTTCGATCTTGCGCAGATCGCCGCCATGCTCACGATCGTCGGATACTCACTCAACGACAAGATTGTCATCCTTGACCGCATCCGCGAGAACAAGGGCAAGCTTCCCTACGCCAGCTACAACGTGATCAACGATTCGATCAACCAGACCCTCAGCCGGACCATCATCACCGCCGGCGCGCACCTCATCACGACGATGATCCTCTACATCTACGGCGGCGAAGCCGTGCGCGGCTTCGCGTTCGCGCTCAACCTTGGCGTCATCCTCGGCACCTACACGTCGATCGTGTCCTCGCCCCTCGTGTGGTCGCACAAGCTCGACGGGACCGCGGCGCGGCCCGCCGCGTCCATCAGCCGACCGAAGGAATGAGCATGAGCGGAAACGCCACGAGGGTTTTCGCCGGTCTCGCCACGCTCATCGCTGTCTGGATCACGGTCTACTGGCTCTACGAGCCCGCCGAGCCTCCCATCACGTTCGCCGAAGTCCCGGCGACGGCCCAGCCGCGATCCCCCGCCTCCCCCTCGCCCGCGGTCCCGAACGGCCCCGGGACGAGACCCGCGGACGGGGGACCGTCGGCGCTGACTCCGCCCACATTTCGCGAGTACGTGGTTCGCGCCGGCGACACCGGATGGGAGCCGATCGCGGAGCGCGTGTACGGCGATCGGAAGCTCTGGCAGGCGGTGTCGCGAGCCAACCCGTTCGTGACGCCCGACCGCCTTGTTCCCGGTCGGACGGTGCTCAAGATCCCGCTGGATCCCGCGAACATCCAGGGACTGCCAGGCGACGGCCCGCTCCCCAAGGCCGGCGGAACAGCCGAACCGCTCCTCCCGGCGTCCGGACCGCCGGCTGCGCCTCAGGCACCCGTCCAGTCGCCCCCGGCGACGGAACACGTCGTCGGCCCCCGCGACACGCTCTCGGGCATCGCCAAGGAACACTACGGACGCTCCAGCCTCTGGAAGCACATCTTCGATGCGAACCGGGATCGGCTCGACGATCCCGCGCGTCTCAAGCCGGGCATGACGCTCCGCATCCCCCCGCCGCCGGCGCCCGCTGTACCGGGCAACTGACCTTCCTAGCCTTCACCCCGCGCCCGCCGTGGCGCGCCGAGCACAGGAGTTCATGTGGCGATCATCAAGCGAATCCTCGTGACCGGTGGCGCGGGTTTCCTCGGGTCGCACCTTTGCGATCGGCTCGTCGCTCAGGGGCACGATGTCATCTGCCTGGACAATTTCTTCACGAGCCAGAAGGTCAATGTCGCGCACCTGCTCGGGAAGCCCAACTTCGAGCTGGTTCGGCACGACATCACCCACCAGGTGTGGCTCGAGGTCGATGAGATCTACAACCTCGCGTGCCCCGCCGCGCCGGGCCACTACCAGTACAACCCTATCAAGACCATGAAGACCAGCGTGATGGGCGCGATCAACGTGCTGGGAATGGCCAAACGGTGCCGCGCCAAAGTGCTGCAAGCTTCCACCAGCGAGGTGTACGGCGATCCGGAGGTGCACCCGCAGCCCGAATCCTACCGCGGTTCGGTCAACCCAATCGGGCCGCGGGCCTGCTACGACGAGGGGAAGCGTGCCGCGGAGACGCTTTTCTTCGACTATCACCGATCCAACCGGGTGAACATCCGCGTGGTCCGCATCTTCAATACGTACGGCCCACGGATGCACCCGTTCGACGGCCGCGTGATCTCGAATTTCATCCGCCAGGCGCTCCGCAACGAGGACATCACGCTGTTCGGCGACGGCTCGCAGACCCGCTCATTCTGCTACGTCGACGACCTGGTCGAAGCCATGATCCGCATGATGAACGGGCCGGACGACTTTGTCGGGCCCGTGAACATCGGGAACCCCGAGGAGCACACGATCAAAGGCCTGGCTGAACTCGTGATCGAGTTGTCCGCTTCGCGATCGAAGATTGTTCACCGCCCGATGCCGGCCGATGACCCGGCACGCCGCAGGCCCGTAATCGATCTCGCCCGATCCCGTCTGGGTTGGGAACCGAAGATCCCGGTCCGGCTTGGTCTTCTCAAGACGATCGACTACTTTCGCTCGATTGACATCGAGCAGTACCGTCCGCCGACTCCGAATTTCTGATCACGCTATCCGGTCAGCGGGCATGATCCGAGCTCCTCGTGCCTTGCGCCCGCGGCGTGGAGCCGGCTGCTCATCAGGCGAACACGAGCCACGGTGAACGGCCCCGCGGCGGCGGGCTCGTTGATCGCCTGACATGCCCCGACGTGTGTGAATCGGCAGAGCGTCAGGTGCGGGTTGAATCGATCGGTGTGCCGGCGCTCGCCGTGCCGAGCGAGTCGCACCACGAGCCGACGATGGATCTCCAACAAGCCGGCCGGGGCGTCAGTGGTCAAGGCTAACAGGCGGCTTGGTCCACGGCTCGGAAGCGTGATGAGCCGGTCCGGTCGCAGCGGAAAGGGCGCGATCCCGGAAGCGGATCGCTCGACCGATTCGCGTACGGCCGGCACATCACGGTGATGCACGTCGCCGACAAACAGCAGCGTGAGGTGGACCTGGTCGTGTGGAGTGGCCCGATGTTCGGGCATCCGAAGTCCGGATAACTGAACAAGCATGTGCGCTGCGATATCCGGTGGTGGGTACAAGGCAACGAACAACCGCACGGCCGAGTCGTGCATTTGCCGCGATCCTAATCGCTACGCCGATTCAGATCGGGTTGGATCTCCAACCAGATGACTATTCGGCAATTGTGTTATCGGACATTCAGGAATTGGTCTGACGGGGCCGCGCGCCCAGAATGGATCAGGGCTGCAAACCTGATGACTTGCGTCTGCGGTCAAGGCGCGGATGCGTCGATGATTCCAAGCGAGAACACCGGTTAGGACCGGCACGATTACCCGCAACAAGGGGGTTGGGGCGGGGCGAAGGGTATCAATGAAACCAAAGACAATCATGATTGTTGACGACGAGATCCATGTGAACGCCGTCGTAGGCGCGAAGCTGCGCGGCGCGGGATTCTCAGTGCTTTCCGCCCGCGATGGCGAAGAAGCGATGAACCTCATCAATCAGGGCACACCGGACTTGGTGATCACGGACTGGCAGATGCCCAGGATGTCTGGAATCGAGCTGAGTCGCCGCCTCCGGACCGATCCTCGGACCGCGGGCATCCCGGTGATCATGGTGACCTCCCGAGGCCACCGCATTCCGCAATCGGACCTCGACGGAACGAACATCGTGGCGATGATGGCCAAGCCTTTCAGTCCAAGAGAACTCCTCGCGAAGGCACAGGAAATCCTGAGCCGCCACGCCCCGTCTTCCGTTCATGATGCCGAAGCCGCATGATCGACAATCGCGCCAACCAGGCCGGCGTCCTGCCGCACGACCAGTTCCGCGGCCGATGTACCAGACTTGGCCTGCCCGTGTGGTTTGTCGGCGATGGAGGGGTTGTGGTCGCGCCCGCGCCGTCCGGCCCGGAGTGGGCGTTCCTGCGAGCGCGTCCGTTGATCGAACAGGTTCGAAAGGCCACCGTCGAATGGTCGGCGATGCCCGTGCCTGAAGTTCGGCAGATCGCACCGGGTCTCTGGTTGGTTCCGGTTATGGGACATGCGGCGGGTCGAGAGCGGCTCGCCGCGATTGCCGCCGCGGTCGGGCCCGGTCTGTTTCCAAGCACGTTCTTTGCGGGTTGTTGCCGGGACATCGGGATTGACCCGAGCGACGTCGGCACCCGATTGTCAGGCTGGGCCCATCATTCCGATTCCAGCGTGTCCGGGCTCGCGAAGATCCTGACGTGGATGCTCGATGATCTGGTGCGCGGCGCCGTCGGGGAAGAGTCGATCGATTGCTTCACGGTTCAACTGACCGAGCTGTACGAGGAAATCGGGTTCGTGTTCCGACTTGGCCGAACCATGAACCAGCTGGCCGAACCGGACGGCTTCATGGAAAACGTCTGCCGCGAACTCCGCGAAACTCTGTCCTTCGGTTGGATCGCGGCGGCGTTCTTGGGGTCCGACAATCACGAGGCGTCGTTCGACGGACACATGATTCTCAGCGGGTCCGTGCCTTGCCCACTGCCGCAGTTCCACCAGGTGCTCCGAAGCCTGCTTCCCACTCTCGATCCCGAGCGTTTTGTTCTCATCGAGGGAGACGAGCCGAGCGGGCTCGCGCGGCTGGTTGACTCCACCGTGGTGGTTCAACCGATCCGGCGCAAGGGCCAGTTGATCGGCGCGCTCCTCGCGGGAAACAAGATCGGGCGTGACCCCGACCCCAGCAGCGTCGACACGCAGATGCTCGACGCCGCGGCGGTCTTTGTCGGGATTTTTCTTGAGAACGCCTCCTTGTACGCGGATCAGCGGTCGTTGTTCCTGGGCACGTTGGGGGCCCTGACGGCATCGATCGATGCCAAGGACCGGTACACGTGCGGTCATTCAGAGCGTGTGGCGCACCTCGCCAAGCGGCTGGCATTGACGACTGGCATGGACGAGGGGCAAGCGGAGCGGATCCGGATTTCGGGCATCGTGCATGACGTGGGCAAGATCGGGGTTCCAGAAGCGGTGCTGTGCAAGCAGGGGCGGCTGACGGACGACGAGTTCGCGGCCATCAAGCTCCACCCGAGCATCGGCTACCGGATTCTCAAGGACATCCCGCAGATGAGCGACATCGTGCCGGGGGTGCTCTATCACCACGAGCGGTGGGACGGCAGGGGCTACCCGGAGGGCCTCCAAGGGCAGCGGATTCCTCTGGTGGCACGAATTCTGGCGCTCGCGGATTCCTTCGACGCGATGAGTTCGAATCGATCGTACCGCGCGGCCATGCCACGCGAGCGGGTGCTGGCGGAGATCCGGCGTTGTGCGGGGACCCAGTTCGATCCCGACCTGACGCCCGCATTCGTGTCGCTCGACTTCACGGAGTTTGACGGGCTGGTGTCGCGGCATCAGGCGATCGAGGCGCGGGCCGCGTAGTCGCGGCGACACGGAACGGTTCAGTATGTCATCCGTTCGAGCGAACCGGCGGCAATTCGCATGAGATAGGAACCCGCGAACCCTGGTGGGGGGGACGTCGCCGCTGAAGCGTCGTACGCCAGGTACAGGCTTCCGCTGATGGTGGCGACGCCGCCAACGATTACAACCGTGCCGAGGCGGGATGTTCCAGAAATGGAGAGGTCGCCGGAGACATACGTGAGCCCGCTGATCCCTGATGGGTAGCTGTCAAGGGCGTCCGTATCGACGCGGCCGAGATACGGCGCGCCGCTGGGATTGAAATTGACGCCCGACGAACTTTCGCTCAGGAGCGATGACCGAAGATCAATCTGGATCGAGCCGAGCACAATCAGACAGGGGTACCCGCTCGCCGCGGGGTCCCAGCACACGGATGACTCCACGGTTGACTTGTTCCCCGGATTGAGCAGGACGAGCGTTCCCAGGATCCGCGACTTTCGGATCCGCACGCGCCGATTCTGGCAGTCCAGGATGTAGATGCCCTTGGCGTTGACCATCAGCCCGAACGGGTTATGAGCCGGGCTGATCAGCGCGTCCTCGATGGCGCGTTGATTGCCGCTGTTCCCGTCGTCCTTGAGCATCGCGATGCTCATGGGCGAACCCATGGCTGTGTAGGCGGCGATGACTTCCTGCGCCGAGGGCATCGTCCGCGCCGGGGCGCCTGAGCGGGTCACGCCGACGTAGGTCCCTCCGGTGATCTGACCGGCCGATTCAACGTTCGCGGTTACAAGGGCCGAGCTCGCGGCGATGGTCGCGTTGGCCGCGATCGATCCCGTGGATGTGACGGTGGCGGATTGAAAGCTGATCCCGCCTCCGGCAACGAGGGCGGCCTGAAGACACGTGGGTGGCACGGGGATCGCGTTCAATCGAACGCGCAACCCCTGCCGGGCCGAGTTGAACAGCCCGGTTGACGTAACGACTAACGGATCGGCCGCGTCGTCGGAGGCGTTCGTGTCCGTGGGGTCTTCGACGTCGACGGTGACGCTTCCTCGGCCGGTGCTCAGGTTGTTGAACCAGCGGCCAACTCCCTTGCTGACGCGCCAAGTTGCGTCCGTTTCGATGGCTCTCAGCGACAGCTCCAGGCCTGACTGGGCGTTCAACGCGGCTTGTCGAGAATCGGCGTCCAGCCCGGAGATGGCCAGTCGGGTTCGACCCATGGCGAGCACGCACAGTCCGATGGTGGCGAGAATGGCGCTCACGACGACAACGAACACGTACGTGCCTCCACGTCGGGTCGGGAGGCGCCCGCCGCTGGCGCCATGTCCGCTCGGGCTCCGCGTGCGTCGGAGCGGTCCTCGGGCGCTCACGTCCTGATGCGGGTTGCGGATCATGGAGTGTACGGCGGAAGCTGCCAGCTCCTGGACCTGAGGCCGACGAGCCGGGCCAGCTCCGTGCCGTTGCGCCATACGGTGACCGTGATCCGACGGAGGCCCGTGTCCGCGTTCGATGGCGTTTCGGGCGTCGCGGCGAGCACCCACTGGACGGTTACGCGGCGCGACCAGCTCGTGTAACCGCTGATCGGTGTGCCGTCCCGGTCCTTCGGTGGTGTGTCGGCCAGCGCGGCGTAATCGTCGATGTCGTTGCATGAGCGCCGGTCCACCGTGGTGGGGGGCGCATCGGTGACGCCCGACGGCAAGAGCGGGTCGTCGACGGGGCATGACAGAATCTCGGTCATCAGGTCCCCGGCCAGCTGCGAGGCGCGGGCCCGGTCCGAGGCCGCGCGAGCGCTGCGCAGCGCCGCGCTGATTCCTCCCAGCGAGGCGACGACGACCCCGCCGACGAGAACCACGGAGATGGCCGCTTCCACGAGGCTGAAGCCGCGTCGGCGGGCGGGTCGGTGCTCGCGGCGCGGGATCACGGCGCGTACTCCGGCGCGTTCATGAGGGGTATCGCGATCCGGGATTCGGTCCCCTTGTCGGCGGGCCGTGCCGTGACGCGTACAGCGGTGAGGTATTCGTGGGTGGTTGTCTTGGTCGTACCTGGCAGCGTGGCGGTCCCGTAGAGACGGAATGCGAGGCCGGCGAGCACCGCGGTCCACGAGCCTCCGGAATTGGACGTTCGCACCATTCCAGTGAATGAACCACCGAGCGCGGCGAAGACGTATCCCGCTTCCAGCCTTTGCGAGGAGGCCTCACCGTTGAGCGTCAGGGCGATGCGGCTTCCGGGGGTGAGTCCGCCCGCGCCGCGGAATGCGGCCTCGAACCACGCGTACGTCGAGCCGATCGCAGCCTCGTCAAGGCCACTCGAATCGATGACGATCGGGTCGGGCTTGCCCGAAGAGTTGACGCCGCGCAACTCGATGCTGGTGGTGCCGTTCCGCGCGGAACTCATCCGGAGTTGTACCTGGACGCGTGTCACACGCCACGCGATGGCACCGACCGGGAGCGTGGGAGTGATGATGTGGCCGCACCAGTTGCTCTGGTCCAGTTGGAACGACGCGTTGGGAGTCGCCTGGTTCGACGCGAGCAGCATCTCCGCGGTCTCGGTCGAGGGTGACGTGACGGCGTCCGGGGCGGAGATGGATTCAAACGCAAGAGCGAACGACTGTAAAGGCGGGGAGACGGGGTATGGATCTTCAGTGTTGTACGTGCGCCGCAACGGGGCGCCGGGGGATCCGCTCCAGGCGTAGCGGATGCGCTCCGGGTCACCGTCTCCGTTCCGATCCGGGACCAGCATATCGAGCTCGAGCGAACCCCGGCGGAGCACCTGGGTCGCGGCCCGCGCGTCCAGGTCGATCAGGGTCATGCACGCGTCGAGATTGCCGCGCACGGTTTCCTCCGATCGCATCGTTGCGGCGGCGCGGGTTGAGAGCACCACGATGGAAGCCAGCGCGCCGGTGAGCAGGGCCATGATCGCCATGGACGCGGCGAGCTCGACGAGCGTGAATCCGCGGGAGCGCGCGTGCGCGTGGTGGGCTGCGATCATCGGGTTCACGGGACGGACACCTCGCCGCTCAGGCGTGCGACCGCGACAGTCCGGGAACGTGTGCCGAGCGTCAGCGTGATTCTGCCTCCGCTTGCCGTCCCACCCCACGCGTCAAACGCGAGAGTTGATCCGCCGCCGAACTCGGCAACGGCAATCAGGGTGTCGATGCCGTCGTCGGCCAGGCTCACGGCCGTCCGCCGAGTTGTTCCCGACGGTCCCGGTCCGGTCAGTACGTACGTGGTCTTGCCGGGTCCGAAGTCCACCAGGACCTCGGCGCTGGCGGCACGGGCCCACTGCCGAGCGTACGTGAGGTCGGACGCGACGCGGCGGCAGGAGGCGTCGAGCCGGTACGAGGTCAGCGCCGACGCGTACCGTGGCGCGACGATCGCGGTGAGCACGCCGACCACGGCGAGCACCACCGCGAGTTCCACCAGCGAGAAGCCGGGTTTTCGCACGGACCTCGTCACGGCACGGCCCTTATGACAACCGGGTTGTCGGCGAACCGACAACCCGGGGTGAGCATGAGCTTTCGGTGGCGAGATCGAGGGATCAGTAGGTGTTGAACTTGACGCCGCGTGAATCGGTCTCCGAGTCCTTGCAATTGGCGATGATGTTGCCGGTGGTCGCGTCGTAGATCCACCCGATCGTGGCGGCGTCCGCGGCGGCGACGCCGGACTGGCCCTGGCGCGAACCGACTGGGAGCGTCGGGAGCGCCCGAAGGTACGGCCCGAAGATGTAGTCGCCGGTCTTGGTGGCGCTCACGCCACCCTCGACGTCCGAGTAGGTGGTGAGCTGTTCCGTGAACTTGGCGAGCGCGGGGAGCGAGTCGTTGTGCTCGGCGCGAAAGAGGTCAATGGCCGAGCGCAGCACACGCAGGTTGCTGCGGAGGGAATTCTCGCTCGCGGCGACGTTCGCGCGGCTCATGCGGGGGACCGCGACGGCGGCGATGATTCCGATGATGACGATGACGATCACGAGTTCGACCAGGCTGAACCCGCGCGTCCGGCGGCCGAGTGCATTCGCGTGCATGGGCGTTCTCCTGTGGGGACTGCCCGCCCCCACAGGTGGTGTATCGACGCCGCGACCGTGCGAATTAAGTGGCGTCGTGGTCGGCGTGGTTCAGCGTTTCGATTCCGACAGGGCCAGCGTCCGGGTAACTCCGTCGCGCTCGAGGTCCACTTCGCGGTCGGCAATCCGGACCAAGGTATACCCGTCGATCATCTCTCCGGTGCGCAGGAGCACGCCGTTGATCACCGCGGTCCGCTCCGAATCTCGGCCGGTCAGAATGGCGCCGAGCTTGAGGGGCGGCCCGAATGGCGCCGCAGCCTCCGACGGCAGTCCCTGAGGGGGCGAGGCCGGGCCGGCGAGCGCCGCGCGCATCGCGAACGCATCGCTGGGCATCGTGGGGTCGATCCCCAATTCAGCGGAAGCGGCTTCCAACTGCGCCCGTAGCGGAATGGTCGCTGTCGGTGCCTTTGGGGCCGGTGTCTTATTGGACACGATGTCAGGCGCTGCGAAATGCTCGGCCACCTGGGCCGCGGACGCCGCGGAGGGACCGCCAAGGCCGGAACTCAGCAACGTGCGGTCAAGCGCGAGGCCGAGCAGCCCCAAGCCGAGAACGGCGAGATAGGCTTTGCGAGATGAAGTGTGTTCCATGGCAGGACCATTGGAACATTCCGGAGGCCGCGAGGCAAGCCCGCGGCCAATTCATCCGCCGCTTTATTCCACTGGCGCCGTGTGCCAGGCAAACTGCACGGTGAACAGCACGTCCGAGTCGCCGCCGGAGGTCAGCGGATCGGACGGTGGGGTGCTGCGAACTACGAACGAAGTCGCGGCCAGCTCCGGACATTGTGTTCGCAGCGAATGGAGCCAGGACGTTAGGGCCCGATACGAAGAACGTCCGGAGATGCTCAGGCCGAGAACATGAAATGCCGAGGCACGGTTGAGCTCACCGGGCTTGACGGCGTCGAGGCGGACGCTGGCCTTCCCCGCAGAATCGGCCAGCAACGCCAGGACGGAGTTCACTCTGGACGCGGGCTCCAGGTGGACGCTGACACGGTTGATGGCCTCGTACGTCTGAGCGATCTCGCGCTCAAGCACGGCGAGGCGCGAGGTCTGCTCGGCCGCCTCAACGTGGGCCGCGGCGAGATCAGAAGCCAGCGATCGTGAGCGGGCTTCCGCCGACATCGCGGGCCGGATCCCGAACCACCCGGCCGCCGCGAGCAAGCCGATCGCGGCCAGCGAGCCGGCAGCGTGAAGCCGTGCGACATCATGGCGCGAGGGGCTCATGAACCGGGCCCCTCCGGCTTGAGTCGGCAGGCGAGGGTGAATCGCACGGCGTCGATCCCAGTGCCCGTTTCGCGGCTGCTCTCGCTCAGGTCCACCGAGAGGAAGAGGCCGGTTCGCTCCAGTTTCAACGCGAGCTCGGTCAAGTCCGTCGGGTCCGCGGCGAGTCCCTCGAGTGTGAGCACGAGCGGGGCGGGCTTGCGTGCCGCGCCCGTGGGGGGTGTGTCCGATTTGCTGGCCGGCGACGGCTTGGTCTCCGTGAGCAGGCAGGCTCGGAGTGTGACGTGCTCGCCCGTCAGGTTCGCGACGAGCGCGAGCAGGAGGCTCCAGTCCGGGTGATCGGAGACCTTCGTCGCCACCGCGAGCTGACGCTTCGCGGCATCGAGGCGTCGTGCGGCGGCACGGACGTGAGCCGCCTTGTCCGCGGCCTCGCGCGCGGCGCCTTCAAGCAGAGAGGCGGGTGTGCCCGCCGTGGTGTACGCGGGTGCGCGCATCACCGCGACCGTTGCGACAAGCCCCGAACACAGAAGCCCAAGTGCGAGCGTCCAGCACCGGCGTACGTGCCGGGCGCGGGCCGCTCGTCGCCTTGGTTCTGGGAGCAAGCTGCTCACGCCTCGTCCTCCAAGTGCAGGGCAGCGCCGAGAGCGGGCGTGCACTCGGCGCCCGCCCTTGCCGCTGGATCGTCACCGGGCCGAGGAGCGGCGGGAATGACGGCGCATCGCGCGGGAGCCCAAGCGGCGTGCCCGGCCAGCAGCGGGGAACCCATGCCGGAGATCACAATCGAGGTCAACGGCAGGTCCGGGAATCGCGACGCCGCGTACGACAGCGAGGCGGAAGCGTCCTTGATGTGGCGGCCGATCGCCTGGGCCACGGCGCGGTCCGTCGCGACGCTCAGGCGGTGGTCGGCGGGCAGGACTTCCTCCGTTCCGCGTCGGAGCATGAGCCGCAGCAACCGGGCCGATGCATCCGACCCGCAATGCGCAGCCGCATCGATGTCCGTCGCGATGGCGCCGAGGCCGGTGTTCGGCACGGTGCGAGCATACACAAGCGTGCCCCGCGCGAGCACTCCGATGGTGACCTCGTCCCAGTCGACATCGATCAGCACCGCGAACGCCGTTCGAGTTTCTTGATGGCGCTCGCACGCCCGGGCGAGTGCGCAGGGCTTGGCAATCACGGCGCCGACGTGAAGTCCGCCGTCATCCAGCGACTGAAGCAGCGGTTCAAGGTCCCGGTGCGTGCAGGCCGCGACCCCGAGCCGCGTCGCTGCACTCGCACGCTCTCGTTCCGGCAAGTCCCAAGTCGTTATCTCGAACGCGTCATCGGTCCAACCGTTGACACGGGCGACCTCCGCGCGGGCAAGGCGATCCACGGGCGCGCCCGAGGAACGGGGAGGAAGGTCGAGTGTGCCCATGTACAGGCCGTCGGAAGGGGAAAGAAGGGCGCACGACCCACGATCCCAGCCGTGCCGCACGAGCGCGGCGGCGATTCTCGTTGCCTCACGCATCGAGACCGGTTGCTCGGGCTCGATTCGGTCGAACGCAATCATTTCGACCGTGGCGCTGCGCGGATGAACAACAGCCGCTCGAACACGACGCGGGCTGATCTCGATGCCGGCGCGCGAGCGCCAGGAAGTGATGCGTGTCATGCGCCCCCCCCGCCCGAGGTGGCCGCGGTCAGGTCGAACAGCGGCATGAACATGCTGAACGCGACCAACCCGACGAGCACACCGAGGACGATCAGGATGACGGGTTCGATGACGCTGGTGAGGGACTTGAGGACGATCTCGTTGTCTTCGTCGAGCGTGTCCGCCACGCCAAGGAGCATCACTCCGAGTTTGCCCGTTGCCTCGCCGGTGCGGACGCTCTCGCTGAGCATCGGGGGCACGAGCGAGCTTGACCGCAACGCCGCGCTGACGCCCTCACCCCGAACGACCGCCTCGCGAGCCGAGTCCAGCAACGCTTCGAACGACGGGCTTCCGGCGGCTTGTCGTGTGAGACCGATGGCATCGAGCAGCGGCACCTGTGCCTCGATCAGCACCCCGAGGATGCGCGAGACGCGGGCGAGCAGAAACGCTCGCGCCAGCGGACCGAACATCGGCATCGCGAGCAGCACACGGTGAAGACGCAGCTGCCCGGGCGCTGACCGAGTCCAAATGAACAGCGCGACGAGTGCCGCGATGGCGGCGGGCACGATCAGCGGCCACCAGCCGATGAGCATGTCGCTCAGGCCGAGAAGAAACCGCGTGGTCGGGGGAAGGGGCGCGTTGAGATCGCGGAACATGCCCGCGAAACGCGGCAGCACGAAGAACAGCATGACCGACAGCACGCAGCAGGCGATCACGACCAGCAGCGCGGGATAGACGAGCGCGCCGGTGATCAACTGGCGAGCGTGCAGGCGGCGGCGGCTCAGCGTGGCCAGTCGATCGAGCATGGGCTTGAGCAGGCCGGACGCTTCGCCCGCGGTGATCAGGCTCCGGCTGACGGGATCGAACGAAGCGGCGTGCGCCTCCATCGCCGCGCCGAGGGATGAGCCGCCTTCGACGCGTTCACGCAGGTCCGCGATCACCATTCGCCAAGGTCCGTCGGTGGACTGCCGCTCCAGCGCCATGAGCGACTCGATGAGCGGCGTGCCCGCTCCCACGAGCACGCTCAACTGCCGTGTGAACGCCACGACCTCCTTGAGCGACCCTCTTCCCCAGCGTCTTCCGTGTCGCGACGCCGAGGCCGCCGCTCGGAGTTCATCGATCCTGGTAACAAACAGGCCCTGCTTGCGAAGCTCGTCGGCGGCCACGATGGGATCCGGCGCTTCCACGACATCAGCGACCGGTCGCCCGGCCTGAGTGAACCCCTCGTAGGCCAGTTTCATGCGGCCTCCTTCCGGGTGCGGAGGTTGTCCGCGGGAGCGGCATTGGCCGCGTCATCCTCCGTGTCGTCACGGGTCACACGCAGCACCTCTTCGAGGCTCGTGCGCCCCTCGATCGCGATGATCACGCCTTCCTCTCGGAGTGTGAGCCAGCCGCGGTCGCGCAGCTCCGACCGGATCTCCTGCACGGACGCCGCCCGATGAACAAGCCGGCGAAGCAATGGGGTAACCTCCAGGACTTCGTACACGCCGGTCCGGCCCTGGAAACCGCTATCGTGGCAGGCGCGGCAACCCACTCCTTTGCGGAAGACTTTCCCGGCCATGCCCTCCAGGCCGGCGTCGCGCAGCACTTGTTCGCTGGGGAAGTAGCTCGTGGAGCACTTCGGACAGATGGTGCGGGCCAGTCGCTGGGCGATCACTCCCTGCAGCGCTCCCGACAGGAGGTAGGGTTCGATGCCCATTTCGATCAGGCGCGACGGCGCGCTCGGTGCGTCGTTCGTGTGCAACGTGGCGAGAACGAGGTGGCCCGTGAGCGCCGCCTGCACGGCCACGCGCGCGGTCTCTTCATCCCGGATTTCCCCGACCATGATCACGTCAGGATCCTGCCTGAGGATCGATCGCAACGCCCGGGCGAAGGACATGCCGATGCCGTCATGAACCTGGATCTGATTCACCATGTCGAGTTGGTACTCGACCGGGTCTTCGACGGTCACGATGTTCGTCTCCGCGTCACGGAGCAGGTCCAGCGCGGAATACAGCGTGGTTGTCTTTCCGCTGCCTGTCGGGCCGGTAACGAGAACGAGTCCGTAGGGCTCGTGCAGGATGCGCCGGAAGACCGCGAGCGACTCGGGGCGCAGGCCCAGGTCCTCGAGCCTGACCTTGAGGTTGGCCTTGTCCAGGATGCGCATCACGACCTTTTCACCGAGCAGCGTCGGGATGCTCGAGACGCGCAGGTCGATCTCCCTGCCTTCTGCCACGATATGCACCCGCCCTTCCTGGGGCAGCCGCTTCTCCGCGATGTCCATCCGCCCGATGACTTTCACCCGCGAGATGATCGCCGCGTGCATGCCCGGCGGCGGGCGCATCAGCTCGCGGAGCACGCCGTCAATCCGGTATCGGACCCGCGTGCCTTTCTTGTCCGGCTCAACGTGAATGTCGCTGGCGCCGTCACGCACGGCCGTCAGCATCGCGATATTGACCAGGTTCACGATTGGGCTGCCGGCGACCATCTTGTCAAGGTCGTGAGCCGGCCCTTCATCGACGGTCTCGCGTTCGACGACCTGAACGTTGGCGTCGCTCAGCGACGTCAGGAACGCGTCCACGTCGACGTCGCCCGCGCCGTACTTGCGGACGTATTCAAGGATGTTGGAACGCAGCGCCAGCACGGGTTTAACGTCGAGTCCGGTGAGCCGGCGCAGGCGGTCGATCGATGGCAGCGACTGGGGCTCCGCCATCGCCACGAAGAGCTGGTTGCGCAGTTTGAAAATCGGGATCGCCACCATCCGCTCCGCTTCGTCGGGCCCCACCAGTGTCAACAGAGCGGGGTCGATCAACCCGTGACGCAGGTGAATCCCCCGTACGCCGAGACGGCTCGCGACGGCCCGCACCAACGTCGGGCCCGGGATGACGCCCTGCTCCACGAGCAGCTCGCCGAGAAGGCAGCCCGTGCCTTTCTGCGAGGCAACCGCACGTTCGAGCGTGTCGCGACTGATCAGGCCATCCTCGACCAGCGCATCACCAAGGCGAGGCGGCCCCTTCCCGAGCGCGGGTGTCGTGCGGTCGGGATTGTTGAGATGCGGCCCGGTCACAAGAAACTCCTGGTCGCGTCTCCCGCGTCCGCGAAGAACTCGAACAGTGGCGCGGTCTCGGTAACGTCCAGGATCTCGCGGAGCGTGGCCGTTGCGCCGCACAGGCGCATCGCCTGTCCCGCGGCCCCGAGCTGCTCCGCCGCTTCAACCAGCGTCTCAAGGCCCGCGCTGTCCACGAAGGGTGTCTCGGACACATCGAGCACCATTCGCCCCAGGCTGCGCGCGAGCGCCCGCTGGATCGCGGACCGAAGCTCACCGGCGTCGGCTCCCGTGACGGGTCCATCCGGCCGCAGCACGGTCACCGCGCCCTGCCTGGTTTCACGCACGTTCATGGCTTAGGCCGCCTCCCGGCCGCGGGGCAGCGTCAACGTGAACGTGCTCCCGCGATTGAGTTCGGACTCAAGCGCAATATCACCCCCGTGCGCGCGGGCGGCTTCGCGCGCGATCGCGAGCCCCAGCCCGGTTCCCTTGATCGAGCCCACCCGCGCGTCCTGAGAGCGGTAGAACTTGTCGAAGACCCGCGTGCGTTCTTCCGCGGCGATGCCGATCCCATTGTCCTGCACGGCAACACGGACGGACGTCCCCTCGTCCGTGAGCCGCACGGTCACGGCGCCGCCTTCGGGCGTGTACTTCACGGCGTTGCCGATCAAGTTGTTCAGGGCCACCACGATCTTGTCCCGATCCCCTGTCAGCACGGGCATCTTGGGGGGCAGATCGAATGTGAGCGAGAGCTTCTTGTCGAGCGCCGCGGCCTCGAACTCCTTGCCGAGCTCGTCGAACACCGAATCGGTCCGCACCTCGCTCGTGTGCAGCTTCAGGGCCCCTGATTCCATCTCGGCGAGCGAGAGCATGTCGCCCACGATTCGCTCCAATCGACGGGATTCCTGGTTGATGATGTTGAGGCAATTGCCGCGCACCGAAGCGTCCGTGGCTCCTTCTTCGAGCGCCGTCTCAACGTACAGCCGGATGTTGGTCAGCGGCGTTCGGAGCTCGTGCGTCGCCTGCGCCACGAACGAATCTCGCGACCGGTCGGCGACGCGCTGCTGCGTGACGTCCTCGACCACGACCACCGCGCCGCTCGCCGCGGCGCTCGGTCCGGGGGCCAACCGGGAGATCGTGAACCGGAGCGTTGAAGGATCCCCCCCCTGATTCACCTCTTGCTCAACGGTGAGCCGGCGCCGGCTCCCCGGCTTGAGAACAGACCCGAGCGCGTCCAACGCCGCCGGAGCTCGAACCGTGTCCGACGCCGGTCCACCCACGAGCGACTGGCGCGAGACCCCGAGCAGAATCCCGGCCGCGCCGTTCGCATAGGTCACGCGCAAGGCGGAATCGAAAACCATCACTCCCTGAGTCATCGCGTCGCACGCGCCCTCCAGACCCCCGCCGGATCGAGATGGTCCCGGCGAATCGAGCGCCGCCAGCAGACTCCGGGTGTCATGACCGGCTGCGCGTTCACCCATCAGGGCGTTCCACGCCATCGCCTCCGCGCCCCACCGGGCGGACACGGTCAGGGACTCCGCGGCCGTCTCGCCCATCGCCAGTGCGCCAAGCGCGGATGAGACGGCATCCAGCGCCCGCGCCCGCGGTATCGCGCGCCCAACCAGTATCACGATGCTGGCCAGCATCAGGCCGACCGCGCTGCTCGCCGCCAGCACCACAGGCAGAAGGCCGGCCTCGTCTGCCCGGCGCGAGGCATGAACCAGCACGCCGCCGAGGCGATCAGATGGGCTTGACGCCGTGACCTCGATCAGGCCGTCCGTCAAACTCTCACGCTCCTCCGCCTCGGTCGATTGAACAACCGCACGCGGTCCGGATTCCATCGGCCGTGTGCGCACCGTGATCTTCGAGGCGTCGAGATCCGCCACAACGCCCACGGCTGGAATCGAGACCGAGCACGTCTCGAGGCACTCCGCGCGGGCGATGTCCAGCACCAGTTGTCGCAGCGCCCCGAGCGAATCCTGCTCGATCAGGGCTCGGCCGCTGTGGGCGAGCGTGCGCGCCACGACCGACACCCGCTCTCGCTCCGTGTCCCGAAGCGATCGAGCCCGCTCCCCGATCAGCCACGCGGCCATCGCGGAGACCGCCACGAGCCCGGCCAGACCGCACGCGATCGCCACCCACGCCAGGGGCAGCACTCGCGGTCGAGAGCGCGTGGTGATCGCCGTAGCGTCGAGCCCCAACTCAACGGGTCCCTTCTCCCTCATTTGACGGTCTCCGGACACTCCGTCCGCACGCTCAGCGCGGACGTCGTACGCATCCGGTATCGGGCGGGCCGCGTTTCCCCTGAACCACACCTTGGCCGTACCGCGCGAGCAGTTCGATGCGGGTCTGACCGTCCTGCCGCGCCGACCGCGGAATCACTGCAACCGTTAGACCTTGCCCAGATTGACTTCAAGCCTTCGCCGCGCGTTCGCAACCGCTTCCCGAACGCGTGCGGGCGAAGTGCCGCCGGCCACGGACCGGCGGGCGAGCGCGGACGCGGGACGCAGCCACTCATAGACGTCCGGCCCGATCAATGCCGAGGCGCCGCGAAACTCATCCAGCGTCAGCTGCTCGAGCGACTTCCCGTCTTTCATGGCCTGACGCACCAGCGTCCCGACGTGTTCGTGCGCCGAGCGGAACGGCATTCCGCGCCCGACAAGGTAGTCCGCCAACTCGGTCGCGTTGAGGTAACCGCCCCGCCCATCCCCTTCAACCGCGGCGCGGCAGGCCGCGTGATTCACGCGCAACGTGGCAAGCACGCGGACCATGATCCGAACACTGATCGAGAGCGTGTCCAAGCAATCGAACAGCGGTTCCTTGTCTTCCTGCATGTCCTTGTTGTACGCCAACGGGAGCCCCTTCAGAGTGACCGTGATCGCGACGAGCGAGCCGAGGAGTCGGCCGGTCTTGCCGCGAATGAGCTCAACGGAATCCGGGTTCTTCTTCTGCGGCATGAGGGACGAGCCGCTGGAAACCGATTCGTCCAGCTCCACCAGCCCGAACTCCTGCGACGAGTACACGACCAGATCCTCGCTCAGCCGAGAGAGGTGGACGCCGGTCAATGCCGCCGCGGCGATGAGATCGAACACGAAATCCCGGTCGCTGACGGCATCGAGGCTGTTGGCGGTGGGGGAGGAAAACCCAAGGTCCCGCGCGAGCGACTCGCGGTCGATGTCGTACGCCGTGCCCGCGAGCGCGCCCGAGCCCAGCGGGCATCGGTTCATGCGCTGCCGGCACTCCCGCAATCGTTCCGAGTCACGGGCCAACATCTCGAAGTAGGCCAGAGCCCAATGCCCGAGGGTGACCGGTTGTGCCCGCTGGAGGTGCGTGTACCCGGGAAACACCGTTCCTGTCTCACGGTCCGCGAGATCCAGGAGCGCTCGCTGCAGTGCGTCCAACTCGGAGAGGCGCGCACCGATCGCTTCCCGGCACCACAGGCGTAGGTCCGTCGCGACCTGGTCGTTCCGGCTCCGTCCGGTGTGCAGTTTCTTGCCCAGATCGCCCACGCGCCGAACAAGTTCAGACTCCACCCAAGAGTGCACGTCCTCCTCGCGGGACTCCGCGAGCGGCGCGGGGTCGGATCGCACGTCGTTCTCGATGTCGTCGAGCGTGGCGACAAGGCGCGAGACTTCCTCATGAGTCAGCACGCCCGCCCGTCCCAGCGCGCGCGCCCAAGCCCTGGATCCTTCCAGGTCTGCATGAACAAGGCGGCGGTCGACCGGCAACGAGTCGTTGAACTGCTTGAACAGGGGATCGCTCGCGGCGTTGAATCGTCCGCCCCAGAGGGCCATCAGCGGGCTCCCTTGCGTGCCGCCGTGCCCCTGGCCAGGTGGTTGATGGCAGCGATCCGGCTGGGGAGCGAGAACAGCCGGATGAAACCCTCCGCGTGCTTCTGGTTGTACACGTCTTCCTTGCCGAACGTTGCGAATTTCTCGGAGTAGAGGCTGTTGGGCGAGCGTCGCTTGACGGTCACCGCGCGCCCCTTGTGCAGACGCACGACAACCTCGCCATCGAGGCTCTCCGCGATGGTTCGCACGCACGACCACAGCGCTTCGCGCAGCGGTGTGAACCATTGCCCGTTGTAGACCAGTTCCGCGAACTTCAGGCCGATCTGGTCGCGATAGTGCCTTGTCTCGCGATCCAGGATCAACTCCTCGAGACCGCGGAGCGCCTCGACGAGCACGGTGCCGCCGGGCGTCTCGTACAGCCCCCGCGATTTCATGCCCACCAGCCGATTCTCCACCAGGTCCACGCGCCCCACGCCGTGCCGTCCGGCGATGGCGTTCAGTTCGGTCAGCATCGCCACCGGGTCGCACGCCCGGCCGTTCAGCGCCGTTGCGCGGCCGCGGGCGAATTCGAGGTGAACGTCCTCGTGCTGCGCGGGGGAGTCCGCGGGCGAGGCCGTGAGCATCCAGGCGTCCTCCGGGGGCTCGTTCCACGGGTCCTCGATGCCGCCCCCCTCGTGGGAAATGTGCCAGAGGTTGCGATCCCGGCTGTAGATCTTGGTCAGGCTCGCGCTGGTCGGGATTTTCCTCTCCGCGAGATAGTTCAGGAGGTCCTCGCGCGAGCTGAGCGTCCACTCCCGCCAAGGAGCGATCACGGGCAGATCTGGGGCCAGCGCGGCGTAGGCGCTCTCGAACCGCACCTGATCGTTTCCCTTTCCGGTGCAGCCGTGCGCGAGGGCATCGCAGCCGGTCTGACGCGCCGCTTCCACCTGGGCCTTGGCGAGGATCGGCCGCGCGATCGAGGTCCCGAGCAGGTACCGCCCCTCGTAGATCGCCCCGGACAGGATGGTCGGGTACACGTAGTCCTCGACAAATTCCTTCCGCAGGTCGATGATCCGGCAGGCGCTGGCGCCGCTCATGCGGGCCTTCTCTTCGACCCCCGTCAGCTCATCCGCCCCCTGCCCGACGTCACCCACGCAGCACACCACCTCGCAGCGATAGTGCTCGCGCAGCCAAGGGACGATCGCGGAGGTATCCAGCCCTCCCGAGTACGCCAAGCAGATCTTCTTCGGCATTCCATTTTCCTTGTCCGGCCTCGGATGGCCTGGTGGTGAGATTGACTCGCCTCAATCGGGATTATTGACCGAGCCCGGGCTGATCGTGACATCCGAGCGTCCGAGCAGGTGAAGCAGGAGCCCGTTCTGAACGTGCAGGCGGTTTTCCGCTTGGTCGTACACCAAAGACCTGGGCGAGTCGATCACCTCGGCGGTCACCTCCTCGCCGCGGTGCGCCGGCAAGCAGTGCATGAACACGGCACCGGAGCCCGCGGCGTTCAGTCGCCGGATATCGACTTGGTACGGCCGGAACGCCCGGTGCCGAGCCGCCGACTCGTGCTCGTCACCCATCGACACCCAGGTGTCCGCGTAGATCGCCTGGTGACCCTGCACCATCTCGGGGTCATTCCCGATCACGACCTCGCACCCCATCGCCGACGCGGTTCGCTGCGCTTCGGTTACGAGAGCGGAGTCGGGTTCATAGCCCTTTGGGCACACGACCGTGACGCCGACGCCGAGCGCGGCGCCCGCCTGCATCAACGAGTGGCAGACATTGTTTCCGTCTCCCACGTAGGCCAGCCTCAGGCCTCTCAAGCCACCGAAGTGATCGGCCAACGTGAGGTAGTCCGCCAGCGCCTGGCACGGATGGTGCAAGTCGCTGAGGGCGTTGATGACCGGGATCGAAGCGTGCGCGGCGAGCTCCTCGACGGCGGCATGTGAGAACACGCGAGCCACGATCACGTCCACCCAGCGCTCGAGGTTCTTGGCGTAGTCGCGGATCGGCTCGCGCTCCCCCAGACGCGACGACGAGTGGTCGAAGTACACGGGGTGGCCGCCCAGCCGCGCGAGGCCGACTTCAAACGTGACGCGGGTGCGCAGCGACGGCTTCTCGAAGATCAGAATCCCCGACTTGCCCGCGAGCGCCCGCGCGTACCGGGACGGGTTGTCGCGCGCGGCCCGAGCGGACTCGAACACCGCCTCGATCTGGGTCCGATCCAGCGCCCCGATCGTGAGAACGTCCTGCTTGGCGAGCAGCCGCATGGAATCACAATCCGACATCGCACACTCCTCGTCGACGAAGCGCAACACGCCACGCACCGGGGCCCTTGGGAAAGCCGAACGCGCCCGCCTCGGGCGCCCTTGGGCGTGTCACGTTCGGGCCCCACAATCCGGGTGCTCGATCACGACACGCGTTCCCGCGCCACCACGTCCCGACAGACCAACCAATTCAGCGGGGTGCTTCCATGAGGCGATCACAACGGGTCTCCCGCCCACGGTCGCGGCTCGAGCGGCGCTCCTCGCTTTGGTTGCCATGCCGCTTCGAATGACGCCCGAATCGATCAGCCGCTCGATGCCCGCGGGGTCGATCTCGCGGACGAGTTCGCCGCGTGCGTCGAGGATCCCGCGGACGTCGGTGAGCAGCACCAGCGCCGAAGCGTCCAGGAGCGTGGCAATCCCCTCGGCCGCGTCGTCCGCGTTCACGTTGAGCGGTTCACCCGCGTCATCGAGCCCGATCGAGCAGACGACGGGCATGAAGCGCGCGCGCACAAGCACGCGCAGCAGCAAACCATGGTCCACCTCCTGAA
Source organism: Phycisphaerae bacterium (assembly GCA_016794925.1). GTDB lineage: Bacteria > Planctomycetota > Phycisphaerae > Phycisphaerales > UBA1924 > JAEUIW01. The sequence goes on from JAEUIW010000012.1 coordinate 49,958, forward strand.
CGGCCGCCACTCGACCCACCCGGCCGGGGTCGAATCCCAAATCCGTCGAGCGCACGACGGGAATCCCCCAGGAGGCGCCACCGTCACCAAGTGTCAGGCCGACCGCGGGCGCGCCCTCACGACGCAGCTTTCCAACCAGGCCGGCGTTCACGACGCCCGCGAGCGACGCGACAATCTCCTCCATGTGCTGCGGCGGGGTCACGCGAAGGCCGTCGCGTTTTTCGGAGACCATCCCGAGGCGAGCCAGGCGTGCATCCACGACCGCTCCCCCCCCGTGAACCACGACCAGCCCGCCGGCAAGTTCCGCGTGGAGTTCGCTGAGCGCTCGCCACAGCGCCCGTCCCGGTTCGGCGGCGTCGATCGCCTCTCCCCCGATCTTGAGCACCACGGGAGCGGCATCGTCGCCTGGCGGGAATCTGGGTGTCCCCTTCACTTGGGGGCCCCCTTCAGCCCGGCTCTCCGAGACAACCCCTGGGCGAGCAGCAGCGCACCGTTTCCCGAGCGGCAGGCGATGAAGATCGTGTCGTCCCCCGCGACGGTGCCCAAGATCCCCCTCAAGGCGGCACGGTCGATTTCGAGGGCCAGAGCCTGCGCTCGCCCTGGTCCGGTTCGCACGACCACGAGTTGTCCGCTCGCTTCCGCGCTCAGCAGCATCTCTCGAAGAGGCGCATCCAGAAACCCACGCTCGTTGGTGGGAGGAGCCGGGGATTGGCCTGAGCCCGGAGCGGGCGTCCGCGGCAGCACGTACCCGCCGGGCCCCTTCAGCACGCCCATTTCCCGAAGGTCGCGGGAGAGCGTTCCCTGGTCCGCCGGCAGCCCCATTGACACGAGCATGGCCGCCAGTTTTTCCTGGCTGTCCACGGGGCTCCGGGACTGCGGGCCCCGCTCTTCGAGCAGCCGTCGGATTGCCGCCTGCCTGCGCGTCTTGGTGGCCATGTCATAAGTATGCGCTCATGCCATATGTATGTCAAGTGAATTCCGTGACGGAATTGCGCGCCCGGGGCGTCACGGTGGTGCGGGTGGGCGCGCCGGAATTCGTCCGGCGGGACGCGCGTGAAAGGCCGCGGTTCGGAATCCGAACAACGCGGAGTCGGGGCCGTGTGCCGGGCTCTTGGGGAGTTGAATCGATGTCGCAGCAGGAACTCGAAACGATCGCGGCCCGGATGCAGCGGCAGACGGAACTCGCCCTGAATCGAGCGATGGAACTGGGCGAGGACCCCAGGCGGGCCTATGCAACGCTGGTTCGGGAGTTGCGGTACGAGGCCGGCTTGCGCCGGTCACCGCCGCGCTTGCTCGGATCCGTGCTCCCGGGACGGCTGGCGCTGTCCGCCTGAGCGGAGGTGAGGGGCGGCGTCCGATCAGTACACGGAGTCCGGGAAGTAGTAGTCCTTGGCATTCTCCGGGGTGATCAGGTCCACGTCGATCATGAGGTGCCGGGGCATGAACTGCAGCACTTTGTCCTTGTTGCCGTCGCGCATTGCTCCGGCCGCCATGTGGATGCCGGCGGCGATCATCGACGGTGGGTAGGTGATATTGGCCGGGACCATGGGGTTCCGGTCCATGACCATCTTGACGGCCTCTTTCATGCCGGCGCCGCCGAGGATCCACATCTCCTTCTCGCGGCCGGCTTCCTTGATGGCCTGGATCGCGCCCATCATGATGTCGTCGTCCTGGGCCCAGACGGCGTCGATCTTCTTGTGCTTGTTGAGCATGTTCTCCATGACCTGAAGGCCCTTCTCGCGGTTCCACATGGCGGGCTGCTGGTCGAGGACCTTGATCTGTGGGTACTGCTTGAACACTTCGAGCGCGGCGTTCACGCGGTCGGTGTCAACCGTGCAGGGGATGCCGGAGAGGATGACGAGGTTTGTCTTTCCTTCTCGTTGCATCTTCTCGGCGACGAATTGGGCGCTCTTGCGTCCGAAGGCCTTGTTGTCCCCTTCGAGGAAGATGTCGGCGACGGGCTCCAGGAAGCCGCGGTCCACGTTGACGATGAAGATGCCCCTTTGCCTCGCCTTCTTCGCGATGGGCGTGAGCGGGGCGCTCTCAGTGGCGAGGATGACCAGGCCGTCGATGCCCTTCACCATCATGTCCTCGACGTCCGCGATCTGTTTCTCGGGGTTCGCGGAGGTCGTGTACACCCAGTCGATCTCCGGGTGGAGTTCCATGGCTTTCCTGGCCCACCAGCCCACGCCCGCGGTCCAGCCGTGGTCGGCGGCGGGCACCGTGACGCCGATCTTGAATCGTTTGGCGGCGGTCTTGGCGGCGGGCTGCGCGGGTCGTGAATCCTCGGTGGCGTTCGCCGGTGCCTGGCCCCACGCGCCCAGCGCGAAAAGGGCGGCCAGTCCGAGCACGGAGCATGCGGTCTTGAGCATGGTGGTTCCTTGCTGTGAATGAGCGACTTGGGGCAGTGTATCCGGTGATCGCCGCGCGGCGACCGGGTCTTCTCATGCGTCGGACTTGCGAGGCTGGATGACGACCGCGGCAATAATGATCAGGCCCTTCACCAGGCCGTGGTAGAACGTCGAGACGCCGAGCATGTTGAGCATGTTCGAGACCACACCCAGGATGAGCACGCCGAGCACGGTCCCGAAGATCCGCCCGGATCCCCCCTGGAGGCGGGTCCCCCCGATCACCACCGCGGCGATGGCGTCGAGCTCGTAAAAAAGTCCCAGCGACGAACTGGAGACGGAATTGAGCCTGCCGGCGTTCAGGAGCGCCGCGACTCCGCAGGTGAATCCGGCAACGGTATAGACGAGAATCGTGGTTCCGACGATCGGCACGCCGGCGTATCGGGCCGCCCTGGGATTGTCGCCGATGGCGTAGACCCGACGCCCGAAGATCGTCCGTGTCAATGCGACGTGCGCGATGACGGCGAGCGTGAGGAACACCACGACACCGAGCCGTATGCTCAGCCCCGCGCCGTCCGGGCCGAGCAACGGGACATCAACGGTGGTCTGCCCGAGTTCGCCAAAGCGTGGGACGCTCGACCGAATTTCGCTGCCCTGCGCTGGCGCCGTGATCAACGAGCGGTAGATGGCCAGCCCGCCAAGCGTGACCACGAACGGCGCGAGCCTTCCCTTCGCGATGACGAAGCCGTTGATCGCTCCCATGAACGAGCCCGTGAGCACGCACACCGCGACGGCGACCGCGACCGCGGGGGTGGGCCCCCAGGCGTCCGCCGCGCCGTTGAGCGCGTAAAGGGATGCGCCCGCGGCGAGCGCGACCATGGAGCCGACGGACAGGTCGATCCCACCCAGGATGATGACAAAGGTCATGCCAAGGGCGACGATTCCAACAAACGCCCATTGCCCAAGGATGTTGGCGAAGTTCCGGGTTGTCAGGAATGCTCGGCTCTCCGGGGCGACCGTGATCGCCTCGACGATCGCCGTACCGGCGATGAGCAGCACCAGCGCGAGGAGCGGCCCGAAGCGTTCGAGGAACGCCGCGGCCGATCGGCGTCCCGCCGTGTGCGGGTTGTCATGGGGGCCCGGCATGGGTGGGGATGGTACCGGGGGCGGCGTCGTGCGGGCGGGGATTCTGTACACTGCGGTCCGCAACGGAGGCACCCATGGGAAGACCCGTCACGCTGTTCACCGGCCAGTGGGCCGATCTGTCACTGGACACCCTTGCCGCGAAGGCTCGCTCGTTCGGGTATGACGGGCTGGAGTTGGCGTGCTGGGGAGACCATTTCGAGCCTGCCAAGGCGATGAACGATCATGCTTACTGCAAAGGGCGACACGAGTTGCTCGCCCGGCACGGCCTGAAGACGTGGGCGATATCGAGCCACCTTGTCGGCCAGGCGGTTTGCGATCGCATCGACGCCCGGCATCGGGCGATCCTCCCCGCCCACGTGTGGGGTGATGGCGAAGCCGAGGGAGTGCGTAGACGGGCGGCGGAGGAGATGAAGGCGACCGCCAGGGCCGCGGCCAAGTTCGGTCTGGACGTCGTCAATGGGTTTACGGGCTCGTCGATCTGGCCAGTGTGGTATTTCTTCCCCCCGACGTCCGCCGCGGACGTCAAGGCGGGGTTCGATGACTTCGCGGCGCGGTGGGGGCCGATTCTTGATGAGTTCAAGTCCAATGGTGTGCGGTTCGCGCTCGAAGTTCATCCGGGCGAGATCGCGTACGACCTGTACTCGGCGGAGACGGCGCTCGCTGCGGTGGGGAATCACCCGGCGTTCGGGTTCAACTTCGACCCGAGCCACCTGCTGTGGCAGGGCGTGGCGCCGAACAAGTTCATCGAGCGATTCCCGGACCGGATCTTCCATGTGCATATGAAGGATGTCGCGGTTCACTACGGCGCGCGATCAGGGGACGGCCTTTGCGGTGTGCTGGGGTCGCATCTGCCCTTCGGTGACGCGCGGCGCGGGTGGGATTTCCGGTCCGTCGGGCGTGGTCACGTCAACTTCGAGTCAATCATCCGTGCATTGAATCGCGTCGGGTATCGGGGCCCCTTGAGTGTGGAATGGGAGGACGCGGGGATGGACCGTGAGGCGGGCGCGACAGAATCGGCGCAGTACGTTCGACGTGTCGATTTCGCACCATCATCGGCGGCCTTCGATGCGGCGTTCGCACGGAAATAGGCCGCGCGAGCGGGGAACATGGGCGAGAGGACGGGCGGCCGTCGCGGACGTCTGGAGGAGCAGCGTGCAGCGGATCATCGGGACGGTCGTCGTGGCGACGGGGCTCGCGGTGACGCCGCTGGTTGTCGCGGCTGGCGGGGCTGGGATTTTCGAACCCCCGGCGGCAGTGCCCGCGTATCCGGGATGGGCGGCGAAGTACACCAGCGCCGACCGCAAAGCGGAAGTAAGTGGGTGGTCGGAAACTGGTGCGTTCGCGCTGGAACCGCTGGAGTCCATCCATCACGCGGTTGCCCCCGCGGGATTCACGGCACGGTTTGACGCCACGATCCCGATCGCCGATGCCGGGCGGTATCGCTTCGGGGCAGAAATCGAGGGGGGCTCGGTTCGTCTCAACGTGTTCGGTAACACCTTGAAGGACCCGGTGAACGTGACGTTAAATCCCGGGGGACCCTCGGCGGGCCTGTCTCCATGGCTGGACCTGACTCCAGGCGCCGTTACCGTGCGGCTGACATTTTCGCGCGCTGCGTCAGCGCGGGCCCGGCTTGCTCCGGTCTGGGAGATGGAGCGGAGGGCCGGCGCGGGGTTCGCGCTCGAGCCGATTCCCGCGCTCTTCGCTCAAGTTCCGGTCGCGGCCCGCGCCGACGCGGATTCGCATCGGTTGGCACGAGGCGGGCGCGTGTCATTGGGCGAGATGGGGTGCGTCAATTGTCACCGCGCAGAGGGGAACGTCGCGGCCGCGGTGTGGACGCGCCAGGGGCCTCGTCTCGATGACGTCGGAGCTCGACTCAGACCGGACTGGCTGGTGAAGTGGATCCGCGACCCCGCTTCGATCAAACCCGGGACGCGCATGCCCAAGGTGCTCGGCGACTCGCCCCGGGATGCGGCGGACGCGGTCGCGATCGCGTTGTACCTGGTTTCGCGAGGTGGACCGGCGGTGAGCGATGATGCCGCGACCGGACCCGCGACGCTCCAAGCCGGGAAGGACCTGTACGAGTCGGTGGGATGTGTAGCGTGCCATGGATATGCCGAGCATGGGCGGGCGGGATCGGGGGATGGGACGTTCCGACCAAGGTCGGTGCTGCCCGATCTCCGTGCCAAGTGGGTTCCATCGGCGTTGAGCGATTTTCTGACGGACCCGCGCCAGATCCACCCGGATGGGAGGATGCCGTCAAGCGGCTTGAACAAGGCCGAAGCGGATGCGATCGCAACGTATCTGGTTGCGGCGACAGCCGGCGCGCGGGACGAGCGAATCACGCTACCCGCGATCGATGAGGCGACGGTCCAGGCCGGACGGATCGCGTTCGCGGCTCGCGGTTGCGTCGCGTGCCATGCCATCGGCGCCGCCGGGGCAACGGCCACGGCGAAGGGCGGTCTCGCCGCGAAACCGCTGGCCCAGGTCCGCAGCGGGAAGGGGTGCATGGATCTCGCGGACCGATCGAGCCCGAGGTACGCGCTGACCGCGGCCGACATTCGTGAGATCGGCGCGGGGCTTGCGGATGCGCTGCGGTCGGTTGGCGCCCCGGCGCCGGCTGACGAGACCGCGCGACGCATGGCCGCGCTGAACTGCAATGCGTGCCACTTCGACACGCGCGACGCGGGACCGCACGCGGCCGTGGCGGGGTCTTTCGGGACGATCGGCGAGGTTGATCTGGGGGACGAGGGGCGGATGCCGCCGCGGCTGTTGGGTGTGGGGGCCAAGCTGAACACGCCGTGGCTCAGGAGGGTGCTCTTGCAGGGCGGACGTGCCCGGACGTACATGTCGGTCCGCATGCCGCAGTTCGGCGAGGAGGCTGTGGGCGCGCTCGCGGAGGCACTGGCGAAGCAAGATGGTGTGTGGCCGGGCAGCGAACTTCGGGAGCCGCGGCCGAACGACGAGGTGGTTCAGAATGGGCGCAAACTGGTGGGTGCGGAGGGGCTGAATTGCATCTCGTGTCACGCGTTCAGCACCCGACCGCTGGCCGGAACGCCGGGTCCTGATCTTGCGCAGTTCGCAGAACGGATCCGCTACGCGTGGTGGGACCGGTACCTCAAGGCGCCGGAACGTCTCAAGCCCGGGACTCGTATGCCCGCGTTCTACATTACGGGCAAGGGCACGGTCACTTCCGTGTATGGCGGAGATCCGCAAAAGCAGGGCGACGCGCTGTGGGCGTACTTCCGGCTCGGCAAGTCCGCGCCGGCGCCGGATGGACTTCCCGAGGCGGGCGGAATGGTCTTGCGGGTCAAGGATCGTCCGATCGTGCTCCGTTCGTTCCTGAGGGACGCGGGAAGCCGCGCCATCGCGGTGGGCTTTCCGGCCGGGATTCACTTTGCGTTCGACGCGGACGCCGTCAGGTTGGTGGAAGCGTGGAAGGGAGAATTTCTTGATGCGTCGGGATCGTGGGCGAACCGTGGCGGCACGGAGCTTTCAGGTCAGGGGACTGTGAGTTGGCGCGCGCCGGCGGGGCCGGGGATCGTTGTCGCCGCGATTCGACCGGATCCGTGGCCGAATCAGACCGGTCGGTCGGCGGGGTATCGATTCCACGGGTACGCAGTCGACAGGTCGGGCGTGCCGACTTTCCGATATTCGATCGAGCAAGGCGGTGCGGCGGCGGAGAGGTTTGGCAACCGAACGCCTGTGAGTGTTGAGGAACGGGCCGAGCCCGGTCCGGGCGGCATCCTGAGGAGGACCTTCACCGTGACCGGCCTTGCCGCGGGTGACCGAGCGTGGTTCAACACCCCACGCGCGACGGCGGCTCAGAACGGGAGTGTCAACGCAAAGATCGAGGGCGAGTCGGTCATGAGCGCCGTGGCGCTGGACGCGGCCCAGCCGTTGACGGTGGTCATCGAGATCAAACCATGAGCTCCAATTACGATGTGTGGAATGCGGTGCGCGCGATAGCCTGGCTGGTCGCGGTATCGATGCGGCCGAGCAATTCGATCGGCCAGATCGAGATCGAGGGCAAGCCGTACATCAAGCTGGAAACTCGCGAACGGACGAGGGAGATGATGCTCGCGAGGCTGCAGGGAGCGGAAGTCCGCTGGGGTGAATGGAAGCTGCTGGCACCGTTTGACCATCCGCCCGGCGGCAAGAGCATCGACACCCCGTTCGGTCCTGAGCTCGACATGGCCTCGTGTTCCGCGGGTGGACCCGGTCCGGACCTGATGCGGACCTTCAATGGCAAGCGTGGCAAAGCGATCGGTTGGCGCGACGTGCCCGATGAGCAGGGCATCGGTGGGCCGGGCGGACCCGGCCCCATCAACCTCGACGCGGGGTTGTCGGCGGAGGACGCGCGAAACGCGGTCGGATACCTGTACCGGGCGATCACATGCGATCGCGCCTCCTCGATCGAGGTCGCGACCGGGTCGGATGACGGGTTGCGGCTGTGGCTCAACGGTCGCTTGCTCGTGGACGCGAGCGCGGAGCGACCGCTGGATCCCGGTGCGCATGTCGTGAGGCTGGAACTTCAACCCGGTGTCAATCACCTCTTGGCGAAGGTATCTCAGGGCGCGGGGGAGTGGCAATTCCAATTGACACCGCGAGCCGCGATCGATCCGGACGGCGAGGCGGCGCTCGATTGGCAGCTGGACACGGACTATCCGGACGATGAATCACGGCACTACCGGATCGCGACCGTGGCGGTCCCCGCGGATCTCTCGCTTGAGGTAGGGGGGCTGGGTTTGCTCCCGGACGGGCGCCCGATCGCGTGCACGCGTCGCGGGGAGGTGTGGATCTTTGAGCACGCGTACGGGACTCCCGCGATCGGCGTGCAACCAATTCTCTTCGCATCGGGCTTGCACGAGCCGCTGGGGCTGGCGGTTCGGCCCGACCCACGCGCGAAGAAAGGCTCCGCCATCGACGTTGCCCAACGCGGCGAGCTGACGCGCCTGATCGACACCGACGGCGACGATCGCGCGGACCTGTTCGTGACGCTCTGCGACGCGTGGCAGGTCTCGGGCAATTACCACGAGTTCGCCTTCGGGCCCAAGTACGACATGAACGGCGACGCGTGGGTCACGCTCAACCTGGCACACACGGGGGGCGAAACGGTGATGGGCGCGACGGTCGCGACACGAGGCTGGGCAGTTCGAGTGTCGCCCGACGGCGTGATGCACAAGGTGTGCGATGGGCTGCGCTCGCCCGATGGCATCGGCATGTACTCGGACGGGCAGATGTTCTATACCGACAATCAGGGGGACTATGTAGCGACGTGCAAGCTCAGCCCGCTCTTCGAAGGCTCGTTTCATGGCCACCAGGCCTCGCTGCGATTTCGCGAAGGCTGGTCCAATTGGAAAACCGACGGGATGGAGATTCCGGGGATGACGCCGGCGGCCATCTGGTTCCCATACAAGAAAATGGGCCAGAGCGCCAGTGAGCCGGTGCTGACGCCGACGGATGGGAGTTTCGGCCCCTTCGGCGGTCAGTTCATGGTGGGCGATCAGACACATGCCACGATCATGCGTGTGATCCTCGAGCGGGTTGAGGGCGTGTACCAGGGGGCGTGCTTCCCATTCAAGAACGGGTTCGCCTCTGGCGTGCATCGGCTCGCGTTCGCGCCGGACGGTTCGCTCATGGTGGGAATGACCGATCGGGGGTGGGGGTCCACGGGCCCCAAGCGGTCCGGATTGCAACGGCTCTTGTGGACGGGCGTGACGCCGTTTGAGATGCTCACGATGCGGGCGGCGCCCGACGGATTTGACCTCGAATTCACGCACGATCTGGAGGAGGACGCGGATCAGGCCGGCTACGAAGTGTCCAGCCACACGTACCTGTACCGACCCGAGTACGGGTCGCCGGAAACGGACACGAAAGCGCTGAAAGTCACAGCGAAGAAGACCGGGCCGCGGAGCGTGCATCTGACGGTCAGTCCGCTCCGCGTGGGCGGAGTGGGATATGTGCACGAACTGCGCATCGAGGGGCTCCGCTCCGCCGCGGGTTCAGACGGTCGGCGCGAGCACCTATTGCATCCGACGGCCTACTACACGCTGCAGCGCATTCCGGGCAGGCCCTGATTCGACACGCGCCCGGACGATCGGCGGTGCCGGCGTCGTGAAGGAGTCGTATGGTGCAACGAGCGATGTGGGTTCGAGTGGCGGAGGGCCTGGTCGTTGTGCCGTTCGCGCCCCGGGCATGGACAGTGTTCAGGAGTCTGTCGTGGAATCCGCCGCAGGCGATTGAGACCGTCTTGTGTTTCCGCGCCAGCAAACCGTGCCGCCACCGGCGGACACGTTTGATCGATGCGATGCTCCCCACCGGCCGGGGGTCGAGCACTTCCCGAGTGGGGCGCACAGAATTCAAGGCCGCGGCGCGACAGGTCCCGTTGGTTTCGGCGGTGCTGATTCGTGTGGAGCGAGTGAGCCATGACCCGTCCCGCACAACCCCATCGGGCTGTTCACGAGCAAGAGCGGCCGAGCGTGAGGCACGATGGCAATAAACCGCTGGCCTATCCCTCCCGCGTACTACAGTCCGAGGAGGAGCCCGCAGACCGCGCAGCTCATACCCACCGCGGGATCCGAAGCACGGCGATCGGAGGCCGAGTGAACCTTGAGTCCGCACGGGCGTTGATGCATGAATGGACCGGGAGCGCGGCGCTCCGCACGCACATGGAGTGCGTGGCGCTCTGCATGGGCGCGTACGCGCGGGCGCTGGATCCGGCGCAGGTGGAACGTTGGTCCGTGTGCGGGCTCCTGCACGATTTCGACTACGAGAAGCACCCGGATCCGGCGGCGCACCCCTCGGTTGGCGTCGCGCACCTCCGCGCGCTCGGCCTGGACGAAGAAACGTTGCGGGCGATTCTCGCGCACGCGCCCCGCACCGGGGTGCCGCGCGAGTCGTCGATGGCGAAGGCGCTGTTTGCCGTTGACGAGTTGGCCGGGTTCATCGTGGCGTGCGCCAAGGTGCGGCCCGCGGGGATCGCCGACCTGTCGCCCCCGAGCGTGCGCAAGAAGCTCAAGGATCGCTCATTCGCCGCCGCGGTCTCGCGCGAGGATATCGCGATCGGGATCGCCGAGTTGGGGGTGGACGAGACGGCGCATATCCAGGCCTGCATCGACGCGATCCGGAGCGACTCGGTTCGACTCGGGCTCTGACCCGCTCGACGGCTTCGTTCCGCTCGCGTCGTTTCGCGCGTTGAGTCCGATCGCGCGACCCTGCGGTCGCCGCGAACCGCGTGCCCGATGGAATCCTGTGTCGGCCGGGATGATCCTCATGGTTGCGAGGGGCGGCACGAACCGTACGGCGAACGCTCCCTCATGCCGGCAGTCCGTCGCGAATCACCCGCTCGACGGCCTCGCAGAAGCGCTCGAGCTCCTCGAGCGAGGTGTACACGTTCGGGGTGACTCGCGTGCCCCTGAATTCCTCATGCGCGATTCCCGTAACCAGGATCCGGTGCTTCTCCCAGAGGTGCGAATCCAATTTGGCGGGATCGAGCCCGCGGATCTCGAACGTGCCGATCGCGCCCGAGTAGCGAGGATCGAGGCTGGTGTGCAGCCGGACCCGTTCGTCTCGCAGCAACCGTCGGGCCCAGGTTTCCTTGAGGTATCGCAGCCGAGCCTCACGGCGCTTGGCGCCGATGGCCTGATGGAACGCCAGCGCCTCCGCCACGGCGAGCGTGTTGGCCGCGGGGTGGGTGCCGATCTCCTCGAACTTCCGGATGTCGGCGTTCCGTTCCTCCGTCGCGGCCATCATCGGCCACAGCCCCGCGATCCTGTCGCGCCGAACGTACAGCAGGCCGGTGCCGTGCGGAGCCCCGAGCCACTTGTGCAGGCTCACGCCGTAGTAGTCGCACTCCAGCTCCGCGATGGTGTAGTCGAGCTGGGCCAGCGCGTGGGCGCCATCGACGATCAGCGGCACGCCGCGGGATCGCGCCAACGCCGCCACTTTCTTGACGGGCAGCACTTGACCCGTCGTGAACGTGACATGGCTCATCAGCATCAGACGTGTTCGTTCCGTCATCGCCGCTTCGAAGCGGCGCACGATCTCGTCATCGTCCTCGCAAGGAGTCGGGATGGAAAACTGCTTCAGCACCACGCCTTCCCGCCGGGCGCGCTGCTTGAAGGTGGTAATCATCCTCGGGTAATCCTGAGTCGTCGTCAGCACCTCATCCCCTGGCCTCAGCCCGAGTCCGAGCTGGCAGATCTGGAGACTCTCCGACGCGTTCCGAGTAAACGCGATTTCTTCCGCGTCGACGCCCCATTGGCGGGCCACGGCCTGCCGGACGGCCTCTCTCTGGGGTTCGAGCACCCGCCAAAGACTCACCGGCGGCGGACAAGAGTTGGAGTACTCGAGGTGCCGTCGCATCGCGTCCTGAACCGGCCAAGGCGCGGGGCTGACGCCCCCGTTGTTGAGGTTCAGGATGCTCCGGTCCACGGTGTACGCGCGTGCCACCGCCGTCCAGTACCCCTCGTCCCTGGCAACTTCCTCGGGCGTTCCCGCACGGGACGGGGGCCGCCAGGCGGGCGTCGGGCGAACGCCTGCCGCGAACGCCCGGCCGGCGCCGATGACTCCCAACGCCGCGGCGGTCGCGCCGGCGTGACCAAGGAATGACCTCCGATTCGGCATGATTCTCTCCCGGTGGCTCAGTGCGGCGGTGATGCGGTCGACCACTTCACCAGAACCGCCGTGGCATCGTCGGCGAGTTGCTTGGTACCGGCGTGCTGCTCGACCGCGTCGAACAAGCTCGCGATCTCGTCACCGCTCGTGACGGCTTCCAGAAGCGCGCACACCCCGTCCATGCCGAAGCCGCGCCCACGCGAGCCGTCGGACGCGCCGGCAATGGGCTGCTCGATGACGCCGTCGCTCACGACGACCACTCGATCGCCCGCACCGATGCGGCAGTTGGACGCGACGTACCGAGCATCCGGGTCGACGCCCACGGGGAGGTTCTCTCCCAGCGCCAGTGCTTCGGGGTCCGTCCCCGCCCGCAGCAGCGACGCGTAGCCGTGCCCCGCATCCACGTACCGCAGCAACCCGGTGTTCGGATCGAACAACCCGACCCAAAGGGTCACGAACTTGTTGGTCGGCCGACGCGGATGCACGAACGCATTCAACGCGCCCACCGCCTTGGCGGGGTCGCCGTGCTCCCGCACCGATGAGTGAAGAAACCCCTGCGTCGCGGACATCAGCACGGACGCGGCCACGCCCTTTCCCACCACGTCGCCGACCGCCACGCATACCCGCCCTTCGTCGAGCGGGATGATGTCGAAGAAGTCCCCCCCGATCTTCCGGCCCGGGCGACTCTCACCCACGAATTCCAGCGGGCCGGAGCCACCTCGACGAGTGGGCATCATCCATCGCTGCATCGCGGCGCCAGCCGCCAACTCGGCCTCTTCCCTCGCCATCTCGACCGCGAGTCGTGCCCGTTCTTGATTGGCCATCGCCATCGACGCCATGCCGGCCAATCCGATCGCGAAATCCAGGGCGTCCTTCGCTGACCGGTCCGCGACCGTTGCCCCGCCGACGCCGCGGTTGTCCATGTACAGCAGCCGAACGACGGATGAACCCAGCGAGATGGGGGCGCACACGGCCTCCTCGATCCCGAAATCCACCATGCTGTGCGCGCCGACCGCCCCGGCCATCCCGCCCCGGCCCTCGACCCGGGCCGCCTGACCTTGGCTCGCTTCCCGGATGAGCGATCGGCTCAGCCTGAAGTTCGTGGTGTTCGAGAACGCCGGGCCGCGCCCCGCGACCATCTCGATGCTGCCGTCGGCCGCGAGCGGACGCAGCCATCCGACGTTTGTGAAGCCCGTCCCCGAGGCCGCCGCTTCGAGCACGGCCTCGGCGAGCGCCGACTCATTCTCCGCAGCGTGGATTGACCCGGCGCACTTCAGCAGCAGAGCCAGGCGCTGTCGTGCGAGCTTGCTCTCCGCTCGGGGATCAATCCGCAGCACAAGCGCCGGGGTGCCGGTATCGTCCACGGTGTCAAGCCGCGAGCCACCGCCGGACCGCGTGCCCGAGCGCGGGCCCGTCACGCGCAGTGTCCACGGCGCGATCACGACCAGGTCGCCCTCGCAAAGCGGATACTGACGCTCGGGCGTCAGCTTGATCCCGTTGATCCAGGTGCCGTGCCGGCTCCCCAGGTCCGCGAGCAACCAGCGGGACGTGCCGCCCGTTTCACCGGGCGCGTACCCGGCTTCCGCTGGTCGGTACGTCAACTGGGCGTGATCGCGCGAGACGTGATCGTCGTCCATCAGCGGCAGCGCGTGCGTGCCGCGACGCCCGATCATCAACGGCCCCGGCGGCTTGAGATCGAGCGACGCCTCCCTGGGGCCGCTGATCGACACGAGCCTGAAGTCGCCCGACATGACCATGCTCGTCGTGCCCAACCCGGTCTCCACGTCACCCCCGTGTGGTCATCCTACCTCCGAGACCTGCCTCCCGCTCTGGACGTTGAACGGATACCATGCACCCCATGACCACCTCCGCCGCGGCTGCATCAACTCGGTCCGAGGCCGCAGCCTCCTCGCCCGAACCGGATCGCAGGGGGCGCGGGCGCACGGTTCGGACGGCCACACTTCCCGATCCGGCCACGGTCGCTCCGCAAGTGGAGGCGGTCCTGCTGACCTCTTCCCGTCCGATTTCACCGTCCCGCTTGGCGCAGATCATCCTGATGCCCGACGAGCCCGCCACGCCCGCGCACTCCGGTGACGCCCTGCCGGAGCGAGTGGCCGTCAGCAAGGACCAGTTGGACCTGATCGCCGCGGCCGTCAAGCAACTCAACGATTCCTACCAATCGTCCGAGCGCAGTTTCCGAATTGAAGCGGTCGCCAACGGGTACCGCTTCATGACCCTGCCGGCGTTCGCGCCGTTGCTTGCCAGGTACCACGGCGTGACCTCCCAGTCGAGACTGAGCCGCCCCGCGATCGAGACGTTGGCCATCGTGGCGTACAAGCAACCGATCACGCGCGCGAGGATCGAGGCGATCCGCGGCGTGGCGTGCGGCGACATTCTCCGGTCGTTGATGGAGCGGCGCCTCGTGTCCATCGCGGGCCGTGCCGACGAACTGGGAAGGCCGATCCTCTACGGTACATCGAGGCAGTTTCTGGAGGCCTTCGGCATGGCGTCCCTGAAGGACCTGCCCGGTGTTTCAGAATTGGATCTCCGCTCCGCATCGACCTGAGCGGTGGGTGTACGTCGCGGTTCAAATCAATCGGCGCCGAACCGGGTGTTCGCCCGGTGGATGCGGCGCCGCCCGGGAGTCAGCAGCCGCCGAACAGCGCGTTGAGGAAGTCGAAGTAATCGAAATCATCGACCGACGTGTCGCCGTTGATGTCCGCGGACGTGTCGTTCGCGAACAGCGCGTTCAGGAAGTCGAAGTTATCGAAGTCGTCCACGCTGCCGTCGCAATTGAAGTCCGCGATGCACACCAGCAGCGCCGCGGTGTTGCTGGTGACGGACCCGCACGCGGTCGAGATCACGCACGAGAACGCACCCGCCTCCGACGCGGTCGCGCCGTGGAGGGACAGCACCGCCGACGCGCTGCCCGAGATCACCGCGCCCGAGGGGCGGACGCCGTCGCTCAGCGGGGAACCATCCTTTCTCCACGAGTATGAGAGCGGCGCGTGAGCCGACGCGACGAGCGAGAACGAGGCGTCGCCGCCCGGGCACACGCGTGTCTCGATCGGCTGCTGACCGATGGTGGGGATGGGCTCGACCGCGTACGCGTACGCCGCGCCTGTCCCGGAGGCCTTGGCGTTCGCTCCGATCACCAGGGTGTCCGCGTGCATCGCGAGCGACCAGGCGTACTGGTCGTTCGCGGCGCCGTCGCTGGCGGTGAGCTTCTTGCGTTGCGTCCACACCGTGCCCGAACGCGTGAAGTAGTACGCCGCGCCGGCGAACGACGACTTGGAGTACGCGCCAATGAGAGCCGCTTCACCGCTGAGCGACATCGATCCGCCGAAGCGGCTGCCCGAAGAGGGGTCCCCCGGGAGCAACTTCTGCTGCTGAGTCCAGACCGTGCCCGCGCGCGTGAACGCGTACGCGGCGCCGGCGAACGACGACTTTGCAACCGCGCCAACCAGCGCGGTGTTGGACCCGGCGGCGACCGCGAAGCCAAACTGGTCGTTCGCGGCCGGGTCCGCCGGCAGCAGCTTGGCTTGCTGGGACCAGACACCCGCCGCCCGGATGAACACGTACGCCGCGCCCGCGGATGCGCTCTTGCCCGGCGCTCCGATCACCGCGGTGTCGCCGAACACGGCCACGGACGCCCCGAACCGATCGTTCGACGCTGGGTCGTTCTGCAGCAGCTTGGCTTGCTGGGTCCAGACGCCCGCCGTCCGGATGAACACGTACGCCGCGCCGGCATTCGTGTTCTTGCCGGGCGCGCCCAGCACCAGCGTGTCGGAATCAACCGCGACCGACGTGGCGAACACGTCGTTCGCGGCAGGGTCCGACGGCAGCACGATCGCCTGCTGCGACCACGTGTTGGTGTTGCCGACCTGCACGAACACGTACGCCTGACCGTTGAACGAGCCCTTGTTAGGAGCGCCGACGGCGATCGTGCTGCCGTTCACGGCGATCGCCGCGCCGAATTTGTCGCCACGGAACCCATCGGACGGGATCAGTTTCACACCTTGAGACCATGCCCACCCTGTTCGCAGGAAGGCGTATGCGCATCCGGTGAAATTGTCCCTGTTGGGACCACCGATCGCGGCAATATCGCCGTGAAGTCCCGCAGAGTTGCCGAAGAAATCACTGGTCCCCGCGTCGCTCCTCAGCAGCTTGGCGACCTCAGGGAAGCACGTCTGGCCGAAGCAGGCGGCGGACCAGAACAGGCCGAACGCAATGATCAACGCATTTCGCACGCATCGCGACATGACATTCTCCGAGCTGGGACGGTTTGTCAGCCGACTCGCAAGAGTACAACGGCTCCGCCGGATTGCCCGGGTTTGGCGAAATCCGCGTGTTCGGCGACGCGACTTTATCGGACGGAAATCAACACTCGCTCACCGAGACGGAGATATTGACCGCCAGGCCACCTTCGGCCGTTTCCTTGTACTTCGCGCCCATGTCTTGGGCCGTTTCCCACATTGTCTTGATGACCGCGTCCAACGAGACCTTCGCTTTGGAGGGGTCGCTCTCCAGCGCGATGTTCGCCGCCGCGATCGCCTTGATCGCGCCCATCGTGTTCCGTTCGATGCAGGGAACCTGCACCAGTCCCCCGATCGGATCGCACGTCATCCCGAGGTGGTGCTCCATGGCGATCTCGGCGGCCATCATGCAGTGTGCGGGCGACCCCCCGAGGCAGTGCGTGAGGCCCGCTGCGGCCATCGCCGAGGAGACCCCGATTTCTGCCTGGCAACCGCCCATGGCGGCGGAGATCGTTGCTCCCTTCTTGAACAAGGAGCCGATTTCGCCTGCCACGAGCAGGAAATCAACCAGGCTGCGCTCATCGCCGTTGAGAAAGAGGCGGTGGTACATCAAGACCGCTGGAATGACCCCCGCCGCGCCATTGGTCGGCGCGGTCACGACGCGGCCGAACGCGGCATTTTCCTCGTTGACTGCCAGTGCGAAGCAGGACACCCATTTCAGGGTGCTGCGAAAGTCCTGAGGCCCGGATCGGATGGCCGCGGCCCATGCGTTGCAGGTGTCCGGCCCTGAGGTGCCGAGCAGACCGCGGCTGATCGCGGCGGCGCGCCGCGCGACGTTCAGCCCACCGGGGAGCGTGCCGGTGGCGTGGCAGCCGCGATAGATGCAATCCTCCATGATTCGCCAGATGCCGAGCAGGCCGGTCCTGATCGTCGGTTCGTCGCGCCACGTGAGTTCGTTGCGCCAGACCACCCCGGGGATATCCGTGCCGAGCCGATCGCAATACGACTGGAGTTGCTCGGCGCGCTCGATGGGGTGTGGCAGTGCCACGCTCTGGCGGTCTTCGGCGTGCTGTCGCTCCTGCACGACAAACCCGCCGCCAACCGAGTAGTACGTTTCAGAAACCGATCCGCCCCCCGAGAGCTCCGCCGAGAAGGTCAGCGCGTTGGGATGAAACGGCAGGGAAACATCGCGATGAAACACGATATCGGCATCGGGATCATGCCGGACGGTGCTCCGGCCGGCGAGGCGTATCTGGCCGGACGCACGGGCGTTTTCCACCAGCGATCCGATGATCGCGGTGTCGCATGTTACCGGATCCTCGCCCATCAGCCCAAGCACCACGGCGGCGTCCGTCCCGTGCCCCCTGCCGGTCTTGGCGAGGGATCCGTAGAGGTGAGCACGAATGGAGGTGACACGTTCGAGCACGCCGCCCGCGCGGCACCGTTCGACAAACCGCTGCGCCGCACGCCAGGGTCCCATCGTGTGCGAGGACGAGGGGCCGACGCCGACCTTAAAGATGTCGAAGACTGAGATGGACTCCATTCCCGGGAGCGTAGGTTTGCGCGCACTGCCGCCGCGCGTGCTCCCGCCGTCACGTCCCGGCGTACTCATCCATGTACGGCTTCAGGCCCTCGATGAGCGGGCCGAGGTGTTTTTCGTAGCGTTTGTAGCGGGCGACCGACGAGTGGTAGAGCGGCTTGCGCACTTGGTCCATGGAGGCCGTGTCCATCACGCGCGCGTTCTCGTAGAATCGGAGGCACCGCTCGTCCCATTCCAAGCCGCAGAAATCCAGCAGGCGGCGCGTCCAACCTTCCTGGTCGCGCGTCAGTTCCTCGTACGGAAGGTCGAGCATGGGCAGGTCGGTGAGCGTGGCACGCCAGTGCCGCATCAAGCGTCGATATTCGGCGTACTCCACGACGAGGTCATCGAGCCGGTTCGAGTAGTTGTGCACCGGGCTGAACTGCACCGTGTAGCATGACGTGCACACGTCGATGGGGTTGCGTCGGCAGTGGATGACGCGCGCGCGTGGGAAGAGCAGGCGGATCAAGCCGAGGTTGCGGAAATTGTGCGGCATCTTGTCCGTGACGCGGTCGGCCTCGCCGCCGATCTCCCGCAGCTGTTCGAGGTGACGGTCCGCGAACTCGTTCACGAGCGCCGGGGTGAGCGCGAGCATCGACTCGGGGAATTTCGGCTTGTCCGGGAGCGACTGGCCGATCTGGTGCGAGATCAGCGGAACGTAGTTGAGCTCGCCCGCGCCGATCACGCGCGGGTGGCTGGCCACGATCTGCTCCACCAGGCTCGTTCCGGATCGGGGCATGCCCACGATGAAGACGGGGAGCTCCGATGCGTTGGACGCACGCGGCATCGTCGCGTGCCGCGCCGCCGAGAACGTCTGGATGATCCGGTCCGTCAGCGAACGGGCCTGTTCGGGCTTGAAGGTGCGCGGGGTCAGGTCGTTGGCCCTTCGGAAGCACTCGAAGGCGCGGTCGAAATCCTTTTCACTTTCGAGCATGGACCCGAGCGCGAACAGCGCGGCGGTGCGGTGCTGCACGGCCATCCCCTCCGATCGCGCGATCTCGGCCTCGAGCATGGACTTCGCATCGTCATTCCGACCCAGGCGCGCAACCACGCGCGCGTACGCGGTCGCGAAGCCCGGCGTGCGGGGGCCGATGGCCCGTTGCGATTCGAGCAGGCGCGCCGCGCCGTCGAAGTCGCCTTCTTGCTCGAGAATCTGGGCAAGCCCGATGCACGAGGAGACGTCGTCGGGCTTCACGGCAAGGGCTTTCTGATAGGCCGCCTTGGCGTCGGCATAGCGCCGGGCGAGCCGCAGCGCCGTGCCGTGGTAGTGGAGCGCCGAGGGGTCGTTCGGCCGGGACGCCAACGCGGACTCGATCAGTTGGAGCGCCCGTCCGAACAGGCCCCGATGCAAGTGCGCCACACCGAGCTGGAGCGTGATTTCGTGGTTGGTGGGGGCGAGCTTGGACGCCGCCGTGAGCACCTTGATCGCGGGGACGGCTTCGAACGCCGAAATGTACGCGCGACCCAGAAAATAGAGCGCCATCGGGTTGTTGGGCAGCATCTGCGCCGACGCCTTCAGCGTCGCGATGGCGTCCTGGATCCGCCCGGCCAGGAGCTGGATAAGGCCCTGCTCGCCCATGAGCATGGGATCACCGGGCCGAGCCGCCACGGCCCGATCGATCGCCTCCGTGGCCTCACGCAGTCGATTGCGCGACCGGTGCACCATCGCCAGAAGCCGGAGCGCGTCCGCGTCCGTCGAGCTCACGAAGAGCGCCTGCCGCGCGATCTGCTCCGCGAGCGCCGCGTCCCCGCGTGTGATCGCCTGGTACCCTCGCGCCAGCGCGGGGCTCATCGCTGGGCCTCGATTCGGATTGGGCGACGTCCGGGGACCTTGGGACATGGTTGAACCTCAGGTGTTGAGCGGCCGTGGCGGACGCTCGTTGAGCCGTCAGTGTAGAGGGTGCGCAATGATGCGTGACGCTCGCGCTGGTCCGCGGCGGAGCGAGACCTCGCGCGTCACCGGGCGCTCTCGGCGGGCAGCGCGTCCCCGAGACCATCCAGCAACTCCGCGAGGTGGGCCTCATATCGCCTGTACCGCGCGACCGACGAGTGGTAGATGGGCTTGCGCACCTGGTCCATGCTCGCGGTGTGGACAACGCGTTCCGACTCGTAGAAGCGGAGACAGCCCTCGTGCCAATCGAGGCCGCAGAACTCGAGCAGCCGGCGGGTCCAGCCTTCCTGGTCGCGCGTCAGTTCCTCGTACGGCAGTTCGAGCAGCGGGACGTCCGTCAGCGCCGCCGACCAGTGCTTCATCAGCCTGGCGTACTCGCGATACTCGAACGCGAGGTCGGCGAGTCTGTTCGCGTAGCGGTGCGCCTGGCTGAAGGCCGAGGTGTAGCAAGAGACGCACACGTCGGCCGGGTGCCGCGTGCAGTGGATCACCCGCGCGCCCGGAAATACCTGCCGGATGAGTCCAAGATGCCGGAAATTGTGAGGCATCTTGTCCGTGACGTGCCGCGCGGCGGGGTCGATTTCCCGGAGCCGATCCAGATGACGCCGGGCCATCTCATCGAGCTGAGCGGTCGTGAGCGACAGTGCCGACTCAGGATAACGTTCGCCGCTCTGCACGAACCGCCGCGTGCCCAGGGCCAACTGGTCGACGTCCCGCAACTCGCCGCCCGCGGCCACGAGCGGGTGCGCGCCCAGAATCTGCTCGACCAGGCTGGTGCCGGATCGGGGCATCCCGACGATGAAGATCGGCAGCTCGGATCGGACGGACGCTCGGGGCATCCCCGGGACGCTCCAGAGCGAGTACACGCTCATGATCCGATCCGTGTACGCGCGCGCGTGCGTGCGGTCATACCGGGCGGGGAATTGCTCGTTCGCCTGACGGAATGCGCGGAAGGCGCCGTCAAAGTCCTTCTGCTCCTCGAGCATGCGGCCCAGGCTGAAATACAGCCCTGCCCGGGCTGGAGGACGGAATGTCTCGACGCGCGTGAGCGTGGTGTCGAGCAGGGCCCGGGCCTCCGATACCTTGCCGACGCGAGCGGCGATCCGCGCGTACGCGACCGTGAAGCTCGGGTGCCTTTCGGCATCGGGCCGGTGTCGTTCGAGCAACTCCGCCGCCGCTTCGAACTCGCCGCGCTGCTCGAGAGTCTGGGCCAATCCGACGAGCGGGCCGATGCTCTCGGGCCGCAACTCAAGGGCGCGTTCGAACGACCGTTGCGCCCTCGCGACGTCGTTCACGAGTCGCA
Source organism: Phycisphaerae bacterium (assembly GCA_016794925.1). Taxonomy (GTDB): domain Bacteria; phylum Planctomycetota; class Phycisphaerae; order Phycisphaerales; family UBA1924; genus JAEUIW01. Next base: position 71,097 of record JAEUIW010000012.1, read on the forward strand.
GGGCCGATCCCAGGTAATGGTGCGACTCAGAATGACCCGGGCGCGCATCGACCGATTGCGCCAGCGGCTCGATCGCTCGCAGCGGGAGTCCCATGTTCAGCAACGCGATGCCGAGCTGGAGCTTGATCTCCGGGTTGGCCGGGTCCAGTTTCGCAGCGGCTTGGAGGCTCCTCAGGGCTCCGTCCAGGTCGAAGGCTTCGTTCTGAGCCCGGCCCAGATGGAACAGAGCCGTGGCATTGCCCGGCAGCAACTCGGCGGCATGGGCGAGCGCCTTGACCGCCTCCTCCGCGCGGCCACCGGCCAGCAGGGCCAGCCCGTACTCCCCGATCAGGGCGGGGTCCTCGGGTCGAAGCCGCAGGGCGCGTACCAACATCTCCAGGGCCACGGGAACCTGACCTTTGGCGCGAACAACCATCGCCGCCAGACGCATCGCGTCCGTGTCATCCGGACGTTCCTTCAGTGCGGTCGCGGCTGCGGCTTGCGCCGCCGCGACGTCGCGACGAAAGAACGCCTCGAATCCGGCGCGCAACCGCGGATCCATCGCGGGCGTGCGTGCATTGGATGGGGCGGGATCGGGCATTCGGTTCGGCTCCCGGGTGCGGGATCAGATGGTACGGCATCGACCCGAGAGGACTCGGTGTTGAGCCCAACCGCCCCGAGCACGGCGGGCGGAATAGGCTGGACCGATGGACGGTGCCGATCTCAATGCCGATCGAATCCACGCGCCCGCCGCGCTCTCCGCCGCCCGAATTCTGGGCGTCGCCGCGGCGTTGCCGACCGCGGCCTATCTGCTGGGCCTGGTCGGTTCCTCGCTGTGGAGCCGCCCGGGGGGCTACCTCATGCTCGCATGGCCGCTGGCGACGGTGGGCGGCGTCGCCTGGGGCGCGAGCCGGTTGCTTGATCGGTTGTTCCGAACCCGTTGGCCGACGCCGATCCTGTTCGCGCTCGCCGGGGCGTTCGTGATTGCGTGCTTCACCTTGCAGGTCGCTCTGGTCGCCATCCTGCCACCGAGAGGCTTCGAAGCCGGTTCACCGCCGGCGCACGCCGAGCCTCGCTAGTCCTTTCGAGCTTTGAGCATCACGAGCTTACCCCGATAACCCCCGGGCGTGGCGGCAAGGTCCGCCGTGGCATCGCCGATGTGGCCAAGCAGGAGCTCGATCGGAGGTAACGCGCTCATCCACTTCGGCGGCGGCTGCGAGGTCTCGCTATCCGATTCATCCGGCTCAAGCTCCGCCTCCGCGGCCATCATCGATCTGGAGAGCACCTCATAGTTCGCCGCCGACCAGTAGAGATGCTCCAGCGTCTGGCGCGTGTCGCTGTACGAGAAGAGCACCCCTTCCCCGGCCATGTGCGCGGCGGCGCGAACGTACCTCACTTCGGAGGACAACCGCGGCGTGCCGGGCCGACCGGAGCGCCGCATGGCGTTCTCGATGTCCCGGGCGGGCGCGAGGAACGCGGTATCGAATCCGAGTCCCAGCGCGAAATTCACCGGCAGCGTCGCCACTTCGTGGATGGTGTTCCCTTCGAAGTCCCTCGGCTTGGCGCCGATCTGCGGGCCGAAGAGCGCCAGCAACTGCGTGAGCGGCCCGGTGTCGGAGAGCCGGATTCCGAGTATCGTGCGCGTGCTGTCGAGAGAGAACGGTCGCTCGCTCTCGGTGGCGTAGGTCACCTCGGGGCCGGCCGACTTCAGCAGCGGGCCGAGGACCTGCTCGAAGCCGGCGAGCTGCTGCTCCGCGCGGCCGGCCTCGTCCGGCGACAGAGAACCACGGGCGAGCGCGCGCGCAACCTCGACCATGCGATCGAAACGGACGCGGAGCATCAGCACGCCGTCCGCGTCGGCCCCGACGAACGCGGGGGGATCCGGCCGAGCCCCCGACTCATCGAGCAAGCGGAACAGACCGCGCTTTTCCGGCACGTTCGCCTCGACAGTGATGCGGGCCACCTCGTCATCGCCCCCCAGGAACAGGCCCAACGAGACCGTTCGTACCTGCGTGATCCCCAGCGCATCGACCAGTCCCGCGGCGGCGGCGGCCGAGCCCTTCAATGCTCCACGACTCGCATCGGCGTTGATGGCTTCGGCGGTCGCCGCCAGGACCGCCGTGGGCAGCAGGACGGCGTGGATCAGCGCGCCGGGGTGAGCATTCACCGCTGACTCGTACTCCGCTCGCTCTCCCACGCACGCGATCCGCTCCCCCTTCAAGCGGTCGATCGCGGCATCGAGCGAGGAAGGGTCATTCGAGGCGAGCATCACGGAGCCCACGAACGCAAAGGCAATCGGGGGCGGAAGATCGGTATCGGCCCCGCCCGATCGCGTTGGCGTGAGCGTTCGGACCTCGACCCCATTGTGTTCACGATCATCAAAGGTCAGGAGTTTCTGCCGGGCGGCTCGGTCGGAGAGTCGCTCCGCCAGTTCGCGCATCCGATCGCCTTCCGTGCCGAAGTCCGCGAGCACAACCGATCGGACCGAACTGCCGCGGGCGCCGGGCGTGCGGGGCGCAAGGTGCAGCGACATGCCCGCCGGTCCCTGTGGGGGCGCCAGGTCCGCCCACTTCAGACCGTCCGCCTTGAGCCACTCCTCGACGAGGCCGCGCGACCCGGTCAACTCGGCGGCGCCCAGCCGACTCTCTTCGAGCATGGAAACCACAAACGTGCGTACGGACGGCTCGGCGGCGAGCGCGCCGAGGTCGCTCTCCTCGAACGCCCGCCGCAGCGTCGCCCAGTCATCGACCGCGAGAACAAGATACGAATCCGGCGGGGACACGTCGGCGATTCCGATGGGCGGCCCCGCCCGCGTCAGAGCGGTCGTGAGCGAGATCCACGCACAAAGCAGAACAACCCCCGCGCCCGCACGTCCGTATCGCATGACAATCTCCATGAGCGCGAGACGCCGCCGCGGGTCAGTGAACTCGTCCGGGAGGGTCGCGGCGATGCACCCGCGGACGGAACGAGCGCGGCCCGATGGCGGGAACTCAGCCTCCCGAAGTCCCATCGTCGAGCGCCGTGGGCTTCGCGAAGTTCTGCCGAGGCGGCGGTGTGTTGTACGAGTGGCCCGAGTTGGGGTTGTTCTTGTCGTACGCGAACGCGTCACGGTTGCGGATGAAGTCGCGGACGTACCGAGCCGGGATCGCGAAGCCGATGCCCTCGCCCAGCGGGATCTTCATATTCGCCACGCCGATCACCTCGCCCTTGTCGTTGAACAGCGGCCCGCCGGAGTTCCCCGGGTTGATCTGCGCGGTTGTCTGGATGTAGGTCATCCCTTCGAAGTTCCGCAGCGTGGTGGCGATCACGCCGCGCGACAGCGTCCGCTCCAGGCCCAGCGGCGCGCCGATGGCGAAGACATCCTGCCCCGCGGCGAGATCGTCGATCCCCTGCACGTACACGAACGGAAACGGCCTTGACTCTGGGTCCTTCATCTTGACGAGGGCGAGGTCAACGTGGTTGTTGACGGCGATGATCTCGACGTTCTCCAGGATCCGCCGCCGCATCTCGTTCTCGTCCTGCTCGAAGACCGTGCACTTCAGACGCGTCTCGCCCTGGATCACGTGCGCGTTGGTCACGGCGTACCCGTCGGGATGGATGATGAAGCCCGAGCCCAGCCCGGAGGGGGTCGACACCATGACGACCGCGGGGCCGTACCGCTTCGCCAGCTCCTTGGGCGTGCGCTCGGGCAGGTTCGAGGCTACCGAGAACAGGTCTTCTCGCTTCGCCGCGGCGGGCTCGCCCGGCGTGGCTCGCTCGATCGAATCCACTCGTGTGCGGGGCACTTCCACGACCGTGTAGCCGAGGTCCAGCCAGATGCTCTCCGTCGTCTCTTTTAGAATCGGCGCAACAATGACACGACCGTCGGAGAGCCGCACCGTGTCGCCCGAAAGCGGCGCGGGCCTTGCCGCCGAAACGGGAGCGGCCGCCGGCTCCGCCTCACCCGGCGGCGCGGGCTCGGCCGCCGGCAGCGGAGCAAGGATGGTCACGCACACGAGCGGAAAGGACTTGAACATCCGCAGCCTCCGTGATGGCGAGAATCGGCAGAAACCCCCGGCAGTATACTCGCGAGTGCGCACGGGAACGTCCGATTCGAAGGGCGGCTAGCATGGTCGCCCGATGGGCCGCTGCGCGGGCGTGCGCCGGAACAGGAGCCGATTGATGCAACGGACGCAACCCAGGGTCGGACTCGCGTGGACGCTCCGAGCGGGATTGGCTCTGGCGGCGGCGCCCGGTCTTGTCGGAGCCCAGAGCGCGGACAACCTCTCGCCGTACTTCGGGTTTGACGCGCCCCGAACGATCATCGCGGACGAGAACTGCGGCCCTTTGGTTGTTGCCGATTTCAACGGCGACGGTCGTCCCGACATTGCCCTCGTCAACAACGCGAAGAGCCGCATCGAGCTGCACCTGTTGCGAGCGGCCGTGCGCACCGAGACCGAGATCGAGCGTGATCAAAAAGCCAACACCATTCCCCCGAGCCCCTGGTACGACCGGCAGGACATCAGTGTCGCCCACCGGGTGATCGCGTTGCGGGCCCGCGACGTCAACGAAGACGGCAAGCTCGATCTGGTGTACGCCGGGACCGGCCCCGACGAGATCGTCGTGCTGTTCCAGGAGAATCCCGGCAAGTTCAACGTCGCTTCGCGGAAGCGCGTTCGCGGTCTGGCGGCTCGGCAGGGCGGGTTTCGGCTTGCCGACCTGATCGGTGATGTGGCGCCCGAGGTGGTGGCCATTTGCCAGGACCGGGTCAACGTCTTCCCCCTCTTCAAGTCCGGGCAGCTCGGCGACCCCGTCTCCGTGGCGATCGGTGAGAAGCTCGCCGCGATGTTCGTCGAGGACTACAACGGCGATGGGCTGCTGGACCTGCTCACGGTCGCTCCCGACGACGCGATGCCGGTGCGCATCGCGCTGCAGCGCGATGAAGGGCGGGCCAAGGGAAAGGACGGCGGCCTCGCCGCCGAGCTCAGGTTCGAGATGCCCGGGCTTCGAGAGGTCGAGCCCGTTCGGTTTCCCGGTCGCAAGGCCGCGTCGATCGGCGTGATCGAGCGCGCCAGCCGCCGAATGGTGTTCTACGACCTGGCGGCCAAGCCCGTCGAGCCATCGCTGGGCGACCGCGAGGTCCAGGCCGAGGTCCATGATTTTTCCGACGGGACCGTGAAAGACCGTTCCGTCGTGGTGGCCGACCTGGACGGCGACGGCCTGCCGGACATGCTCGCGACCGACTCCAAGGCCAACAGCATCGCGTTCTACCGGCAGCGACGCGGCATCGGCCTGGGCCGCGCCGAGTCGTTCAGCGCGTTCAAGGAGCCCAAGTCCATCGCGGTGGGACGCTGGGGCGCGGATGGCAACGCCGCTGCGGCCGCTGTCTTCGTCCTCTCCGAGCAGGAGAAGGCGGTGGGGGTCTCCGCGTACGACCCGGGAACCGGTCGGCTGGCGTTTCCCACGCCCATCTCGCTCAAGACCGCGGGCGCGGCTCCCGTCGCGATGGGGTACGTCGAGATCGACGGCATGGGCACGCTCGCCGTGGTGGTCAAGCAGAAACGGGACCACACCATCGAGCTCCATCGGCCCGCGGGGGGCGGCGGCACCGAGGCCACGACCGTCTCGCTCGCCAACGTCTCCCGCCCCCCGCAGTCCATGCTGGCGTGCGACGCCGACCACGACGGCTTTTCCGACCTGCTGCTGTTCACACCGGGCGAGCCGATGGTGATGGTGCGGGGCAGCCAGGAGAAGGGCAAGGGCAACCCGGGCACCGTGCTGACGGACAAGGAGATGCCCCAATTCGGGCTGGTGCAGGCGGCGGGCCCGGACAATACGGCACTCCTTGACGCGGACGGCGACGGTAAGCCCGAGCTGCTCATCGCGGAGAAGAACTTCGTCCGAGCGTGCGTGTATGACACGGCCAAGGGCTGGCGCGTCGTCGACCAGATCACCATCCAGGACGTCGGGACCGAGCTTGTCGGGCTCGCGGTCGAAGGCGCCGAGGCGAAGATCTACGCCGCCGACAAGGGCAACGAACGCGTCTTGGTGCTGGGGCGAGCGCAGGGCAAATGGGGCGTGGTGCAGCGGCTCCGGTTGCTGGGTTTCACTCCCGGCCCGCTCTTCGCCGGCGCGTTCGCCGGGAACGAGCAGCCCAGCCTGCTCTGCGTCAGCCCCGGCGGCTTCGGCCTGGTGCGGCTCGGCGGCGAGCGCTTCGCCCTCGATTCGTTCGCGGCGTGGCGGAACGACGCTAAGGACCGGCAGGAGCACGACATCGAGTTCGGCGATCTCAACTCAGATGGGCACCCCGACCTGTGCGTGCTCGACGCCGGCGAGCAGATGTGCGAGATCTTCACGTTCTCGACCATGCGGAAGCTGTTTCTCGCGACCGAGTTCAAGGTGTTCGAGACCCGCATGTTCCAGGGCGGCGACAGCCGCGAACTCGAACCGCGCGGGTGCTCCATCGGTGATGCCACCGGCGACGGCGCCGACGACGTCATCCTCGTGGTCCACAATCGCGTCATGATCTACCCCCAGATGACCAAGGCCAGATGAGCCGGCGGCGACGCCCGGTTGGTCAGCGGACGGCCCGCTCCGCAATTCGCGCGCGGTCGGAATCCCGAACGCGGCGGTTCATTTCACGGGATGGAGCGCCGATCACGGTGCGCGTGGGCGCACGTTCGGGACAGATTGTTCCGTCCGGACGCCACGATCGCACGCGGAGCTACCATCGCCCCCGAGGCGGGATCGGGGCGGCGAGTCCAGAGGTGACGGCATGACAGGCCTGACGCGAGGATGGCGGCTGAGCGTGCTGGGGATCGGCGTGGCCCTGTTGGTTTCCGCGGCGGTCGGATTCGTCATCGGCCTTGGCAACCGCGACGGAATCGCCTGGTTCTTTGTCAGCTTTGAGGCCGTGGCGGCTCTCGGCGGCGCCGTGGCGCTGCTGACGGGACTGGGCCGATTCCAGGAATCCCCCGCCTGGGCGCTCGCATGCTCGGTCGTGGCTCTGGTCGCGGCGGCGGTCCTCGGGTACGTCGCCTCCGGGACCGAACGTCGGCTGATGGGCGTGCCCGTCGTCCCGCTGAGCGCGCTTCGCGTGTGCGCGGCGGGCGTGCTCGGTCTGGCGGCCTGCTCCTGGTTGATCGCGCCGGGTGGACGTGGTGCGTGGAGACGGTTCTTTATCGGGCTGGTCCTCCTGGCCCCTTTTCCGGTGCTGGCGTACGCCCTGGCACGAGGAGGCTTGCTGGGTTGGATTTTGCGACAATCGGGGGGAGCCCGGATCGGGTTGCTGGTGGCGGGCGTGGCGGTGCTCTTGCCGGCCCTCGCGATGGGTGTGCAACTGGTCGCGGACGCGTGCGCGAGCCGGAGCAAGCGTCAACCCGGCGGGCTTGCCGGGGGAGGGAGCGGGAATTGAGAGTGGCCCGGTTGGTCTTCCGTCGGTGGTTGCGCTGACTCATGGGGTCGCTCGCGACGGAGGACCGCGTCGCGCAGGATCCACTCGATTTGGGCGTTGATGGAGCGCAGGTCGTCCGCCGCCCAGCGGCTGAGGGACGCCCAAAGGGAGGGGCTGATTCGCAACGGGATGGCCTTGCGATCGTCGGACATGGTCACGGTGGCGGGTGGGTGCGGCGCTGGTCGAAGGTGGGGGGGAGGCGGGGGGGCGCGTCTCAAGGTCAGGAGTAGAGCGAACCGGTGTTGACCACCGGTTGGGCGCTGTGGTCGCCGCACAGGACAACCATGAGGTTGCTGACCATGGCGGCTTTGCGCTCGTCGTCGAGCGTGATGGTCTTGCTGCGGGCCATGTGATCGAGCGCCGCCTCGACCATGCCGACCGCGCCCTCGACGATCTTGGCCCGGGCCGCGACGACGGCCTCGGCCTGCTGGCGGCGGAGCATGGCGCCGGCGATTTCGGGGGCGTAGGCCAGGTGGCTGAGGCGGGCCTCGTCGACGACGATGCCGGCCTTGTCGAGCCTGGCCTGCAGCTCCATCTGGAGGGACTTGCTGACCTCGTCCATGCTGCCGCGGAGCGACTTCTCGTGGTCCTTGTCGGGGTCATAGGCGTAGGTCGAGGCCAGGTGCCGGAGCGCGGATTCGGACTGGATGTGGACGAAGCTGTTGTAGTCGTCCACCTCGAACGCGGCCCGGAAGGTGTCGACCACCCGCCACACGACCACAGCGCCGATCTCGATGGGGCTGCCGCGCAGGTCGTTGACCTTGAGTTTGTCGGAGTTGAAGTTCCGGACGCGGAGTGACAGCCGGTGCTTCTTGAGGAACGGGTTGGCCCAGTAGAAACCCGACTCGCGCACGGTGCCACGGTACTCGCCGAAAAGGATCAGTACGGCGGCCGTGTTGGGCTGGAGGGCGAAGAACCCGATGAAAATCAGAACGACGCTGACCACTCCGATGAGGGAGAGGAACAGCCCGATTGCACCGACGACCCTGTAGGTGGGGGGGTACGTGTCGAACGCCTTGCCGGAGGCGACGAACATCGCGAGCAGCACCGGGATCAGGACGAGCACGGCGGTGAGCATCCCCCACCCGCTTCGAGCCCGACTGACTTTTTCGTTGGACATTCGAGTCTCCTTGTGTGATATCGTATTGATATCATAGTGATTCATGGTAACAAAGCCGTCTGGATTTCGATATCTGGCGCAATCGATCAATCATTTTAGCATTATGTTTGGTATTTGTCAAGCAAAATGACCAATTGTGGATAACAGAATGACCACCATTTATAGCGGTGTCAACACGAACGTGGGATGAGATCAGGAGTCGGGCGTGACCGCGAAATCACCCGGCGAGGAAGGCGTTTACAAAGGTGAAGTAGTCGAAGTCGTCCACGGCGTTGTCGCAAGTCAGGACGCGATTGAATTACCCCGCAGCCGCGGTTCCGTGCAGCGAGAGGCGGTCGGCAGCCTCAATTTGTACCGGAACGGTTCGGCCGATCCAAGACTCGGGCGCGGCGCCGGCGGGGGCCTGGAAGTGAACGATCAGGTCGCCATCAGTGCGGCCGACGAGTTGCACGGGGCCGTGGGTGTGTGGGGTATCGGCGTGCGGGTGGGAGCGATGGGAGGCGACGGTGGAGCACGCCGCGCCGTGGCTGCAATGGTCGGGATCGGTGGTCGGATCGGCGCGGCCGCAGATGGTGAGGCCGACGAGGCCCGCGTGGGCGCGGGGGTGCGCGGGTGGGGAGTGGGGGGGGAGCGGTTCGCGGGCCTCGGCGCGGCGGGCGCGGCGTTTCGTCTCGTGCTTGCTGGGGCCCTCGACAAAGACGTCGAGCGTGCGGCCAACCTGGGCGCGGCTGATCTCGTCGCTGATGTCGCTCTGGAGGGCGAGCAGTTCGTTGTTGCGGCGGCGCTTGACGGATTCGGGAACATCGTCGGCGAGCTTGTCGAAGGCCACGGTGCCGGGGCGGGGAGAGTATTTGAAGATGAACGCGTTCTTGTAGCGGGCACGGCGGAGCAGGGCGACGGTGGCGGCGAAATCGTCATCGGTCTCGGTCGGGAACCCAACGATGAAGTCGCCCGAGATCATCAGCGGGCGGCCGATCTCGGGCTGGTCGAGGCGGGCCCGGGCGCGGTCGATGAAATCGAGATACTCGGGGGCGGAGTACCCGCGGTTCATGAGCTTGAGCAGCCGATCGGAGCCGGACTGGGCGGGGACGTGGAGGTAGCGGCAGATCCGGGGGTGGTCGCGGATGGCGTCCAGGGCGTCGTCGCCGAAATCGCGCGGGTAGCTGGTTACGAAGCGGAGCCGGCTCAGGGCCGGGACGCGTTCGTGGATCCGCGCGAGCAGGTCGGCGAAGGTGGTGACGCTGACGCCGGCGAGGGGGTCGCGGGCGTGGCCGCCCTTGAACGCGCGGCCCTTCTGCGGCTGCGTCACGCCGCGCACGCTGACGGCGGCGCCGTGCTCGAAGCGGTAGTGATTGACGGTCTGCCCGAGGAGGGTGATCTCCCGGACGCCGGCGTCCGCGAGGCGTCTGCATTCTTCGAGGATGTGATCGGGAGGGCGGTGGATTTCGGCGCCTCGAGTGAAGGGGACGACGCAGTAGGTGCAGAACTTGTTGCAGCCGCGCGTGATTCGGACGTATGCGGAGTGGCGGGCGGAGCCGTCGATGGGGGAGACAGCGCGGGAGAGGTCGAGGAATTCGAGCGAGTCCTCGGCGGCGGCGAGGGTGACGGTTCGGCGCGAGGCGTCGCCCTGGAGGGCGACCTGGCGGGCGGACCGGGCCGGGGCGTGGTCCGGGGCCTCCGCGATGAGCGATTCGCGGGTGCGGAGCGCGTTGTCGAGGAGCGTCGGTAGCTTGTCGAGCTCGGCGGGGCCCACGAGGACGTCGACGACGGGCATGCGCCGGATGAGGTCCACGCCGTCGCGCTCGGCCATGCAGCCGAGCACGCCGACGACGAGACCGGGGTCGGAGCGTTTGCGGATCGCGAGCTCGCCCAGACGTGACCAGACCTTCTGCTCGGCGTGCTCGCGGACGGAGCAGGTGTTGTACAGGACGACGTCGGCCTCGTCCGGGCGCGGGGTGAAGCGGTAGCCGAGCGCGTGGAGCTGCCCGGTGACCAGCTCGGAATCGAGCTCGTTCATCTGGCAGCCGAAGGTTTCGAGGTAGACGCGCCGGGGCATGTGGCGAAGGGTAGGTCCCGGGCGGTCGCGCGCGGCGTGCGGCTGTCGCTACGCTTGGGGACCATGTGGGGCCGGATTTCCCTCGAGACCAAGTGCCTGGTGCTGTTCGGCGCGGCGAGCGTGCTGATCCTCGCGGCGGCGTTCGCGGTGGTGTGGGTGCGTGGGAACGCGGTGACGGAGTCGGCGCAGCGCGAGGTTTCGAGGAACTTTGTTTTGGGATTCGAGGCGGGCTGGGCGGCCCACCCGGGGAGCGGCGACACGCGGCCCGAGTCGCTGGAGTCCGGGGGCGAGGGTCCGGCGATCCGCCGCCTGACGCTGGCGGGCTCCGATTTGCTGGCGGTTACGGATGCGTTCATCGGGCGGGCGCTGCGGCAGTTCCGTTCGGACACGGCGCGGTCGGAGTGGCACGAGGGCTCGTGGCAGGGCCTGGCGCGTCGGTACCGCTTCTCACGGGCGGAGCGGGGGGCGGAGGGGGCGCTGGTCGGGATGGTGCTGCTGGACCGGGTGTCCGCGTCGGCGGGGTACGACCTGCTGATCCGGACGGTGTACGCATCGCTGGCGGGCCTGTTCAGCGCGGCCACGAGCGTGGCGCTGTTCTACCTGATCACGACGCGGATCATCCTGGGGCCGGTGCGGTCGCTGAAGCACACCGCGGAGCAGGCGCGGGAGGGGAACCTGGACGCGCGCTCGGACGTGCGGACGGGCGACGAGTTCCAGGAGCTGGCGGAGACGTTCAACGAGATGCTCTCGGGCCTGCAGACGACGCAGAACCAGCTGCGCGCGCTCAATTCGCAACTGGACCTGAAGGTTGACGAGCTCTCGCAGCGCAACATGGCGCTGTACGAATCGAACAAGCTGAAGGGGGAATTCCTGGCGTCGGTCTCGCACGAGCTGCGCACGCCGCTGAACTCGATCATCGGTTTCGCGGAACTGCTGCAGGAAGCGGCGGACAAGGAGGCGGCGGCGGGGGACGACTCGTCGCGGCTGAGCAAGCGGAGGCGGTTCACGGAGAACATCCTGAGTTCGGCGCGCTCGCTGCTGGACATGATCACGGGTCTGCTGGAGCTGGCCAAGGCGGAGGCGGGCAAGCTCGACCTGCGACCCGAGCCGGTGAACCTGAGGGACACGTGCGAGGCGCTGCTGGCGTTGATGCGCCCGGTGGCGGACAAGCGATCGGTGACGCTGACGCTGGAGGCGAGCGCCGACCTGCCGGTGATCCATACCGACGCGAAGAAGCTGCACCAGATCATCTTCAATCTGCTGAGCAACGCGGTGAAGTTCTCGGGGGACGAGAGCATGAATCCCGAGGGCGCCGCGGCCCGCGGGGCCCGGGTCACGCTGCGGGCCGAGCGGCTGCCGTCGCGGAAGGAGGACGGCTCGCCGGACCAGGACCGCGTCCGGGTGAGCGTGCTGGACTCGGGCCCGGGCATCGCGGCGGAGGATCAGCAGCGCATCTTCGAGAAATTCGTGCAGCTGGATTCCGGTCACGAGCGCCGGCATTCGGGCACGGGGCTGGGCCTGGCGATCGTCAAGGAGCTCTCTCACCTGCTGCAGGGCGAGATCCACGTGGAGTCGGAGCTGGGGCGGGGCTCGATGTTCTCGATCATTCTGCCGCTGGCGATGGACCCGACGCGGCAGCGTGAGATCAAGCTGGAGATGGCGTTCCGCGGTTCGCTGTCGGGACGCTCGTGACCGGGGGCAGGGGCGGCGCAGCGCGGGCGACCTCCTCGTACTGCGCGACGAGCTCGCGGGCGTGGTCATCGATCGACTTGGGCGGGCGCACGTTGCGGCGCAGGTCGTTGAGCCGCGCGGGGTCGCGGATGAGCGATCGGAGTTTTCGCGCGAGGTCCTCGCGGTCGTTGCCGCGGAACAGGATGCCGTTGTGTCCGTCGCGGACGAAGTCCGGGATGCCGCCGAGCTCGGCACCGAGCACGGGCAGGCCGCAGGCCTGGAACTCCATGACGGTCTGGGGCGCGTTGTCCCACCACACGCTGGGCACGACGCCGAGGTCGCGCCCGCCGAGCAGCCACGGGATGTCGTGGTGTTCGTATCCGGTGGAGAACGTGAGCCGCGCCAGGCGGGGCTCCATGCGTCGGAACATCCACTCGATGGTCTGGCCGTCGAGGGCGAAGATCGCGAGGTCCAGGCGCGCGAGATCGGTCGCGTCGAGCATCTCGAGGCTCTCGACGAACATCGAGAGGCCCTTGTAGTAATTGTTGTACCCCATGAACACGAGCCGTATGGGGCGGGGCGCGGCGGGGTCGATCGGCGGGGGCGCGAATGCGAGTTCGGGCGTGCGTGCGACGATCCGGTTGATACGGGTCCCGATCGTCACGGCACGGATCACGTCGGGGCGTACGCCCATGGACTCGAACTTGCGGCGCACGAAGTCCGAGACCGCCAGCACACGATCACAGGAATTGAGCATCCGGACCATGGCGGCGCGACGGGCGCCATACTCGTTCGGCCCGTCGGGGTGCGGCGGATCGGGCTGGATGACGTTCAGCAGCGGTTTGCGCTCGGGGTCGGACATGTCCGGCACCCAGCGGGGCTCATTCTGAGAGAGGAAGTACTGGGTCTTGCCGCGCAGGTCCTTGCCGGGGGGCGGCTGCGGCGCCAGCTCCGCGCGATCCTGGGCGATCGCGTTGCCGGGAAGCGGAGGAGTCGGCTGCGCAAGCGGGGCGACGGGCGGATCGGTGAGGGCACGCGCGGTCAGCGCGAGCGTGCGGACGAGGGCCTTGCCGGCGCGCCAGGGCCACCCCGCGTGCGCTCGAAAATCCTGCCAGGCCAGCCGGGCCTGTTCACGCGGAGTCGGGATCGGTTCGCATCTGGGAGGCGGATTTCGGGCGGCATACTGGGCGGCGAGGCGGGCGCGCTCACTCGCGGGAGCTGGAGCGTCGATGCAGCCGACGCAGGCGCGGCCGCCGCGTGAATCGTGGCACGCGTTGCGGTGCCCCTGCATGAAATACACCTGCGGGCAGAGTGTGTGGTAATTGTGGAGGCTGAAGAAATTGCGGGCGCCCGCGCGGGTCGCCGCGGCAACGCACCCGGCGGTGAAGCCCTCGATGTTGTGCCAATGGACCACGTCGGGTCGGACGCGAGCGAAGAGTTCGTCGAGCCGGGCCTCGAGCTCGGGCGCGGAGATCTCCGCGAGGGGATCGCGGAACTGCGGCAGGGAGGGCGCGATGACCGGCGAGTTGATGACCTCGAAGACGCGAACGCCGAGCCAGTCGTCGTGTCGGCGGATGACGCACTCCGCTGGCGGCGAGACGTACGTCGTGCCGGAGCACAGGTAGGAAACCTCGTGCCCGAGCGTGTGCAACTCGTGCGCCAACGCCTGGCAATAGCCGTTGACGCCGCCGCCGTGGCTCGCCCCATCCCAGACTTTGGCCCAATTCACCAGGACGATGCGCATCGAAGGGCGAGTATATCGGGTTGAGGGGGCGCGGTTGCCGATGGATGCGCGAGCCTAACATCGGGGCTTTGACGCACCTCGGGCGGGGGACGCGGCGCCTCGGCGGCCATCGCGTCCTGGACCCCGGAGCATGATCATGGCCGACGCGAGCAAGCCGGAAATCCCCAACACGGTCACCATCACGGACGCGGGCCCAAGCCGCAAGAAACTGACGATCGAGATTCCCAGGGAGACTATCGACGCCGAACTGAAGGGCGCGTTCGATCTCGCCTCGGTGGAGGCGGAGATGCCCGGCTTCCGGAAGGGCCGGGCGCCGCGCCGGTTGGTTGAGAAGAAATTCGGGTTGGACGTTCGCAACCGCTGCAAGGGTCAGCTTGTGGCCGCGGCGTACAGCAAGGCGGTGGAGGAGCACAAGCTCCGGGTCGTGTCCGATCCGACCAGCGAGACATTGGATGCGATCGCGATCGAGCCTGGCAAGGCGCTGCGGTTCGAGGTCGAAGTTGAGGTCGCGCCCGAGTTCAACCTGCCCGATCTGCATGCGATCAAGGTTCGGAAGCCGCAACTTCAGGTGACGGACGAAGCGGTCGCGGACGCGCTCGCCAAGCTGGCGGTCAACGAGGGTCGGCTTGAATCGCTCGAGAAGTCCGAGGCGGGGGACTATCTGACCGGTCACGCGGTCATGAAGGACGACGCCGGCGCCACCCTGCTGGAACTCAACGGAGCGGTTGTGCAGATTCCGCCCGCGGACAAGAAGGGCAAGGGCATGATCCTGGGCGTCGTCGTCGACGATTTCGGGCCGCAGATGGGATTCCCCAAGCCGGGCGACTCGTTCACGATTTTGGCATCCGGCCCAGAGAACCATGAGAACGAAAAGGTCCGGGGCAAGAAGCTCCGGATTTCGTTCAAGGTGGATCGAGCCGATCGGATCGTTCCCGCCACCACCCAGGAGCTGCTGGAGAAGACAGGGCAGGCGGACGAGGCCGCGCTGCGCGACGGGATCCGCCGCCGCCTCGAGATGCGCGTGGCCACCGAGCAACAGACGGTGATGCGTCAGCAGGTTGCTCAGGCGTTGCTCGACGCGACCGAGATGCCGCTCCCCGAGCGTCTCACGGCCCAGCAGGCGGGTCGAGCGTTCGAACGCCGACGGCTCGAGTTGTCGTATCAGGGGGTCGAGGCGTCCAAGATCGAGGAGAACATCGCGGAGCTGCGCGCCGCTTCGGCGCAGGTCGCGCAACGAGAGCTGAAGCTATTCTTCATTCTCTCGCGCGCCGCGGAGGTGCTCGACATCAAGGTGACGGAGGGCGAGGTTAACAATCGCATTGCGCAGATGGCGTTCGAGCGGAACGAGCGCCCGGAGAAACTGCGTCAGACGCTGATCCAGTCGAACCAGGTGGGCGGGGTCTTCAATCAGGTTCGCGAGCACAAGACCATGGATGCGATCCTCTCGAAGGCGACGATTACGGAGCTCCCCGTGGAGGAGTTCAACGCCCAGATGGACGCGGAGTCCAAGGCCCGCGCGAAGAAGTAGCGGGTCGTCGAGCACGAGCGTTCGGTCCGCGGTTCCTCGCGCGCGGGATCGGTTTGTGGCCGCGCGAGCAGCGTGAGCCGCTCCGCGCCAATGCCGATCAGTCGTGCTGAAAGACAGTCTGGGTTCGCAGCACCAGCCCGCCCGCCGCCTGCAAATGGAATCCCTGGATCGTGACCTCGCTGGCGTAGTTCGCCAGTTCAAGCAGCGACAGGCACCGGCCGCCGTCCGCGACCGACCATTCATGCAAGACGCATTCGACGTCCCGTGCGTAGTCCAGCATCTCCTGGTACGTCGTGTTGTAGAGGTTCTCTGAGAGGGTCTCGGTCTGAACGGTTGCGCTGTACTTGATTTTCTCGTTCTTGAATTCGTGGTCGTAGTCGTGTTCCCCAGCACAGGGGAATGCTGTCACGGCACCATTTGTGGGGAGTTGGTCGTTTCGACTGGTAATGAGCTCGGATACCACGCAATTCCGGTGCTGGAATCGCAGCACGTGTGACCCGGCCATCAGCCACGCTTCGAAGTCGTAATGACCATGGCGGATGGACTTGCGGCTCTTGAGCTGAAACAGCTCCGGATGGAGCGGTTTTCGGTACAGGACCAGTTGGTACGATGGGATTGCCACGGACCTGACAGGGGAATTCATCTCGCGTTCCTTGCGTGCCAGAGGGTATTGCGGGCGGTGGTGTGGAGTTCACGGGCACTCCAGGCGCCCGTCCCGCCTCGCGGGTGTTTCTCCCGGTCCGAGTGTCGGGAGCCTAACGCTCGGCTCCAAATTGCACAAGGCTTTTTTGGATCGCCGATTGGTACACCTCGTCGAGGAGCGATTTCGGCCTTGGGTTCGCGGTGCGGACGCGGTCAACCGACACGTTTTCCACACGACCAAACCGAGTCCCGATTCGTGTGTTGTGCGTCGGAGTTGCATGCATGCCCAGACTTGCGCAGCGGATTTCGATGGCGATGGGGCTCGGGAGAGGCCCTCGCGCGGCTGCGCTCGCGGCCTGGGTACGAGTGTGCGACGAACGGGAACTCGCCTGCATCGTCGAAGCGATTTGGAGCGATGCCTCCGTCGCAGCCGAATCGGGGGTCATGCGTGCGATCCTGCGGCGATGTAGTTGTGTGAACGCGCGGCAGCGACGTCAACTGTTGGAGGCGGCCGCGACCACCCTGCCCATTCTGATTCGGACTGCGGTCGCCGCCCTGACAAGCGCGTCAACAACTGACAGGCTTGCCGCGATTCGCGCGGCACCCGACCTTGTCCGCGCGGCGACGAACGCACCTCCCGTGCTGTCGGAACTCGTGGAGCGGATCATCCGATCTCTCGGCGACGCGGACCACACGATCGCGAGCACGGCCGAGCGGTCGTTGCACGCCGTGTTCGGTGTTACGTCGGGCGTTTCGGCACGGGTTCGCGCCATGCTCCTGGAGCGAGTGGCGCGTGCCTTCGACGGGTTCGAGTCGGCCTCGCAACGAGGTCCGTTGATCGCGATGGCCCGTGTGGTGGCGCAGGGATATGTGCCCGTCAAGGATTGTCCTTTAGGCATCAGGCTGTGCGATGAGCGTCATGCAGCTCACGTTTCGTTGCGGTCGGTGATCCGGCGTGCGGAAGGGGCGGACATCCGCCGTGCGGCGTGGACGTGGCTCAAGTTCTCACCGCTCGCCGCGGCGTGCCTGGATCGGCTGCTTGCGCCGGCCGCGCCGGCTGAACACGCGGCCGTGCTGGCCGCGTCGCATCTGGTCGTGCACCCGGATCGCGCCGCTCGGTTGCGAGAGGTCGGCAGCCGTCGTGTCCATCCGCGTGCGGGTATCTTGTTGCCGAATAATCCAGCATGCCGGTCACTCCCCGAGGCCGCGCGGCGTGGCGTGCTGCGATTCGTGAGCGGGTTGGCCCTGACGGAGAAAGAACGGTGCGGCGTACTTTCCCCGATGCTCACGGACGAATCCGCCGGGGTCCGTGCGGCGGCCGCGATTGCCGCCGGACGGGGAGACGACGCGTGCCTGGTCGATTTCTGTTTCGATTCGGATGAGCGTGTCGCGAAGCTAGCGTTGACGCACGCGCTGCATGCGGGAACGGGCGCGGGCTCGAATTCTCCGTCGCACCGGCTCCGGACGCTCACGCTGCTTCAACGCTCATCGCATGCCTCGGTGCGTGCGATCGCGCAATTTGAGCTCGCTCGGCTGGATCCGTTGGCTGTGGGAGGGGCGTGGGCACGAGTCGATGATCGACGCCGATACGAGTCGGACCCGGCCGCGTTCGTGGCGGAGTGCTGCCGCGGTTTTCGATCGGAGTTCCCGGATGTCGCGCTTCGATCGATTGCGTCGCTCAGGCGTGCGGGTGCGCCGAGAAGAGATCATGGGGTCGGCGATATGGAGGTCCGTCTCCTGGAGGCGCTGCGGGACTGGTTGCGTCGGGCCGGGTCGTCTTGCGGTTCGGGAACGGGGCCGCTCCATGTGTGTTGCGCGCTGTTGGGAGCGGTTGGAGACGCCGATTCCTCGGCCGCATCCAAGGCCATGCGTGCGTGCCTTGAGCACGCGGACGGCCGTGTGCGATCGACGGCTCTGGAGTCGCTGGTGAGGCAAGCGAGACGGCTCGGACACAGCCGAGACGTCGAGCTACATCGAGCGTTGGACGACGATCACCATCGTGTACGATCGAGCGCCGTGCGTGACTTGCTGCGGTCGTATGGAACTTCGATCGCTCGGTCGATCGAGATCAAACCCTCGGTGTTGCACGCGGGTGCGAAGTCCGCGCTGTTCGGGTTGCTGACGGATCCCCGTCCGATGCATCGACGTTCCGGACTGTGGGTCGTTCACCGGCTTGGAGGCGGGGCGATCGATCGCCGTGATCCGACGCTCGCCGAGCGCATCGCGGCAATGAAGTGCGACCAGGATTCGGCCGTGTGCGTGGCGGCCACGGCGGCGTGGGAGCGAATGCGAGAGGGGATCGCCGGCGGGCTTGCCACGGTGTCGGCTGACGATCGGGGCCGTCGGATTGCGGAGGCTGCGTGATGGTCGGCGAAGTTGGACCATTCCACGCGGTACGTTTGGTCCGAGACGATGCACGGCCGGTTCCACCGACGCCTGGCCTCGAACCGGGTGGCGCTGGGTTGACGCTTGTTCTGTGCGCCGCTCTGTCGCTGATCGGGGCGTGCTACCGCCCTCGTCGTGGCGACGATGCGGAAGCTGCTTTCCGCGTTCTTTGCCAACAACTCGGGATCGGGAGCGAGGGCAAGGAGATCATCCGCGCGTTGGCCGGAGTTCATCCCAGACGGCCGGCTCCGGTCGCGCTGCTGCTGTCGGAGGCGTCGTTCAGGGAGGCGGTCGAAGCGCTGGCACGGTCTGCGCCGGCACGGGTCAACCATGCCGAGTTGGCGGCGGTCTCGCGTCGGGTCTTCGTGGGCTGAGCCCGCGCAAGCGTCCCTTCGCACGCGAACAATACCCGGGGGTCTGTGGAGGAGCTGGCCATGAGCCTGCAATCCGTTGTCGCGATCGGCATGTCTTGGATGGTCGTGTGGTTCGGCCCGAGTGTCGCGGAGCCGACGGGTCCGTACGCCCGAACGGTGTCGTTGGACGGGGGCGCGCGCGTGCGTCTGGAGATGGCTGCGAAGTCCTTCGAACCTCCGGTCGGAACTCCCGGTCCGCGCGTGACGCTCGCCGCCGCGATTCACGTCGGGGACGCGGAATACTACCGCGAACTTCAAGCGTTCCTGGATGCCAAGCCCCTGGTTCTGTACGAAGGTGTACGGCCGGCGGGCACGGGCGTGGCCGGCGACGTCGAGATTCCTGAGGCTGAACGTCCGGCCGTGACGCGGCAGCGCCTGCGGTACCTTGCCGTCGCGCTCGCGAAGTCCAAGGCTGATGGCGGTGGTACTCCCGACTCGCTCGAACAGCTTGCTTCATCCTCCGATGCGAGACTGAGCGCATTGGTCCGTGCGTCGATGACCGACGGTTGGGGCCGTAGGTTTGTGTACGCGATTGGCCAGGCCGAACATCCGGAAGCCGCGTACACGCTCGAATCACTTGGGGCCGACGGCGTTGCCGGAGGCCTCGGTGCAGATGAGGATATCTGTTGGGAGGACCAGCCGCCGTTGACCGAGGCGGAGCTGGGCGTTGGTTCGCGCGGCGGTGTGCAACGCGAGCTCGCTCGCGCGCTCGGCCTGGTGTTCCAGGGAGACACCATGGACCACGATCGGCCAAACTGGCGAAACTCGGACATGGCCATCGATCAGATCCGGGCACGGGTCGAGCGTGCGGGGGGGGACGCGGGCGTGCTCCTGTCCATGCTTGATGGATCCTCTTTTTCCGCTCGCGCGGCGCAGGTCGTTCTGCGGATCGTCTCGTTGAATCAGACGTTCGTCACGCTCGCGAAGGCGGCGCTCCTGGACGTGGTCGCGGTCGCGGACGCTGGGTCGGCCGCTGGCTCGCCGAGCCTTCGCGCGCTGATGAGAGTGATCGTGGAGGACCGAAACCAGGTCGTGGTCGATGATCTGGCCGCAGCGATCAGGGAGGATCCCGCTCGGTCGGAAATCGCGATTGTGTACGGTGGGGGGCACATGCCGGACCTGGAGCGGCGCGTGATGGAGCGGCTGGGGTACCACCACACGAACGATATCTGGTTCGCGGCAATCGACGTCGATATTGCCTCGGCAGGGATTACGCCCGCGCAGATGGAATCTATGCGAGCCTCGATCCGCCGCGCACTCGGCCGCGTGACGACTCCCACGAAGTAGCGGGCGTGCCGCGCGGCGTCGCACGGCGACTGTGCGATCGTGGATGACTGGCACCTAGAATGAACGGAACTCACCCGTTCGGGTGAAGGGGGAACGGTATCGCGCATTGAGGAGATCGGCATGTCAATCAAAGTGATCTTGGCGTTGGTTGCGGGTTCGTCGTTGTCGTTGATCGGTTGCGAAGAAAAGAAGCCGGTCACTCCTGCGGCAAGTGGCACGTCGGCCGCCGGTGGCTCCATGGCGGACAAAGCCAAGAGCGCTGCGGAAGGGGCCAAGGAGAAGCTGGCTGGTGCTGCCGAAGCGGCGAAGGAGAAGGTCGCGGGCGCTGCGGAGGCCGTCAAAGAGAAGGCCGCGACCCTATCCGCTGAGGTCAAAGAGAAAGCGATCGCAGGTTTCAGTTCACAACTGGACGTTTTCAAGACGCAGATCGAAGGGCTCAAGAGCAAGGTACCTGCCGGCTTGTCCGAGATCGCGAAAAAGGCGTACGACGAGAGCGTCAAGGGCTTGGAGACTCAGTTCGGCGGCGTGAAGGACCAGATCGCCAAGTTGAAGGACGCGACACCAGAAACCTGGAAATCGATGTCGGACAGCGTCAGCGCATCGCTGGGCAAGCTCGGGGACGCGGTGACGGCATTTGTCGCGAAGAACGCGAAGCCCGACAACAAGTAGAGCTGCCCGAGGCCGCGAGCGCGGAACGAGTCGGGACGTGTCGCTGCGGTGCGCGCTTGGGTTGGGTTCCGAGCTGAGCAGGGGCTGCTATTTGGGTGAGAGCGGCCAAGAAGGGCCGTTCTCGACCGTGATGGTTGTCGAGGCCTTCGATTTGCCGGAGGTGAGGTTCACGTTGTAGATACCCGGAGGGACGAACTGCGGCTCTCCCGAGCCGAGATCTGACACGTGCCGACGATCGAATTCCTCCCTCTGCAGATCCCAGGCGACGCGGTTCAGTCCGGGTTGGTTCGGGCCCGTGAGCTTTCGGATCGGATTGCCGCGATCATCCTCGATTGTTATCTCGATCGGGTCGGTGGTGTAGTCCGTCAACCAGTAGGTAACGATGGCTCCCGGAGGCGGATTGGGCGCGGTGAAGGGTCGGTTGGACCAGAAGCCCTCGTATGGGAGGTAGTACACAGGCCGGGCGGGGCGCGGCTTGAACAAGAAGACGGCCGCGTCGAGCACGGACTGGTTCAGGTGGCTCAGGCAGGACGCGTCGTCGAGAATGAAAATCGAGCGACCGTGGGTTGCGGCGACGAGGTCAAGTTCGCGAGGGTGTTGCCGCAGATCGTCAACGGGGACGGTCGGGAGGCTTTCGCCGTTGAGTCGAACCCATGAGGCGCCGCGATCGATGGAGATGTACGATCCGCGCTCGGTGCCCGCGTACAAGACATCTGGATTGCGTGCGTCCTCCCGGATCACCTTGACGAACGATCCTTCCGATCCACGGGGGAGATTTCCGGAGATGTCCTTCCAGGTCTGCCCGAGGTCGGAGGTCGCGAGCACGTGCGGGGCGAAGTCATTGGCGCGGTGACCGTCCAATGAGACATAGGCCGCCCGCTCGTCGTGCGCCGAAGGCTCGATCTTCGACACCCAGTACCCCTGGGACGCCGTTGGGGTGACGTTCACCCAGGTCTTTCCCGAATCGGTTGTGACGTGGACGAGGCCGTCGTCCGAACCGGCCCAGAGCACGCCTGATCGGATGGCGGACTCTGCGAGCGCGACAATCGTGCCGTGATTCTCGGCATGCGAACCAACCCGATCGGTCTTCTCGGAATGCCCGTTGGTCAGGTCCGGGCTGATCTGCTGCCACTTGTCGCCCCGCTCAGTCAGCCTGAACACGAACTGGCCCCCCATGTACAGCACGCCGGGCTCGTGCCGTGATGTGAAGAACGGCGTGTTCCAGTTGAATCGGAACCGAACTTGGCCCTCTCGTGGGCCCGGCTTGATGACTTTCTGACGGCCGCTCTCAAGGTGAACCCGTCCGAGTTCTCCTCCCTGCGATTCGGCGTACACAATGGCGGGGTCGATCGGGTCGAACGCGCAGTGAAACCCGTCTCCCCACCACACCAGCCGCCACTGCTCATTCGTGAGTCCGTTGCCGGTCGACCCCGGACCGTCGGGCGGCATCACCAGGTTGGTGCGGCTGGTTCCGATCCAGGATCCGTTGTCCTGCAGTCCGCCCATGATCCGGTACGGATCGGAGTCGTCAAGCGCCACGTTGTAGAACTGGCCCGCGGGGATCTGATTGTGGAAATCCCACGTGGCTCCCCGATCCCACGATTGGTAGACACCGCCGTCTGTTCCCATTAAGAGATGGGATCCGTCACTCGGATCGATCGCCAGTGCGTGCATGTCTCCGTGGGGCTTCCGGGCGGCGTTCCGCCAGTTGCGACCTGAGTCGTCCGACACCTCAAGCGTCCAGCCCAAGAGAAACACGATCCCGTCGTCCTTCGGGTCCACACGGATCTTGGAAAAATAGAACGCTCGGGGCGTCTGGTCGCTCATCCTCACCCACGTCTCGCCCGCGTCAACGGATTTGAACACGCCGCCGTGCTTTGACCGATCGTCGAACGGTTCGACGCCCCAGCCGTCCTGCTCAGACTCCACGACGGCGTACAGGATCGAGGGGTTGGGCGCAAAGACGTCCAGGCCGATGCGACCGGTTCGAGCGGGCAGCCCATTGGTGAGCTTGTTCCAACTCTTGCCCGCATCGGTTGATTTGTAGACGCCCCCCTGTGGGCCGCCGCTCGTGAAGGAGTAAGCGGTCCTCCGTCGCGCGTACATACCGGCGTACAGCGTGTCAGGGTTCCGTGGGTCGATGACGATCTCGCACGCGCCGGTATTCTCGTCGATTTGGAGTGAGGGCGTCCACGTCTTGCCCCCGTCCGTTGTCTTGTACACACCGCGCTCGGGATTCGGACCCCAAAGCCGACCCAAAGCGGCCGCGTAGCAGACATCGGGGTTCCTCGGATCGGCGGCGATTGCGGGGATGTCATGCGATTCGATAAGGCCGGTCTGGACGAAGTTCGCTCCCGCGTCGGTTGATCGATAGACCCCGTTGCCGAAGCTCGAGCTGTTGCGGCCATTTCCTTCCCCCGTGCCCACCCAGATGATCTTGCCCTTTCCCTTCTCAGCCTCTTTCTTCGCGGCCGCGTCGGCTGCCCGCGCATCCTTTGGGTCGGGGATCGCCTCGTTCAGGTCCTTCGGCTCGTTCTTCCACCCCGGCCAATCTCCGGGGGCATCGCAGACAGCGATGGACCCGATCGAACTCGTGATCTCCTTGTCAAAGATCGGGCTGAAAGTCGTGCCCGCGTTCGTTGTTTTCCACAGGCCACCCGTGGCGAGGCCCACGTAGAACGTCTTGGCGTCGCCCGGTTTGAGCGCGATCGCAGCGACGCGGCCGCCCATGTTGGCAGGTCCGACGGATCGCCACGTCAGTCCCTTGAAGTCGGAGGCTTTGAGCGTTCGGGGCGTGGGGAGAGATTCGGGTGGTGTCTGACCCGCAGACAGCGACCCGGCCAGACCGAATGCGATCAACACCGTCCGGACCAACGCGATGGGCATGCGAACCTCCTGTTGGGAAAGGTGAACCCCAGAATACCGCCAACGGCAGCGGGACGGCGTGAGCCCGTCCGGCGGTGCCACCTTGGCGTGGCCTTCGGCTGCGCCTACAACATCGTCCCCTGTGCGTGCCGCGTTGGTTCGACGACGCCGGCGCGGCAGGTGGGAGTTCGGAGAGTCCCCAGATGGCCATGGCGAAGTCAAGCGGCACGCTGGATCAGTTTCATTGGAAGCCACAGCCCGAGGCGTATCGGCTCGTGCTCGATCTCGTCGGAGCGTTCCTGAAGACGTCCCCGCACGCGGCGACGGTCCGGGATCGCATGAAACACGAGACCGGCACGCGGTTCATCGACTGGGTTGACCATATCCAGGTGCCGAGAACGGCTGCGCTCAAGGCCAAACTCGCGGCGACCGGCTTTGTTCGCAAGGCGGTTCCGGGTGCCCCGGAGTGCTACGTGAACGAATCGGGGATCTTTCCCGCCATCCTGCTTTCGGGTGGGCAGACCACCCGCGTCGGAATCAAGGCTGAGTCGGTGGTGGACTTTCTATCGGCCTGGCACATCGCGGATGATCCCACCGTGTCCGAGGACGATATCGACGGCGCGCCGTTGGCCCAGTTCCGGCGGGCGCTCGCATTCCGGGACGGCGCGAGCGAACTGTGGGTGATCGAGCGCCACGGGTACCGAGGATTCAAGACGGACGACCCACCACCCGCACGAACGGTCGCGACGCTCAGGCATCTTGAGTCATTCCGCCGGCGGGCCAGGGACTGGGACGACGACGAAGCGGGATTCGATCACACCCAACATCTTGTCGAGGCGGCGGCGCAGGATCTCGGCCGTGATCTGGCGTGCGACCTGTTTTTCGCATCGGAGCGAGAATACTGGCAGCGACGCAATCGCGCCGCGCAAGTTCAAAGGGCACGTCAGGACCGCTTGGGGCTCGGCTGGGCGAACCACGATCACCACACCTACCGCTCGTCGAGGCACTGCTTCCCCGCGCTCATCCGCGTGTTCGAAACACTCGGTTTCAAGTGCCGTGAGCGGTTCTATGCCGGGAACGAAGCGGGCTGGGGCGCGCAGGTGCTTGAGCAGCCGGTGTGCGGGATCACCATCTTCGCGGACGTGGACCTCTCGCCCGAGGAGATCCGGGGTGACTTTGCCCACGATGGTTTGGCTCCAAAGAAGGAACTGGGCACGGTGGGACTCTGGTGCGGGTTGCACGGCGAGGCGATGCTGCAGGCCGGGATGCACCATCTTGAGTGCGTATTCGATTACGAGGCTCTCAGGGACCAGCTTGTTGCCGCGCACATCGAGACGATGGACCCGTTCACGAGTTTCCCGTTTCTCAAGCAGGCATTCACGGTTGGTGAGCGCTGGCGCGTCGCGGACAAGCGGATCGATCGGCTCCTGGAACAGGGATGCGTCACCCCGGCACAGGCCTCCCAATTCCGAGCTCAGGGCGCGATCGGATCGCATCTGGAAAATCTGGAGCGCAACGACGGGTACAAGGGGTTCAACCAGCATGGCGTGAGCCAAATCATCGCGAAAACCGATCCACGCAAGCAGCACAAAGAGGAAATGATCGGCGCCTGAGCGCACGCTCGTCACGGGACATGGGCGCCCCGCCGGCGTGCCGGGGGGCAACGACCCGACCGCCACGAGCGAGAATACATCGCGGGGATCACACCGCAAAGAAGGACAGCCTCGGCGAATCGACACCATCGCGCTCGCTCGCCCATCGACCGGGCCACCGGCGTGACCTATGTTGTGGATCGATGCGCCACATCACGCTCATCACGACAGGCGGCACGATTGAGAAGACCTACAACGAGCGTACGGGCTCGCTGGAGAACCAGCGTTCGATCGTCCGGCGCATGCTATTGCGGCTGCGCCTGGAGGATACGACCGTGAGCATCATCGAGTTGATGAGCAAGGACTCGCTGGTGATGAACGATGACGACCGCCGCCGCGTGGTGGAGGCCGCCCGGGCATGCGGAGGTTCCCTTGCGTTGCCGACCGAAGCAACCGGGCTGGTCATCCTGCACGGCACGGACACCCTTCATCTCACCGGTCGCGCGCTGCACGAGGCGTTCTCCCCATCGGGCCCGCGCGTACCGGTTGTGCTCACGGGTGCCATGCGGCCGTTTGAGATGAAGCGGTCCGATGCCCTGCAGAACCTGACCGAGGCCGTCTACGCGGCCGGCGTTTTGCAGCCGGGCGTGTACTGCTCGTTCCACGGCCGTTCGCTTCGCTTTCCGGACGTTTCCAAGGATCACGCGCGTGGGACGTTCGTCGCACCGGGGACCTAGCCTGATCGGCCCGGAAACCAGGTGCTGCGAACGAGCGCGTGCCTGCTCGTGGAGTCGTTGAGCTCGGCCAATAGGAGTGCTGACCATGCCCGGTGCGTTTCGCCAGGTGCCTTTCATGGGCGTGATTCGTGTCAATGTTGAGGCCATGAAGCTGGGCTACCGCATGGGTGATCCGTCATGGAGCAATCTCGGCCAGGGGCAGCCGGAGGTTGGGGATATCGAGGGGGCCCCGCCGCGATTTGACGAATTCGAGATCGACCTCGCGGACCACGCGTACGGACCGGTCGAGGGAATCTCCGAATTGCGTGAGGCCGTTGCGAACCACTACAACCGGTTGTACAGGCAAGGCAAAGCCTCGCAGTATTCCGCGGAGAACGTTTGCATCTGTCCGGGCGGGCGGGCGGCACTCACACGCATCGGCGCGGCGCTGAGCGATGTCAGGCTCGGGTATTTCACCCCGGACTACACCGCCTACGAGGATCTGCTCAGCACCTTCCGCCGACTTGATCCGCAGTGGATCGAGTTGCGCCCCGAACACGCATTCCGGATCGACCCGGCCGAACTGGATCAGCGGGTTGAGCGGGATCGCCTCGGTGTGCTCCTGGTGAGCAATCCCTGCAATCCCACCGGCACGGTGGTTCGCGGCTCGGAGCTCGCGGCGTGGGTCGAGATGAGCCGCCGCAGAGGGGTCACGTTGCTCATGGACGAGTTCTACTCGCACTATGTCTATGCGCCGATGGCGGGACAGCAACGGCCGGGCCCGGTCTCCGCCGCGGAGTTTGTCGGTGACGTGAACGCGGATCCGGTGGTAGTCATCGACGGCCTCACGAAGTGCTTCAGATACCCCGGTTGGCGCGTGGGATGGGTGGTCGCGCCCCGGGCCGTCGTGCAGGCGCTCACGGCCGCGGGCAGCTTTCTTGACGGCGGGGCGTCACGCCCGATTCAACGCGCGGCGGTCGAAGTTCTAAGGCCAAACCGAGCGGATCAGGAGGTTGAAGCGGTTCGTGAGGTTTTCGCGGAAAAGAACCGGCTGACGGTCGAACGGCTGGGTGCGCTGGGCGTGCGGTTCCCCGCCCCGGCCATCGGGACCTTTTATGCGTGGGGCAGCGTTCGCGAGCTCCCCGCGCCGCTGAACGACGGTCAGGGCTTCATGCGCGAGGCCTTCAAGCACCGGGTGCTGACCGTCCCGGGAGAATACTTTGACGTGAATCCCAGCCGCCAACGGTCCGGCCCTTCTCCGCTCGGTGGCTACGTGCGGTTCAGCTTCGGGCCACCCAAAGCCAACCTGATTGCGGGTCTTGATCGGCTGTCGGAGATGGTCTCACGAATCACGGTCGCATAGCGACCGCGCCACAGCACAGGATACCTCATCCCCGAGCGGGCGCGAGGAGTGAATCAGGCGCCTGAAGCAACTCGACGATGCGCGAGAGCGCCAAGGCCGCGGTGGCCCCGTCCACCACTCGGTGGTCGCACGCGAGGCTGAGCGGGAGCATGTGACCGACGAAAATACCGCCGCCGCGCACGACGGGCGCGGGTCGTGCCCGGCCAACGGCCAGAATCGCGACTTCAGGATAGTTGATCACCGGCGTGGCGAACCGTCCCGCGTGCGATCCCACGTTGGAAATTGTGAACGTCGAACCCACGAGCAGTTCGCGCGCGGCAGATCGGGAGCGAGCCGCTTCGGCGACAAAGACTATCTGACGGCCGATCTCGAGCACGCCCATGGCGTCACAGTCGCGGATGACAGGAACCATGAGCCCGCTGTCCGTGTCGGTCGCGATCCCGATGTGGACCGCTCGATGCTGCACGATCGACGCTTCGTACGCTGGATCATTCGGTTTTTCGTCTACCGTGGCGTTCATCGACCGGAATTCGGCGGATGTCAGCACGCGGCACACGGCCGACGCTACGAAAGGCAGGAACGACAGTTTCTCACCCGAAGCGGCCGCGAGCCGCTTCCGGAGCGCGTCCAGCGACGAAACGTCCGCTTCGTCCATCACGTTGAAGTGGACGGCCTGGCTCATGGACTCCCGGAGGCGGTTGGCAATCGTCCGTCGCACGCCGCGGAACGGGATTCGAAGGACATCCTGACCCGGTGGGATGGAGGGCACGGTTGGGGCCGAGGGCACCGGGGAGGACCTGGAAGTTGCCACCGAACCATGCGCACCAGTCTGGGGGCGTGGTCCCGGTCCGGGTATGACGATCGGTTGCGCATGGGGTTTCGTCGCGCTGGGCGCCGCGCCGGTGGATGCGGACCGAACATCCCGCTCGGTCACACGTCCGGCAATCCCCGAACCCACAACGGTATCGATGTCCACGCCCATGTCTCGGGCAAGACGGCGCACGGCGGGCGTCGCGAGCGCTCTGCCCGGAGCCGCGGTCACGCCTCCCAGAGCACCGCCGACGGCGCCGACCACGGTTCCCGCGTCCTCCGCAACCGGCATGGACTCCGGGGCGCGAGCGGGCGACAACGACGGCCTGCTGGTTCGCGTGGGCGTGGCGCCGTTCTCGCCGCGCGTCGCGTCCGAGTCAGCCGCGGCGCCGGCGAAAGTGACCAAGGCGTTCCCGACTTTCAGAATCTGGCCCTCAGCGCCGTGAAGCGTCGCGATGACCCCGGCACGGGGAGAGGGTACTTCAACGCGGGCCTTGTCGGTCTCCATTTCGGCGAGGATCTGATGCTCATCGACGCGATCCCCTTCTTTGACCAGCCACTTGATGAGCTCGGCCTCGTGCACACCCTCGCCAAGATCTGGGAGGATGAAGTCATTTGGATTGGATGCGGTTTTCTGCTGTGCCATGGGGGACCTTCACGAAGCCGTTCATCAACGCAAGAAACGGAAAGAGCAATTGTCCATCGAGCGGTTCCGTCAGGAGCCGTCCGGCCGACTCAATAGGCGAGAGTATGACCGATCGCCTCGGCGATCCGCTTCGGGTCGGGGAGGTATTCGAGCTCGAGCTTTGCGTACGGCATGATCGTGTCAAATCCGCACACACGTTGAACCGGCGCGAGAAGGTGCAGAAAGCACCGCTCCTGGATGGTGGCGGAAAGTTCGGAGGCCATCGAGCACGTCTTGGGAGCTTCTTGGACCACGACGCATCGCCCGGTCTTCTCGACCGAAGCCGCGACGGCATCGGCGTCGAAAGGGTTGATAGTTCGGAGGTCGATCAGCTCGACGGACTGGTCATCGGGAAGGGAATCAAGAGTCTCAAGGCACTGAAAGACGCTGGCGCCCCAAGTCACAACCGTGAGGTCGGTCCCCTCGGTGAGAAGCTTCGCCTTGCCGATTGGGATCGTGTAGTCCTCTTCCGGCACGCGCTCGCGGAACGATCGGTACACCCGTTTGGGCTCGAAGAAAATGACAGGGTCTGGATCGCGAATGGCGGCCAGGAGGAGCCCCTTGGCGTCGGACGGCGTGCTCGGACAGACGACCTTCATTCCCGGGCTGTGCGTGTAGATCGCCTCCGGTGAGTCCGAATGAAACTCCGGAGCATGGATGCCGCCGCCCCAAGGCACGCGAACCGTGAGCGGGATCGTGATGGCCCCGCGGGTCCGGTTGCGGAAGCGGGCGGCGTGATTGACGAGCTGATCGTGGGCCGGGCCGAGGAAGCCCTCGAACTGAATCTCCGGGATCGGACGCATGCCCGCCATTGCGAGGCCGATGGACGTGCCCATGATGCCGGATTCTGAGAGCGGCGTGTCGATGCACCGATCGGGGCCAAATCGTCTTTGCAGGCCCTCGGTCACCCGGAAGACGCCGCCGTTCAGGCCAACGTCCTCGCCGAGGCAGATGACGCGGGCGTCCCGCTCCATTTCCTGCGACAAGGCCTCGTTGATAGCGTCAACGAGCGTCAGACCCTTCTCGATCATCTGCGGTGTTCGTGGCATCGCGTGCTCTCTCGGGCGAACGGGTGCGTTTCAAGGCGGGCGACGAGCGTCACACGGGCCCGTCGGGTTCAGGAAGATTTCGGCGTGGAATCGTCTTCAGAATCGTCGCCCGCGTCCACGAACGAGGTTGGCGGCATCGCTGCGTCCAGCAGCGCGGCCGCTTCCGACGGGCTCTGCGGCACATAGATCGCTTCGGAGGAGCTTCCAAAGCTGAACCAGATCTCCGAGCCTTTCTTGCCGCCAAGAAACCCCTGATTCGTGCGTACAACCTTGACGTGGACCGGGTTGATCCATGTTTCGCGACCGTCGTTGTCCGTAAATTGCACGAACATGTAGCTTCAGCTCCCACGGCGGCCGCTGACGGCGAGTCCGGACTGCTCCGGGTACAGCCCGAGGGAATGGGTTCGGAGCGTGTCCCGCTGGCGGCGCAGTTCGTCGGGAATCTCCGCGTACAAGTGGTCGAACATCTCGCGGACTTCCGGCTTGGCGATGCCCTCAGACTTTCTGACAATGTCCTGAGCGAACGCCTTGCCGTGCTCCTCCGCGGCGGCCTGCTTCTGCTCGTCCCAGAGACCCTTGGATTCAAGGTACTTCCGGGTGCGGATCATCGGGTCCTTGGCCGCCCACGATTCCACCTCCGCCGTGTCGCGGTACCGGCGTGCGTCGTCCGCCGTCGTGTGGTCGCCGAGCCGATAGGTGATCGCTTCGATAAGCGTGATGCCGCCGCCCGCGCGGGCCCGGTCACGGGCTTCCGTCGTCGCCTTGTACACGGCAAAGAGGTCGTTGCCGTCGACTTGGATGCCGCGTGCACCATACGCGATGGCCTTCTGCGCCACAGTCTCGGATGCCGTCTGTTGCTCGCGGGGGACGGAGATCGCCCATTGGTTGTTCTGGCAGAAAAACACGCAGGGTACGTTGAAGGTCGTCGCGAAGTTCATGGCCTCGTGGAAATCGCCCTCCGACGTGGCCCCGTCCCCGAAATACGTGATCACGCAGCGGTCTTCTTTTCGCAACTTGTAAGCCCACGCGAGGCCGACCGCGTGTAGCATCTGCGTTCCGATTGGGATGGCGATCGGTGTCACATTGACCCCGGAAGGGATCGCGTTGCCCCGTTCGTCGCCCATCCAGTGCAGGAAGATGCACTCCGGCGGCAGACCGTGCAGGAAGAGCGCAGCGTTCTCGCGGTAACACGGAACCAGAAAATCAACACCTTTGCGCATCGCCAGACCCGAGCCGAGAGCCGCCGCCTCCTGCCCCTTGTTCTGCGGGTAGGTGTACATGCGGCCCGAGCGTTGCAAGGTGAACGCGATCTCGTCGAGTTTTCGGTAGTCGATCATCCGTTCGTACGCGAAGACAACCTGCTCATCGGTGAGCGTACCTTGAGCCAATCGCTCGTCGAGCTTCCCATGCTCGTCGAGAATCTGAAGGTGCTCGATCTGGGCTGCGAACGCGGTCCGGACGGGCATCAGAGAGTCTCCGTTGGGAGGCCGCGCAAGAAGGCGGCGCCATGAACATCATCAGGCCGAGACCGAAAGCGTATCCCAGGAACGAGCACGTTCGCCCGAACTGGTCAGATCTGAGCCACTCGGCTACCGGGCGGTCGCCGCGGCCGGATGGCTGGCCCCGAACGGCTCACCCGGGAATTGCTTGATCCCGTCCTGCCGGTTGACTCTTCCAGTGCCCTTGGCGTTGGGGCTCTTCTCCGGGATCACGAAGACCGCATTGGGCAGGGCGGCACTATGGGTCAGAGCCGCCGATGCGGCGGCGAGCATGCTCGCGTCCGCGTGCTCGTACAGGTCAAGGAAAGACCGCCGGACCGCCAGTTCCGCCAGGTCAAGGAAGTGGATCGCGGCGGCTTTGTCGCGATCGAATTCAAGGTCGGTCCCGTTGCCCGAGTGGGCCCGGAGGTCCGAGTCGAGCTTGCTCAGCGTGCACAGGGCCGCGTGCAACATGATGGCGCTGTCGGCGAGCCGAGCCTGGACAGCCTGCCGCTCCAGCATCTTCACGTCGTACCGCTTGCTCATAACCTTGAACTGGTAGGTGTGCTCCCGAACCAGGTTTGCGATGCGGTCCGCGTACGGCCGCAGGTCTGGCAGGACCCTTGTCACCGAGGGAAGGCGTCTGCGGATGCCCAGGAACACCTCCATGCCCAGCGGGATCGCTCGCCGCATGATCTCTGGACGGAACGTGTTGCGTATCGCCTTGGCGAGGTACGTGCCCAGTGCCTCCTCCGGGTCCTTGAGCAGCGACTGCTTGATCCCCAGCATCATCTCCGCCAGCTGCTTGCCCCCATAGCCGAAAATGTACGACTGCATCACCTCGTTCGCGCCCTCGACGATGAGATTGATGCGTGAATCACGGAACACGCGCTCCACCTCGTTCTCCGTCATGTAGCTCTCGCCGCCCATGATCTGGAGCCCATCGTTCACGACCCGCCAGCCCATCTCCGAGCAGAAGACCTTGCACATGGCCGTCTCGACCTGGATGTCCTCGTCTTTCCGATCGAGCATCCCGGTGGTCATGTAGAGCACCGCGTCCATCGCGTAATCGAGCGCGGCCATGTGCGCGATGCGCTGCCGCACGAGCTCCTTGTCCGCGAGCGGGGCGCCGAACTGGAAACGTGTTGCCGCCCACTTGGTGGCCTGATCGCGAACCCGGCGCGCCCCGCCGAGCATCCCCGCGCTGAGCGTGCAGCGCCCGAAGTTCAGGCATGACAGCGCGATCTGCAGCCCGCGCCCCTCCTGGCCTAGCAGGTTGTTCTTGGGAACCCGCACATTGTGGAAGCGGATCCGCGCCTGCCACGTGCCCCGAATCCCGGCCTTCGATCGGTTCTTCTGATAAATCTCCACGCCTTCCATCCAGGGGTGGCAGACAAGAGCCGAGATCTTGCCGCGCCCGTCGGGCTTCATCTCACGTGCCATCACTGTGAAAAGGCCCGATATCGCGCCGCTCGTTGCCCATTTCTTCTCGCCGTTCAGAATGTAGAACTGGCCGTCATCCGACTTCGTGAACTGCGTTTCCTGGCCTCCCGCGTCACAGCCCACGTTGGGTTCGCTGAGACAGAACGCGCTCAGCCAGTCCTTCGCGAGGTGAGGCAACCAGAGCTTCTTCTGGTCGGGCGTCCCGTAGAGCATGACCGCCTTGCACCCGATGGACTGATGCGCGGAAACCAGCACCGCGGTCGAGCCGCACGCGGCGCCGATCCGCTCCAGCACGCGGTTGTAGCTGGTGATCCCAAGCCCGAGGCCCCCGAACTCGCGCGGGATCGTCATCCCCAGCACGCCCAGCTCGAACAGCCGCTCGACCACCCAGCGCGGGATCTCCTGCTCCTGGTCGATGACGACCGCCGGGTGCTCAGACTTCAGATAATCGTCCAGCCGCGCCAGCAGTTGATCGCACTCGGCCTGCTCACGCGCGTCCTGCGTGGGATACGGGAAGTAGAAATCCTCTTTGATGTTCCCCCAGAACAGGTTCTTCACCGGGCCCATTTTTCCGGGCTCGGCGCCAAGCCACTCCTCCGCTTCCGCGAGCAGCTTCTTGTCCGCCTCGGAGATGCCCCGGAGGTTCTTCAGATCGGCCATGTGATCGCTCCGTCGTATTCGGCTGTTCGGGTCCAGATTGGGCCCCATCGGCTGCGCATGTTAGGGCTTCTTCGGCTGGTTCCGCTCGAAGAACGCCCTCAGCGCGGCACGCGCCTCGGGCAAGTGGCGTAGCCGCACCAGCTCTTCGCGTTCAACCACGAGCGCCGCTTGCCAGCCGAACTCCAGTCCGGTTTCTACCGCTCGCATCACGGCCCGCATGGCATTCGACGGCGAACCCTGACCCAATTCGCCTCGGATCGTGGTCAATCCCAAGGCGACCCCGGCACTCACCCCAGGCCGTCCGATCCATCTCGACGGCGCGCCGTCGCGACGACGGACGCCCTGACCGCGAATCGAAATCAGCATCTTCCGGGCCGCGTGCAGCAAGTCCGCTGCGGAGTCCGCCACCGCGTCCACAACTCCGAATCGCAGCGCCTCATCCAGCAGCATCGCCTTGCCCGACCCGGTGCGTCGGATCGCTTCCGCCGGGTCCATCAGGGCCGGAAGCAGGTTCGTGCCTCCCCAACCGGGGCAGAGTGCCAGCGACGCCTCCGGCAGGCCGATGGGGTACGGCTTGCCGGAGGCCGCGGGGCAGGCCACCCGCGCGTCGCAGTGCATCGCGATCTCCAAGCCGCCGCCCAGCGCCGCCCCGTTGATCGCGGCCACGGTCGGGCACGCCATTTCCGAGATCATCGCGTACACCGAGGAGCCGAACTCCAGGTACGCATGGAGTTCCGGATCGCTCATCGCGTCGATCGCCTTCAAGTCCGCTCCGGCGACGAAGACCCGCTCGCTCGACGAGGCGAGGATCAGACCGGTCACATCCCGCGTGAGCGTCTTGAGCGTGAGCTCGAGCCGCCGCAGCAGCAGGTGATCGAGCACAACGACGGAGGAGCCGGGCTGATCGAGTCGGACCACCACCGAGCCCGGGAGCGAATCCGGGAGGTCCGCGGTGTCACGTTGGATCGGCAGGAGCGTTGAGCTGATGGTCATGCCGTGAGCATAGAAGGCGGCACATGCTCCGGTCCGATCCGGTCATCCCGTCAGCCGGGCTCGCAATCGGGCTTGCGCTTCGGGCGTGCACAGAACCCGCGCGGACAGTTCGGCCCCCTTGCGGACAATGTCGGCGTCCAGCGAACCGTCAAGCTCGTTGAGCAGCCGTTTGGTGGCGGCGAGCGCCGCCGGCCCGCCAGTCGCCAGTCGGGACACAAGCTCATCGGTAGCGGGGCCCAAGTCCGTCGGGGCGGGCGTCACGAGCGTAACCAGACCGATCGCGAGCGCCTCGTCGCCCGACATCAGCCCGCCACGCAGCAGGACCGCCCGAGCGCGACCCGCGCCGAGCTTACGCACCAGCCACGGCGCCACGACCGCCGGGCACACGCCCAGGTCAACCTCGGGAAACCCCATCTTGCTGTCGGCGTGCGTGATGGCAAAGTCGCACACCGTTGTCAGTCCACAGCCGCCCCCGATCGCCGCGCCCTGGACTCGCGCGACCGTGACCTGCGACAGCGCCCTCAACTTGAGCGTCAAATCGGCGAGCGATCGCAGGAGCGTCAGAGCCAACGACGGGGCATCGAGAACGGCCCGGAGATCCATCCCCGCGCAGAACGCCTTGCCTGCTCCGGTGAGAACGATCACATTCACGTCCGATCGTCGCGACACCTCGTCAACCCGCGCGTGCAGTTCCTCCAGGAGATCCAGCGAGAGCGCGTTCCGCGCCTCGGGCCGATTGAGGGTCAGCGTGCCGATGCATCCTTCGATCGTGAGTGTGGCGAGCATGATGGCCCTTCGTGAACTCGGCGCTCCGCGGCCGACGACAACTGGAACGGACGTCAATTCGGAGAATCCGTCGGGCGAGTCGTCCACGCCTTCGGGAGCATTCTCCGCTCCTCTTCTTCACCGGTCAGCGCGAGCGATGCCCTGAGCGCTCGCCAAGGGGCGTCACCGAGGCCCTCGACTTCGTGCAACCACGCCCTCGTCGCGGAAATCGCTTCGACGGGCGTGTTCGCGAGTGCGCGAGCCGTGGCCTGCGCCGCGGGCCCGACGTCCGCCGCGGAGGCAAGCGATTGAGTCGCGAGCCCGATCCCGGCGGCCTCCCGGCCCGAGATCAGGCGAGAGTCCAGCAGACGCTCCCGGGCGGCGCCATCACCCACAAGCAGCCTCAGGTACGGCGCCGAAACCGCCGGCGAGACGCCCAGCCTCGCGACCGGATATCCGATCTTGGCGTCGTCATTCGTAATGACGAAATCCGCTGCCCCCAGCAGCGCGCACCCACCCGCGATCGCGGCCCCGTGCGCGGCCATCACCACGGGTCGCGGCTGGTCCCGCAACGCCACGATCACGTCCGACAGCCCCGACAGGAGCGCCCGCATCACCGAACCGTCCGGATGCTCGCGGCACAGCGAGAGGTCGAATCCCGCGCAGAACACCGTACCCTCGCCCGCTAGCACGATCGCGCGTGCCCCCGACGAGACCTGGCCGATCGAGGTCACGAGGCACGCGAGCAACTCGGGGGTCATGGCATTCCGTTTCGCCGCGCGACGCAACGTCAGCGTTGCGACGCCGCGCTCGATCGTTGCGCCGATCATGCGAGCGCCCTCGCCCGCGACGTGATGGAACGCGCCAATTGTGCGGCCCCTTCAAGTCGAGTCAGGTCAACATGGGTCTCGTAGCCCGCTCGTTCGGCGGCGCGGACGACCAGGCCGGTATCGACGTTCCCGGGAGCCGGACGCTCCGCGGTCCCCGCGTACGGGCAGCCGCCCAGCCCGGCCGTCGCCCCGTCGAATGACCGCACGCCGGACCGCAGCGCCTCTCCCACGCACGTGGCGGCCCGACCGAACGTATCGTGCAGGTGCAGCGTGCACAGCCCCCGGCCGGACCGCACGGCCTCGTCTGTTGCCGAAACGGGCCACACCCGATCGACCTCGATCAGCATCGCTCGGATTGAAGCCGCGTCCCCGGCGCCGATCGTGTCGCCCAGATCCAGTTCATCCACCCCGAGATCCCGCAAGCGCTGCACGACTTCCGCGACCCGGACCGGCGAGATCGGCCCTTCGAACGGGCACGCAATCGCGCACGAGACGTACCCGCGCACGACCAGTCCATTCGCGTGCGCCGCGCCAACCACCGCGCGGAACCGTTCGATCGTTTCGCCAATGCTGGCGTTCGTGTTCCGCTGCGCGAATGTCTCGCTCGCCGCCGTGAACACCGCGACCTTATCGATGAGCCTAGCACCCGCCGAATCGTTGGCCCTCAGCGCGGCCTCCATCCCCTTGTCGTTCGGCACCAGCACGGAGAAGCACATGCCCGGTGGCTTCCGCGTACGCACGCCGGAGAGCACCGCCGCGGCGTCCCCAAGCTGCGGCACCCATCGTGCGCTCACGAAGCTCGTCACCTCGATCTCGTCCACGCCCGTTTCGCACAGCGACTCGACCAGTCGAATCTTCTCATCGGTCGAGATGACCCCGGGCTCATTCTGCAGCCCATCGCGAGGCGAGACATCCGTGATGCGAACGAACGATGACATGACCGCCCAAGCGTACCGGCTCCGTGCTCCCCGGGCCGCGCGACCGGCCCGGGGTCGATCCATCTCCGTCGAACACGAATGAGGCCCCGGGCCGCCCACCTCAGCCCCACGTCTACGTCGTGTAGTCGGCGTTGATACGCACGTACTCGGCGCTCAGGTCGCACCCCAGCATCCACGACGACCCGGGCCCGGTTCCCACGGCCAACTCCACCTCCACTCGGTTGCCGGACATGGCGTCCCGCAGCCGGCGATCCGCCAGCGCCTCCGGTCGTGGCACGCCGCCCCGGTACACCTCCACCGGGCCGATCCGCAAGCAGGCCTCGCGCGGGTCGAACGCAACCCCGGCATTCCCGGCGGCCGTCACGATCCGTCCCCAATTCGGATCCCCCCCATGAATGGCCGCCTTCACCAACGGCGAATCCACGACGCGACGCGCGATTCGATTCGCGTCCGTGTCGCTCGCCGCTCCACGGACCGCGACTCGGAATATCCGCTTCGCCCCCTCACCGTCGATGATGATCCGCTCCGCCAATTGCAGGCACAGGTTCCGCAGCGCTTCCCCGAATACCCCGAACGATGCGGAGCCGAGATCGAGGGGCGCGTGCCCGGCAAGGCCGCTCGCCATCACCACCGCCGTGTCCGAGCAACTCGGATGAGCGTCCACGCTGATGCGGTTGAACGTCCCCTCGTTCGCCCGCGCGAGCGCCGCGTGCAACGCCCTCGGCCGAACGACTGCGTCCGTGGTCACGAATGCGAGCATGGTCGCGTGCGGCACCCCCGCCGGAGCATCGAGGTTCGGAGCGATCATCCCCGAGCCCTTCGCGATGGCGCCCAGACGAACCTCCCGCCCATCGATCGCGCACGACGCGCGCGCGACCTTGGGTGCCAGATCCGTGGTCATGATCGCGCGCGCCGAGGCGTCGTCCGCTCGCTCCCCGCACCCCAGGTCCCGCACCAGGCCCGGCAGCGCCGCGGCGATCTTCCCGACAGGCAACGGGCGGCCGATCACGCCCGTCGAACTCGGCAGCACTTCCTCCGGCGCGCACCCCAGCAGGCGCGCGGTCTCCGCGGCGCAGGTCATGGCGTCGCGCTCGCCCTGTTCGCCGGTGGCCGCGTTCGAGTTGCCCGCGTTCACGAGCACGGCCCGCAGGGCCGGCCCGCCCTCCAAGTGCCGCTCGCGCCAGCGCCGTCCCACCACCACCGGCGCGCCCACCACCTGGTTCGTCGTGAAGGCCGCCGCGGAAGCGGCCCGCCCGGCTTCCGCCGCCTCCCGGGTCAGGGCCAACAGAGCCAGGTCCGGCTTGCCGGACGGCTTGAGCCCGGCGGTCGCGGC
The DNA here is from genome assembly GCA_016794925.1 of Phycisphaerae bacterium. Taxonomy (GTDB): domain Bacteria; phylum Planctomycetota; class Phycisphaerae; order Phycisphaerales; family UBA1924; genus JAEUIW01. The sequence continues at coordinate 109,543 of JAEUIW010000012.1, forward strand.
CGCCGCCTGGAATCCCCGAGGAAACGTCACGCACATGGGGTGAGAGCGTACCCCGTCGGATCAGCCGCCGAAGCCCGATCCGCCCTCTCCCTCCGTCAGGCGGCGCAGCTGCAATCCCCGGCCCTTCGCCCCCGCGGGCTCGAACGAAAACACCGCCGAGAACTCGTCCGTGATGTTGTTGTATCCGATCCCCACGCCCAGGGTGGCCGCGGGAAACTCGCGCCGCACCAGCACCGTCACCCGCTGCACCTTGCCGATGTCCGTGTCGTACGTCACGAACGTCGAGAGCAGGTACTTGTCCGTGATGCGGTACCGCGCCCCGAGATCGAGGTACGTCACGTCCAGCGCGTTGATGTACCGCACTTCGGCGAAGGTCCAGAAGTCATCCGAGTGGTGGATCGTCCCGCCCGCGGTGGTCCGCGCCGGCTGGTTCAGATCCAGGTCGTAGACCGTGTTCAGCGTCAGCGCGAGCGCGTCGGTCGTCTGCCAGATCACGTCCGCCGTCGCGAAATTCCCCAGCAGCGAGTACTCGGGGCGGTAGTCGTAGAACCGCCCGATGGGCGACTCCTTGTCGGCGTCGCCGGAGGACTGCACCACGTCCGTCCGCACCCGCAGCACGTCCACCGATCGCCAGCGCCCCTCCCCGCCCCGTTGCGTCTGCCAGGTCTGCATCACGCCCGCCCGCACGGCCGTGCCCGTCGCGATCGACTCCACCGAATCGTCGTACACCGGCAGGTCCGACTGCTCCAGGTTCGCGCCCGCCGACCACAGCGTCAGGCTCGGCTCGACGATGTGCCGGATCCGGTGCAGGTCCAGCAGCTCGGACTCCACCGAATCATCGATCCGCACCAATTCGGTTGACGCCCGCACCCCCGCCGCGCCGTACACCCGGCTCCGCTCGTCCGCGTCCGGCGAATACGCCGTGAACCTCGTGTCGTACGAGGTGAACCGCCCCGTGGCGAAGGGCGTCAGCCGGATCGGCCCCGCGTCCAGCGGCATCTCCAGCTCGTGCCGCGTGTCGAAGCGGTTCACGTCTTTCTCGTTCAGCCCCCGCCTCCGCAGCGCATCCGCCGGCGATTCGTCCGGCCGCAGCCCCAGCACCGAGTTGCTCACCAGCGGCGATTCGAACCCCAGCTCCGACGCCGTCGGCTCGGTGAAATTCAACTGCATCCGGCTGTACCGGTACTCCTGCGACCAGCTCAGCAGGCCCGGCGCCGCACCCGCCAGCAGGTCGTCCGCCAGGCGCGTGTACCCCACCTCCGGCAGCTTGTCAACGTTGTACCCGCGGCTCTCCAGCAGGTACTGGTTCGGCGTGAAATCGTTGAATTGCCCTTTGATCAGCGCCGCGAACGCCGTGTTCTCCCTCAGGTACCGCAGGTACGCCGCGTTCGTGAATTCCCGCCGGTCCCGGGCCCAGTCCCGGTAGTACGCGTCCACGAAATTCTCATCGGAGATGTACGAGCCCTCCAGGAACAGCGTCCAGTGCTCGTCCAGGTAGCTCCGCCACTCGGCCGTCAGCAGCCCGCGCGTCTCGCCCTCCCGGTCCCTCCGCAGACCCGACGACAGCACGTCCGTGCCCTTGTCGTCCGGCACCACGTACCCCAGCAGGTTCCCTTTCGATCCCTGCCCGTCCCACCCCAGCTCCGTCCCCAGCCCCACGCCCCGTTTCACGTAATAGTCCAGCAGCAGGTCCGCCGTCAGCCCCTCCGGCCGCTTGATCCCCGTCAGCGCGAAGAAGTCCAGCACCGACTTCACCGCGAAGCCCGAGCCCGATGAGTTCTCGAACCGCAGGTCCCGCAGCGGCATCTCGTTGGGGTCGCCGCTGAAGAACGGCCAGTAGAAGAACGGCAGCCCCCCCGCCCGGAGCGTCAGGTCCTGCGCGTCCACCCACGACTGCGTCCCCCTCCCCGCGACCTCCCGCCGCTCCAGCGTCACGCTCGACGCCCCCAGCGACAGCTGCGGCTCGAAGAACCCGCTCGTCGAGAGCGTCACCCGCCCCGTCCGGAACTGGTTCGCCGCCGTCTGCCGGATCGACGCCGCCCGCACGTACAGCGGCACGCCCAGCTTGTCGTCGTACGTGTTGAACACCGCGTCCAGCACCACCGCGCGGTTGTTCGCCACGTCGTAGTACATCCGCGGCCCGCGCAGCGTGTACCGCCCGTCCGTGGCCACCACGTTCCCCTCCAGGTAGATCCCCCGCACCGTGTCCGACGACGACCGGGCCAGACTCTGCAGCGGCCCCGGCTTCAAAAACGCCACCGCCCGCTCCGCCGAGATCTGCAACGAACGCCGCGTCTTCAGGTCGTCGTACTGGACGATCACTCCGCCCGTGATGACCACCACGTTCTCCTGCTCCGGCGCTCCCGTGATAAGGGTGGGTTCGCCGGCCGCGAACGTGATCAGCCCGTTCTTCGCGAAGATCGGTGGGTACTCGACCGGTGCGTCGGCCAGTCGCTGCCGCCTCGCCTCGGCCTCCTCCGGGGTCATCTCCGCCAGCGGCGAACCCGGCTCGTACGGCTGCGACACGCCCGGCGGGACGGCCGCAGGGCCCCTCGGCGCGGCCAGCACCGGGTCCGGGGCCGGCGTGTCGATGCCCGTCGCCGCGGCTGTCAGGAACCGTCCCAGACGCCCCTCCGCTTCCGACACGAATATCTCGTTTTCCGGTCGCTCCCTCTCCAGGCGATCGGGGCGGAGCGAGACCTCGCCGCGCATGATCCCTGTCACCAGCAGTCGGTCCCCCGACTGGGCGATGCCCGCTTGGGCCCGCGGGTCCGACACCCGGTCGAAGAACAGCGCAATCTGGCTGCTCCCGTCCCCAAGCGGCTCGATCCACGCCACCGCCTGCGCCGCCCAGAACTCATACAGTCCCAGCGTCACCCGCACGTCGCCGCGCAGGAACATCCGGTGAACGGTCTGCCCGCCCGCGCCCTGCTCCGTCGGCGCCGCGACCTCCTGCCACACCCAGGCCCGCGCGGCCCGCACCGCCAGGGGCCCGGGCTGCACCGGCGATTCGAATTGCAAACCCCCGAAATCGCGCCCCGAGAACACGCCCCCTCCGGGCCCCGGCTCTCGCGCCGGCGAGATCGGAACCGGCGCGGGCGGAATCACACCTCCGCGCGCCGAAACCATGCGAATCTCTCCGCACAATCCCACCGTCAGCAGCAGGCACGACGCCGTTCGGGTGAGGGGGGTGAGGGGGGGGCGGGCGTGGCGGGGGATGGAGTGGGGGGGAGGGACGGAATGGGAACGGTTCCGCGGCACGGGCGGCCATGCTACGGCCCATCGGCCCCGCCCACAAGCGTTCAGGTTCAGGGCACGCCGGTGTGAACAGCGCGTGAAAAAGAACAAGGGGCCGGAATGATCCGACCCCTTGTGGATTCACGCTGCCTCGGTCAGGCGAACAACAGCGCCCGCGCGAATTCCGTAGTCGTCGGCGTCACGCTGACACTCATCACGGGAGCCGCTCAACTCCCGCAGCCGGCGGAGAACGCATCAAGGAAATCGAAGTAGTCAAAATCGTCGATCGACTGATCGCAGTTGATGTCCGCGGATGGATCATCGGAGGCGAACTTGTCGAGAAAATCGAAGTAATCAAAGTCGTCCACCGCGCAATCCGTGTTGAAATCGGCGATGCAGAACCGGATCTCGAACGTGGGCGATTCCACGGGGTCCCCGCAGACGCCGCCCGCGGTATCGTGAGCCGTGACACGCAGCTTGTAGACTCCTTGCGCCCCGCGGTAGTCGCAGATCGTCGGATCCAACGCGATCTTGAGACGCCACGGTTCGTCGGGAACGGTCGTGTACGCTGAGTTGGCCGGGAGAGCCGAGCCGTCCTTCAGCCACTGGTACGTCAGCCGATTGCCCAGAACCGTGAAGCACGCATCGTATTCCGGTGTGCATGGAGCCACGGGCACCGGGGGCGGGGCAAATTGGCTCACGAACCGCGGGGAGTGATCGGAGTACTTCGCAATCCCGCTCGATTCATGCGGAGCCGGATCATCGTCCGCTTCGCCACCCACCAAGTCGAACCAGCCGAACGCGTATAGTGGAGTGGTGTCGCTGCCCGAGTCGTCAAAGGTCTGAAGCGCGTGTACGAGAACGTGTGCTCCCTGTCCCGAGACAATGCCGTTGCCAAGCGAAGCCCAACCATTTGCGTTGAACTTGGCCACGTTGTGGAAGTTTGTGATTTGGCTGCCGACGCTCTCGAACTTGCCGCCTGCGTACAGCGATGCGCCGTTCGGGCTTTCCTCATCGATTCCAACACAGAGCGCAAAGACATCGCCATTAATGTCCGGTCCATTGATGGACGTCAACTCGTCGTTGTCGTATCGAGCTACCGAAAAATAAGGACCAGAGCTTTGGCGATCGTTGATTAGGCCGTCACCGGCAACATACAATTTTTCGCCATCGCCGTCATCATAAAACGCGATTGCTACTGCCGTGCCATCTCCTTCCGGAAGCAGGCTTGAATAACCTGATCCAGGCGTCCATGTCGCGATGGGTGAGCTGCCATCAACAATGACATGATAGCCCGCGATGTAGAGCGAGCCGCCGTGAGTAGTCAACGCCAATATGGGGCCGACCGCTTGTGTGTAGCAATTCGGACAAGTGCCTTGACATGCCGTTGCTCCAACGGGTACCCATTTGTCACTTGCTCCGTCGTATCGTGCGAGATTGTAAAGTTCCGAACAATCTTGATCAACTGATTCTCTAAACACACCACCAGCGTACAAGTTGCCATCCAACCATGCCAGCGAGTCGATTTCGACCACTCGGTAGGCAGAAGTATCGCTCTGGCCGATGGCCGTCCAAATGCCATCCTGCCATTTGGCTGCGCAGTTGCATGTAGCGCTACCAGCGATGTTGAAGACACCGCCGACATACAGAGTGCCCTCGATTGCGAGCACGGTACGAACTCCGCTCACCCTTGGCCAGCCGAAAGTCGAGTAGATTCCATCTCCCAAAGTCGACCAATGTGAGCCATCCCATGCTCCGATATAATCCATGAGAACATTATGACCTGCCTGACTTTCCTGTACCAGTTCAGATGAGAGGAACCGTGAGGAAGTCTACTGATGTCTCCCGCGGCGTGC
>JAEUIW010000130.1:0-243 GCA_016794925.1 Phycisphaerae bacterium
TTCTCATGAAGTTTGACTCCCCCGAAATTGTTTGCGCCGTGGCGGCGGTCCGAGAGGCCGCTCTCTTGGCCCGCGCGGTTCAGCAGGAACTCGTCACGCCCGCGCTCGTGAAGGACGACCGCTCGCCGGTCACGGTGGGCGACTTCGTGGTGCAAGCAGTCATCGCCCGCCGGCTCGCGGAGGGGCTGCCCGGCGTCACGCTCATTGGCGACGAGTCGGCCGCCGCACTGCAGCTTGAAGAGG
>JAEUIW010000130.1:253-720 GCA_016794925.1 Phycisphaerae bacterium
TATCGAGACGCTGGACCAGGTCACGCGGTTCGTCCGGCGAAGCGTGCCCGATGCGACGCCAGAAGAAGTCTGTGGCTTGATCGATCGCGGCAGTGGAGAGCCGCCGTCCGAATTCTGGACGCTCGACCCCATCGACGGCACCAAGGGCTTCTTGCGCCGCGACCAATACGCGGTTGCCCTTGGCAAGATCGAGAACGGCACGGTCACCATCGGTGTCCTCGGCTGCCCTGAACTCGTGGACGGCAGCACGCCCGCGGCCGGCGGCGCCGGTTCGCTGCTGCTAGCCGTTCGCGGTGAAGGCACCTGGTGCCAGCCGCTCAGTGGCAGCGGCGAATGGAAACAGCTCCGCGTCTCCGACCGCCGCGACGTCGCTCAAGCCCGCGTACTCCGAAGCGTGGAAAAGGCCCATACGAACGTCGACGAGATCGGCCGCCTCGCGGAGCAGCTCGGCATCACCGCGCCGCCCG
>JAEUIW010000131.1 GCA_016794925.1 Phycisphaerae bacterium
TCCGTTGAGGTGGATGGTACTGGGGCTGAACGGATGCTTGCGGCGGGTGGCGCGAGGGGGGTTGCCCGGGCGGCGTCGGAAAGGGTGTCGTTACACTTCCGCTCCGCGCGACTGCGTGAAGCGGCCGCGCGAAGGAGATTTCGAGATGCGCACGTGCCGTTCCGTCGTTTGTGCTCTGGCTGTGTTCGGGCTGTCGTCGGTGGTTTCGGCGCAGGGCGGTTCGAGGCCGAGCGCGAAGATGCTCCAGCAGCCCGACGTGAGCGCGAAGGACATTGTCTTTGTTTATGCGAACGACCTGTGGCTGGTGGGTCGCGATGGCGGGATGGCGCGGCCGGTGGCGTCGCCTCCCGGGCGTGAGAGTTTTCCGAAGTTCAGCCCCGACGGGAAGTTCATCGCGTTCGTGGGCAACTACGAGGGCAACCGTGACGTGTATGTCATCCCCGTGGAGGGGGGCGTTTCGACGCGGCTGACGTATCACCCTTCGAACGAGGTGATCACGGACTGGACTCCCGACGGCCGGGTGATGTACTTCGCGTCCGGGCAGGGGGGCCTGCAGCGCCAGGAGCAGTTGTTCACGATCGCGAGCACGGGTGGTCCTCCGGCGCGGCTGCCGGTGCCGTACGGGGCGATGGGGACGATCTCGCCCGATGGTTCGTGGCTTGCGTACACGCCTTCGACGACGGACTTCCGCACGTGGAAGAGGTACCGGGGCGGG
>JAEUIW010000132.1 GCA_016794925.1 Phycisphaerae bacterium
CAGGTCGCCGGGCTCATACCACTTTGCATAAGCTGCCTCTGAGGCCTCATTCATTTCGGCGACAACCTCATCATGCTTCCAAAAAATCAAAATCTGTCTGCTCTATCTGCAATATTCCCGCCCGGCAGCCCTCACTTCAATAATTCTTCCCAGGTCGCGCCCTTCAAAAGCCCGAAACTTCGCAACCCACCGGCATAGACAAGACATTGAGAAATTACCGGAAGCCAAACCGGGCAATACATATATGTAGAGTCAGAAGCACCAGGCAAATTACCTCCTCCTCATAAAAGAGCCTGCAGTGCCTGATAATTGCCCCCTGCAACGATTTGGTAAAGAGCAACTGTCACGGTAGAACGGGCATTCTAGCCATTTTTGTGAAGAAGCTTAAAACAAGTAGGCGAGCACGGATACATCGGAAGCCCGCGGTGGTAAATTAAATCAGCTGCGGGCTATTAGCTCAGGTGGCTAGAGCGCACCCCTGATAAGGGTGAGGTCCCTGGTTCGAGTCCAGGATGGCCCAGTAAGTAAAGCTTTCTGCAACAAAGCAAACACTTCAAATCAAAACTTGATAGTATGATTGAAGTGAGCGCGGCAGAGAGATGCCCGCGAAGTTCAGCCGAACTTCTGAGTTCCTCAACTAACCTTGAGTGACTCGACGAAGTAACGCCGAACGGAAAGCCCGGGGGCTTGGCTCAGTTGGTAGAGCGTCTCGTTT
>JAEUIW010000133.1:0-420 GCA_016794925.1 Phycisphaerae bacterium
TGGCGGTCCTCGAGCGCGACGTCGGGAAGCTCGAGGCCATCGTGCCGCCGTTCCCGCGCCTCTCCTACGACGAGGCGCACGCGATCCTCGAGGAGGCCGCGCCGGGACAACACCGGCACGGCGACGACCTGGGCGCGCCCGACGAGACGATCCTCTCGAACAAGTTCGACAAGCCGGTGATGATCCACCGCTATCCGCACGAAGTGAAGGCCTTCTACATGAAGCGCGACCCCGAGGATCCGCGCAAGGCGCTGTGCGTCGACGTGCTGGGGCCCGAGGGCGTGGGGGAGATCATCGGCGGCAGCCAGCGCGAGGAGGACCTCGACACGCTCCTCGCCCGCATCCGCGAGCACGGCCTGCCCGAGGAGGCCTTCGGTTGGTACCTCGACTTGCGGCGCTTTGGATCCGTGCCGCACGGGG
>JAEUIW010000133.1:430-708 GCA_016794925.1 Phycisphaerae bacterium
TTCGGGCTCGGGCTGGAGCGCACGGTGGGTTGGATCTGCGGTCTGGAGCACGTGCGCGAGGCCAGCCCGTTCCCGCGCATGATGTACCGCATCTATCCCTGACATCTCTGACGCTCCCCACCCGTGTTCCATGCTGCTCACGCCAGCCCCGCCCGTGTGAGGGCAGGAGCGGCGATCGGCAGTCATGGAACGCGTCCGGTGGACTTCTTCCAACGAAGTGCGCTCCAGCGTGACGCTGGGGCCGATGGCACGATGCTCAACCGATCATGAACCACAGC
>JAEUIW010000134.1 GCA_016794925.1 Phycisphaerae bacterium
TGCCCGCCGGAGAGGTTGGCGCCGCCCTGCGCGACCGGCGCGTCCAGCCCCGCAGGCGTCGCCCGGACGAAGTCGGCACCCTGCGCGACCTCCAGGGCCGCCCACAGCTCGTCGTCCGTGGCGTCCGGCCGGCCGTGCCGGAGGTTCGACGCCACGGTGCCGGCGAACAGGTAGGGCCGCTGCGGGACGTAGCCGAGGCGCCCCACCAGCTCCTGCGGGTCGAGCTCGCGCACGTCCACCCCGTCCACGGAGACCGATCCCGCGGAGACGTCGAACAGCCGCGGCACCAGCGACAGCAGCGTGGTCTTCCCCGAGCCGGTGCTCCCCACCACCGCGGTGGTGGTGCCCGGCCGTGACGCGAAGGAGATCCCGTGCAGCACCGGGGCGTCGGCACCGGGGTAGCGGAACCCGACGTCGTCGAACACCAGCAGCCCGTCGCGGCGGCGCGCGGCCACGGGCGCCGCCGGGGGAACGACCGACGACCGCGTGTCGAGGACGTCGCCGATCCGCTCGGCGCACACCGCGGCCCGGGGGATCATCATCGCCATGAAGGTGGCCATCATGACCGCCATGAGGATCTGCAGCAGGTAGGCCAGGAACGCGGTCAGCGCGCCGATCTGCATCTGCCCGGCGTCCACCCGGAGCCCGCCGAACCAGAGCACGGCGACGCTGGACACGTTCAGCACCAGCAGCACCACCGGGA
>JAEUIW010000135.1 GCA_016794925.1 Phycisphaerae bacterium
GGTCGTCGCGCTGGAGGCCATGCTCATCGCCGCCGAGGCCGGGGCGCAGGCGGCGCTGCTGGCCCCGACCGAAATCCTCGCACGGCAGCACTTCGAGACGCTGCGGCGGATGGCCGCGCCCACCGGCGCGCGGGTTGAAATCCTTACCGGCCGCGGTTCTTCGCGTTCCGGGGGCAAGGTGCGGGAGGCGACGCTGATGGGCCTCGTCGACGGCAGCGTGGACATTCTGGTCGGGACTCACGCGATCTTTCAGGAGCAGGTCGCCTATCGCAACCTCGCGCTCGTGGTGATCGACGAGCAGCACCGCTTCGGCGTGTCGCAGCGGCTGATGCTGGCGGGCAAGGGGAAGCGCGCGCCGCACGTACTGGCGATGACCGCCACGCCGATCCCGCGCACGCTCCAACTGGCGGACTATGGCGAGCTGGACGTCAGCAAGCTCGACGAGATGCCCCCCGGGCGGCAACCGATCGATACCCGCGTGGTGGGGATCGAGCGGATGGAGGACGTGATCGCCGGCGTCGCGCGGCATCTCGAAGGCGGCCAGCAGGCCTATTGGGTATGCCCGATGGTGCGCGAGAGCGAGGAGGGCGACACGGCGGCGGCGGAGGCGCGCTTCGCGGCGCTGCGTGAGCGCTTCGGCGACAGGGTCGTGCTCGTCCACGGCCAGCTTGCGCCCGAGGCCAAGGATGCGGCGATGGAG
>JAEUIW010000136.1 GCA_016794925.1 Phycisphaerae bacterium
TGTTCGACGATGGTGTCGGCCGCCGCGACGTCGGTGACATGCGCCCAGCGCGGCTGGTCGATGCCCAGCCGATCGAGCAGTGCGCCGAACTTGGCCCGGTCCTCGGCGCGGTCGATCGACTCGGCGTGCGTGCCGAGCACGGGCACGCCGGCCTTGGCCAGCGCCAGCGCCAGGTTGTTGGCCACCTGGCCGCCCATGCTGACCACCACGCCGTCGGGCTTCTCGTGCTCCACCAGGTCGAGCACCGTCTCCAGGCTGATCTCGTCGAAGTACAGGCGGTCGCAGATGTCGTAGTCGGTGCTGACCGTCTCCGGGTTGTGGTTCAGCATGATCGACTCGTAGCCGAGCTTGGCCGCCTCCTGCGCGGCGTTCACGGCGCACCAGTCGAACTCGACGCTGGAGCCGATGCGGTAGGTGCCCGAGCCGAGGATCAGCACCTTGCGCTGCGACGACGCCGGCACATCGCAGCTGGCGGCGTGATAGGTGCCATAGAGGTAGTTGGTGTCGGCCGGGAACTCGGCGGCCATCGTGTCGATGCGCGCGAACTGCGGCCGCAGGCCGGCGGCCTGCCGTGCCGCGCGCGTGGTGCCGGCCGGCACGCCCGTCAGGCGGTCCAGCGCGCGGTCGGAGTAACCGTGGCGTTTGGCCTCGCGCAACAGCGGCTGAGCCAGCGGCAGCGGTGCCGCGGCCACCTGAG
>JAEUIW010000137.1 GCA_016794925.1 Phycisphaerae bacterium
CACAGCGCGAGTACCGTCAGGATGTTGGGGATCAGGGTGTTGATCGGCTCGCCCTTGAGGCGCGGCACGATGCGCTGTCCCAGCCGGACGCGCGGTCGTCTGCGTGGACGCATCAGCGGACCTCCCCGGTGCGCGAGGGCTCTTGGACGCCGGAGCCCAGATCGGCCAACACGGTCTCGCCGGCGACCGCCCGCTGGCCGACGCAGGCCATCACCGGCGTGCCCAGCGGCAGGTAGACATCGACGCGGCTGCCGAAGCGGATGATACCGAACCGCTCGCCCGCGCGCAGCGCCTGTTTGGCGACGATCCAGCACTTGATCCGCCGCGCCACCAGGCCCGCGATCTGCACCACGGCCACGTCGCGCCCGTCCGGCAGCACCAGGCGGAACGAGTTGCGCTCGTTGTCCAGGCTCGCCTTGTCCAGCGCGGCATTGAGGAACTTGCCCGGGTGATAGGCGATGGGCGGCGGCGCGGCATCCTGGATCATCTGCACCAGCCCGTCGGCGGGGCTGATGACCAGGCCCGGCCGGGTCGGGGTGGTGCGGTCGGGATTGCGGAAGAAATAGGTGCACCAGGCGGTCAGGACCACGCCGATCCAGCCGAGCGGCTCGGCGACGTAGAACAGCAGCAGCGCGGCGAGCGCGAACAGGCCTATGAACGGCCTGCCCTCGCGGTGGATCGGGATCAGTACAGCCTG
>JAEUIW010000138.1:0-422 GCA_016794925.1 Phycisphaerae bacterium
GGTGGAGATCGGTCCCATTGCAGGCTCGAGACCGGGAGGGAGCTGGGACTTCACCTCCTGAATACGCTCGTTGACGAGCTGACGTGCGAAGTAGATGTCGGTCCCGTCTTTGAACGCGACCGTCACTTGCGACAATCCGTAGCGCGAGACCGAGCGGGTGAAATCGAGCTTGGGCAGGCCTGCCATCGCCGTTTCGACGAGGTAGGTGACACGTTGTTCGGCCTCTAGCGGCGAGTAGCCCGGTGCGGCCGTGTTGACCTGCACCTGAACATTGGTGATGTCGGGCACCGCGTCGATGGGCAGGCGTTGGTAATTGAAGACACCGACCGCGCACATCCCGAGCGTGATGATGAGCACTAGCCAGCGGTGACGAATGGAAAATGGAATAAGTTTTTCTAACATGGCGGATGGTCCTTAGAGGG
>JAEUIW010000138.1:430-695 GCA_016794925.1 Phycisphaerae bacterium
TGCCGGTGCGAGCGGCTTTCACGAGGGTTGCGACAATGAGGTCGGCGTGCGCAGCGTCACAATTGATGAGCAGCACGACCTTCTTATAAAAAGTGAAGTTCTCTTCCGTGGGCCGAAAGGCTCCACCTGTTCCGCGTCCACGCCCTTGGCCGTGGGCATCGAAAATAGTGACTCCGGGAAAATGAGGGAGCGCATGGAGCGCGTGCATAACCTGTGACAAGGCGTGCGGCTGAATGACAGTGGTGATTTCTTTCATGGGTGTAAT
>JAEUIW010000139.1 GCA_016794925.1 Phycisphaerae bacterium
ATCCACGACCTGGACGAGAAGCAGTTTGCCGACATGTACGCGCAGACGATCACCTACGGACTCTTCTCGGCCGCCGTGTCGCGCACTGTGCCGGGTGCCGGCACAGCGGTGCACCAAGGCAACGTGGTCGACATGGTGCCGGTGACCAACCCGTTCCTGCGCGAGATGTTGTCGAGCTTCCTCAAGGCCGGCGGGCGGCGCGGCGGCGGATTGCCGGTGGCCAATACCGCCAGATCGGCCGGCAGCCGGCCGCCGTCGTCCACCTCGACCGCCAACCGACCCGCGGTCGGGCCAGGGCCGGCACCCTGCAGCGCGGTCGCGGACGCCCGCCGGTGCACGATCGTCGACCCGCTGGCCGGCCAGCTCGAATGCTCGGCCAGGGTCTGTTGCAGGTAGCGCCCGAAGTCGCCTCGCCGCAGGTACACGGTGCCGTCGGCGCACAGGCTCTCGGGGTCGGACTCGCGCAGGCCTTCGCGCACGATCCATCGGCTCAGGTGCCAGGCGTCTTCCGGGATCACCGAATGCCCGAAGCTCGGCGCGTTCAGCCGGTGGTCGGGGTCGCGGCTGCAGTACGCCAGCCCGCGCCCCGGGCGCTCGGCCGGGTCGACCAGCGTGACGTGGACAGGCACGCGCGCATGCCGCACCAGCGCGATCGCGGTGCAGGCGCCGGTGAAGCCGCCGCCGACGATGACGAC
>JAEUIW010000013.1 GCA_016794925.1 Phycisphaerae bacterium
TACGACAAGTCCGTCGATGGCGCCCTGCGGCGCATCATCGGGATGGGCGACGTGCTGGGGGGCAAGCGCATCGACAGCATGGACTTCACACGCATGGGCCGCTCGGGCGACGACCTGATCTTCTGGTTCAAGCAGAACGGCCCCGAGCCCACGTACCAGGCCATCTACACCGTCCATATCGCCGCGCCGGGGTCGATCCTGCTCGTCGCGGGCGCGGGGGTGACGGCCGTGCGCCGGCGACGGGCGGGGGTGTGAGCCCGCCCGTTGCGGGGGCGTACTGTTGACGCCATGCCCGTGATCCTCCGGTGGCTGCTGCGCCTTGGCCCGACGAACCCGATCGCGGTGCGTCTGGTGCAGGGCGGGTCGAGGCGGGCGCGGGACCTGTACGTGCGTTCGGCGTACCTGGGGGTGCTGATCGCGGTGCTGCTGTACGCGCTGCTGCTGCAGGCGCCGGGGGACGAGCTGTCGTACCAGAAACTGGCGGCGGCGGGGGCGCGGTCGTTCCAGTGGATCGCGTACCTGCAGATCGGGCTGATCTGCGTGCTGGCGCCGGTGTTCATGGCGGGGGCGATCGCGCAGGAGTCGGACCCGCGGACGTGGGACATCCTGCTGACCACGCCGCTGGGGGCGACGGAGATCGTGCTGGGGAACCTGTTCGGACGGCTATTCTTCATCCTGGCGCTGCTGCTGTCGAGCCTGCCGCTGTTCGCGGTGACGCAGTACTTCGGGGGGGTGGCGGGGGCTTCGATCTTCGGGTCGTACCTGATCGCGGCGTGCGCGACGCTGTTCGTGGGGACGACGGCGATCATGCTGTCGGTGAGCCGGCTGGTGGGGAGGCGGGCGGTGTTCACGTTCTACGTGAGCGTGGTGAGCTACCTGGTGGTGACGTGGGGTGTGGACGGCGTGATGGGCGCGGGGACGGGTTCGGTGACGTGGGCGACGGCGATGAACCCGTTCCTCTCGTTGCGGGCGCTGCTGGACCCGTCGGGGTACGCGTCGTGGCCGGCGGACCCGGGGCGGGCGTGGGCGGCGTCGCTGTTCCTGGAGGCCCCGGTGCGGACGTTCTGCACGCTGAGCCTGGTGCTGAGCGTGCTGATGACGGGGATCTCGATCGCCACGGTGCGGCTGGGCGGGATGGCGGGGCTGGGAGGGGGATCGGGTCCGGGGGGCGCGCCCTGGCACCGGCGGGTGCTGGGGCTGGGCGCGGCGGGGGCGGAGACGCGGCCGGCGCGGTCGGTGTGGATCAACCCGATCGCGTGGCGCGAGGCGGCGGCGCGGAACGCCACCCTGGGGCGGATCGCGGCGCGGTGGACGTTTATCGGGCTGGGCGGGCTGTTCGGGCTGTCGATGGTCGGGGCGTACCACGTGGGGTGGATGTCGCACGCGGAGTTCCGGTCGGCGCTGGCGTACACCACTGTGGGGGAGATGACGGTGATCGTGCTGGTGGCGATGAACATGGCGGCGACGAGCGTGTCGAGGGAGCGCGAGGACGGGACGCTGGACCTGCTGCTGACGACGCCGATCGACCCGCCGCGGTACCTGTCGGGGAAGCTGCGGGGGATGATGGCGTACCTGCTGCCGATGCTGGCGGTGCCGCTGGGGACGATGGCGGCGGCGGGGCTGTACGTGCTCGCGGAGGGGCTGGGGCGCGCCGACGGGGTGAGCGTGGTGGAGCGTGTGGTGGGCCGCGCGGTGGACTGCCCGACGGTGCTGCCCGAGGGGGCGCTGGTGCTGCCGGTGGTGGCGGGGCCGTTCCTGACGCTGTGCGTGATGGTGGGGCTGCAGTGGTCGGTGAAGAGCCGGGGCGTGCTGTCGTCGGTGATCGGGACGGTGGGGGTGGTGTTCGCGGTGGCGGGGACGGTGGGCCTGTGCGGGTGGAGATCGGGGCTGGACCTGCCGGTGCTGGGGCCGGTGCTGGCGGGGCTGAGCCCGGTGTCGGCGGCGCTGGCGATCGTGCATCCGGTGGGTTCACTGACGGAGACGGTGGACAAGAGCGACCTGACCGCGGCCCGGGTGGGCCTCGCGATCGGCGCGCTGGTGGGCGGGCTGCTCTACGCGGCGGCGGTGTACGCGCTGCACGCGAGCCTGGTGCGGAATTTCGACATGACGGTGCGCCGGCTGGCGGGGAACAAGTAGCGGGGCCGGTCAGAAGGTCTTGCGGAGGCGCGCGGAGGGGATGCCGAGCTGGTCGCGGTACTTGGCGACGGTGCGGCGCGCGATCTCGAGCCCCTTGGCCTTGAGCGCGTCGGCGATGGCGTCGTCGGAGAGGGGTTTCTTCTTGTCCTCGGCGTCGGTGATCTCCTTGAGGGCGGCCTTGATGGCGTCCCAGGAGACGTCCTCGCCGGACTCGGTCTGGGTGCCGCCGGTGAAGAACTTGCGGAGGGGCACGACGCCGCGGGGGGTCTGGATCCACTTGTCGGCGACGGCGCGTGAGACGGTGGCGACGTGGATGCCGAGCTGGTCTGCGACGCGGGTCATGGGGAGGGGCTTGATGGCCTGGGGCCCGTAATCGAAGAAGTCGCGCTGGGCCTCGACGACGACGCCGATGACGCGGAGGATGGTGCGTTTGCGCTGGGCGATGGCGTCGAGGAGCCAGTGGGCGCCGGAGAGGTTGCGTTTGATGAACTCGCGGGTCTCCTTGGGGGCTTCCCTGTCCTTGGCGAGCTTGGCGTACTCCTGGTTGACGCGGAGGTTGGGGAGGCGGGCGTCGTTGAGGTAGGCGATGTAGCGGTCGGCGTCGCCGTCGTACTCGACGATGGCGTCGGGGACGACGGCGCGGGTGTCCTCCTCGATGAGCCGGCGGCCGGGCGCGAGCGACAGGTGGCGCATGCGGGCCATGGCGTCCTTGATCTGCTCGGGGGTGAGCCCGGTGCGGGCGGCGATGCGGGGGACCCGGTTCTGGACGAGGTCGTCGAGGTGCTCCTCGACGAGGAGCCTGATGGTGCGGTAGTCCGCGTCGGGCTGCTCTTCGGCGAGGGCGTCGATCTGCAGGAGGAGGCACTCGCGGGCGTCGCGGGCGCCCAGCCCGGCGGGTTCGAGCATGAGCTGCACGGCCTTGAGCGCTCGGGCGGCGTCCTCGGGCGCGGGCCGGGGGTCGGCGACGGGGAAGCGGTCGAGCACGGTCTCGATCGGGGTGCGGAGGTACCCGTCGTCGTCGAAGAACGAGATGATGTGCGCGCCCAGGTCGCGGAGTGCGGGGTCCACCTCGCACAGGGCCCACTGGTCGCGGAGCTGCTCGGTGAGCGAGCCCGCGTGCGCGGGGGCGTTGGCCATGGCGCGGGACTTGGGATCGGACTCGTCGTCGGCGCGGGCGGCGGAGGGCGCGTACTCCGACTCGGCGGGGGCGTGGCGGTCGTGGTCGGGGTGCTCGTCGTCGCCGAGCTCGGGGTTGGCGCGCTCGAAGGAGTCGAGGCGTTCGAAGTCCTCGGCGTTGGATGCGCCGGTCATGTCGAGGGGTCGGTCGGCCTCGGCGGGCGCGGGCGGGGCGGGAGCGCCGGGGTCTTCGGGGGTGGCGGCGGCGGCCTCGGCGTTGGGGTCGTCGAGTTCGAGCGTGACGTTCGACTCCAGCTCCTGCTCGATCCGCTCCTGGAGCTCCAGCAGGGACATCTGCAGGATCTCCATCGACTGGATCATGTTCGGGGCCAGCTTCATGTGCTGGCCGAGCTTCATGTGCTGGGACGTGTCAAATCGCATGGGTGGTTCGTCGGCGATCGCGGCCGCGGGACGGGAGCCGGGGCATGGTGGCTGAGGGGGAGGCGGTCAGATGTGCTGTCTTCCTTCGATGGCGTCGGCGAGCACGGCTCGGCTGGCGTATTCGAGTTGCGAGCCGGTGGGGATGCCGCGGGCCAGGCGGCTGACCGTCACGCCGCGCGATCGGACCTGTTCGGCGAGGTAGAGGGCCGTGCCGTCGCCCTCGAGCGTGGGGTTGAGGCCGAGGATGACCTCGCCCACGGGCACGCCGCCGGAGTTGCGTTCGGGGCGGTCGAGCCGGGAGAGCAGGTTGGCGATGGTGAGGTCGGCGGGGCCGATGCCGTCGAGCGGGGAGAGGCGGCCCATGAGAACGTGATAGACGCCGCGGTACATCGACGTGGATTCGAGGGAGATGAGGTCCTTGGGCTGCTCGACGACGAGCACCTTGGATCGGTCGCGTCGGGGGTCGGCGCAGAGGGCGCAGGGATCGGCGTCGGCGAGATGGAAACAGATGGAGCAGTGACGGACGTGCGCCTTGACGGCTTCGATGGCGCGGGCGAGGGCGAGGGCCTCCTCCGGTGGGGTCTTCAGGATGTGGAACGCGAGGCGCTCGGCGGAGCGGGGGCCGACGCCGGGCAGGTCGGCGAGCGCGGCGATGAGCGATTGCACGCTCACGGGATACGGCGATCGGGTCGTTCGCGGCGGCGACGGCGGCGGCGTGGGGCGGGGCGCCCGGGCCGCGGGCGGGGAATCGGTCGGGGAGGCTTGAGCGGGGTGCGGCGGGCTGCCGTTCTCGTGGTCGTTGGGGACCATCGAGAAATGCTACGCGGCCCTAGACTTGCGGCATGGCGGAACCGCCCGGGAAACTCTCGATTCGGCGGATTGCGGCGCTGGGCGTGGCCGTGTGCCTGGGCGTGCTGGCGTGGCGGTACGGGGTCCGGGATCAGCTGATCCCACGGAATTTCGGCGTCGTGGAGGCCGGGCAGTTGTACCGCGCGGGGCGATTGTCGCCCTCGGCCACCGAGAAGGTGGTGCGCGAGAACGGCATCCGGACCATCGTCGATCTGGGCGCGTACGAGCCGGGCTCGCCGGAGGAGCGGGTGGCCGCGGCGACGGCCCGGGCGCTGGGCGTCGAGCGGCACGTGTTCCGGCTGGTCGGGGACGGGACGGGGAATCCGAACGCGTACGTGGCGGCGCTGCGGGTGATGGGGGACGCGTCCCGCCAGCCGGTGCTGGTCCATTGTGCCACGGGCGCGCAACGGACGAGCGGGGCGGTCTGCCTGTTCCGCGTGGCGGTTCAGAAGAAGAACCTTGACGAGGTGTTCCCCGAGTCGTTCCGGTACCGGCACGACCCGAGGGACAACCCGCGGCTGCGCACGTACCTGGACATGTGGTCGGAGCGGATCGTGCGGGCGTACGGCGGCGCGGGGGCGGCGGGAGAAGCGGGGCTGGTGCCGGGGTTCGAGGCGGCGCGGGACGAAGCCGGCGCGTCGCCCGAGCATTGAGGAGATATGAGGGACGATCCCCCGCTCACGCTGGCGCGGCACGGCGCGCGAATGGCGCTGCTGCTGGCGCTGGCGGCGCTGCTGCTGCTCCCCATGCTCGGGCGGTCCGGGTTCGCCGCGACCGAGGGTCACCGCGTGGCCCCCGCATGGGCGATGCTCGACTCGGGCGAGTGGTCACGGCTGGAGATGTTCGGCGCGCCGTACCTGCGCAAGCCCCCGGGGATGCCGTGGGCGATCGCCGCGAGCTCGGAAGTTTTCGGCCGCACGGAGCGCGCGGCGCGGCTGGTGTCGGCGCTGAGCGCGGCGCTGCTCGCGGCGGCGGCGTACGTGTTCGCGGCGCGCTGGTTCGGCGGCCGGTGGGGCCTGTTCGCGGGCCTGGCGCAGTTGTTGATGCCGTGGACGTGGCCTTCGGCCCGCAGCGCCGAGATCGAGTCCCTGCACACGCTGGGGGCGGGGCTCGCGGCGTATCTGCTGATCGAGATCCTGGCGGCGCGCCCGGCGCGGGCGGCGAACGGCCGGGCGATCGGGTCGTGGGGTTCCCCCGTGCTGCTGGCGGGCGCGGCGCTGCTGGCGCTGCTGGCCAAGGGTCCGGCGTCGGCGCCGATGATCGTCGGTGTGGTCGCGGGCGCGGGGTGGGCGCGGCGTTCGTGGTGGCCGGCGGTGGACCCGCGCTGGTGGCTGCCGTTCTTGAGCGCGGCGGCCGCGTTCGGCATGATCATGTCGTGGGTGTGGCGGGTCAGCGTGCGCGCGGGCGAGCCGATCACGCAGGACGTGAGCGAGTTCCTGTGGGCGTGGGACCGCGCGCCGGCGTTGGTCGTGATGGCGCCCGCGGCGCTGGCGGCGATGCTGCCGGCCTCCTTGTCGCTGCTCTTCCCGTGGGGCGCGGACGCGCGGCGGGAGCGGGCCGACGATGATCCGGTGGCGGCGACGGTGGCGTCCGCCGCGGCGCGGGGAATCCTGCTGAGCCTGGCCGCGTATGTGGCGCTGGGCGTGAGCAACCCGAGGTACGCGATGCCGGTCGCGCCGCTGGCTTCGGTCCTGGCGGCGTGGGCGGCGCGGGGAGTGTGGGCGTCGGTCGAGTGCCGCGGGCGGTTCGGCGAGCGGAGACGCTCGATCGGCCGCGTGCTGGGGCTGGGGCTACCGCGGGCGTGGCCGGTGGCGCTCACGATCGCCGGGGCGGGCTACGTGTGGCTCGGCGAGGCTCGGCGCGGGGAGATCGACGGACGCGCGGCGGGGCGAGCGATCGCTTCGGCGATCCTTGACGCGCGGGGCGAGGGCCACGCGGAAGTGTGGGCGGACGAGGTGATCGAGGCGCGCCCGGACGTGTTGCTGTACGCACGGAGCGGGCTGGGCGCCGCGTCCGGCCGCGTGCGGTTCCGGTGGGAGAAATCGGCGCTGCGGGCCGGCTCCGGGCCGGGCGAGGGGGAGTTCGTGCTGCTGCGCACCGACGCGGGCGATGGCGAGGCGGAACGGTTCGCGACGGCGGTTGAATCCGGCTCGTTGCGGGAGCTGGCGCGGGGAAGAGTGGGCCGGTACGGGTGGGCGTTATGCCGCGTCGAGCACGCGCCGGGGGTGGGGCTTCGGCCGCGGTGACGCGGCCGGATCAGGGGCAGGGCGCGAAGAACGCGTTGAGAAAATCGAAGTAGTCGAAGTCGTCCACCGACGTGTCGCCGTTGACGTCGGCGGAGAGGTCCGGCGCGAAGAACGCGTTGAGAAAATCGAAGTAATCGAAGTCATCAACGGTGGTGTCGGCGTTGAAGTCCGCCCCGCAGAGCACCAGCCCGGCGAGGTTGACGGAGACGACGGGTGAGGCGGGGTCGTTGTCGGAGAGGATGAGCGTTCCGGACAAGGGTCCGGGCGCCAGCGTGCTCATGCCGAGCGTGTGCGTGTTGGGGCCCGCGCCCGCGAGAGCCGTGAACGTGCCGCCCGGGGCCGTGAAGCCGGGTGGTGCGGAGAGCGAATACGTGAGCGGGGCGATGCCCGGTGCGGTCCACCGCGCGGTGTCGCCCGCGTTGGAGACGCCGAGGTCGGCGGAGGCCGCCTGCCCGACGCGAACGACGCCGAAATCGACCGCCGAGCCGCTGGTGGCCACGACGGGCGGGACGCGCAGCTCGAGCACGACGGGAAGGTGGCCACCCGACGTGCCGCCGGCGTTGGCGGTGTTGATCAGGGCCTGCGCGATGGCGGGGCCAACCATGGTGTTGCCGAAGGTCCGGAGCGGCGTGTCGAACGAGGTCCCGTCGTTGCCCCAGCAGCGGTACGAGTGGTTAGGATCGTTCCAGGTCGTGGTGGAGTAGGGCGCGGCGGGATTGCCGAAGTAGTCGAAGCCGTCGCCGTCGATGAGGGCGGAGCAGAGGAGGATCTGGTCGTGGCGGTCGTCCATGCCGCCGGTGCCCGTGGTCGACGGGTCCTGTGTGTGGACGAACGAGTAGGTGCCGTTGTTGTTCCAGCTTCCCGGCGTGACGATGGGGTCGAAGAGGCGGCCGGCGTTGTTGGTCTCGGAGCCGACCAGGCGCTGATAAGCGGCCTGCCCGGACGACTGGATGTTGAAGTCGCCGCCGAGCAGGAACGCGACGCCCCCGGGGAGGGCGGTTCCCGCGCCGTTGGTGTCGAAACCGGCGGCGTTGTCGCGGATCTTGTTCGCCTCGAGGAGGCGACGGGCCTGATCGTCAGGCGAGGACCCGGCCTTCATGTGCGTGGCGTAGCACGCGAGCCTGGTGCCGGGCACGACGGCGTAGCCCTTCAGGGTCATGTCGTAGCGGTAGGTGTTGCGGGGCGGGAGGCTGGTCGAGCCCGTGACCTGCGAGATGATCGTGGTGCCGATGTACGCGATCTTGCTGGTGCGATAGAAGAAGGCGGAATCGGAATCCGGGCCGTCGATGAAGGGCGCCGCGGCCCAGTCGCCGGGGCTTCCGGGCGCCGTGTTGAGAAGCGACAGGAAATTGCCGACGCCGGCGGCCGAGACAAACTCCTCGCCCAGGATGATGTCGGGGCTGAGGGAACGGCCCGCGAGGGGGAGCGGGACGGGCACCACGCCGTAGATGGCGGTCTGAAAGTCCGTGACGCGACCCGACGAGTAGTTGGTGACGTTCCAGTTGGCGACGCGGAGCTGCGCGAGCGCCGCGCCCGGGAACCACGCGGCCGCCACGGCGGCCGCCGCGCCGATTCCGAACCGAACAAACCGATCCGCGCCCGCCTTTGTGCTCATCTGGCCGTCGCTCCATGCCCGATCGAATTCCGCGCCGCGCGCCGACCGTCGATCTCGATCCTCGCGCCGATCTCGAACGCCGGCCCGGGCGTCCCGTTCGAGTGGGGGAGCGGGTCCGCGCCTGTTCGCCTCGCGCTCAGCACGGCCCGAAGAACGCGTTCAGGAAATCGAAGAGATCGAAATCATCCACCGCGGTGTCGCCGTTGAAATCGGCCCGGGGGGAGTTCGCGAAGAACACGTTCAGAAAATCGAAAAGGTCAAAGTCATCCACCGAGCCATCGGCGTTGTAATCGCCGTCGCACCCGAGGGCGGCCAGGGCGTTGACCATCCCGTACCCGCGCACGAACAGGGGATCGGGCTGGCCGTTGGCGACCTGGTCGGACGCGGTGGCGAAGAGCCGGGCGCGCATCTGATCGACGGTCCACCAGGGCCGGGCGTCGGCCAGGCAGGCCACGGCGCTGGCGACCAGGGGCGTGCTGAGCGAGGTGCCGGCGGCGGACGCAAGGTCCGACGTGTACGGCCAGGCGCAGATGGTCTCGTATCCGCGGGCGAGCACCTCCGGCTTCACGCGGCCGTCGGCGCTGGGGCCGTCGGAACTGAACCATGTGATGGTGTTGTCGGAGAACGTGGCCCCGCACGTGATGACACGCAGCGCGTCGGCGGGGGTGATCAGGTGGCCGGAGCCGGCGTTGCCGTCGTTGCCCTCGTTGCCCGCGGCGGTGCAGCAGTGCAGCCCGTTGGCGGTGGCGGTGTTGACGGCGAGAGCGGTGACGGTGCTCACGCCGTCGAGATCGGCCTGCGTGTACCAGTCGATGTACCCGAGCGAGCTGGTGGCCACGTCCGCGCCGCCGGCCTCGATCCACTCCAGCCCGGCGACGTAGTTGTCCTCCTCGACCTGCGTCTCGGTGGGAACGTACTCGGTCTTGGCGATCATGAAGCTCGCGTCGTACGCGCCGCCCACGAACGTGGCGGGGGCGTAGCCGCCGAGCACGCTGAGGATAAGCGAGCCGTGCGTGTCCTGGTCGGACGAGTCGCCGGGCTCGTTGTGCGTCACGCCGTCGTTCTGGATGAAGTCGTGCTCGCCGACGACGGCCGTGGGGTGCGACGGGTGGCTGAAGACGGGGTTGAAACGCCGCTCGAAGCCCGTGTCCAGCACGCCCACGATCACGCCCGATCCGGTGTGCCCCTTGGCGTGCACGCCGATGAGGTTGATCTGCGCCAACTGCCCCTCGGCCAGGCCGTAGAACCCGCGCGTCGATCCGTCGCCGCCGGGCACCACGGTCGTGGGCAATTCCCGCCGCGTGCCGACGCGCACCGGCTCGACCTTGGCCACGAAGGGCAACGCGGCGAGCGCGGCGGCCTGCTCGGGGGTTGCGCGCACGCTCGCGGCGTTGAGCCAGCGGCTGGTGACCACCGGTTCCACGCCGCACTCGCGGAGCGCGTTCAGGTACATCGCGGGAACGGGGAGGTCGCGTTCGTCGAAAAGCCCGGGGTCGGTCCGGCGCAACTGGCGACGACGGAGAGCCCGAGCGTCCGAGCTGGACTCCAGCGCCCGCAACGCGGCGTCCATCTCTCCCGGGTCGGAGATGCCCTTGCCCGTGAAGTACACCCACACCTTTGGGGCGGGGCCGTGGGCGCGAACGGGGTCGGGCGGTGACGCGTGCGCCCCCCACACGCCGAGGGTCAGGAACACGCACAGGGTCGCGCGACGGGTCATGAGAAATCTCCGGCAGGGGGAACCAGCGGATCTGGCGCGGGGAACGCGGGCGTCAGCACGGGGTGTTGAACGCGTTGAGGAAATCGAAGTAATCAAAGTCATCAACGGACGTGTCGCCGTTGAAATCGGCCGCCGGGGCGTTGCCGTTGAACGCGTTGAGGAAGTCGAAGAAATCGAAGTCGTCGACGGACGTGTCGCCGTTGAAGTCGGCGGGGCAGCCCTGGACGGTGAAGGTCCACGCCGCGGCGCCGCCGGTCAGCCCGTCGCCGCTGGGGAGCGAGGCGGGGCTGGCGGGGTTGGCGATCTCGCCGTCGATGCCGATGTTCGAGATCGAAGCCTTCAGCGTGGCCTTGGCCGTGACGGTGTACACGCCCGCGGGAAGGTTCGAGCCGAACGAGAGCGTGGTGGTGAAATTCGAGGCGTTGTACGCGTGCGTGAACGAGACGGGGGTCGCGTTGCGCGTGACGCTGAAGTCCGCCGCGGTGCTGGTCACGTTCTCCGAGAACGTCAGCGTGACCTGCGAGGTGCTCGCGGGCGGGGTGTCGATCGAGCCGAGGGCCGGCGTGGTCTGCACCAGCTTGGGCGGGCCGTTGACCCATGCGGTCGAGGCCTTGCCCTCGTTGAGGATCCAGTCGTCGGGGTCGAGCGTGATCGAGGTCGCGGCGGTGCCGACCGGGATCACGAAGTGCTCGGCCTGGGCGTTGTTCCACACCTTGTACAGCGCCGACCCTCCGGTGTAGTTGACCCGGACGTCCACGGGCATCGTGTAGATGCCGTACGAGGCGGTCTGCACCTGCTTGAGGTACAGCCGGACGTACTTCTGGCCGTTGATCGTCACGTTCTGGAAGGCGTACTGATACGTGGGCGCGCCGATGCCGTAGATCCACTGGTTGATGAAGTAGCCCAGGTCCGTGCCCGCGGCGGCCGAGGCGACGTTCTTGAAGTCGTCCGTGGTCGCGGCCGAGCCCTGGTGCGCCGCGCGGTGCGCGGCGAGGATGTTGAAGAACGTGACGTCCCCCACCACGTGGCGAAGCATGTGCAGCACCCAGGAGCCCTTGGCGTAGGTGTAGTTGTAATCGAAGATGCGGTTCATGTCCGCGCTGCTGTAGACGTACACCGAATCGCCCACGGCGCTCGGACGGTGGTCGGCCATCGAGGCCTTGTACGCCGCGAAGCCCGAGGAGCCGGGCTTGCGCTCCTCCCAGAGCGATTCCGAGTAGGTCGCGAAGCTCTCGTTGAGCCAGATGTCGCCCCAGGTGCGGCAGGTGACGTTGTCGCCCCACCACTGGTGCCCGAGCTCGTGGGCGGTCACGCCCTCGGAGAACGTGCCCTGCCCGGTGTTGGTCTGGTGCTCCATGCCGCCGCCGAAGCTGAACTGGTAGATGCCGTACTTCTCGTTGATGAACGGGTACAGGCCGTAGACGTCCTTGTACGTCGCCAGCATCTGCAGGCACTTCTCCCACGCGGCGCGATTCGAAGGCGTGTCGGAGCTGGGCCAGATATTGAACTCGACGGGCATGGTCCCCGTGCCGTAGTTGTACGTCTGCGTCCAGGTGTTGAACTTCGTGGTGGCGAAGCAGACCAGGTACGTGGACGCCGGGTAGTTGCTCACCCAGGTGTGCTTCTTCTTCCCCGTGGCGGGGACCGTCACGCTCTGCAGCAGGCCGTTGCTGACCGTGCGGAGCGTGTCGGGCGCCGTGACGGACAGGCTCATGGTCGCCTTGTCCGAGTTGTCGCCGGGCTGGCCGAAATCCCCGTCCTTGCACGGCCACCAGGTCGCGGCGAAGTACGCCTCGCTGAGCGTCTCGATCAGCGGGAAGCCGCCCTGCGTGCTGAAGTTGATGGACCCGAACCCGCGCGAGACCGCCACGCCCGTGTAGCTGACCTTGATGGTGAACTGCTCGCCGGCGTTGTACGCGCGGTCCAGCGTGGTCTCGCGCCCGTACGAGCCGACCGAGACGGCCGTCGCGGTCGTGGTCCCGTTGAGCAGGATCTGCGTGATCGTGTAATTCGAGCGGAGGCGGAACGTGAACTTGGTCAGCCCGTTGACCAGGCTCCTCACGGTCATCGTGTTCGAGCCCGTGATGGTGTCCGTGGCGGGGAACACCTCGAAGTCGATGGTGTTGCTCAGCACGTCCGTGTCCGTCGCCGCCTCGCGCGTCGTCGCGCCCGTCTCGCCCTCCCCCCACTGCCAGCCCCGCGCGGCCATGGCCCGCAGCGCCTGGGCCTTGCCGCAGCCGCGCGTCGGGATGTAGTTGAGGTCCGGGTCGCCCCCGGACGGGGGCGCGCCCTGGACGGCGCCGCACGCACCCGCGGCGACCAGCGCCGAGACCAGGGAGTTGGCTCGTGTGAAAAGGGTGTCACGTTTCATCGGTCGATCCCTTCCTTGTGGGCGCGGCCGCCACGCTCGACTCCGCCGCCCGCGCACCCGCTCACGAAAAAAACCGGGCCCGGCTCTCACCGGACCCGGCAAAGTCAGTCACGCGTCCCCGCTCCGCTCACGGGCAGGGGATGTTGAAGTCGTTGAGGAAGTCGAAGAGGTCGAAGTCGTCCACGCTCGTGTCGCCGTTGTAGTCCGCGGCGAGGTTGTTGTTGTTGAAGTCGTTGAGGAAGTCGAAGTAGTCGAAGTCGTCCACGCTCGTGTCGCCGTTGTAGTCCGCGGCGCAGAGCACCGTCAGGGCAGCGGCCGTGCTGGTCGCCGCGCCGCACGTGCCGGTCACGACGCAGTCGTAGCTGCCCGCGTCGGCCAGCGTGGCCGAGGCGATGGAGTACGACGTGGAGGTCGCGCCGCCGATGTTCACGGTGTTCTTCCGCCACTGGTAAGTCAGGCCCGTGCCCGTCGCGGAAACCGTGAAGGTGAACGGGTCGCCGACGTGAACGGTCCCGCCCACCGGGTTGCCGCCGATGCTCGGGGCCGTGTTCACCGTGAGCGAAGCGGTGTTGCTGGTCGCCGTGCCGCAGGTGCCGGTCACGACGCAGTCGTAGCTGCCCGCGTCGCCGACCACGACGGACGCGATGCTGTAGGTGCTCGAGGTCGCGCCGCCGATGTTCACGGTGTTCTTCCGCCACTGATAGGTCAGGCCCGTGCCCGTCGCCGTGACGCTGAACGAGGCCGGCTGACCCTGGCACTTGGTCTGGGGCGAGGGCTGGCCGGTGATGGACGGCGCCGTGCAGCCGCTGGTCACGGTCAGGATGCCCCCCGCGCTCGTCGCGGCCTGGGCGTCCGGGTTGGTCACGGTGACGGTGCGCGCCCCCGTGGCCGCCGCGCCGCTCACGCTCACGTTCAGCGTGATGCTCGATGCGCTCGTCCATGTCACGCTGTTGACGGTCACGCCGGTTCCGCCCACGCTCGCGGCGATGTGGTTCGGGTGCGTGGCGTCGGGATCAAAGAACCCACGCCCGCCGGTCACGTCTCCCGTCACCACGACGTTCACGTTCGAAGCGCCCTGCGCCACGCTGCTGGGTGAACACGAGAGCGGGATCGCGGGCGCGGGGGCCTTGAGCTGGATGGCCCGGCACGCCCAGCTGTTGCTCGTGTTGCAGTACTCGATGAAGGCCCACATGGTCATGTCGTCGGTCGGATCCACCCACACCGACGAGTAGTCGCCCCAGCGGTTCTCGCCTGCGCCCTGCGCGGCGTAGCTCGACGCGCTGACCTCGGCGACGGTCACCGCCTGGGTGGCGCCCAGCGTGTCCGCGCTGAGCCGGCCCGCCACGGCGCAGCCGGGGTTCGCGGTCGCGCCCGCGTAACTCGCTCCAAGGGCCATGTGCCCCTGGCCGGACATGGCCACGCTGGGGATCCAATACCCGAGTGGGTTGGACGCGGCCGGATCGAAAAGCGTACCGGACTGACGCAGCGTGGGCGTGCCGGTCAGGCTCTGGATCTCGTACCACCGCGAGCCGTTGCGGCTGCCGGTCGTGCTGCCCGCGCCGCTGGCGTTCACCTCAATATTGTGCGCCGCCCACATCGAAACCAACCCGGTCTGGCGGTTCTTACGGATCTGGGCCGCGAACAGGCGGTCGTCGAGGGAATCGAGCGTCGCCGCGCCGCTGAGCTGGTTCTGCGTCTGCGGGTTGACCGTGGTCGGCACCGTGACGTTCAGGTCGGCCGAGATGCTGGGCGTGCCGCCCGGATTGGTCACGCGCCGGATCGTGATGCGGCTGAAGGCGTTGTTCGCGGGGCCGACGAAATAGCCCTCGGTCGCCGCGGGATCATTGTTGTCCACCCCGCGCGGCGAGTATGGGCCCGCGCCGCCGGCGCTGGCCACGATCCGCCGGAACGGCGTGACCACGATGGGGCCGCCGCTGGTCATCGAACTCTTGCGCACGACAAACGCGGTGCAGCCGTTGAAACTCGCGTTGAACACGTTGCCGCCGATGTAGAGGGCGTTGGCGTCCACGCCCAGCGAGGGGTAGTCGTAGAAACCGTTGGTGTCGCTGGCGTTGGTCGGCGTCACCGTGTCCCATTGGAAGAAGAAAAACGTGAAGCTGGCGCTGTTCGTGATGGTCGAGCCGCTGCTGACCGCCAGGACAACCCGGTTGGGCGTCGAGGTGTTGACCGCAACCACGAACCAGCGGCCGCTGGTCTCGTCGTACCGCACCTGCGGGTCCGAGATGCCCGACCCATTGCGCACCGAATTGAAGAACGTGTCGATTACGACATTGAGGCCGCCGACCGCGCCCGCCTTCGAATACACGGTGATGCGGCCGTTCGCGGCCATGAGCACCTGCGTGGGGCCGACCGCGCCCTGGGTATCCGGCGGCACGAATCCCGATGAGCTGAGCGTCGGACCGTTGAACTCGGTCCCGAGCGTCTGCGGGTTCCGCATCCCGCCGCCGTGATGGCCCGCGGCGCCTCCCTGGCCGAGGTTCTTCTGGTTGTTCGGGTCGGCGGGGGGCCACTGTGAAACCGGACCGAGCGAATCGCCGGCCTGCGGCAGGCCGCTGCGGTCGGGCGCGCGGCCCTCATCGCCGAAACGGATAATGCCATCCCACGGGGCGCGGCTGCGCTCCCTGGCCATGATCTGGGCCACTGTCTCCGTGATGCCCTTCTCTCCGACCCACGGCTGCAACGGGCCTTCCTGACCCGACGCCGCGCCGGTGAGACCGGCCAACCCGGTGACGCACGCCGCCAACAGCCGCGACCAACGCCCAGAGCGCTTCAGCATGATGAACCTCGTTCTTCTGAGTTTCCGCCCAGCTCGGATGAACCTCCGAACCGAGTTCAATGTAACCAAATAATTACCGAACGCGATACGAAGGCGCTCGATAACTACTAATACCGCGAATTCGGCGAGATTACCAGCGATACTTAAGGCATTTTCACGAATCCGACAATTTCGTCAATAAGTTATAGGACTATTATGGTTGATACCACTCATTTAGGTAGTTCCTGGCGCGGGCATGAAAAAGGGCCCGGCAAGGCCGAGCCCTTCACGGGTGCCAATATGCCCAGAATAGGTGGTTACGGGCAGGGCGTATTGAAGTCGTTCAAGAAGTCGAAGAAATCGAAATCGTCGACACTGGTGTCACCGTTGTAGTCCGCGGCGATGGCGTTGGCGTTGAAGTCGTTGAGGAAATCGAAGAAGTCGAAGTCGTCCACGCTGGTGTCGCCGTTGTAATCGGCCTTGCAGAGCACGGTGAGCGTCGCCGCGGCGCTGGTGTCGCTCCCGCACGCGCTGGTGACGACGCAGTCATACTGGCCGGCGTCGGCGATGGTCGCGGCCGCGATCGAGTAGGTGTCCGCCGTCGCCCCGGAGATATCCACGGCGTTGAGTCGCCACTGATAGGTGAGGCCCGATCCGGTCGCCGCCACTCCCAAGGAGACGCTCTCGCCCACCCGGACGGTCTCGTCCGTCGGATCGGTCGTGACCGAAGGCGCTTCGTTCACGCTCAGCACCGCGGGGTTGCTGGTCGCGGGCGTGCCGCAGGACGCCGTCGCGACGCAGTCGTACGAGGCCTGATCGGCGAGGGTGACCGAAACGATGGTGTAGCTGGTGGAGGTGGCGCCGCCGATGTTCGAACCATCCTTCCGCCACTGGTAGGTCGTGCCCGCGCCGGTCGCGGCGGCGGTGAACGTCACGCCCTGGCCCACACAGCGTGTCGCGCCGGAGGGTTGCTGGGTGAAGCCGGGCGCCGAGCACCCGCCGGCGAAGCCGGTGTTCGGATTGGCCACGTCGCGGTAGTCGGTGCCGCCGGTGGGAAGCGTCAGGCCGGCACGCACCCAGTAGAAGTAGACCTGGGCCGAGACAGCGGTCGCGTCGTCGTACTGGGTGAGGCCCGCCGCGACGGTCGCGATCTGCGACGCGGCGTTGAAATCGCTCGTCGTGCCGCGGTAGACGCGATAGTCCACGGCGCTGGGGATGCTCGTCCAGTTCAGCCGCACGAAGCCGCTCTGGGTGCCGTCGGAGGCGGTGAGCGTGGTGGCCGCGCTGCTCTGGATGCTCAGTGAGTACAACTGCGACGCGGTGGCGGTCCCCGTCTCGTACACCCGGACGAAGTACGTGCCGCCCGGGGAGATGAGCACGTTGCTCAGGCTCACGGTGGTGCCCGGCGTGGCGGTGCTGGAATCGGCGTACTGCACGTTGCCGAACGGGCCGTACATGGTGACGCCCAGCGGCGCGACGGCCTTGGCGTCGTACTGGTTGCCGGTGTTGCAGGTGCCGCCGCTCTGCTGCGAGCTGTTGTCGTAGGTCGTGCCCACCGGCGTCGCGGTGGCGGACACCAGCACGGGCACCGTCGTGGTGAACGAGTAGTAATCGACGTCGCCGTTGGTGTCGATCGAGAGCGTGGACGAGTTCGCGGGCGCCGTGCCCGTGATCGGTGCGGGAACCGCGCCGAGCGTGATCGTGCTCGACGGGCTGAGGTTGCCGGCGACGGTCGCCGTGCCCGCGGTGTTGTTGTCCTCGTTGATGTCGCCGTAGTGCTTCTGGCCGGCGCGGATGTCGTCCTGCTGCGGACCGTCAAATGCGGTGCTCAGTATCGGCTCCATGAGGAACGCGGCGTTGGTGGAGCACACGTGGTTGATGCCGATGCCGTGGCCCATCTCGTGGGCCACCGTGTTGCGCAGGAAACGGTGCAGATTGGTGCTGCTCCCCCAGTTGTCGCCGCTGTCCAGCACCATGTCGCCGTTCTGCGGGAAGGAGCAGTAGGCCAGCACGCCGCCGGCGCCGTCGATCGGGTGCATCGAGATGCGCATGTCGCCCCGCGTGGTGTCGTTGCCCGCGGTGCCCCAGGCCGATCCGTCGTCCCAGTCGTTGCCGCCGCTGGTGACGCGTTGGAAGTTGATCCCGGAGATCTCGCTCCAACGCTGAAAGCAGTTGGTGATCCGCGCGATCCACGTCGCCCGCCCGCCCTGGCTGGCAAACTTGCTGTCCATCCCGCTGAACAGGCTGCTGGCCGCGGCGGGCTCTCCGATGCCGCCCGGGATGTTCAGGCCGTCCGGCACGAGCGACCACGTGATCGTGATCGGGCTCCCCGCCGAACTCCCTGACCACCGGCTGCCGGTGTAGTAATCGCTCTGCGACTTGCTGGCCTCCATGAACGCCAGCACCCGGGCCATCACCTCGCCGCTGGGCGGGTTTTTCTCGTCGAAGCACGCCGCGATCGGCGCGTCGCTCGGCAACGGCTCGGGAGAGGGCCGGCCATCGGGCAGGATCGCGGGCCGCTTCGACGGGAGCGCGAAGCCGTCCGGTCCGAGCCTGACCTCGTCGTCGGCGGGATCGGGACGCCCGACACCGCCCAGACCCGCCGCGGTCACCAGCGCCACCCCAAGACATGCCGGAATCAACAGAGACGACCACCGCGACTGACCCATTTGTGACGTTCCTTTCGTGGGACGAAAAAACACCGACGTTCGACCGACCGGCCCCCGCGCGAACGCACGGCGACCGTTCCGCTCAACTCGACCCCACGGAGCAGAGAATCTTCGGTTGAAGTATGGACCCAATTCGACGACCGTCCAGTACCGCCGCGCACATTTGGCCCGTCGGTGCCGCGGTTGGAGCCGCTCGAGCCCACTAAAGAAGGTACTCCCCAGCCACTGGGGCGACTGGCGGAATTGAACCGTGGATCAACCCTCGCTCTCGGCGAGCACCACCACATCGTCGGGGGAAACACCGACATGCACGTCATGATTACCCATAATTGGGGATGGCCCCGGGTTCAATTGCGCGAGCTTCAGCATGACGCGCCCTCCGACATCCACGGTGTGCTGCGCGATCTCACCAAGATATGTCGTTGATACCACGCGCCCGCGGAGGTCGTTGATGTCGCGCGCGGACGCGCCGGCATCGGGTGGAGGGCCCGGGCGAATGTGCAGGGCCTCGGGGCGGAGCGAGACCTGCACCGTCTCCCCCACTTGGCGGCCCGCGGCACGGGTGGACGTCAGGGCGCCCGCGCCCGTCTCGATGCGCGCGCGGCCGGAATCGACGGAGGCAACGCGTCCGGAGAGGATGTTGGTCTCGCCGAGGAACTCGGCGACGAAGCGGCTGGCGGGCGCGTGGTAGAGCGCGGCGGGTGTTCCGAGCTGGACCACCCGCCCGGCGCGCATGATCGCGATCCGATCGGCCATGCTGAGCGCTTCCTTCTGGTCGTGCGTGACATAGACGCCGGTCAGCCCCGATTCCTTGCAGACCCGCCGGATCTCGGAGCGCAGCTCGACGCGGAGCTTGGCGTCGAGGTTGCTCAGGGGTTCGTCAAGCAGCAGCACGTCGGGACGGATGACCAGGGCTCGCGCCAGCGCCACCCGCTGCTGCTGGCCGCCGGAGAGCGCGTTGGGCCGGCGCGCGGCGAACGCCTCCATGCGCACGGCCGCCAGCGCCGCGATGGCGCGGCGACGTTTCTCGTCGGCGCGGACCTTGCGGATGGAGAGGCCGAACGCGACGTTGGCCTCGACCGTCATGTGCGGCCAGAGGGCGTACGACTGGAACACCATGCCGGTGTTGCGCGCGTTGGGGGGCAGGTGGGTGACGTCACGATCATCGAAGCGGATGCGTCCCGCGGTGGGCTCGGTGAAGCCGGCGATCATCCGGAGAAGCGTGGTCTTGCCGCAGCCGGACGGGCCGAGCAAGAAGAAGAGCTCGCCGGGCTCGATGACGAGGCTGACCGCATCGACCGCGGGGGGCCCGGCGGGGCTGAATTGCTTGGTCAGCGCGTCGATGGTGATGCGGACCGACATGCGGCGTGAAAGGTAGCACGCCCGGAGCGGGGCGCTGCCGCGCGGGTGCTCCGCCATCGGGGAACGGCCGCCCGTGCCGCCGCTACTCGGGATTCGGGCCGGACGAGCCCTGGAACGTCTGCAGGGGGTACTCCTCGGGCGTGGCGATCCAGCGCGGCGTGAGGCACAGGACTCGTGCCCGGGGGCCGGGGGTGATCAGCACCAGCGTCTCGTCGCTCCCGAGGGTGACGCCGTCGATGGAGGCGAAGGTGCGGCCGCCCGCGTCGGCGCATTGGGCAACGAGGAACATGCCGCCCGGGGACGCGCTGACGAGCATGCTGAGATTCACGCCGACCGGGTCGCCGGGCTTGTCCGTGTCGGTGACCCTGATCTCGGCCCACTGCCCGGGATTGGACAGGAGCGCGGGGCTGGACTCGTGGGCCAGGCCATGTCGGTACAGCGTGTCGAAGACGCGGCGGATCTCGTTCGCGGGAACCGCGCCGACCCAGGCATCGGGCAGCGGCTGGATCACCTCGCCGCTCGGACGAACATCCCAGACCCGCGCCTCTCCCCCGATTGTGCCCGCGCTCAACCACCGCAGGCCTTGAACAGCGCCAAGTTCCGCGCGGGCCTGGGGCGACAGCGCGGGCATGGACCCGACCATCGCGGTCGAGAACACAACGGGGTACTCGAGTGAATCGAGGAACTCGTTGCCCGTCGGCGGCGCGGCGTGCTGTTCGGTCTGGGCGATGCTGGGGCCCAAGGCCATTTGAGGGTTGGGCGGGGCCAACGTCTGATTGGGGGCCGTGGGCGATTCGATCGTGACGAGGATGATGCGCGCCGGGGGGCCGCTTGCATCAGCGTCTCTCCACGCGCCCAGCGCGAGCGTGTACCGGTACGGCATCCAGTACGTCGTCGCCGGCGCGCGGCCGGCGTCCGCACCGGACTTTCTCTCGTCGTACGCCAGCCGCACGGCGGCGCGCATGGGGTCGTGCGGATCGGGTGAGAATCGGACGTACAGAGAGATGCCGTCCGAATCGCGGTCGCTCTCGATCTTGATGCGGGCGGGCTGGTCGGGGAGCAGGCGGACGCGCGGCGCGGTCAGGTTCGTGCCGGCGCCCGACTTCGACGCGCGGTCGAGCAGGTCCGCGAGCTCGTCGGGCGAGAGCAGATGGTCGGGATCCGAGATCGGGCTCGAAGCGTTCTGGAAGTCGTTCTCGATGATGGGAACGTCCTTCAGCACCGGCACGCCGGGGCCGGATTTCGGTCGTGCGGCGAACCTCAGCTTCGGATGGTCCGGCAGGGTGTCGAACACGCGGAAGGTGACGGTGGCGGGCGCGGACGATGCGGCCGCCCGCGCATCGTCCGATGCCCGGACCGCGACGGGAGATGGGCGCGCCGACGCGCACGAAAGCAGCGCGGCGGCCAGGACGATCCCGAGCGGCGCCTGCGCAACTCGGGCCAGGCGCGGCCGCGACCGGAGCGATCGCACGCGCGCGGCGAGGTGGTGCTCGAACGCCGGGGCCGCGGCGGGAAGAAGACGAACGGGCCCGCGCGCGAGCTGCGCGGCGGCGTGAACGAGCGTGCGGCCGTATTCCGAGCGGTCCGATTCCGAAGCCTCACGGAGCGCCCACTCGTCCGCGGCCTGCTCCATGAGCGCCCGGGCGCGCGCGGCCGCGAGCCAGACACCGAGGACCGGCCACGCGACGATGCAGACGGCGCGGAGGATCGCGGCGAGCACGTGATCGCCGCGGCGCTCGTGCGCGGACTCGTGTCGGACGATCCAGGCGGCCTGCGCGGGCGTGAGCCCGTTGACGAGCGCGTGCGGCAGCACGATGCGGGGCCGGACGAGGCCGAACAGCGCCGGGCCCAGGGAACCGTGGAGCATCACCGGGGCTCCGCGCGACACGATCCGCAGCGATTCGGGAGCGGGCCGGGCGTCGGCGAGACGCCGCGCGATCGACCGGTGCTGAATCCACCACACCGCAGCCAGCGCCACGATTCCAACGCCGTACAGCACCGGGGCCAGCGCCCACCAGGCGCCGAGCGTGGGCGCGGGATCGATCGGAACGGGGGCCGAGGCGCCCGGGTGTTGAGCCGCGGACAGAACAAACTCCAGGGGCAACGGAGCTCCCCCCGCGGGGATCGCGGTGATCGGTGCGGGCGCCGCGCCCGCGAGCGCCGCCAGCGGGCTGGTCCAATCCACCGGCAGGACCAGACGGACGAGCACCGCGAGATACAGGCAGATCCTCCATGAGGCGGCCACCCGACGCGCCAGGAGATGGTCGAGCAGGATCGCCCCGCCGAACAGGAGCAGGCACCACGCGTTCATCCACAATGCGCGCGTCACGAGCGCCTGACCGGCGTGCTCGAACGCGTTGATGACGGTGTTCATCGGGACTTCTCCTTCCTGGTCGTGCGGGAGCGGGCCCGGGTCGGGTCCGAGCCCTGACGTGAGCCCGCCGCGGGCGCGGCGACTGGGCCGGGAGTGTGGGAGTCGCCGATGAGCGCCAGCAACCGGTCGCGCTCGGCGGGAGTCAGGCGCGCATCGGCGACCACGAAGTTGAGCGCCGGCGCGAGGGCGCCGCCGAAGACGGATCCGACGAAGCGCTGCCACGCGCTCCGGCGGGCCTGCTCCGGGGCGACGGCGGCGGCGTACTCCCAGACGGGGCCAACGCGCCGGCCGCGCACGAGCCCTTTTTCGACCATGCGGTCGAGCATGGTCTTGACCGTGGAGTACGCCCAGGCGCGGCTGGGAGCCAGATGCTCGGCGGCGCGACGGGCGGTGGCGTGCTCCAGGCGCCACAGGCATTCGAGCAGGTCCCACTCGGCGTCGGAGATGTTGGGCGGGGCGATCGGGTCTCGTTCCGGGGGGGCGGGGGATCGCGGCACGGGGGCTCCTTTCGACATCTGTCGCGTACACACTACACATGTAGAGATTGGGGGTCAAGCGGGCGCCGGAGGGTCGCGCGCCGGGGCGGCGAGCGGGGCCGGTCCGCTAGGCTTGGGAATGGCCAGCGTCTTTCTGAACGGGGAGTTCCTGGAAGGTGAGGATGCGCGGATCGCGGCGCTCGACGCCGGCCTGCAGCACGCGGTCGGGCTCTTTGAAACGGTGAGCGGCGGGATCACCGAGTCGGGTCGAGCGTGGTGCGTCCACCTCGAGCCGCACTGCCGTCGGCTGGTGTCCAGCGCGCGCGAGCTGGGAATCTCCGCGACGCTGCGGCACGAGGCGCTGGGGCGCGCGATCATGGAGACGCTGGCCCGGTCCGAGCTCGACCACGCGCGCGTGCGCCTCACGATCACCGGGGGGGACCTCAACCTGGTCCGCTCCACGCGCCGGGTCGGCCCGGAGGCGCCCGCGCCCGAGCCGACCGTGCTGATCGTGGCGGAGCCCGCGACCGCGTTCCCGGGCGCGCTCTTCGAGCGCGGCGCAACGGTGATGATGGCCGACGCGAAGGCCAACCCGTTCAACCCGCTCGAAGGACACAAGACGCTGGCCTACTGGTGGCGCCTGCGCGAGCTGGCCCGCGCGGCGCGCCTCGGCGGCGGCGAGGCGATCGTGACCCAGGTGAGCAACCACCTTTGCGGCGGGTGCGTTTCGAACGTGTTCGTGGTGCGTAACGGCGAGCTGCTGACGCCGATCGCACGCGGCGAGGAAGGCACCGTGGGCGCGAACGGGGACGCCCCACCGTCCGGCGCGGCGCTCCCCAGCCCGGTGCTGCCCGGGGTGGTGCGCGGCGAGTTGCTGGCGTGGGCCGCGCGCGCGGCGCAGCCCGCGCGGCGCCGGATGCTCTCGATCAACGACCTACTGGGCGCCGATGAAGTGTTCCTGACCAACAGCGCATGGGGCGTGATGCCGGTGACGCGTATCGAGGGCGCATCCATCGGTGGGGGCGAGGTTGGCGAGGTCACGCGGACGGCGATCGGCTGGTGGGAATCGCAAATCGAGGATGCTCGGGTTGGTCTTTGATTGGTAAGGACGAACGAGATTCGGTGCTCCTGGCTCAATTCCGCTCGGAATGCTCTTGTCGCAGCCGATGGTTGTGGGCATAGTTTTTGATTCCGGGCGGAAGCCGATTGGTCTCTTTGGAAGGACATCTCTCCATGTCGCGTCGCGCGTTCACACTGATCGAGTTGCTCGTGGTGATCGCCATCGTCGCGATCCTGATCGCGATTCTGCTCCCGGCGCTGGGCAGCGCCAGGCAGGCGGCGCGGGGGACGCTGTGCCTGTCGAACCTGCGGCAATTGGGACTGGGCTGGCACATCTACGCCGACAACAACCGAGACGCGATGGTCCCCGCCCGTGCCGCGGACGCGGGGGGCGGAACGGGCAACCCGGCCAATTGGTACGAGGTCGGGAACGGGCTGAAGTTCAGGCCGACGTGGATCGTCCGTCTGGGCCAGTACACGGGCGTGTACGCCTTCAACGAACCGAAGACCGATGACGGTCGGCAGGACTTCGACAACGACGTGTTCGTGTGCCCCAGCGTGCCGCAGTATCGCGACGAGCGCAACGCCTGCTACGGGTACAACTACCTTTTCCTCGGCAACGCCCGCATCACCAACGGGCAGTTCCATTACTTCCCGATCAAGATCAGCACCGTGAACAACCCGTCGATGACGGTGATGGGCGGCGACTCGCTGGGCACGGCCGCGAGTTTCGCCGAGGACGCGCGGACGGCGTACGAGAACAACGGGCGGACCGAATCCGCCGTGTGCAACGAGGGCTTCTCGATGGACCCGCCGCGCCTGACCGCGTCCGGCGACCGGTCCAGCGCCCCATTCCGCAACGGTCCGGCGGCCCGCCACTCCAAGCGCGTGAACACGATGTTCACCGACGGTCACGGG
This sequence comes from Phycisphaerae bacterium, assembly GCA_016794925.1. GTDB lineage: Bacteria > Planctomycetota > Phycisphaerae > Phycisphaerales > UBA1924 > JAEUIW01. The sequence continues at coordinate 24,126 of JAEUIW010000013.1, forward strand.
GCCACGCTCTCGGTCGATGACCTGGGGTACCAGCTCAACGCGGACGGGTCGTTCAAGGCCGATGCGCCGACCGGCGGGCCGCAGACCAACAAGTTCTTCAGCGGCGACGGCACCGATCGCGACCCCCCGCCGCGCCCGTCCTGAGACATTCACGAACGCTCGGACCGATGCTCATCCTCATCACGCCGGCGTTCATTCCGCGATCAGCGAGGGGACCTGCTCGTGCCAGGCGGTGGCGCGCTCGAACTGACGCCCGATCCTGAGCAGCGTGCCCTCGCTCAACGCCGGGCCGATCAGCTGTATCCCCACCGGCAAGCGTGACGCGCCGCGCCCGGACGCGGCCGGGATTTCGGCGAAACCCGCGGGCACGGTGAGCGCCGGAAGGCCGGCGAGATTCACGCCCACGGTGTAAACGTCCTCGAGGTACATGGTCATGGGGTCGGCGAGCTTCTCGCCCAGCGTAAAGGCCGGGCCGGGACTTGCCGGCATGAGCAGCGCCCGGCACCCCTGCTCGAAGGCGCGGTCGTAGTCGTTCCGGATCAGCCGCCGCGCCCGCTGCGCGGTGAGGTAGTACGCGTCGTAGTACCCGCTGGAGAGCACGAACGTGCCCAGCATGATGCGACGCTTCACCTCCTCGCCGAGGCCCTCGGCGCGGGAGCGTTCGTACAGCGCACCGAGCCCTTCGCCCGAACCGAGCGCCGCGCGTCGGCCGTAACGCACCCCGTCGAACCGCGCCAGATTGCTCGACGCCTCGGCGGTCGCGATGACGTAGTACGCCGCGATGGCGTGCGCGGCGTGCGGGAGGTCCACCTCGATCACCCGCGCGCCGTGCGCACGGAACACTTCCTCCGCGTGCGCGAGCGCGCCCGTCACCGCCGGGTGGTTCGATTCCGATCGCGCCTGGCGGGGCACGCCGAGTGTGAGCCCCTCGATGGGAGCATCGATGCCCGCGGCGAAGTCTTCAACCGGCGCGCGCAGGCTGGTGGCGTCGTTCGCGTCGTGCCCGGCGATGACGGACAGGATCTCGGCGCAATCGCGCACGTTGGTCGCGAGCGGCCCGATCTGATCGAGGCTGCTCGCGTACGCCACGAGCCCGTACCTCGACACGCGGCCGTACGTCGGCTTGAGCCCCACGACGCCGCAGTGGCTCGCGGGCTGGCGGATCGAGCCCCCGGTGTCGGACCCGAGCGCCGCCGGCACGATGCGGGCCGCGACCGCCGCGGCGGAACCGCCCGACGAGCCGCCGGGCGTGCGCGTCGGGTCCCACGGGTTGCGCGTGGGACCGAACACCGAGTGCTCGGTGCTCGAACCCATCCCGAACTGGTCGAGGTTCGTCTTGCCGACGATGACCGCGCCCGCGTCGAGCAGGCGCTGCACCACCGTCGCGTGATACGGCGAGCGGTAGTCCTCGAGCATCCGGGACGCGCACGTGGTGCGGCCCCACGCGACGCAGATGTTGTCCTTGAGCGCGAGCGGGACTCCCGCCAGCCGTCCGGACGCGCCCGTCCCTTTGCCACCCAGCGCGGCCCGCGCATCGGCCGCGCGCGCCTGGCGGATCGCCTCCTCCTCGTGAATTTCAACGAACGCGTTGAGCGCGTCGTTGAGACCCGTGGCCCGCGCCAGCGTCGCGGCCGTCAGGTGCTCGGCGCTGGCGCGTCGGGCCGTCACCGCGTCCCGGATCCCCACCAGGCTGCTCGCGCCGCGGCTCATGGGCCGCCGCCCTCGCCCGAATCTCTCAGCACCTTCGGCACGCGGATGAACGGCGCGTCCGTGTCCGGAGCGAGCCGCATGAGCATCTCGGTCGGCAGGATCGGACCCGGAACATCGTCCCGAGGAGGCGCGATCATCGCTCCGTCCGCGTCCACCCCGCCGCCGCCAACGATCGTTCCGGCGCCGCCCACGCCGGTCATTGGTTCGACGCCCCGGAGATCGAGCGTGTGCAGCGTGCTGACGTGCCCGAGAATCGACGCGAGGTGCGACCGCGCCGATTCGATCTCCGTGTCGGACAGTCGCAGACGGGACAGGCGCGCCACGCGGCGAACGGTCTCCGCGGGAAGGTGCGCATGGCCCGGCACCGCCGATTTTCCGACTTCACCCGCGGGCGTGTGCGGCGTGGCGCTCATGCGGGCCGAGTGTACGCCGCGGCACCCGCGCACGCCCCGCGTGCCCGCTCAGACGCGTGGGAACGCCGAGAGAAAATCGAACAGATCAAAGTCATCGATGTCCCCGTCGCGGTTGAAGTCCGCGCTCGACGCGCCTGCGGCCAGCGCCGCGAGGAAATCGAAGATATCGAAATCGTCCAGCACGCCATCGGAATTGAAATCCGCCTGAAGTCCGACGAAGAGCGCCGCGCCTGTCGGCGTGTAGCTCACCTTCCATGCCCAGCCCGGGTCGGGCAGCGGCGGCGCATCGACGGACCCGAACTCGCCCGAGCGACTCCCCACGGCGACGATCGCGACGGAATCGCCCAGGGAAGGCGTGAACTCCCCGACGAGGCGGACATCGAGCGTGCCGCCCAGGTTGACCGCGCCGGAACCCGTCAGCCGGTCGAACGCATCCAGCGACCCGATGTCGATCGCGAGCGTCGCCGTCGGCGCCAGCGTGATCGGGCCCGACACCACCTGAATCGTCGCGATCCGATCCCCGGATCCAAAGCCCGGGGCCAGCAACCCCGCGATGGTGTGGATACCCGAAATCTGACCGCGCCCGCGGATGGTCCGCGTCGGCGAGTGGACGACCGGCTCCGCGCCGGTGTTGTTCAGCAGGGCCAGGGCCGCCAATTGCGGCGCGTTCAGGATCGTCTCGCCCTGCCCGGCATGGGTCCCGCCCGCGGTAAACCGCAGCTCTCCCTTGCTGGTCGCGGACAGGTTGGAGTTCACCACCAAGTTGCCGAACTGCAGCAAGCCGCCCGCGCCCACGGCGAGCGTGCCCGAGCCGGGGATCTCGAACGTGCCCTCGATCCGCGCGCCCGTCAGCGTCGGCGTCCGGTTGGGTCCCGCGATCAGCCGACCCTGCCGCTGTGCGATCAGCGCGCCGCCCGATACCGCGGCCTCGAACTGCACCGTGCCCCCATCCGCGACGATCTTCCCGTCGTTCGCCTGAGTGAACGCGGCGGAGCGAAGCGTCACCTTCCCCCCGAGCGATGCTCGGACCTTCCCCTGATTGGAGAACGACGGGCTCGTGATGACCAGCCCGGCATCGGCCCCGGAAGCCTCGACCAGCCCTTGATTGATCGCCCGCGCGGCGATGTACCCGCTCCCGGTCACGCTCGAATTGGGACCGACGGTGACCGTGCCGTTGCCCGCGGTAAGGATCGCATTGTCGGAGTTGGTCGGTCCACGGAGCGCCACCCGGGTCTCCCCGGTGAACGCGCATGAGCGCGAGAAATCCAGCGTCGCCGCGCCCGCCCCGCCCCCGCTTGGGTCGATGTTGATGGTCCCTTTGTGCAGGAACGCGGAGGCACTGATGATCAGACGCCTGCCCGCGGGAATGTCAATGTCACCAACGACCCACTCAACGTCGCGCAGCGTCACCGGCTGCGCATCCGCGCCGAGGGCGAACCGACCCCCGTTGAACGCCTCCATCCGCCCGCCGCGCACCGTGCCACCTGCAGGAAACTCCACGCGCCCGCCATCAGCCACGATTGTTCCCTGCACGATCTGGCTGTATTCGCCCGTGCCCAGCCGCAACGTCCCTCCGTTGCGGGCGCGAAGCACGCCCGCGTTTGTGAACAGGTTTCCCTGCGGCACCACGTCGAGCGACCTGCCCGCCCCGTTCGCGTCGATCAGCCCCCAGTTCTTCCAGCGACCGACGACCTGTCCCGATCCCTCCACGGTCAAGCCCTCCCTCAACACAACCTGGTTCGAGGACGCGCTCCGAAGCTGCGCGAACTGCGTGTTCGCAGCGGACGCCGCGCCCAGCCGGATCACACCCGAACCGTTGAGGATCGCGCCCGAGATCACAACGCTCGTCGGCAGGTTGTCGGCGGTGGGGTTCACGACCAGCAGACCGCTGATCTCGGTATTCCCGCCTCCCAGGTTCAGCGTCTTGCCGCCGGGCACGTCCAGCCGCGCGAACGGGTTGCTCACGACCAGCGATCGCAGCGCCGTGGCCGGCAAGTCAAGCGTGACCGTGTACGCTCCGGCCGCGCCGATGATCGCGGCATGGTCGCCGCTGTTGGGCACCGTCATCAGGTCCCAGTTCGCGGGAACCGACCAGTTCCCGCCGCTCGGGTTGGTCCACGTGAACACCTGCCCCGCCGCGAGGTTGATCGGAACGAGCGCCACGCCGGCGCAGAGCATCACCTGCTTGATCACGGCAAGCTCCTTTCAATATGTTCGAACTTCGTCGGGCCTCACCCGGGAGGATGTGGCCCGCGTCACGCCGAGAATACGGCGATTTCAATCTACTCTCGTTTTCGGACGCGTGCAAGTCGTTTCCGCAAAAAAACTGCGCGGAGTGATCGCAACGAAGCGCCCGCGCGCAGAATACGCTCGATTCATGCCCCGCTGGCTGCTCACGGTACTGCTGCTCACCGCCTCCAACGTCTTCATGACCACCGCGTGGTACTACCACCTCAAGCAGAAGACGTGGACGCTGCTGGCCGCCATCGCCGTCTCGTGGCTGATCGCACTCCCTGAGTACATGCTCCAGGTGCCCGCGAACCGTCTCGGGCACACCGACCATGGCGGGCCGTTCACCGCGCCGCAACTGAAGGTCATTCAGGAAGCCGTCACGCTCGTGGTCTTCACCGTCTTCTCGATCGCGGTGCTGCGCGAGAAGCCGCGCCCCACCGACTACGCGGCGTTCATCCTCGTGCTCGCCGCGGTTGCGGTCTCGATGCTCGGCCGCGTCGCCGCGCCGCGTTGAGCCGCCGTGCGCCGGGGCCCGCCGCCCCCTCACTACACTTTCTCCATGACCGTCTCGCACTGGCGGCGCAGCCCCAACCCGGCCCGCCTGGACACCGAGGTCCTGATTATCGGCGCCGGCATCGCCGGGCTCTCCGCCGCGCTCCACCTCGCCCGCCGTGGCGTGCCCAACATCGTCCTGGAGCGCCGCACCGTCGGCTCGGGCGCCTCGACCCGCAACGCCGGCTTCCTCATGCGCGGCGCCGCGGATCATTACGCCGACGCGCACCGTCTCTACGGGCCCGAACTGGCGCGCACCGTCTGGCGCTGGACCGAGGAAAACCTGGATGGCCTGCGCGCCGAGGGAATCGAATCGATCGCCTCGTACCGCCGCGTCCCATCCGCCCTGCTGGCACTGGACCAGCCCCAGCACGACGCGCTCGCCGAGTCGGCCGACCTGCTGCGGCGTGACGGGTTCCGCGTCGGCTGGGCGACATCGGGCTCGGACTCGCTCTGGGCCGCGGGAACGCCCCGCGCGGCGCTCATCAATCCCGACGATGCCTCCATCAACTCGTGGGACCTGATCCGGGCCCTGGCCGCTAGGCTCCCCGCCCCCATTCTGGAAAACCAGGAAGTCCACGCCCTCGCCGCGGACGCGGACTCGGTCCTGGCGCTGGCGCCGACGCTGGCGGTGCGCGCCCGCCGCGTCCTCGTCTGCACCAACGCGTACGCCGAGCTGCTCCTGCCCGCCATGTCCGGCCTGGTCACGCCCCGGCGCGGACAAATGCTCGCGCTCCGCGTCCCGCCGCCCCCCGCCTTCCGCCTCGACGCCAGTTATTACGCCAACCACGGATCCGAGTACTTCCGCCAGACCGCCGACGGCGCGCTGGTGGTCGGCGGCTGCCGCACCTACTTCGCCGACCGCGAAATCGGGTTCGAGGACCGCACCACGTCATACGTTCAGGAAGCGCTCGAGGCCTTTGCCCGTCGCACGCTCGGCTTGGCCACCCTTGACATAACCGCCCGGTGGTCGGGCACCATGGGCTTCTCTCCCGATGGCCTGCCCCTCATCGGCCCCGCGCCCCTCCCCTTCGGTTCCACCGGACCCGCCTCAGACTCGCGCGTCTGGTTCCTCGGCGGGTTCACCGGGCACGGCATGTCCATGGCCTACCGATGCGCACGCGCGGCAGTGGACGCGCTGCTCGACGGCATCCCCACGCCGTTCCCCCTGGACCGCGTGTGAACGGCCTCCCGATCACCCGCCGCGCAACATAAGAATCAGCCGACGCCGCGCGAACCCCGCGCGACGGCTCCCCGCACCCCGTGCGCTCATCCATCCTCCACCGGCTTCTCCACGCGCAGCCCCGCGCGCGACGGATCCGCCAGATCGATCAGCCCGCCGCCCGTGCGGAATCGCTCGGTCCCGTCCTCTCCCTCCATCATCACGCGAACCAGCGGCCGGTCCGGCCGGCCCGGCGTTGAACCCACCACGCTCGCGGGCACGCCCGAACTCAGCCGCACCCTCGATCCCACCGGGAAGAGCCCCACCGCATCCGCGAGCAACGCCACCGCGCGGCGGTCGATCTTCTTGGCCGCCCCGAGACCGATCAGCCCTCCCAGCGCCGTGAAAGCCCGCGCCCGCGGCTTGTACGCGCGCGGCGAGACCGACGCCGCGTAGTCGTTCGCCACCCCGGCCAGGCGGGCCAGGTCATGAACCGCCGCGCCCCGCAGACCCAGCGGGTACCCCGAACCGTCCAGCCTCTCATGGTGTTGCAGCACGCCCGCCAGCACGCCGTCCGGGACACCCGCGAGCGTGGACGCCAGCGCCAGGCTCCAACTCGGGTGTCGCCGCACACCGTTGATCTCCGTGTCGTCCAGCGAGCGGCGCAACCGCCGCAACGCGCGCGGCACCAGGACCATCCCCGCGTCGCACAACAGCGAAGCCAGCCCCGCCTCGCTGACAAGCGAAGCCGGCCACCCCGCGCGGCACGCCATCAGCACGCCCAGCACGCACGCGGCGTACATCTGCTCGGCCGGATCGTCCTCGGTCCGCTCCACCGCCAGAGCCAGTTGCGCGCACCGCCTCGGGTAGCGCCCTGCCAGCCGACCCAGCTCGATCACCCATTCCAAGGGCTCCTCGATCGTGAGCCCATCCCCGCCCGCTTCGCCGGCGCGGCTCACCACGCGCGTCAACCACCCGCGCACCATCCCGGCACGCTCCGCGAAGAACGCACGCAGCTCATCCGCGTCGAACCAACCCACGCCCTCACGCCAGACGGCGCGCGGTCGTGCCGGTGTCAGGGGCGGGCGTGCATCCGGGCGCAACCAGCGCGACGCGCCGCTCCGGATCAACTCGTCGGACCGGCCCCGGGCCCACCGCCGCGCCTCGGAGATCGCCTCACTCGACAGGCCCGGCAACTCGCACGGGTCCTCGTCCCGCGCGCGCGGAACAGCTCCCGGCGCCGGCGCCGCGCGCCCGGTCGGTTGCCGCGCCCGCTCGCCGGACCGCTGCCGAAAGTGCGACGAGACCTCGCCGGCCGAACTCGCCAGGTACAGCAGGTCCTTCCCCCCCGCTCCCACCGCGCGGCAGACCTCCTCCGTCAGCACCGCCCCCGGCCCGAGCAACTTCCGCCCGTCGCGCGTGTACAGCCCCTTGGAAAGCACCCTCCCCGGTCGAAGCTGTCCGGCCTCGATTGCGATCATCCGTTTCTCCGCGCGCCCGTGCGATGTTCCGTATCGACGGGCCCCGTTCTGGCGCTCAAGCCCCCCGCGCGGATGGGGTGGTCCGCGAGTGGTTACACTCGGCATGTTCCCTACAGTCGTCCGTGTTCCGCATCACCGTCTCCAGGACGTTCGACGCGACCCATGCGTTGCTGATCGGCGGCGTCCGCGAACCGGTCCACGGCCACCAGTGGCGCGTCGAGGTCACGCTTTCCGGACCCGATCTGGACCGCGACGGACTGCTATTGGATTTTCACGATGTTGAGTGTGCGCTCGGGCAGATTCTGAGCCCGTTCGACGGCGGAAACCTGAACTCGGTGCCCCCGTTTCACCAGGTCAACCCCTCGGCCGAGGAAGTCGCGCGCCACGTCGCGCGGTCCTTGACCGAACGGCTCGGGCTCGGCGCTCGTACGGAACCGTCCGCGACGCGGCCGGTCCGCGTCACCCACGTCCGCGTCAGCGAGGCCCCGGGATGTTTGGCGACTTTCGAGCCCGAGATTGGAACGCCGGTCAACGCCGCGGGGGGGAGTCACGCATGACCAGGGGCGAGGACACCGGACGCCGCTCGAAGCGATCGCGGAACTCCCTGATGATGGGAGGCGCCGGGGGCGCCGCCCCCAACGGCCACGCTCCGCTCACGTCCCACGCCCCCGCCGGCGTCCCGCCCAACCCGGCGCGCGCCGCGGGCGCGCCCACCCGCCCCGACGTGACCGAGCACGCGCGCACGTTCAACCGCGACCTCTCGTGGCTGGAGTTCAACCGGCGCGTGCTGCACCAGGCCATCGACGAACGCACGCCGCTGCTGGAGCGCGTCCGATTCCTGGCGATCTTCACCAGCAATCTGGATGAGTTCGTCATGAAACGGGTGGGCTACCTCAAGCGCCGTCTGAGCGCGGGCCGCGAAGAGGAGATGCCCGAGGCGATCCACACCGGGCTGCTGCTGGGCACCATCCGCCACACGTTCGAGAACATGGAGCACGATCAGGCCGACTGCTTCGTGCGCTCGATCCGCCCCGCCCTGGCCCTGGCGGGCATCCATCTGCTGGAGTACCGCGAGCTCGACGCCGCGGAGCGGGCCCGCCTCGAGGCGTGGTACCGGCGGAACGTCTTCCCCGTGCTCACGCCCCTGGCCGTTGACCCCGGCCATCGATTCCCGTTCATCTCGAACCTCTCGCAGAACCTGGGCGTGATCCTGAGCGAGCCGGGCAAGGAGGAGGCTCTCTTCGCGCGCGTAAAGGTCCCGCAGGGGATGCCCCAGTGGGTGCGCATCCCCCCCGCTTCGCCCACCGACTCCGAGGCCTCGGACCGGGGCAGGGGCCGGTTCGTGGCGCTCTCGGACCTGATCGCATCGAACCTCGACGACCTCTTCCCCGGCATGAAAATCCTCGAGGTCATGCCCTTCCGCGTGACCCGATCGGCCGCCGTGGACGAGAACACCGAGGATGCCGACAATCTCCTCGATTTCGTGGAGGCCCAGCTCAAGCGCCGCCGGTTCGCGTCCGTCGTTCGTCTGGAGGTCGCGCCGGGCGCCAGCCCGCGCCTGCGTACCCACGTCATGGAGATGCTCGGCCTGGGGCCGTCGGACCTCGACGAGATCCAGGGCCAGGTTGATTACCGTTCCCTCTTTGAGATCGCCGACCTGCCGCGCCCCGACCTGCGCGACGCTCCCTGGCACGCCGTTGTCCCCGCCCGCCTGGCCGACACGGAATCGGACATTTTCTCCATCATCCGGCGCGGCGACGTGCTCGTGCATCACCCCTACGAGTCGTTCCCCGCCTCCGCGGAGCGCTTCATCGCCGAGGCCGCGGCGGACCCCGCCGTGCTCGCCATCAAGCAGACCATCTACCGCACCAGCCGGGACTCGCCGTTCATCGGGCATCTCATCCGCGCCGCCGAGAGCGGGAAGCAGGTCGCGTGCCTGGTCGAGGTGCGTGCCCGCTTCGACGAGGGCCGCAATGTCCGCTTCGCGCAGATGCTCGAGAAGGCCGGCGTCCACGTCGCGTACGGCGTGGTCGGACTCAAGACCCACTGCAAGGCCGCGCTGGTCGTGCGCCGCGAGTCCGACGGCCTGCGCGGCTACGCGCACCTGGGCACCGGCAACTACAATCCCAGCACCGCCCGCCTGTACACCGATGTCGGTTTGTTCACGTGCGACCCGGACCTGACCGCCGATGTGGTCGATCTCTTCAACTTCCTCACCGGCCGTTCCCGCCAGACTGACTATCGCCGCCTCCTCGTCGCGCCGGCGACGATGAAGGACTCGTTCGAGCGGCTCATCCACCGCGAGGCCACGTTCGCGCGGGCGCACGCCGCGGGGCTGGCGCCCGTCGGCGGCCGCATCGTGGCCAAGATGAACGCGCTCCAGGACCCGGCCATCACGCAGCGCCTGTACCAGGCCTCGCAGGCCGGCGTCAAGATCGAGCTCTACGTCCGCGGGTTCTGCTGCCTCCGCCCCGGAGTTCCGGGCCTGAGCGACACCATCACCGTCACCAGCGTGGTGGGGCGATTCCTGGAGCACTCTCGCCTCTTCCATTTCGGCGCGGGCAAGTCCGACCCGCTGGACGGTGACTGGTACTTCGGCAGCGCCGACTGGATGTACCGAAACCTCGAGCAGCGCGTCGAAGCCGTCTGCCCGGTCGCCGACCGGACCGCCCGCGCCGCGCTCCTCCGCATCATCGACGTCATGCGTCGCGACCACCGCTGCGCCTGGGATCTTCGGCCCGACGGCGGCTATCGCCTCCGCCCCACTCCCGCCGACGCCGATCCGCTCTCCCCCGAGGCCCTGGGCACGTTCCAGACCCTCATGCGCGAGGCCGCCGCGGGCGCCGCCGCCAACTCAACCTGAGATCCGGGCTGACCGTCGCTACCCTCCGCCATGTCCGACTCCGAAGCGCTGATGCTCTCCGTCTCCGGCTGCCGCGGCATCGTCGGTTCGACGCTGACGCCCGAGGTCGTGTCCCGGTTCGCCGCCGCGTTCGCAACCTGGCTCCGGTCCCGGCGCCCGGCGCACGCGCCGGTCCGGGTCGTGGTGGGACGCGACGGACGACTCGGGGGACAATGGGTCCGCGACGCCGCCGTTGCCGGTCTCGCCGCGGCGGGTTGCGACGTGATCGATCTGGGCGTGGCCATGACCGCGACGGTGGGCGTGATGGCGGACGAGCTCGACGCCGCCGGCGGCATGGTCGTCACCGCCTCGCACAACCCGCAGCAGTGGAACGGCCTCAAGTGCCTCGTCCGCGACGGCCGGGGCCCCTACGGCGCCGTCTCCGCCTGCGCGCCCGACGCCGGCTCCGCCGGCGAGATCATCGAGCTCTTCCGTGCCGGCCGCGTGAACTGGGTCCCGCCCGAGCGCGTCGGCTCCGTCCGCGTCGAGACCGGCAGCGCCGGTCGTCACGCGGAGAAGGTGCTGGCCGCGCTCACCGAGCTGATGCCGCTCGAACGCATCACCAATCGTTCCTTCGTGGTGGTGGTCGATTCCGTGAACGCGTCCGGCGTGGAGGGGGCCGGGCTCCTGCTCCGCCGGCTGGGGTGTCAGATCGTCCACCTCAACGCCGACCGCTCGGGTGTCTTTCCGCACGCGCCCGAGCCGATCGCCGAGAACCTCGGCTCCCTCGCGGCCGCCGTCGCCGCCGACGTCGTTCATGCCGGTTTCGCGCAGGACCCCGACGCCGACCGCCTGGCCCTGGTCGACGACCGGGGCGTGTTCATCGGCGAGGAGTACACGCTCGCGCTCGCCGCGTGGGCTCTGCTCGGTTCGGTGAACGCCGCCAACCATTCGCTCGCCGCCAATCTGTCCACCAGCCGCATGGTCGACGACGTCGCGGCCCGCTCCGGATCGCGCGTCCTGCGCACGCCCGTCGGCGAGGCCAACGTCGTCGCCGCCATGCGCCGCGAATCGTGTGTGCTCGGCGGCGAAGGAAACGGCGGCGTGATCTGGCCCCGCGTCACCCTGGTCCGTGATTCGCTCTCCGCGATGGCGCTCACCCTGGCCCTCCTCACCCGCGAGGGCCGACCCCTCTCCGACCTGGTTTCGTCCGTCCCGTCGTACGCCATCGAGAAACGCAAAGTCCCTGTGAAGCCGGGCCTTGCGGAGCGCGCCATCGACGCGCTCGCCCGCCGCTACGCGGACCAGCGCGTCGATCGACAGGACGGCGTCCGGATCGACTTCCCCGCCCGGTCCGCCTGGGTCCATGTCCGTGCCAGCAACACCGAGCCGATCGTCCGCCTCATCGCCGAAGCTCCCACCGCGGCCGTGGCCTCCACCCTGCTCGACGAGGTCCGGTCCTGCGTCGAGTAGCCCATTGAAGCACACACCGCGCCCGGCCGATGGAACCCGCTCCTGCCGACAGTTTTCCACCCGGTTTTCCACATGCGCCCGATGGCCATGTTCGAGTTTGTTGGCGCGGAATATCCGTGCGGGACGCCCAGCCATTCCTTATCCCAAATAAGAGATAGACTCTGATGCTGGTAGGAATACGTCTGTCCGTCCGTGGATGAATCCGCGAGCGGCTTCGCAAGTCACGGTGTGCCCTCGTCTTATGTCGCGGACCGCATCGTGGACACTCCGTGGGGCTCCGGTCGGTCCGTGACGATTGCCGCCGTCCGCGGCGAACGCTCGGGATTGAGGGGTGATTTCAGGCACCGCGGGCGCCGGCTGGGCGGACACCAGCGGTCGGCTTGTGCACCTCGTGTCCACACCCCGTGCCGGGTCCAATCGACAGCCCGAACCCGCGTTGGCGCGCGTCACCGCCCGGCGCCGAACCGGGCATTCTCGAGAGCGTGGCGCGGTCCGCTCAGGAGACCGTTGGGATCCTGATGGTGTCCTCGAGCGAGCGCACCACCGCGCCGAACTCGGCATCGGCCTCGCGTTTGTGCTCGATTGTCCGGATCGCGTGCATCACGGTGGTGTGGTCCCGTCCGCCGAAGTAGCCGCCGATTTCCTCCAGCGAAAACCGCGTGTGCCGGCGCGCCAGGAACATGCACAACTGCCTGGGCAGCGCGATGGAGCGCTGCCTTCGCTTGGATTGCAGGTCCGTCATCTTCACGCCGTAGAACGACGTGACGGCGTTGATGATGGTCTGGATCTGGATCCGCGGCTCGGGCCCGCCCGAGGGCTCGCGCTCGCCCAGCGCGTGCCGCGCCAGCGCCAGGTCGATCGGGCGTTTCTCGACCGCCGCCGTCACCTGCAGCTTGACGACCGCCCCCTCCAGCTCGCGGATGTTGGAGTCGATCTTCGCCGCGATATGGCAGGCCGCGTCGTCAGGGAGCACGATGCCGCGCATCGCGGCTTTTTTCTTGAGGATCTCCACCCGCGTCTCGTAGCAGGGCATGCCCACGCTCGTGACCAGGCCCCACTTGAAGCGCGACACGAGCCGCTCCTCGAGGTCCGGGATCTCCTCGGGCGGCGCGTCGCTGGAGAGCACGATCTGCTTGTGCGCCTGGTAGAGCGCGTTGAACGTGTGGAAGAACTCCTCCTGCGTCCGGTCCCGCTTGGCGAGGAAGTGAATGTCGTCCACCACCAGCACGTCGACGTGCCGGAACTTGTGCCGGAACTTCGCCATCTCTCCCGCCGCGACGGCGTCCATGAACTGCGTCATGAACCCCTCGCAGGACGTGTAGTAGATCGACGCGTCGGGCATCGCCTCCGTGATCCGCAGGCACACCGCCTGCAGCAGGTGGGTCTTGCCCAGGCCCACCCCGCCGTGAACGAAGTAAGGGTTGTAACCGGCCCGCCCGGGGTTGGCCGCGATCGCCAGCGCCGCCGCGTGCGCCAATCGGTTCGACGGCCCCACCACGAAATTCTCGAAGCCGTAGTCCGGGCTGAGCGGCAGCGAATCGTCGTGGCCGCCGCCCCCGGCGTACGTCACGGGGCTCTCCTCGCGGGATGCAGAAGCCGGCACGCCGTGCCCGGGGACGGGCTTCGTCTCCACCGCGGTCGCGGGCAACCCATCGCCGCGCCCGTTTTCGGAAACTCCCGCCGCCGCCGTGCCCGCCCGCTCGGATGGCGCGGCGGCCCGCTCGCGCGCCTCGTCGTCCGGGCCGAGGAACCGCACCGACAGCAGCCGCCCCGAGACATTCCGCGCCGCGTCGTTGAACGGGCCGAGGCACTGGCGCTGCAGATAGTCGCGGTGGATCGACGAGTGCGCCCGCAGCGACAGCACGCCGCCGGAAAGGCCCATCGGTTCGATCTCCTCGAACCACTGCCGGCAGATCGCCGCGGCGCTCCCGCGCAGCTGCGCCAGCATCCCGTTCCACAACTGGCGGTCAGGCTCGGTCATGATGCTCGTCGGCGCGGCCATCGCGGGGCTGTCCAATCCCGTTCGCTCGAGATGCGGCTGAGGTTCGACTCCCCTCCGCCCGACCCGGCGCACGGGGGCCAACGGTACATCCGATTCGCGTCCGGTGTCAACCCTCGCGCGCGCTGACCGTTCCGCCCACGCCCCCCGCCGCGAGCAACTGGCGTTCGTACGCCAACTTGTTGGCGCGATGGTCCATCAGGATCTCGACACGCCCGAGGTGCCGCGGATCCACCGTCTCGCGCAACCGCTGCCGCGCGTACGCGATGTTGGTCCGCCGCGAGAGGTGCGTCAGCACCAGCTTCTGGCACTGCAGCACGCCCAACCACTCCGAGACGTCGTCGAGGTGCAAGTGCTTGCCCACCTTGGCACGCTCCTTGTGTTCCGGCTCGAAGAACGTGCACTCCGCGATCACGATGGGCGAGGCCAGCACGTCCGGTCGGATCAGGTGCGCACCCGGGGCTGTGTCCATGAGGTACGACAACAACGGGATCTCGTGTGTATTCGTGATGTCCTGCCCGCGCGATTTCAACTCCACCAGCTTCTCCTGGGGAAGGCCGGTCAGCTCGGGCTTGAGCTTCGTCCGTCGTTCGTACATGCAGTACCCGAACGTCGGCACCGTGTGCTCCATCGCAAAGCCGCGCAAGAACACGTTCGACTTCACCTCGAAGGGCTGATCCGCCTTCAGGGGCACCACGCTATATGGAGTGTGTTGCTGCTCGAGATCGACGTATCCCGCCATCATCTTGTGGATCGCCGGCGCGATCCGCTCGTCGCACACGATCGTTCCCGCCCCCATTCCTTGAAAATGCCGCTGCGAGCAGTAGTACGCCAATCCCCCGACATGGTCCATGTGCCCATGCGACAGCGCCACGATCTTCGACGCCAGCATCGGACGCGGGCACGCGCCCATGTCGAACGTCACGTCCAACTCGGGCACCATGATCGACGAGGCCTCCCCGGCGATCGTCGTGCCGAACACCCGGAACGGTGGAATGTAAAGAAAACCGAGTGACGCCTCGCGCGGCGGGGGTTTGGGCAACATCCAGAAAGTCCTTCGCCCCGACTTTCGTCGGGGAAGGTGAACCGATCGTTCCCTCCGGGCACCACGCCGTGCGGCCGGAGCATGCTTCCGCATGGTACCGCGCCGGGGCCGAGGTTCCAATCCCATCCACGCTCCTACCCTCCCATCCCACCATGGACGCACCGCCCTCCGACACCGATCCATCGACCAGCCCCGCCGCCGCGTCCAAGCCGCCATGGTCGTTCAAGCAGATCGGTCCGACCGCCATCCTGGGCGTGCTCTGGGCGGCGCTCCCCGCGCTGCTGGGCACCACCCTGCTGATCTACCTCGGCCCCGTCTCGGAATGGCTCAAGAGCCTCGGGCCCTGGGGCTGGATCATGTACGCCGCGGTCTTCGTCTTCTCCGCCGGAATCGGCTTCCTTCCCACCTACGGTCAATCGTTCCTGGGCGGGTGGACCTTCGGCATGATCGGCGGTTTTCCCGGCGCCATGATCGGCTTTGTCGGCGGCAGCGTGCTGGGCTATTTCATCTCGCGATCCGTCTCGCGCCACAAGGTCGAGGACGCCCTCGCAGCCAACCCCAAGAGCCGCGCCGTCCGCGAGGCCCTTATCGGCCACGGCTTCTGGCGAACGCTCGGCATCGTCACACTGATCCGCATCCCGCCCAACTCACCCTTTGCGCTCACCAATCTCGTCATGGCCTCCGCCGGCGTGAAACTCGGGCCTTACCTCATCGGAACCGCGGTCGGCATGGCGCCGCGCACCGCCCTGGCCGTTTGGATCGCACACGCCGGCGCGTCCACCGGCGCGGCGGACATCCAGACACTCATCGAAAACCACCCGTGGTGGTTTGTCCCCGCCGGCATCCTCTTGGTCGTCGTGGTGCTCGCGATCATCGGGATGATCGCGAACCGCGCCCTCGCCGCGGTCACGGCATCCATGCCTTCGCCCGCCGCCGCGCCCCCCCCGCTCGTCGCGCACCCATCCCCGCCCGCGCCGCGCTGATCTCGTAGCCGCCGCCGCGGCCGTCGAATTTCCAAACGACCTCATCGATCCGGTGGCCGAAGAAGATCGGCCCGTCAACCGCCTCTCGCCAGAGGGCGGGATCGTTGCGGACGAACACCCGATCCTGAGCGATGAGCCAGGCCTGAAGATCGAGGTCGAACCTCCTGTTGGAGGCGGCCGCTTCGTGCATGTGCTGGCGCAGCAGCGAGACCGGCCAATCCAAGTGGCTCTCCAAGGAGCGCAAGAAGACCTCGTCGGGCGGCAACGCCCAGTCGCGGCGTTGCCCATTGACAATCTCGGCGAGGTCGCGGATGAGATTCGGGAGGAACCGCTTCTCGATGTGGTCAAGGGTCTCGGGCCGCGCCAATTCCCGCGACGAGACAAGGTCCAGCCCAAGCCGCTTGACGTACACCTGACGGTCGAGAAGAGCTCGGTCCCATTGGGAGCGATCCCACAGCACAAACGTGTTGACGTCCCATGTAAAGAAGAACTGGACGTTCGCCTCTTCCGCCTTGTCGTGGGCGTTCTTGACTTCGTCGCTGTCGAACGCGCCAACGCCTCCGGGGAGTTTGACCTCCCCGGTCAGAACGACTCTGTTGTTTGGTCCGTAGACGCGAAGATCCTTGCGGGCCCGCTTGCTCCTGCTGCTGCCCATGCCTTCGACGCGGGCTTCTACAAAGGGGCACGTCTCGCGGAACGTCGCGAAGAACGCGGTCATGGCCGTCGCCATCTTGCCGCAGAAATCGACTTCGTTGATGGATTCGGTGGCGAGCGCGCCCATGGGTGTATCAGCGTACCCGCCGCCGCGCGCTCCGATCGGCCCAGCGCTCCCGCCCTCGACCGATCAACCGACGAAATGCCGAGGGGCGGACTCGAACCGCCGACCTCCGGGTTATGAATCCAGCGCTCTAAACCAGCTGAGCTACCTCGGCAACATCCTAACTCTACGTTCCCACCCGCCGCGCGGCGACCGGCCGTTCGCACGCGCCGCCCCATTCGGCGACCCTTTTCTCGCTTCGTGCCGCCAAGCCACATCCGACCGCGATCACCACACCGTCCCGCTCGACGCCCCTGGCCCCCCACTTCATTTCCGCGACGCACAGCATCACCCAGGATCGCGTTGTCGAGTTGCGCCGCGCGCCGTTGCGCACACCGCGCGGCCTCCCCCCCCCCCGCGCACCAGCGCGCGCCGCGAACCGCTGCCGCAACCAACGGCGCCACGCGCGGCAACAGCCGGCGGGCGAGGCTTACTTCGAGGTGTATTGGCCGCGCGAGATCCGCTTGAACTTGCCGCTGGCGATCAGGGCCTGGTTCACGATCGTGCGAAAGCTCGGTGAGGTGGTCCGATAGCCGGCCTTCTGCACCGCCGCTGCGGCGTCCGTAACCGACAAGGTCTTGCCCGTGAGCAATTTCTGAAGCGCCTCGACGAGGTTCGTATCGTTCTTGGCCCGCTTGCGCCCGCCGCCGAGCCCCGCCCCGCCCCCGGCGCCGCCACCGTTGGCCGCGATCGTGGCGTCCAGCTTGTCGAGTTTCTTCAGGAGACGGTCGCGCTGACGGCGCAGCACCACGACGCGCCGCTCGCGCCGCCGGAGTTCCTTGTGCAGATCCGACAGACTGAGACCGTCCAGACCACGTGCAAGTCGAGCCATGTTGCGTAGATCCTCATCGATGCACGGAATGGCGCGAACAACGCACATTCAATTCCGTGCGGGGCCCACTTTACACACACAAATATGTGTTTTTCTACCAGCGGTCGCTGCATTCGTTGCAGCAAGACCAATCATAGTGCGAACAAACGCTCATCAGCGACTGTTCGCACGCCAAGTCTGGGGGAAGCAGGCCCGTGCGCGGCCGGCGTCTACGACCGCGTGTCGCCGCCCCCCACACCAAGACGATGCAGCAAACCATCGAAATGATCGAGGCTGTAGAACTCGATGATCAAGCGACCCTTCTTTCCCGAGCGGTCGGTCTCGACCTGCACACGCGTGCCGAGCGATTCGCTCAGTCGTTTCTCGAGATCCTGACGCGCAATCCGGCGCGCGCGTTCTTCGAACGTCTCCTGGTGGCCCGCCTCGCCGCCCGCGGATTCGCCGGCGCGCATCGCCGTGATCAGCCGTTCGAGGTGTCGCACCGGCCAAGCCTCTCGCGCGGCGCGTCGGGCCAGTTCGACGCGGGCCACGCCGGGCGCCACCCCCAGCAGGCATCGGCCGTGCCCCATCGTAAGTCCGGCCCGCGATTGCTCGTCTGGCCCCACGGAAACACCAAGCTCGAGCAGCTGTTGAATCTCGGGCTCGAGCTCGAGCAGCCGGATGAAATTACTCACGCTCACCCGATCCAGCCCGACCTTCTCTGCCACCTGCGCGTGGCTGAGCCCGAACTTCTCGATCAGCGTGCCGAAGGCACGCGCCCGCTCCATCGGGTTCAGGTCCTCACGCTGCACGTTCTCGATCAGCGCCCACTCCGCGGACTGCTCGTCGCTCAACTCAACCACCACCGCGGCGATCTCGGTCAGCCCCGCCATCCGCGCCGCCCGCCAGCGCCGCTCGCCGGCGATGAGCTCGTGCTGATGCTCCCCCTGCCGTCGGACCACGATGGGTTGCACCAGGCCGGAAGACTTGATCGACGCGGCGAGTTTCTGGAGTGCGGTCTCGTCGAAGTACCGCCGCGGCTGGAAGCGGCTTGGCATGACGCTGGCGATAGGGATGCTGCGCCGACCACCAACACCGTCATCATGGTCCGATAACGAATTTTCTTCTTTTTTTCCATCTGTCGTTGGAATTGGACCTGAAACTGGAATTGGCTTGCCGAGCATGCCACTCAGCCCGCGTCCGAGCTTTCGCTTCTGTTCGTTTGATTGGGTATGTTCCACGTGGAACGTCCTTGAAGTGTGGGGGTGGTGTGGGCGTGGATGACGATTGCACCAACGCTCATTCGATGGTATGGGTACCAGAATGAGCAAGCGAGAGCAAGTAATCGAAGTGATCGGGCGCGGAATCGCCCGCCGAGAAAACTCGGTTCTGTTGTGCCGAAGCACCACGGGTGGGTATTTCTATCTTCCTGGCGGTCATGTCGAGTTCAGCGAATCAGCGGCAACAGCGGTGCAACGAGAGTTCTTCGAAGAGACCGGATTGAGCGTCCGAGTTGGATGTATTGGATGGGCTGAAGAACACGTCTTTGAGGCAAATTGCAGGATCCACCACGAAATCAACATCGTGTTCCACGTGGAACATGTGAATGGTGAATGGCCAGATCAAGTGAGGAGCATGGAATCCAACATCGCGTTCGAGTGGGTTGATATTCCGCGATTGCGATCGGTTGACATTCGACCTGCACACCATTCTGGCACCATCGCCGATGCGCTCAACCTCGGTTGTGTCCAGGCATGGGTGAGTTCCGGCGCGCGGTAAGCTGTGCCAATCCAGAGAACCGCGATTGTGAAACCGACAGCGGCTGTATGTGTTCAATCGCGTCGATCGAGCAGGTGTTCCACGTGGAACATGATCAGCGTCTTGATGAGATCAAGTGCGACGATTGAATCACGAGCACAACATGACGGATGTGTAAATTAACAAAAACAAAACAAATTACTAACAAAACACAAATATTTTAGACGTGTCTGGGAAGATGTCGCTTGTGGGGTATATTTGCGATCAGATCCAACCGCGATCTTCCCCCCGTGTCAGTCAGCCAGAGCGGTCCGTACAACGCAAAGAAGGCAATCCATGGGTACCTCTCGACTTGGTGTGATCACGGCCGCTTTTTTCGGGGCCGCCACGGCGTTGACTCCCGTTTCGACGGTTCGCGCGCAGTGTCAGGAGGTTCGCACCTGGTCGGGCGCGAACTTTGAAGGCGGGTCGTTCGTGCTGCAGCAGGGCTTCGCGGAGCACGAGATCGCCGCCGCGTCCTACACGCTGCCGGCGAGCGAGTTTCCCGTCAAGATCGACCTGATGGAGATGATCTTCGCGACGGCGAACACCACCGTCACCACGACAACCCATTGGTCAATCCTGGTATGGGAGGGGATTCCGACCACGGGCACGATCGTCGCGGAGTATTCGTCCGACGGTCTCATTCTGCCGCACATCATCATCCCGCCGGGGACGAACGGCGTGAACGTTCAGGTTTCGGTCGACCCCGAGGATCCCGAGCAGATCATCATCAACAACACGGGCGGCTCGAACACGTTCACGATCGGGTATCGCATCGACAAGCACAACCAACAAACCGCGAACCCGTGCTTCACCGGGCCGCCCGGTACCAAGAACGCGTTCCCGACCACGGACGCGAACGGTCTGTCGAGCCCCACGAACAACTGGCTCTTCGGTGTGAACTGCGGCCCGTTCGGTTGCCCGGCGAACGGCGGTTGGGCGCGGTTCTCACAGCTCCCGCTCTCGTGCCGCCCATCGGGCGATTGGAACATCCGCGTCACGTATTCCAAGCTCACCTCGAACCCGATCAACGATCAGCCGGATTCACAGGTCAAGTCGCCCGGTCAGACGCTCTCGCTGCACGTGGGCACCACGGGCCCCGGCCCGTACACGTATCAGTGGTACCGCAACGGCTCGCCCCTGAGCAACGGCGGGCGCATCAGCGGCGTGTTCACGAGCACGCTCACAGTGACGAACCTCAACACCGGCGACTCCGCCCCGTACGCCGTTGAGGTGACCGACAGCTGCGCCACCTACGGGAGCCAGATCGCGCAGGTGCTGGTGAAGTGCGCCGGCGACTACAACGGCGATACCTCCGTGGACGACTTCGACTACTTCGATTTCCTCAACGACTTCTTCAACAACTCGATGCTCGCGGACGTGAACGGCGACACCAGCGTGGACGACTTCGATTACTTCGACTTCCTGAACGCGTTCTTCGGACCGTGCTGAGCGCGGGATCGCGCCGCGGCGGATCGGCGCCGAGCAACCGGGGTGACCAAGAACCGGCGCGAGCGAACGGCGCGTTGCCGGGGATCGTCGTGGCCGGTGTCCGCGGTTACGCCGCGGAGACGGGGGCCCTTGCCGTGCCGCGTTCGAAGACGATGGCGTGGTCGCGGGCTTCGGCGCGGATGGTGTCGCCGTCCTTGAATTCGCCGGCGAGGATGCGGCTCGCGAGCGGGTTCTCGAGGCGCTGCTGGATGACGCGCTTGAGGGGTCGGGCGCCGAAGGCGGGATCCCAACCCTCGGCGGCGAGGGCGTCCTCGGCCTCCGCGGTGAGTTCGAGCGTCATGCCGCGCTCCTTGAGGCGCTCGCGGAGGCGTCCGAGCTGGATGCCGACGATGCGCCGGATGTGCTCGCGGGCGAGCTGATGGAAGACGACGACCTCGTCGATGCGGTTGAGCAACTCGGGGCGAACGAATCCTCCGGCGCGAACCATGGCGTTGACCTTGGCGGAAATCTCCCAGTCCTCCGCGCCCCTGGCGGTGAGTTCCTGGATCTCCTGGCTGCCGAAGTTGCTGGTCATGACGATGATGGTGTTCTTGAAGTCGACGGTTCGGCCCTGGCCGTCGGTGAGGCGGCCGTCGTCGAGGACCTGGAGGAGCACGTTGAAGACGTCGGGGTGCGCCTTCTCGATCTCGTCGAGGAGGATGACGGCGTAGGGCCGGCGGCGGACGGCCTCGGTGAGGGCGCCGCCCTCCTCGTACCCGACGTAGCCCGGGGGCGCGCCGATGAGGCGCGACACCGCGTGCTTTTCCATGTACTCGCTCATGTCGACGCGGACGACCGCGTCCTCCGTGTCAAAGAGGAACTCGGCCAACGCCTTGCAGGTTTCGGTCTTGCCCACGCCGGTGGGGCCGAGGAACAGGAACGAGCCGATGGGACGCTTGGGATCGCCCAGGCCGGCGCGGGAGCGGCGCACCGCGTCGCTCACGGCGCGGAGGGCTTCGTCCTGGCCGACCACGCGGGCGCCCAGACCCGCCTCCATGCGGACGAGCTTCTCACGCTCGCCCTCAACGAGCCGGTCGACGGGGATGCCGGTCCACGCGGCGACCACCTGGGCCACGGCCTCGGAATCGACCTCTTCCTTGACGAGGGCGTCGCCGCGCACCCGGCGTTCGGCCAGCGACTTTTCGGCGCGTTCGAGTTCGGCCTCCAGCTCGCGCATCTCGCCGTAGCGGATGCGGGCGGCGCGTTCGAGCTCGCCGCGGCGCTGGGCCTGCTCCAATTCGACGCGCTTGCCGTCGAGGCGGCCCTTGACGCCCTTGACGGCGTCGAGGTCCTTCTTCTCGGAGTCCCAGCGCGCGGTGAGCGCGCGGTTTTTCTCCTGGAGCTCGGCCAGCTCGCGGTCGATGCGCTCGAGCGCCGCGGCGGCGCCCTTCTCGGCGGCGTGGTCCTTGCGGGGCGCGGCCTTGACCTCGATCTTGAGTGCCTCGCGCTCGATCTCCAGCTGCATCACGCGGCGGCGGAGCTCATCGAGCTCGGTCGGCATCGAGTCGTTCTCGATGCGGAGGCGGCTGGCGGCCTCGTCGATGAGGTCGATCGCCTTGTCGGGGAGGAAACGGTCGGTGATGTAGCGTCGGCTGAGGGCGGCCGCGGCGAGGATGGCGCCGTCGAGGATGCGCACGCCGTGATGGGCCTCGTACCGCGGCTTGAGACCGCGGAGGATGGCGACGGTCTCCTCGACGCCGGGCTCGCCGACGAAGACGGTCTGGAAGCGGCGCTCGAACGCGGGGTCCTTCTCGATGTGCTTGCGGTATTCGTCGAGCGTGGTGGCGCCGATGCAGCGCAGCTCGCCGCGGGCGAGTGCGGGCTTGAGGAGGTTCCCGGCGCTGACGGCGCCCTCGGCCGCACCCGCGCCGACGATGGTGTGGAGTTCGTCGATGAAGAGGATGACCCGGCCCTGCGACGCGGTGACTTCGCGGAGGACGGCCTTGAGGCGCTCCTCGAACTCGCCGCGGTATTTCGCCCCGGCCAGGAGCTGGCCCACGTCGAGCGCCATGACGCGTCGGTCGCGCATGGAGTCGGGGCAGTCGCCGTTGATGATGCGCAGGGCGAGGCCCTCGACGATGGCGGTCTTGCCCACGCCCGGCTCGCCGATGAGCACGGGGTTGTTCTTGGTGCGGCGGCTGAGCACCTGCATGCAACGCCGGATCTCCTCGTCGCGCCCGATCACGGGGTCGATCTTCCCCTCCTGGGCCTTGGCGGTGAGGTCGATGGCGTACTTCTTCAGGGCCTCGTACTGGCCCTCGGCGCCGGGATCGGTGACGTTCGGCACGCCGGAGGACTCGCGGATGGAGCGGACGGCGCGTTCGAGGCCCTTGCGGTCGGCGCCGTTGACCTGGAGCGCGTCGCGGGCGGTGGCGCCGCCGGCTCCGTCCGCCAGCGCGAGCAGCAGGTGCTCGGTCGAGACGTACTGGTCGCCCAGGCGCTTCGATTCCGCCTCGGCGCGCGTGAGCAAGTCCATCAGGGCGCGGCCGGGCGTGCCCGCGCCTCCGCTGGCCTTGGGCAGGCGGTCGATCTCCGCGCGAGTCATCGACTGGACGCGCGTGGCGTCGGCGCCCGTTCGCCCCAGGATCGACCACGAGTTTGATGAACGGTCTTCGAGCAGGGCGGCGAGCACGTGCAACCCGGTCACTTCCGGGTTGCCGCGCTGCGCGGCGTCGGCCTGAGCGTGAGCCACCGCTTCCTGTGCCGCGGTGGTGAGTCGGTCGGGGCGCATGGTCTGCCTCCTTCGGGCCGTGAGAGATGGCGACGAAGGAACTGAAAAGCAAGCCGCGCGCCACCAGTGCTGCTGACGGTCGTCCAAGGGCGGCCAAGCAAAGGTGTTTTATAGTCCTATAACTATTACCGAGGGGCGATCGGGGCGGTGACAAAGTCAACCCGGTGCCATTCCGGCATCAGCGCATTGTCAGGCGATCAAGCCACCACATCGAGCGAGCCGGACGATGATCCCTGGTTCTGTTGGCACGCGGCCAATTCTGTAGCGGCTTTCAGAAGCTCGACCGCGGCGTCTCCCTGCTGGCGCTGGATGCGGAG
Organism: Phycisphaerae bacterium; assembly: GCA_016794925.1. GTDB lineage: Bacteria > Planctomycetota > Phycisphaerae > Phycisphaerales > UBA1924 > JAEUIW01. Next base: position 47,985 of record JAEUIW010000013.1, read on the forward strand.
GGCTTTCTTGGCGACCAGCACGCTGGCCTCGGATTGGAACGTCACGCGTGAAATCAACGAAGAGCCAGTGGCCGCGTCCATGACCATGGTCATCGGTCGGATTCGGGCCGCGTTGGAGGGGCGTGACGGGTGTTTCGCGACAGAGTTGGGATATCCCCACGGTTTCCTCATCCTGGCGCGCCCGGTTGGCGAGCCGATCATGCTTGACGACCCCGATCCGATCGCGTACAAACCCAGCCTCGCTCAGGAGTTCCGAACCATGACGTCTTCACGCCGCTCGTTCGCGCTTTGTTTGATTCGCACCGCCGCGCCGCTTGCGGCAACGGTGGTGGTGGGTCTGGCGGGAGGTTGCCAGTCGGAGTCGGAGCGGCAATTGGCGGAGATTCGCCGGAACCCAACGCCGGAGTTGGACACGCTCTCGCAGCGTCATGACGATATCGATAACACGCTGACGGTCATGGCCGATGAGAATTTCCGGATGCTCAACGAGGACCTGGGTCGGTTCTGGTTGCTGGATCGCCCGAGCCGGCTGTCCCCGACGCGCATGCCGCGATAATGGGGTGCGTACAACCCTGATCGCGCGATTGGGCGTGGTGTCGCGGGCTCGAACCGGGGGGCGGATCACTCCCAGCGGTGCAAGACGACCATTCCGAAGTTGACCGGGGCGGTGTACAGGTCGACCAGCGCGTACTGGCCCTGGGCGTGCTGGGGGAGGTCGGCCACGAGCCGGGAGGGACCGTCGCATCCGCTCAGGCGTGAGGTGTCGTGCAGCACGAGGTAGCCGCCGGGGGCGAGGTGCGGCTCGATGGCGCGGAACTCGGCGCGCACGCCCTCGAAGGAATGATCGGCATCAAGGAAAGCGAGTTCGATGCGCGAGTCCCCGCGCGGGGCGCGGTCACGGAAGAACTGGTGGAGGGCGTGCGGGCAGTTTCCCGGGTGGTACCGGACGCGGTCGGCGAGGCCGGCGCGTGCCGCGGCGGCGGTGACGGATTCGAGCCGGCCCGTGGCGAGCGGGTTGGGTCGCCAGGGTCCGGGGGTCATGGCTTCGAAATTGTCGAATGAATGGAGTTCGCCGGCGCCGGCCTCATCGAGCGCCGCGGCGATCCAGAGCGAACTGACGCCGAGGTAGGTCCCGGTCTCGATGACGCGGCGGGGCGCGAGGTTGCGCACGAGGGCGTGCAGCAGGAGTCCGGCCTCGGGCGCGAGCGAGGACGGGAAGGACCGAGGGTCGTCGTAGAGGTCCTTGAGCACGCGGAGCCAGGGGCAGCTCGGGTTGTCGAGGAACGCGGGGAAGATCCAACGGCCCAGGCGCGCCGCCGCGGACGCGTCGAGCTCGGCGTGGGGGAAGTGCATGGACGTGTTGGGATCGGGTGGCGCGCCCATGAATGGTCCGGGTCGGCGCGGGGGGGGCGCGTCCGGCTCAGTGATGGTGCTCGCGTTCTTCGCTCTCGACGGCGTGTCCGGCGTCGCGGAGGGTCTTCTCGCGCTTGGCGAGTTCGAGGTCGGCGTCCACCATCATGTGGGCGAGCATTTCGACGCTGGTGCGGGGGGTCCATCCGAGTTTCTGCTTGGCCTTGGTGCAGTCGCCGAGCAGTTGCTCGACCTCGGCGGGGCGGAAATAGCGCGGGTCGGTGGCGACGTACTTCTGGTAGTCGAGGCCGACGCGCTCGAAGCAGAGGCGGCAGAATTCGCGGACGGAGATCATCTTGCCGGTGGAGATGACGTAGTCGTCGGCCTCGGCCCGCTGGAGCATGAGCCACATGGCCTCGACGTAGTCGCCGGCGAAGCCCCAGTCGCGCTGGGCGTCGAGGTTGCCGAGGAAGAGCTTGTCCTGCATGCCCAGCTTGATGCGGCCGACGGCGCGGGTGATCTTGCGGGTGACGAAGGTCTCGCCGCGGCGCGGCGACTCGTGATTGAAGAGGATGCCGCAAGAGGCGTGGAGCCCGTAGGACTCACGGTAGTTGACGGTGGCCCAATGGGCGAAGACCTTGCTGACGCCGTAGGGCGAGCGCGGGTAGAAGGGGGTGGTCTCCTTTTGCGGGACCTCCATCACCTTGCCGAACATCTCGGAGCTGGAGGCCTGGTAGAAGCGGATCTGCTTGCCGAGCGACTGCTGGGCCTCGCGGACGCTCTCGAGGACCTTGATCGCGCCGAAGGCGACGGAGTCGACGGTGTAGACGGGCATGTCGAAGGACACGCGGACGTGCGACTGGGCGGCGAGGTTGTACACCTCGTCGGGCTGCACGCGGTGCATGATGGCGGAGAGGTTGGCCGAGTCGGTGACATCGCCGTAGTGGAGGAGGAGCTTGGCGCGGGGGTCGCGGACGTCGCCGCGGATGTTGTCGATGCGGCTGGTGTTGAACGAGGAGCTGCGGCGGACGATGCCGTGGACCTCGTACCCCTTGCTGATGAGCAGTTCGGAGAGGTAGGAGCCGTCCTGGCCGGTGACGCCCGTGATCAACGCTCGTTTCGCCTTTGAGGACATCGACGGGTTCCCTTTTCGTCCAATGGGGCGGGCCCCGGTGCGGCCCGGAAAGGGGGCAGCATAGGCCGCGCCGGTCGGCCCCGGGCACGTGTGCGGGACCGGTTACGAACCCCGCACGACGGCATTGCGTACTCATCCAGAACATCGGAAAACCTGTCTCACACCTATACTCGTCACCCCGCCGCAGGCGCGAACCGATCGATCGCCGAACTCCGGAACGGAAACGGAGCGGTTCTCCGGCTCGACGGAGCGAGCAAGGACCCGTGCCGGACGACCGATAGAACGGACGTCGGCGACCGGGTCGTGCCCGCGGACGGTTCGAACAAGGGCGTGCGGCGGTCGGGGGTTGCGATCGAAGGAGCGCGGCGGGCGCTGCGCGGGCGAAGGAGACCCTGATGCCGACGGTTCTCAAGAGCGGACGCGTGGTGGTGACGGGCGGGGCGGGGTTCCTGGGGCGGAAGGTGTGCGACCTGGTGCGCGCGCGGGGGGCGCGCGAGGTGCTGGTGCCGCGCCGGGCGCAGTATGACCTGACCACCGAAGCGGGGGCGGCGCGTCTGTACGCGGACATGAAGCCGGACGTGGTGATTCATCTGGCGGCGGAAGTGGGGGGCATCGGCGCGAACATGGCCAACCCGGGGCGGTATTTCTTCGCCAACATGGCCATGGCGCTGCACCTGATCGAGCAGGCGCGGATCAACCGTCTGGTGAAGTTCGTGCAGGTCGGGACGATCTGCGCGTACCCGAAATTCACGCCCGTGCCGTTCAAGGAAGACGATCTGTGGGCGGGGTACCCGGAGGAGACGAATGCGCCGTACGGTGTCGCGAAGAAGGCGGCGCTGGTGATGCTCGACGCGTACCAGCGTCAGTACGGCCTGCGCAGCGCGTACGTGCTGCCGGTGAACCTGTACGGGCCGGGCGACAATTTCGATCCCGCGACGTCGCACGTGATCCCGGCGCTGGTGCGCAAGTGCGTGGAGGCGACGGACTCCGGCGCGGACCACATCGTGTGCTGGGGGACGGGGAGCGCCAGCCGGGAGTTCCTGTACGTGGACGACGCGGCGGAGGGGGTGGTGCGGGCGGCCGAGGCGCTGGACGAGCCGGTGCCCGTGAACCTGGGCACGTGCATGGAGATCACGATCAAGGACCTGGTGCAACTGGTGGTGCGGCTCACGGGGTTCAGGGGCAGGATCGTGTGGGACGCGAGCAAGCCCGACGGGCAGCCGCGCCGGTGCCTGGACACGACGCGGGCGGAGAAGCTGATGGGCTTCAGGGCCCGGGTGGGGTTCGAGGAGGGCCTGAAGAACACGATCGCGTGGTTCCGCGAGAACAGGGCCCGCATCGCCTGATCTGGACAGGGCGGGCGGGCAGGAGGAGGACGCGTGGACGGCTACAAGGACCAACTCATCGTCGTCGCCGGCGCGGGCGGCTTCATCGGCGGTTCGCTGGTGGGGGAACTCCTGCGCCGCGGCTGCACGCGGGTGCGGGCGGTGGACGTCAAGCCGTTCGACGGGTGGTGGCAGCGGCACGGCGGCGCGGAAAACACCCGGCTGGACCTCATGGAGCGCGAGGCCTGTCGCGCCGCGTGCCGGGGCGCGGCGGTGGTGTTCCAGCACGCGTCGGACATGGGCGGGATGGGGTTCATCGATTCGAACAAGTGCAAGTGCATGCTGAACGTGCTGATCACGGCCCACATGCTGATGGCGGCCCGCGAGACGGGCGTGAAGCGTTTCTATTTTCCCAGTTCGGCGTGCGTGTACCACCCGCACCGGCCCAGGGAGCTCGAAGGGGTTCCCTTCAAGGAAACCGACGCGTACCCGGCCAACCCCGAGGACGGGTACGGGTGGGAGAAGCTGTACTGCGAGCGGCTGTGCCGCCATTTCCGCGAGGACTTCGGGCTCGAGACCCGGGTGGCGCGGTACCACCCGATCTACGGCCCGCACGGATCCTGGGACGACGGCCGCGAGCGGGTGGTCGCGGCGGTGTGCCGCAAGGTGGCCGCGGCGAAACTCTCGGGCCGCCACGAGATCGAGATCTGGGGCGACGGGAACCAGACGCGTTCGTTCCTGTACATCGACGACTGCCTGGACGGGACGATCCGGCTGACGATGAGCGCGCACCCGGACCCGGTGAACATGGGGGCGCGGGACGTGATCAGCATCAACCGGCTGGTGGACCTCGTCTCGGAGGCGGCCGGCGTGAGGCTGATCAAGCGTCACAAGCTGGATGCGCCGCGCGGGCTGGACGGGATGATCAGCGACAACTCGGCGATCCGAGAGGCGACGGGCTGGGTGCCGAGCACCGACCTGCGCGAGGGGCTGGCGCGCACCTATCGCTGGATCCATGACCAGTACGCGGCCAAGCACGGGGCCGGCGCGGTCCGGGTCACGGGGTGAGCCCCATGCCCGCCGACGCTGACCGGTCCGCACGCACGATCCTCATCATCAGCCAGGTGTACGTGCCCGATCCCGCCGCGGTGGGGCAGCACATGGCCGATGCGGCGGCGGAGCTGGCCCGGCGCGGCTTCCGCGTCAAGGTGCTGACGAGCGCGCGGGGGTACGAGAACCCGGGCCGGAAGTTCCCCGCCCGCGAGACCCTCGATGGCGTCGAGGTCCGGCGCCTGCCGCTCTCGAGCTTCGGCAAACGCTCGATCCCGATCCGGCTGCTCGGGGGCGTGTTGTTCCTGGCCCAGGCGGTGGTGCTGGGGCTGTTCACGCGGCGCCTGGCGGCGCTGGTGGTCAGCACGTCGCCGCCGATGTGCCCGGTCGGCGCCATGGTGATCTCGTTCCTGCGTCGCACGCCCATCACCTACTGGGTGATGGACCTGAACCCGGACCAGATGATCGCGCTGGGGAAGATCACGGCGGATTCGACGCCGGCGCGGATCTTCGATCGCTTCAACCGCATGATCCTGCGCCGGGCCCGGGCGGTGGTGCCGCTCGATCGTTTCATGGCGGAGCGGCTCTGCCGCAAGCTGGACGCCCGCGCCAAGATGACGATCATCCCTCCCTGGCCGCCGGAGGACCCGGCCGATCCGATCCCGCGCGAGGCCAACCCGTTCCGCGTCCGCCACGGCCTGCGGGACAAGTTCGTCATCATGTACAGCGGCAACCACGGCCCCAGCAGCCCGATGACCACGGTGATCCAGGCCGCGTTGCGGCTGCAGGATGAGAAGCGGCTGGTGTTCCTGTTCGTGGGCGGCGGCAGCGGCAAGCGCGAGGTGGAGCTGGCGATTCAGGAGCGCGGCGCGGCGAATATCCGCTCGCTGCCGTACCAGCCGCTGGCCTCGCTGCGCGAGTCGCTCTCCGCCGCGGACGTTCACCTCGTGACCGTGGGCGACGCCATCGTGGGGATCGTCCATCCCAGCAAGGTCTACGGCGCGATGGCCGTGGGGCGGCCCATCCTGCTCCTCGGCCCCCGGCCCTGCCACGTGACCGACCTGCTCGACGGGCACGCGGTGGGTTGGCGCATCGCCCACGGCGATGTGGACGGCGCGGTGCGCGTCATCCGCGAGATTCTGGCCGCCGACCCGGCGACGCTGGACGCCATGGGGAGCGTGGCGGCGTCGGTCGTGCGGGCGGGGCTGAGCAAGCGGGCCCTTTGCGGCCGTTTCTGCGACGTGATCGAACGCACCATGGGCCTCGAGCCCGCGCGGGATGCCGTCGCCTCGCCCGAGCACGAACCGTCCGGCCCCGGCGCGCCAAGGATCGAGCACGCATGAGCGCGTCGGGTGTACAACTCGGGGCCGGTTCACCCGTGCCGCGGGCGACGGCGCCCGGACCGGCGCGCGCCGGGCCGGTCGCCGCGCGGGGACGGTTCTCGACGCTGCCGTACGCGGATCGGTTCGGGAGTCTGGTGCGCCCCGGGATGCGCGTGCTGATCACCGGGGGATCCGGGTTCATCGGCACGAACCTGGTGGACTTCTACCACCGCGCGGGCGCGCGGGTCGTGAACGTGGACATCAAGCCCCCGCGGGACGAGACGCACCGCGCGCTGTGGACGAACCTCGACATCCGCGATCGTGACGCGTACGTCGCGGCCGCCGCCGCGTTCGACCCGGAGTTGTTCCTGCACCTGGCGGCGCGGACAGACCTGGACGAGGCGGACGACCTGGAGGGGTACGCGGCCAACACGCGCGGCACGAGCAACACGCTCGTCGCGCTCGAGGCGCTCCGCAACGTCCGTCTGGCGATCCTCACGAGCACGCAGCTGGTGTGCGAACCGGGCTACACGCCCCAGCGCGAGGACGATTACCGACCGCACACGCTGTACGGGCAGAGCAAGGTGATCATGGAGCGGCTGGTCCGCGGCTGGAAGAAGCCGTCTTGCCCGTGGACCATGGTCCGGCCCACGTCCATCTGGGGCCCGTGGTTCGCGATCCCCTACAAGACGTTCTTCCTCCAGATCGCGCGCCGGATGTACTTCCATCAGCGCGGGGTGAACGCCCGCCGCAGCTTCGGCTTCGTGGGCAACGCCGTGTACCAGTACGCGGCGATGGCCAACGCCCCCACCGAGCAGATGCACGGCCAGACCTTCTACATGGCCAACAACGATCCCGTGCTGGTCCGCGACTGGGCCGACCTGATCCAGCGCGAGATGGGGATCCGCCCGCTGCGCGAGATCCCGCTCTCGTGGTTGCGGCTCGCGGCTCGGGTGGGCGACCTGTGCGCGCGGGTGGGCTGGAAGAGCGTCCCCATCACCTCGTTCCGCCTGAAGAACCTGACGGGCGACAACATCTGCGACATGACCCCCGTGCGCAGGCTGGTCGGCGACATGCCCTTCGGCGACGAGGAGGGCGTCCAGATCACCGTGCGCTGGATGCGCGAGGAAGGCTCCGTCCCGGGCGCGGGGTGAGCCGCCGCGCCCGAAAGGCATCGCCGTGAACGCGAAACCCCATTCCAGCACGCCCCGGGTGGACATCAGCGACAAGCCCAGCCCGCACTCGTCGGGCAATCGGCTGGCCCGCGCGGCGTGGGGGATCGTGTGGCTGCTGCTGTTCCGGCCATCGCCCCGGCCGTTCCACCGCTGGCGGGCGCTGCTCCTCAAGCTCTTCGGCGCGCGGATCAGTTGGCGCAGCCGCGTGTACCCCGCGTGCCGCGTGTGGGGCCCCTGGAACCTGGAGATGGAAGAGCACGCCACGCTCGCCGATCGCGTGGACTGCTATTGCGTGGACCGCGTTCGGATCGGCGCGCACACCACCGTCAGCCAGTACTCCTACCTCTGCGGCGCGACGCACGATCACGAGCACGCGCGGTTCCCGCTGCGGCCCGCGCCCATCACGATCGGGCGCGGGTGCTGGCTCGCCGCGGACGTGTTCGTCGGGCCCGGCGTCACCATCGGTGACGGGGCGGTGGTCGGGGCCCGCAGCAGCGTCTTCGATGATCTCCCCGCGTGGAAGATCTGTCTGGGAACACCCGCCCGTCCCGTGAAGGACCGTGTGCTCCGCTCCGGCGCCGCCGGCGAGCGGGGGCCGGCGTGAACGCGCGGGCCTGCCCCATCGACGCCGTGAGCCCGGACGAGCCCGGAGCGCACTTTTTTTTCGGCTACTACGACAAGTGCCCCTGGGGTCCCGGCGACGCCGCGCGGGCCCCGCTGCTCGCGCACCGCACCCAGTTCATCGATCGGTTTCCCGACCCCGGCGACCCCGCCGCGGTGGGGCTGATCGATCCCGCGACCCGCGTGTTCACCCCCCTGGCCGAGACGCGGGCCTGGAACTGGCAGCAGGGCGCGCAGCTCCAGTGGGTGAAGCGACCCGATCGCGGCGACGACGCGGAGGTCATTCTGTACAACGATCGCCGCCCTTCCGCTCGCGATCCGCATCGCCTGCTGAGCGTCATGATCGATACCTGCGGGCGCGAACTCGCACGCTGGGACTCGCCCGTTTACGCGGTCTCCCCCGACGGCGCGGCGGCGCTCACGTTGTCGTACCCGCGCTTGGCGCGCCTGCGCCCCGAGTACGGCTACCCCGGGCTCAAGGACCCCAACTCCGATGCGGACGCTCCGGACGACGACGGTGTCTGGCGGCTCGACCTGCGCAGCGGTCGCCGCGAGCTGATCGCCTCGATCGCGCAGGTCGCGGCGTTCCGCCCCGCGCCCCTGGGCGCGGGCCGAACGCATTACGTCAACCACCTGATGTTCAACCGGTCCGGCACGCGGCTCTGCTTCCTGCACCGATTTGAACGCGCCGACGGCATCACGCACAGCCGCCTCTTCACGCTCGGCCTCGATGGCGCGGACCTGCGCCTCCTCTTTGAGGGGATGATCTCGCATTACCATTGGCGCGACGATCGCACCATCCTGGCCTGGGCCGGTCGTCGCAAGCTGCTCACGCTCGGGGGTGAGGGCGGGGGTGACCGCGACACGGGCGCCAGGAACCCCGTTGCCGCGGCCAAGGGCGTGGCGCTCAACGCCGCTCGGCGGACGCTCAAGCCGATCTACTACGCCCTGGGCAAGCCGCGATGGATGATGAACAGGTTCTTGCGCGACGCGTACATCCTGATCACCGACAGCCCCGATGCGCCCACGGCCGATTTCGCTCCCGGAGAACTCACCTGCGACGGGCATTGCACGTTCTCGCCCGACGGTCGCTGGGTGCTGACGGACGGTTATCCGGACAGGCGCACCCGCCAGCCCCTGTGGTTGTGGGACACGACGCGGAACGAGGGCTGGGAGATCGGTCGATATCCAACCCCGAGGGAGCTCGACGGTCCCGTGCGCGTCGACCTGCACCCGAGGTTCAGCCGCGACGGGACCCGCGTGTGCATCGACTCGGCCATGCCCCGGTCCGGGGACACGGCGCCACGACGCCGCATGTTCGTGTGCGACGTATCTTTGGTGACCGGAACGGGCGCGGGTGGGGGCGGTGGCGCGAGGGGAGCAGCGGGGAACAGATGAGCGTGTCGATCTTCATCCAGACGCTCAACGAGGAGAAGAACCTCCCCGGCTGCCTTGACTCGGTGGCGTGGGCCGACGACATCGTGGTGCTCGATTCGTTCAGCACCGACCGCACCGAGGACATCTGCCGCGAGTACGGGTGCCGGTTCTACCAGCGCCGTTACGACGGCCGCGGCGCCCACCAGACGTGGGCGATGTCCAACATCCCCTGGAAGCACCGCTGGGTGTTCTACCTCGACGCGGACGAGCGGATGACGGTGCCGCTGCAGCGCGAGATCTGGTCCATCGCCGACGACCGGGCCGACGACCGCGTGGCGTTCTACTGCGGCCGGCGGAACTACTTCATGGGTAAGTGGATCCGGCGCTCCATGCCGCCCGGCCACATCATGCGGTTCTTCCAGCCGCCCAAGATCCGCTTCGAGCGACTCGCCAACCCGGTGCCGATCATCGAGGGGCCGACGGGATACCTCAAGAACCACTTCGTCCACTACAACTTCTCCAAGGGCATCGGCGAGTGGTTCGAGCGGCACAACCGCTACTCGACTTACGAGGCCATCGAGACCATGAACGCGCTCCGCGACCATCCCGTGCGGTGGACGAAGCTCCTGTTCGCCGGGGCCGTCAACCGCCGGCGCGAGCTGAAGAACCTGGGCATGCGCCTGCCCATGATGCCGTTCCTGAAGTTCTTCTACATGTATCTCATGAGCCTGGGCTTCCTGGACGGGCGCCCCGGCCTGACCTACTGCACGCTCCAGGCGATCTACGAGTACCAGATCCGGCTCAAGGTCCGCGAGATGAAACGCGCCAAGGAAGGCCTGCCGCCGGGGTGAAGCAGGGGGAGCCGGGGCGGGGGCGTGGGGGCTTATCTCGCGTCTCGCTCGATCGCCGCGAACATCCGCTCGATCCGTCGGTCCGGGACCAGCCACATCAGCGCCACTATCACGTACAGGCCGCACGCGACCCACGGCGAAACAAACGCCAGCGGGATCGCGATCGTGTACGCCACCGGTGAGAGTTTTCCCTTCAGGTCCGCACCCAGGGCCCGGGACAGGTGCGAGTCTGGCCCCAGCCGCGCCAGGATGCACCGTTGCAGGATGGAGTACGCGATCGCCGCCAGCAGCAGCACCACGCCGTACAACGCGGTGGGGGCCGGGGCGAAGCTGTTCTCGCCCATCCAACCGGTCGTGAACGGGACCAGCGAGAGCCAAAAGAGCAGGTGCAGGTTGGCCCACAACGTGCCCCCGCCCACGTCGCGCGCCCCGTGCAGCAGGTGGTGGTGGTTGTTCCAGTAGATGCCCACGAAGACAAAGCTCAGCACATAACTCAGGAACACCGGCAGCAGCGGCTTCAGGCCCGCCAGATCTGCCGAGTGAGGAACTTTCATCTCCAGCACCATGATGGTGATGATGATGGCGATCACGCCATCCGAGAACGCTTCCAGACGCGACGTGGTCATCGTCCATCTCCCGGCAACTCAGTATCCCGCGGCATGCCCGTCCTTGCGCGACTCCGAAGCCCCGCAATACACGCCCGTCGCCGGGTCCCGCGTGATCGCCTGATACCCGCCGAAGACCGCCGTGGCCGCGGGCTTGAGCCGGTGCCCGCGACGCTCCAGCTCACGACGCGTGGACTCGGGGAACCCCGGCTCGAGGTTCAGCACGCCGCCGTCGGACATGGGCGCGACCATCCCCTGCGGCTCGGTCGAGCCGTCGTGATGGATCCGCGGCGCGTCCCCGGCCTGCTGGAGCGTCATGCCGAAGTCGATCAGGTTGATGACGATCTGGGCGTGCCCCTGCGGCTGCATCGCGCCCCCCATCACGCCGAAGCTCATCCACGGCGTCCCGTTGCGTGTGATGAACGCGGGGATGATGGTGTGGAACGGCCGCTTCCCCGGGGCCAGCGCGTTGGGGTGGCCGGGCGTGAGCGCGAACTGCTCGCCCCGGTCCTGCAGCATGAAGCCCAGCCCCGGCGGCGTCATGCCGCTGCCCATGCCCCGGTAATTCGACTGGATCAGCGAGACCATCATCCCGTCGCGGTCCGCCGTGGTCAGGTAGACGGTGTCCGCGCCCCCCGGCATCCGGCCCGGCTCGACCGCCAGCGCCGCGCGGCTCATGTCGATCTTTGCGCGGCGCTCAGACGCGTACTCGGGACTGATCAGCCTCGCCACGGGCGTTCGGAAGAACGCGGGGTCGGCGTAGCACCGGGCCCGGTCCTCGAACACCAGTTTTTTCGCCTCCACGAACGCGTGAACATGGTCCGCGCTGCCGAAACCCATCGCGCGCAGGTCGTACCCCTCCAGGATCTTCAGGATCTGCAGCGCCGCGATCCCCTGCCCGTTGGGCGGGATCTCCCACACGTCGAACCCGCGGTAGCTCGCCGACACCGGCGACACCCACTCGCCGCGGTGCGAGGCGAAGTCGGACGCGGCGAGCACCCCGCCCTGCTCCTTGATGTACGCCTCGATGACGCGGGGGATCGCGCCGGCGTAATACGCCTCGCGACCTTCCGCGGCGAGGCCCTCCAGCGTGCGCGCCAGGTTCGGGTTCTTCCAGACCTGGCCCTTGACGGGCGCCCTCCCGTCGAGGGTGAATTGCTCGATCACGCCCGGGTATTCGCGCAGCCGGCGCACCGACAGGTCCCACGCCTCGGCGATCACCGGGCTGACCGGGAACCCTGCCCGTGCGTGCCCGATGGCCGGGGCCAGCACGTCCCTCATCGGCAGGCGGCCGAACCGCGCGTGCAGCGCGAACCAACCGTCCACGCACCCCGGCACGGTCACCGGCAGCGGACCCAGCGGGGGAATGGCGTCCAGCCCGCGGCCCTTCACCAGTTCGATCGTCAGCGCGGCGGGGGCGCGCCCGGACCCGTTGTACCCGTGCAGCGAGGCGCTCGCGGGGTCCCAGACGATCGCGAACAAGTCCCCGCCGATGCCCGAACCGGTCGGCTCCATCAGGCCCAGGCAGGCGTTGGCCGCGATGGCCGCGTCCACCGCGCTCCCGCCCGCCTTGAGGATGTCCAGGGCCGCCTGCGTGGCCAGCGGCTGGCTGGTCGCCGCCATGCCGTTGCGCGCGTACACCTCCGGCCGGCTCGCGCGCGGTGGGGGCGAGCCGGGTTCTCCCGGTTGTTCGGCCGACGCGACGGCCCTGCCCGAGCCGGGCCCGACGGGATGAGCGATCAGCGCCGGGGCCAGGCACGCGGCGACGAGGAGCGGCGTCATCATGATGCGCGCCAGCATACCGCAACGCCGTCGCGTGTCTCTGGGGCGACGGCGGGAGCAACCACGCCGCGCACGCCGCGGGTTCCGCCGATACCCGGTTACGCCTTGACGCCCTGGTTTTTCAAGTACGTTCCCAGCGTGACCAGCGTGAACGCGCGGGTCCAGATCTGGCTCTCGGGGGCCCGCAGGAAGTGTGACCACACCGCGTCCACGCCCTCGGGCCGCACCACGCCCAGCGACTTGAGGTGCGTCAGCGCCGCCTCGGCCATCGGGCGCAAGGGACCGGTCATCCAGCGCGCGATGGGCAGGAAGAACCCGCGCTTGGGCTGGTTGAGGAGTTCGGGCCTCAGGAAGTCACGGAACGCGACCCGCATCAGGTGCTTGTCGGCCCGCCCCGACGGCAGCCGCACCCTTCCGGGGATGGCGAAGGCCAGATCGATCACGCGCCGGTCCAGCACCGGCACGCGGATCTCCAGCGAGTGCGCCATGCCGTTGGTGTCGCCGTCGCGCAGCAGCGTCGAGAGCATGTAGTGACGCGCTTCCAGGCGCGAGATGCTCGCCACGTCGTCGCCGGGCACGAGCGCGATCCGCTCCAGCGCCTCGGGCGGCATGAACGAGGAATGCAGACCCAACCCCGCGGCGTCCACGCCCAGCGCCGCCAGTTGCCCGTCGCTCATCACGCGGCGGCGGTGGAAATAGATGTCCGTCAGCCCGCCCGATGTGCGGGCCATGTCCCCCGCCTTCAGCCGGAAGGCCTCGGACTTGTTGAACGCCGCCAGACGGAACGCCGCGGCGCGCAGGAACGGCGGCAGGAAACCCGCCCTGCGCACGGCGCGGCACATCACGGGGATGTCCCCGAAGCTCGCGTACCCGCCCAGCAGTTCGTCCCCGCCCTGTCCCGAGAGCGCGACGACGATCCCGCGCGAGCGAACCGCCTTGGACAGCACGTAGACGTTGAACCCGTCCTGCGAGGGCTGGTCGAGCGAGGCCAGCCAGTCCGACGCCCAGCGCAGCGCATCACCCGCGAGAATCTGGATGTCCGTGTGATCAACGCCCAGGGCCCCCGCCGTGCCCTTGGCCAGTTCGCCCTCGGACATGTCGGGATTGTCCCCGAACCCGACCGTGAACGTCCGCAGGTTCGGCGTGTGCCGCTTGCCCAGGCTCGCCACCGTGGTCGAGTCGATGCCGGAAGACAGGAACACCCCGATGGGCACGTCGGAGATCAGGTGGTCGCGCACCGCCTCGTCCAGACGGGCGCGCAGCTCCTCGACCGCGCGTTCCTGATTGATCGCGGGGTCGATCTCGGGAAAGTCCCAGTGCTTCGTGACGGGCCCCGGCCGGATGCTCCCGGACGACAGGTCGAACGTCTGGGCGCACCCGGGCGGCAGCATGGTCACGCCCTCGAAGAACGTGCACGGTTCCTGCACGGCCCCGAACGCGAGCATGGTGCCCAGGCCGCGCCGGTCGATGCGCCGCTCGATCAAACCCGAGGCCAGAATGGCCCGCACCTCGCTGGCGAAGAGCAGATCCCCGCCCGCGCCGCGCGCCACGTACAACGGCTTGATGCCCATCGGGTCGCGGGCCAGCAGCAGCCGGCCCCGGGCGCGGTCCAGGTACGCGAACGCGAACATCCCGTGGAAGCGATCGACGACCTCGGGGCCCCAGCGCGTCAGCGCGTGGAGCATCACCTCGGTGTCCGACCCGCCCCGGAACCGCACGCCCAGCCCCTCCAGCTCGCGCCGCAGCGGCTGGAAGTTGTACAACTCGCCGTTGTACGTGATCACGTCGCCCGTAAGCGGGTGCGCCATCGGCTGGTGCCCCGCGGGCGACAGGTCGATGATCGACAGGCGCCGCTGCCCCAGGCCCACCGTCAGCGCGCCGATCGTCGTGTACTCATGCCCGTCGTCGTCCGGCCCGCGGTGACGCTGGCACGCCGTCATCCGCGCCAACGCCTCCCGAGCCCGCGCCGGATCAGCCGAAATGATGCCCGCGATGCCGCACATGGTCAACGCCTCCGCTCGTGGATGGGTCGGTCAGAAAATCGAATTGGTCCAGATCAGTGGGTGAATCGGACAAAGGGAACGCGGCCGGCCGGGACGGTACGGGCGCGCCGGACCCTCATCGACGTGCCCCGCCCGCGGTCCGCTCCGCACCCGATCCCGCCTCGGCGGTAGCTCCACTACGATCGGCCCCCGTACCGGGATCGTGAAGCGGGGCGATCGGCGCGCACAAATCGCCGATCGTTTTCCCGAACGCGTCGCCGCTCCGCGCCTCCATGCGAATCCTCCACGTCATCTCGTCGCTCGACCCCCGCCACGGCGGGCCTCCCGCGGTGGTTATCAGGCTCGCCGCGGCGCAGGCGGCGCTCGAGCCGGGCCCGCACGACGTGGTCCGGACCGCCATCGCCACGTATCACGAGCCCGAGGCCCGGGCCCGGATCGAGAAGGCCCGTTCGGCCGTTCCCGGGGGGGACCGGGTTCCGGTTCATTCGCTCGGTCCGCTGGGACGGCTCGAACGATTCGCGGCCCGCGGCGCTCGGTCCAGGCTGCGGGACCTGGCCCGCGAGTTCGACCTTCTCTACATGCACGGCGTGTGGTCCCCGGTCGTACCCGCGGGAGCCGGCGCCGCGCGCGCGGCGGGCGTTCCGTACGTCATCCGGCCCGCGGGCATGCTCGATCCGTGGTCCCTGCGGCAGAAAGCACTGAAGAAGCGGATCGCCATGGTGATGGGCTATCGCGCCATGCTCAACGGCGCGCTCTTCATGCACACCCTGAACACCGACGAGCGCGACCTCATTGTCCCGCTGGGCCTCACCTGCCCCCTGGAGGTGATCCCCAACGGCGTGTTCCTTCAGGAACTGACGCCGCTGCCAGATCCGGGAACGTTCCGAGCCGGGCACCCCGAGGTCGGATCGGACCCGTTCATCCTCTTTCTGAGCCGGCTGCACTACAAGAAAGGCCTGGATTACCTCGCCGATGCGTTCGCGCTGGTCGTCGAGCGATTTCCTCGCGCGCGCCTGGTGGTCGCCGGGCCCGACGAGGGCGCGCGAGGTGAGTTCGAGGCGCAGGTGGCGCGCCTGGGGGTCGCGGCGCGGGTCCACCTCGTGGGCGGCGTGTACGGTCCGGACAAGCTGGCCGCGTTCGTCGACGCCACGTGCCTGTGCCTTCCCAGCCGTCAGGAGGGGTTCAGCGTGGCCATCACGGAGGCGCTCGCGTGCGGACTTCCGGCGGTGGTGAGTCGGGACTGTCATTTCCCCGAAGTGGGCGAGGCGGGGGCCGGGGAGGTTGTGGCCCTGGATGCGCGCGAGGTCGCGGAGGCGTTGTGCAGGATCCTGGGTGACGAGGCGCGGCGCGCGCGGATGAGCCGGGCGGGATGGGACCTGGTCCGGACCCGGTTCACATGGCCGAGCATCGCGGCCCGCACGCTGGAGGTTGTCCGTGCGCGCACGGGGCCGGCGCGGCGGTCCTGACAAGTCCCTGCCCCTTCGGACCGATATCCGAACAGGCTTCCCGCGCGCCGACGTACGATCCCCCGCGCGGAGCGGCGCCGGGGGCGGCGGAGGAGGGGTGGGCGGGGGCATGGGGACCGACCCGACGCCATGAGCATGAACGTCAACATCCTGATGTGCGTGGGCCTGGCGTTGATCGTCGCGCTGACCATGATCGTGCAGGGGTCCACGCGCAAGACCGACCTGATCAGCTTCCGGAACTTCTTTCTGTCCGGGTTCATCCTGTTCCAGCTCTCCAGCGCGACGCTGACGTTCGTGACCGGCGAGTGGGGCGACACGCCGGTGGCGTACCCGGAACGGACCGGGTTCGTGTTCTCATGTTTCGCGCTGGTGTTCCTGACCCTGTTCTTCATCGCGTACCGGCGCGGGTGGTGGGTCAAACGGCTGGCGGTGCGCGCCCAGGACGACATCCCCGCGCCCAGCCCGGCGAGCATGCTGACGATCGCGTTCACGTGCATGGTGATCGGGCTGCTCTTCCGGACGGTGCTGATCTACGTCTACCTGCTGGGCAAGCTGACGGACCCGATCGGCAACGGGCTGCTCGCGATCGCGGCGGCCCTGGCGATGTGGGCGTGGGCTCCGCGGCTGCTCAACCCGCTGGTGGCGTTCTTCGCGGTGCTGATCATCATCGGGTCGATGCTGGGGGTGCTGCAGCACAGCCAGGGCCGGCGCGACCTCGTGGGCGTGCTGGCGGCGGTGGCGTGGGGCGCGTACCACGCGCACTGGAAGCACATGGGGCTGAAGTGGTCGCTGCTCCGGCTGGCCCCGCCCACGGTCGCGGCGCTGGTCCTGCTGGCGGCGATCACGTCGACGCGGCGCTCGTCGGAGCAGCGGAGCGTGGGGAAGGTCTTCTCCGACATGGCCCACGCGGACCTGGCCAACGGGTTCTTGCAGCTGGCCTCGGGTCAGGAGGCGGGCCCGATCAGCATGTGGCTGATCGAGACGCGGCCCGGAGAGTTCGCGTACGACCACCTGCACATGCTGCGGTACACGGTCTGCGCGCCCATCCCGCGGGACTGGTGGAAGGGCAAGCCGTCCGCGATCGGGTTCGACCTGGTCAAGCAGGCGCGGATCAAGAACAAAGCCCCCGAGTACAACACCGGGCCGGGGATCCTCGGGCACGTCGGAAACGATAACCCCTTCATCGCGTTGTGGATGTACCCGCTCCTGTTCGGGCTGCTGATGCGCCTGCTGGACGAGGTGGTGGACCGCAGCCCGAACAACCCCTTCGTCATCCTCCCCATGGGCACGTGCATCGGCGAGATCATCGCGCTGGCCCGGGGCGAGACGGGCTTGTTCCTCTTCCGCGCCATCACCACCATCGTCATCGCGTGGGTGGCCATGCGGGTGGTGGTCTGGCTGCTGCGGACGGTGCTGGGGTACGCGGTGCGGTACGACGAGTCCGAGGCGGACGAGCACACCCCCGACCCCGGCACGGACGCCTGGCCCGATTCCGACCAGCCCGCCGAGCCGTTGGTGATACGCTGACGGCACGATGACCGTCTCCGCCGATCCACGAGGCCCCCATGCCTGAGACCCGCCGCGGCTGGGTCCGCATCGCCTCGAACTACGTGCGCCTGCTCACCACGCTCTCGTTCGGCCTGGTGCTCACGCCCGTGCTGTTCCACTGGCTGGGCGAGGCCGGGGTGGGCGTGGTGCTGCTGGTCGGGGCCAACATCGGGCTGACGGCGATCTTCCAGGACATGCTGTCCAACTCGCTGACACGCGAGCTGACCACGGCGTACCTCTCGGGCGACGACGCCCGGTTCCGCCGCGTCTACAACGCCGGCGTGCTGCTGTGCGCGGTGGTCGCGGCCCTGGGCCTGGCGGGCGTGGCGGTCGTGCAGGCCTGTCTCGAGCTGCTCGAGGTGCCGCCGGAGCTGATGCACGGGGCGCGGGTCTTCCTGCTGTGCGAGGGATGGTCCACCGCGGTCATCGCGCTCACGACCGCGACGATGAACATGTACCTGGCCACCCACCGGTTCGTCTGGTACAACTTCTGGCAGGCCGTGTGCCGCTCCAGCTACCTCGGTTCGGCCCTGATCCTCTTCCTCGTCGTGGGCGTGAAAGACCCGGGGGCGGCCCTGCGCTCCTACGGGGAGCTGACCTGCGGCTTCAACACCGTGTTCTACGCGCTGGGCGCGGGCCTGCTCATGCGCATGGAGCCGCGCCTGGTGCCGTCGGTGCGCTGGATGGAGCGGTCAACGGTGCGCGAGCTGATCCGCCCGGCGACGTGGAACGGCGCGGTGATCGTCGCGCTGAACCTGTACGAGCGCGTCGGCAGCCTCATCATGAACAAGTCGTTCGGGATCGTGGGCAACGCCGTCTGGGGCCCGTCGTTGCAGATGTCCTCGTACATCCGGCAGGTGGGCCAGGGCATGACCTTCGGCATCGACGCGGTGGCGGCCCGCATCGGCGCGACCGGGAGCCACGCCGAGCTGCAGCGCTTCACGCGTCACATGACCCGCCTGCACGGGCTGGTCGCCTTCCCGGCCGGGGCGGCGATGCTCATCCTCGCCGATCCGATCATCCGCGCATGGCTCGCCCGCTCGGGCCGGGTGGACCCCGCCCTGTACACGCTCATCATCACCACCACGCAGATCCTCGCCGTCGCCATCACGTCACGGGCCGTCTCCGACTGCTGGGAGCGGATCCTCTACGGCTCGGGGCACGTGCGCCGCTACGCGCCGCTCGTTCTTGTCGGCGGCATCCTCAACCCGTTCGTCGCCGGGGCCCTGCTGCTCGTGCTCCCCGGCGCCGCGGGCGAGACGGGCACGCCCCGCTTCTATTCTCCCGCCCTGGCGTTCGCGACGGTCTTCACGTTCTTTCAGATGTTCCTGCTGCCGATTGTCGGGGCCCGCTGCCTGCGCCTGCGGAGCGCCGACTTTCTCACGCCGCTGCTGCGGCCCTTCCTGGCGACGCTGGCCGCCTCCCCCGTGCTGCTTCTGGGGGCGGGGCTGATCGAGCGCTGGACCCTGCCGCGGCTGGTGCTGGTCGGTGCGTCGTTCGGGGCGGTCTACGGCGTGCTCGCGTACGGGCTGGTCCTGGAACGTCCGGAGCGAACACAGTTGCTCCGCGTCCTGCTCCGGCGCAAGCCCCCTGAGGCGACGGACCGGGGCCCATAAGCCGCACCGCTCGGTGGCTGTTCACCTTGCCGACCCACGGGCCGATTGAGAACGTACATCTGTGGGAGCCGGGATCCGGCATCCCCGGGATCGGGGCTATGTCGAAGTTGTCCGTTCGATCAAGGCTTGCGTGCGTGTGTGGCCTGTGGGTCGGGTTCGGCGTGTGCGCGCGCGAGCCGCTGTTCGCCGCGCCGCAGCAGGTTCCTCCGCCCGAATCGGGCGCGCCGATCGTGAGCGTCCGGTACATCAACGGCCAGGTGGAGATGCGCGACGCGGCGGACCAGACGCCGATCCTGATGCCGCGCGGCGTGGGCCTGCACAACCAGGACCCGGGGCCGACGCCGCTCTCGCCCGCGATCCGGGTTGAGGCGCAGCCGACGGGCTTTGACGTGGTCTACACATTCCGCAACGCCTCGGGCGCGCCCATGCCGCTGGGGCGGCTCATCGTCGGCTCGTTCACGCTCGGCGAGCAATTGACGCAGTGGGACTTCCACGAACTGTCGCGCCCCGAGCCCATCGATTTCGCCAACGGGCGCAAGCTGAAGTACCCGGGGTACGTCTACGCGCCGGTGGTGGTCTTCAGCAACGCCCGGTACGCGGTGGGGGTCAGCGTCCATTACCCGGTGCTGGAGTACGCCCACCAGTTTCTGCTCGGGCTGTCGTCGTACACCGGCGGGACGGCCGAGGGCGAGGGCGGGCGCGGGTACTTCCTCGAAGCGAAGATGCAGAATTTCGGTCCCGAGGCGGGCGAGTCCCGCCTGGAGTGGCCGGCGCAGATGGCGCCCGGCGAGAGCCGCACGTACGTCGTCAGCGTGCGGGTCACACGGAACCCGCAGGAGTGGATCCGCACGCTCGCGCCCTATCGAAACTACTTCCGATCGGTGTACGGCGGGGTCCACTACGACCGCGACCCGCGCCCGGTGCATTGCCTGGGCCTGGCCGATTCGAGCTTCAGCAGCAGCGACAATCCCGACGGGTGGGTCCCGGGCAACCGGCCCGATCGCTACGGCTGGACCAACTGGATCCAGTACGTGCAGGCCCAGCCGAACTGGCAGTCGTTCATGATCTGGGGGCCCTCGGGCCTGTACCGATACCGCACCGACCGCAACAACCCGTTCCTGTTCGCGTCACGGTGGCTCGCCAACCCCAACACGGCCAAGGCGATCGATCCGAACGTGGGCCTGAATCTGCTGCCGATGTCCGGGCGCCAGTTCGGCCTGTGGTGGGGCCACAGCGTGCTCGTGCACAATCAGTGGGAACCGGACGTGCAGGCCGAGCTCGATCCCGACAACCCCGACCACGTCGCGGCCGCGTTCCGCGAGATGGACACGGCGATCCGGAGCGGCACGACGATGATCGGCCTGGACGCATTCCACGTGCAGTACGTTCCGCTCTGGAAGCTGTACCCGTGGCTCCGGACGCTCCAGGCGCGCTACCCGAACGTGAAGTTCATCACCGAGCCGCTCAGTTGCGATGTGATGCACTCGATCGCGCCCACGTTCGTGCGCGGCTGGTGGTACGACTTCTCGCCGCCGCCCACGAGCGTGGACGAACTCTACCTGATCCAGCACCCGCAGCACCTGGCCGACTTCCTGCTCCCCGGGCACGAGACCTGGGGCGGGTTCACGTTCCATCCGCACAAGAAGTTCTTCAACCTCGAGTACGACGACAACCAGGCCACCTCCGAGATCGAACGGCTGGCCGCGCTCGGCTACCGGCCCGCGTTCTTCCCCGACCGCCTCTTCAGCCTGCGGACCCCCGCGGTCGCGTCCGAGAGCTGGAAGTCCACCGTGCCCCCGGACCTGCGGATCCGTGTCAACACCAACTACGAGTACGGCCGTGCCGTGCGCGCGGACGGACGTTCGACCCTCCTGGGCGAGGCGTACGAACCCGACGCGGGCGGGGCCGGCGGCGGGGGGGGCGACGGCAGGACCGCCGGCTGGGTCCCGCAACGCCCCACGCGGCCCGGCGCGCCGGCCGACGGGCTGCCCGCCGCGCCGCGCGCCCCGGCTCGAGCCCCCGTCGCGGGGGCGCCCGCGACACCCGGCGCGGTTCCGGCGACCAAGGGTGAGACCCCCACGCCGCGGTCGTTCCGGCTCCGTCTCGCGCCCCGGGTCGATCCCGGCGCGTCGCGACCCGGCTCAGCGACGGACCGCGCCGGTGCACCGGCCCCCGACGCCAGCAGCGGCACGCGCGTGTCGAACCGCGCGGACAACCGCGCGCCCGGCACGCGGCTGAACAACGCGGGCGGATCGGATCGGGGCTTGCCCAGCGCGGCCCAGGTCCGTGAGGCGCTGGCCCGGGCACGCGGCGGCGCGGGCCGCCCCAAGCTCGCGCCCCCGGCGCGCCCCGCGACGGAGCCGGCGCCGGAGGAATCGACTGCGGATGAGAATGGTTCGGAAGCGCCGCGACCATCCGCCCCGCTCCCGGCGCAGCCGAAGCGGTAGCGGCGCGCGGGCGCGACGGTTCACTTCCAGTTGACGGGCACCGAGAGTCCGACCCGCACGGGGCGGTGGTCCGATCCCGCCGAGTCGAGCGTCTCCCAGGAGGTCACGCGCGCCCCCGCCGAGACCCAGATGTCGTCAATGGCGATGCCAAGGGGCCAAGAACGATCCGCCGGGTAGGTGGATTCGGCGCGCAACAGCGGCTTGCAGCGGGCCAGGTCGGTGTGGCCGATGAGGTGCCGGCTGCGCCAGCCGCTGGGCGTCGAGTTCAGGTCGGCGCCCAGCACCACCGGGAACCCTTCGGCCCGGGCCTCGCGACAGGTGCGTGCCGCGTGCCGCACGATCTCGTTGCCCAGCAGCCATCGGGCCGGTGAGCGCGGGCTCTGCGGCTGGGTGATGATCATGACGAACGGCCCGCCCGGCCGGTCGACGATCGCCGCCTGCACGCCCGGGCGCGCGGGGGCCTCGTCCGCGTGGAAGGGCCGCAGCGGCCAACGCGAAAGGATCACCTGCCAGCCCACCTGCTTGTAGATGCCCGAGGGCGTGGTGATGTGGGGGTACACCGCCCGGAGCGTGCCCCGCGAAGGGAGCGCCGCGACCACCTCCTGCGGGGCCTCGACCAGCGCCACCACGTCCGCGGGCCCGAGTTCCAGAAGTTCGAAGACGCGCTCGGGGGTCGGGTTGTTCGCGAGCCCGTTGAACGTCAGCACCGACAGCGGCGTCCGATCCGGCCCGGCGGGGTCGCCGCTCCACGCGGCCCGGCCCGGGATCAACGCCCACGCGTGCAGCGCGAGCGCCAGGGCCGCCACGGAGGCGGTTCGTCCGCGCCGGCGGATCAACCACCACGCGAGCGCCGGCATCGTGAGCGCGGCGAGCTGCGAAGAGAAGTTGCCCAGGAGATCGACCGGCCAGGCGAGCCCGCCCAGGTGTGGCGACAATCCGCCCAGCAGCAGGACCGCCGCGGCGTACGTGCGCAACGGCGGCAGCTTGCCGCGGTTCGAATGAACGGGTGCGCCCGCGCGCGCGTCGAAGGGGTTCTCGCCGCGGGCATACGCATCGGCGATGGGATCCGGAGCGGGCTGCACGACGGTCATGGAGCGAGGCCTTCGCGACGCATCCACTGGTACTGGAGCGCCACGCCGTCGGCGAACGCGGTGCCGGGCTTGTAACCCAGCTCCCTCGACGAGCGGGCGGTGTCGGCCCAGGTGCGCTCCACGTCGCCGGGCTGGGGCGGGCGGCGGTCGATGACGGCCCGGCGACCGACCACGCGCTCGATGGCGGCGATCATCTCCGAAAGCCGCACCGGCTCGGAGTTGCCAAGGTTCCAGACGCGGTAGCCGAAGCCGGCGATGCGGTCATAGGAAGAGACAACGCCAGTGACGATGTCGGCGATGAAGGTGTAGTCGCGGCTGGTGGTGCCGTCGCCGAAGACCGGGACGGTTCCGCCCGAGGCGATCAGCCCGATGAACTTGCGGATCGCCAGGTCGGGGCGCTGGCGCGGGCCGTAGACCGTGAAGAAACGCAGGCAGGCCGTGGGCATCCCCGTGAGATGGTGGTGCGTGTAACCGATGAGCTCGCAGGCGCGCTTGGTGGCCGCGTACGGGCTGATCGGCTCACCGACCTCGAACTCCTCGCTGAAGGGCACCCGCGCGCCGTTACCGTACACGGAGGAGGAGGAGGCCATGACGAAGCGCGAGCAACTCGCCTTGCGCGCGCACTCCAGCAGCACGCTCGTGCCCACCACGTTGAAGCTGGCGTAGCCGGCCGGGTCCTCGATGCTCGGCCGTACGCCGGCGCGGGCGGCGAGGTGGATCACCCCGGCCGGTTTCACGCGCCCGAAAAGGGCGTCCATCGCGCCCTGATCGCGGAGATCGGCCTCCACGAACTCGTATCGCGCCGCGTGGGCGTGCGCGCGCGTGGCGTCGAGGTTGCGCTGCTTGAGCGCGCGGGGGTAGAAGGGGTCGAAGTTATCCAGTCCCACCACCCGCTCGCCCCGCGCCAGCAGGGCCTCCGCGAGGTGGGAACCGATGAACCCGGCAGCGCCGGTGACAAGGATGGGTCCGGATGGTGCGGTCATTGCGGTCCCGGGTCGGGCGAGTTCGAACGCGGTTCGACGGTACTCAGGTCGGCGTGCGCGGGGGGCAAAAAAGGAGCAGGGCGCCATCGTAAGACGGCGCCCCGCTGGAGGAGAGAGAGATCGTCCCCAGTGTATGGAGTATCGGACTTGCCGCGCGGCAAGACTTCAATCTTGGACATGAAGTTGAGACGCCGGGCCACCGGACGGGCGGTCGAAACACCCACCCGGGCGTGTGGTTCCCGTTTCAATCCGGATGGATTCTGGCGTTGTGGGTGAGCCGAGCCACGCGCGTCGCCCCCTTAGCGCGGGCTGGGTTCATCGGGGGGAGGAACGCGAACCGAGTCGGGCGGGGGCGGGGGCTTGGGTTCGCCACCGTTGCGCGGGCCGCGCTTGCCGCCCGGCCCGGCCCCGCCCGGGCGCTCCGCGGCCCGTTCGCGGAGTTTCTGCAGGAGCATCTCCTGCTCCTCGGGCGCGAGGCGGTCCCACATTTCCATCAGGCGTTGCCTGCGATCCTCGCGGTCGCCCTTGCCCAGGGCCGCGTTCTCGCGTGGGGCGGCGCGGTTCGCCGACGGCGATCCGGGGATGGGCGGGGGTGGGACGGGCGCGAGCGCATCGGCGGCCTTGCCCTTGCCGGGCTTCTTGGCGTTGGGAGCCGGGGTCTGGGACTTGGCGGCGCGGTCCCTGACCTCGCGCTCGGCCTTGCGCTCCGCGGCCTCCTTCACCTGTGACTCCTTGAAGGCGGCGAGCTGGGCTTCGACGTGGGCGCGCTGCGCGGGATTCAAGATGGTGAAGGCGCGCTTGAAGGCGTCATCGGGCTTGGGAGCACCCTCCTCGATCTGGCGGAGGCGCGCGGTGGCCTGCTGGCGCTCCGCCGCGGCGGCGGGGTCGGCCGCCATCATGTCCGTCATGTCATCGGCCTGTCGAGCGTCGGCCTTCTTTCCCTGTGGCTGCTTGGCGAATTCGCCCCGCCCGCCGGGCGCCTTGGCGCGGAGTTCCTGGAGCTCGTCGCGGTGTTGGGACATGTACTCGCGTTGAGACTTGCGGAATTCGGCCTCGATGGCGCGGAGCTGCTCATCCTGTTCGGGCGAGAGCCGGAGTTCGGGCTTGGCGTCGGCGGCGCGGAGTGATTCGAGCGCGCGCATGTAGACCGGCGCGGGCACCCGGTCGGCGTACCGGCCGTCGGGTTTCGACCCGAAGCCGTTGTCAACGCCCGGCACGCGCCGGTCCACCACGGACGGTCCCTTGAGGACCGGATCCGCGCCCTTGGGCGGCGGCGGGAGGGCGCTGGCGGTCGTCGGCACGCACGCGGCCGTTCCACAGAGGATCACCAGCCACGTGGCGGGAATACGAAGGCCATTGACGCGCATGATTTCGCTCCATACCTGCGGTTCGATTGCGAAGCCCGCGGCCACCCGCCGCGGACGCGGATCGGCATCGGCCGTGCCGCGTCGGACCCATCGACATTCGCTTTCCCCGCGTCGTCCGCGAGGAAAGCACCGCCACCGAACGTGTCGCCCACACCGAGACCCGGCCGGGTGCGTAACGCTCCGGGCGGGGCGAGATTGCGTTTGTTCGGGCAGGTTCCGCAACCATCGGCCAAACGCCTCATCGGGCGAAAGGCCCGTTGATCCGCCTCCTATCGTGACGCGGCGCCGCGAAAATGGGCAATCTACATGACATTTACCAAACAGAGTATTTTGAACGCGCTTTCGACCGTGACGATTCCCGGGGGGCCGGACGTGGTCTCGGCGGGGGTGGTGGTTAGCGCGACGTACTGCGACGGGTACGCGGCGGCAACTCTCGCGGGCGATGCCGTCGAGCGACTCGGGGCGTCGGGCCGGGCGCGCCTGGCCGAGCTGTGCCGGGCCGCGGTGCAGGCGGAGGGCAAGCGACTGGGCGGGGAACTCAAGGCGGTTCACGTGGAATTCGCGCCGGGCCGAGGAACTGGGAGCGGTTCGAGCGAATCAGGCGTCAGCGGTCACGCGGCGGCCCGGCCCGCGTCCGGAAGCGGGGGGGCGGCGGGGGCGCCGGGACCGGCGCAGAACACGGCGCCGGCGATGGCGGGCGTGAGGCACGCGATCGCGGTCGGGGCGGGCAAGGGCGGGGTCGGCAAGTCAACCGTCGCGGTGAACCTGGCGGTGGGCCTGGCGCGGATGGGGCACGCGGTGGGGCTGCTGGACGCGGACATCTACGGCCCCTCGATGCCGACGATGCTGGGCCTGGGGTCGATGCGCGCGAACCTGCTGGGGAACATGCTGCAGCCGTTCCTGGTGCATGGCGTCAAGGCGATGACGATCGGCAAGCTGGTGGACCCCGAGAAGCCGTTGATCTGGCGCGGGCCGATGGCGCACGGCGCGTTCAAGCAACTCCTGGAGCAGACGGAATGGGGCGAGCTCGACTACCTCGTGATCGACCTGCCGCCGGGCACGGGGGACGTGGCGCTCACGATGGCGCAGATGCTCAAGCTGACTGGGGCGGTGGTGGTGTGCACGCCCCAGCAGGTGGCGCAGGACGACGCCATCCGGGCGCTGCGAATGTTCCAGCAGCTCGGGGTCGAGGTGCTGGGGGTGGTCGAGAACATGTCGTACTTCATCGGGGACGACGGGAAGGAGTACGACATTTTCGGTCGGGGCGGGGCGGAGCGCATGGCGTCGCGCGCGGGCGTGCCGTTCCTGGGGCGGGTGCCGATCAACATGGCGTTGCGTGCCAACAGCGACGCCGGGAACCCGGCCGCGAACTTCGAGGGGGCGAGCACCCTGCCGCGGGAGTTGGAAGCGATGATCAAGAACGTGGAAGCGCAGGCGGCGCTGGCGAGTTTCAAGATGGGAACCGAACGCCCGACGCTGACGATCTCGTGAGTTATCGGACTATCATCCATGGGCGGATGATGTACACTTGTTGAGCGGGTTGTTTGACTGAAGAAACGCCCCGAGGGAGACGTTTCGTCGATACGCTATGTATGGTCGTTTCGTGACCAGCTCGCCCCCGCACGCATGAGGAATGTTCGATGTCGTCGCCGCGCACGAGCTATCCGGAGTGGGAGTATTACCTGGAGCATCGCACGCGTTGGATGCAAGAGCATCCGAAGGCGTGGGTGGCGGTCAAATGCGTTACGAGCGGGGACCGGCGGTCGTACGAGGTGGAGTTCGGCGCGAGCGACGCGGAGGCGGTGCTGAAGCTCGACAAGCGATGCGGGCGGGCCGGGGGAGCGGTCTTCGAGGTGGGTGCGCTCGGCCGGACGGTGGACCTGCGCCGAATCGTGGCACGCTGATTCGTCCGGCCGGGGTGATGACCAGCATCCATAGCGCGCATTGCTGCTGACCTGCCGGGACTCGCTGATGCTGCGCGAGGAGTACGGCGAGGCGGATGTTCACACGCGTGTCGCGGCGATCACGAACACGGGCTTGCGCTGGAACAGGGCACGGTTGAGCGGGGCCAACCGCACGCCGTTGAGCAGCGTGGCCGGGAAGCGTCCGAAGGCGTGCCGGACCCGGGCGCGGAAGCCGTGCGATTCCATCTTCGCCGCCAGGTCGTAGGGGTCCAGCAGGCGCTCGCAGAACTCGCCGGTCTCGGGGTTGCGGCACCACGAATGCCGCGGCGGGGACGGGACGCGCCCCGAGGATCGGAAGTGGTCGAGGGAACGGAGGATGTCGGGACGGATCATGCCCGCGGTGCCGGCGACGAGGCGGTCGAGTTCGGCCCCCGCCAGGGCGGGATCGGCGGCGACGATGATCTCGCGGCGCATGCTCGCGTATGGCTTGGCGTCGCGGTTCTCGATGGGGCGCTCGCGGCGGAGGCCATCCACGAACTCGGCCGAGCGGTCGCGGCGCTCCCACATGGCGGAGTTCTCGCGGACGGTCTCGTCGTTGAGCGCGTTGTTGTCGTTGGTGATGAGCGCTATCCCGCCGCGGCGGAGCAGACGGGCCATGACGACGAACATGGCGAGCTCGTCGTGGACGTGCTCCATGGTCTGGTTGCAGAAGATGGAATCGAAGGACGCGGGCGGGAGGTCGAGCGCGCACACGTCGCCCAGCAGGGTGGTGACGTGGACGGGCAGCCTCTCGGCGCGCATGGCGGCGACCCGGGCATCGACCACGTCCGTCATCAGCGGGCGGATGTCGTTGGCGACCACTTCGCGCGCGCCCAGGAGCGACATGCAGGCCGCGTGCCAGCCGAATCCGCACCCGACGTCCAGCACCCGGCCGCCGTGCATGCGGCCCAGGCGCATGAACCGCTTGATCTGCCTGAGGTTGGAGTCCCAGTGTTTCAGGAATCCGCCGCCGTACCGCAGCACGTCGGGATTTCCGGATTGGTTGATGTAGCGGTCGATGGTGGCGCGGAGCGCGGCGTCGGGCATGACGGCGGGGGTGGTGGTGGGAGCGGCCATGCATGAGCCTACGGGCGGGTTCGGGGGCCCGGCGAGCACCCCTGCGTTGTACCATCGGGGCGATGACCGGTGAGCGTGCGGGTCACGGACTCTCGGATCGTGCCGCGTGTGCGTCACCGCTCGCGCTGCCGTGTCCTTCGTGCGGGTACGACCTTCGGGGCGTGGACGCCGCCAGCGGAACGGCGGCGGAGCGATGCCCGGAATGCGGGTTGACGCTGGGCGCCTCGGAATGGCGGCGGGCGCAACGGCCGCCGCTGGGCCGGGTGCTGGCGTTCGCGCAGGTGGGCGCGGCGGTGCTGCCGATCTACGCGGCGGTGGGGCTGGCGTTCGAACTGGGCCGTCGGGCGACGGCGGCGAGGTCGGGAGTGCGGATCGGTCTCTGGGCCCTGCTGCTGGTGGGGGGCGTGGCGCTGGTGGCGCGGTGGCACGGGCACGGCGCACGGATGCGGCGGTGGCCGATGTCGCGCCGGTTGATCGCCGCCGCGGCGGTCTGGGTCGTTCTGGCGCTGGCGGTGCGGCTGCTTCCGGTGCCCTGAGCGCGGGGCTTGGTCTCCGTTCGTGTTATGGTTCAGGCGCGGGTGGGGAACACGGGGGCCCCGGGTTCCGAATAAACCAGAGGCCCGAGAACGCCGATGGGGGGACCATGCCGGGAATGCCCCGAACCGAGCTGTCCAGCGAGCTTCGCGCGCACATGGAAGCGATCAAGGCGCGTGCGGTGTCGTACGGGCTGGATTTCTTCGAGGTCGTGTTCGAGGTTCTGCCCTTCGACACGATGAACCAGATCGCGGCGTACGGCGGGTTCCCGGTGCGGTACCCGCACTGGCGCTGGGGGATGGAGTACGAGAAGCTCAGCAAGCGCGACGCGTACGGCCTGGGGCGCATCTACGAGATGGTGATCAACAACGACCCCTGCTTCGCGTACCTGCAGGAGAGCAATTCCGTCACCGATCAGAAACTGGTGATGGCGCACGTGTACGGGCACGCGGACTTCTTCAAGCACAATTTCTGGTTCGGCAAGACGAACCGCAAGATGATGAACGAGATGGCCAACCACTCGACGCGGGTGCGGCGGCACATCGAGCGGCACGGCCGCGAGACGGTCGAGCGATTCCTGGACGCGTGCCTGAGCGTGGAGCACCTGATCGACCCGCACAGCGTGTACCGCGGCGCGGCGCCGGCGGCGGCGAGCGAGGACGAGGGTTTCCACGCCGATCGTCTCCCCGCCAAGGAGTACATGGACCCGTTCATCAACCCGGCCTCGGAGCTGGACCGCCAGCGGCGCGTGTACGAGGAGCGGAAGCAGGCGCGGGCGGCGCGGTTCCCCGGCGAGCCGACGCGGGACGTGCTGCTGTTCCTGCTGCGTCACGCACGCCTGGAGGACTGGCAGCAGGACGTGCTGGGGATCGTCCGCGACGAGGCGTACTACTTCGCGCCCCAGGCCATGACGAAGATCATGAACGAGGGGTGGGCGACCTACTGGCACAGCAAGCTGATGACGCGGCACTTCCTCGACGCGTCCGAGATCGTGCAGTACGCCGACCAGCACTCGGGCGTGGTCCACATGCCCCCCGGGGGGTTCAACCCGTACAAGATCGGCGTCGAGCTGTGGAAGGACATCGAGCTCCGCTGGAACACCGGGCGGCACGGGCCCGCGTGGGAGCGGCTGGAGGGGATCGGCGTCCGGGAGGCCCACGATGACGGGAGCAAGGCCGGCCGCGACAAGATCTTCGAGGTGCGCCGCATCTACAACGACGTGAGTTTCATCGACGAGTTCCTCACCGAGGACTTCTGCGAGCGGCACCGCATGTTCCAGGGCCAGACCGACGCGCAGACGGGCGTCACCCGGGTGGCGTCGCGCGATTTCGCGCGCGTCAAGCGGACCTTGCTGCATCATCTCACGAACGCCGGCCAGCCGTTCGTATACGTGACCGACGGGAATTACCTCAACCGCGGCGAGCTGTACCTGGCCCACCAGTGGACCGGGCTCGAGATCGATGCCGCGAAGGCGGGCGAGACGCTCGCCAACCTGCGTCTGATCTGGGGACGGCCCGTGCACCTGCAGATGCGCATGAAGGACGACCTCTGGCTGTTCAGCTGCGCCGAGCCGGGCAAGGAGATCACCCGTCAGCGCATCGGCGACGACACCGCGATCCCCGCTCATCGCGTGGCGTGAGCGGGCGGGGCGCGCGTCGCGGCCCGGCTTACGTTGCGCGCCCGCCTCGCCGCACGCCCGAGGGCGACCGGCACGAGCAGCATCGCGACGGACGGCCCGGGCACGACGTAGGTCGCGAACCCAACGTCGTACGGGAAATCGGCGTTGGCCTCGAGCCAGTCTCCGCTGAACGGGTTTCGCTGGAAGGTGGAACCGAGCGCATAGGTGGGTCCCGCGGATGCCCAGACCGCCCACGGGGGCGAGAACCGCCCGCCGCGCTCCAGCGTGATTGCCAATCGGTCGCCCTCGGAGACCGCGACCGCGCCCATTGGGATATCGATCCGCAAGGGCGCGGGAAGGGGATTGGGCAACGGGTCGACCGACTCCGTGAGCATCGCGGCGGGAATCACCCTCGTGTACAGGATGTCCGCGGTCGGCGGGTCCGACGCGGTCAGCCCGGCCCGCCGCACCCGCAGGATGACGTCCTGGTCGGCCCCCGGGTCGCGCCAGACCTGAAGGTCAACCGCGGCGAGCCGACCGGTGCGCCCGACTCGGAACGTCTGCGCCATCTCGACGTTATTGGCAAACGCAGCCGCGAAACCAGAAGCCGTGATCAGGTTGTCCTGATCGATCACGAAATCGGCTCGCGCCGCCGTCGTGGCCGACGCGAGTACCGCGGCGCACGCCGCGCGCACCACCAAACGCTGGACCATGACTCGCTCTCCTCCTCGTGCGTCTCGACCGGGGTGCAGCCTTGCGTGTGGTTCCCGCCGCGGACCGGAGGGCCGGGCGGAGTAAGGTCCGGGGCGGTTCGGCTTCCGGTTTGAGGCGCCTCTCTCTCGGGGCAAATCTACCACATTCCGTGATCCCGGCAAGGCCCGGCGCGGGGCTTCCGGCCGACCCCGCACTAGGATTTCGCATGTCCCAGCGCGAGGGCCGACCGCTCGACGACCAGCCCGACGAGGTGATCTCCTCGCTGCGGCGCGCCCCGGTCTCGGGCGAGGTGGTGGGGAGGGGAGGGATGACCAGGCGAGAGGATCCCGACGATGCCGATGAGGGGCCGTCGCGCGAGGACCTGGAGCGGTTCGGCGGCGTCACCCGCGCCTGCCCCGCGTGCGGCAAGGAGATCTACGACGACGCGCAGGTGTGCTGGTCGTGCGGCCACGCGCTGATGCGCGAGCCGCGTCGCCTGCCCACGTGGGGCGTGGTGGTCATCGTCCTGATCGTGCTCGGGATGCTCGCGTGGGTGTGGCGGTGATTGCGCCCGACGGCTGCGGGGCCGCGGTTCACCCTCGCCCGCCGTTCAGCGCACGCGTTGGATGAGCGTCCGGCGCTGTGTCTCGTCGAGCTCGCGGAACACCTTCCAGAACGTCTCCGTTCGCTGCGCCGGCGTCAGCTTGCCGTAGGACCTGGTGAACTCGTCGCCAACGACCTTGCGGATCTTGCCTTCCTGCTCGGGGGTGACCGCGAGCTCCTTGAGCAGCGCATCGAAGTCGCGGGCCGCGGCCCCGAAGACGCGGTCGTACGACCGCCGCACCTCCTGACCGATGGCGCGCTCCACTTCCTTCGCGAGGATCTTCTTCCCGTCGGCCTTGCCGCCCGCGGCACGCTGCTCGGCGACCGACTCCTGGAACACGGCGCGGCCGTACTCCTGGATCAGGGCGCGGAAGGCCACCCCGTGCTCGGGTCCGATCGCGGTCATCAGCTCGTCCTGCAAGCCGCCGCGACGCTTGAGCGGCTCGGCTTCGGCGCCGAGCTTCTCGAGCAGCGCGAGGCGCTCCTCGGGATTGGCCGCCCGTGCGCCCGAGTTGAGCTTCACGAGCGTCTCGAGGTTGTTCCTGACGACCGTGTCGAGAATCGCGGCGCGGCGCGAAACCACCTCGTCCGCCGCGGCACGCTGCTCCTTGGTCAGGTCGAGCAGGTCGAGCGCGGCGACGGGCGGCGGAACGTCCAGCCGAACGATCTTCCCCGCCGCGTCACGCTCGACGAGCGAGGCGGGGCGGGTCTTGGTTGCGACCTTGGGACCCGAGAGCACGGGCGCCTCGGCCGGCGGAGCGACCTGAGGCTGAGCGGGCGCGGACGATTCGGTCGGGGGTGTCGGGGACGGTTGTGCGCGGCCAATTCCTGACCCCACGATCACGGCGGCGGCAACGCTCACGATTCGGCGCATGGTGGTGCTCCAGTGTGGGAACATCGGGCCGGGCTCCGCACTCCTCATTCTTCGGCATGAGAAAGAACGGTTTCGACTCCCCCTTCTTGCCGTATTGAATTGCTCGAAAGGGCCGTGCGCGCGCGCCGCCACGTCCGGAAAAAGGCGCTACATTCGCGGCATGACCGACCACGCCACACTGGCCCGTCGCTTGGCGGATGCCGCACTTCTTCGTGGCACGTTCACACTCCGTTCGGGGCGGACGTCGTCGTACTACCTCGACAAGTATCTCTTTTCGACATGTCCCGACGTCCTCCGCGACTTGGCCGTGATGTTCGCGGAACAGATTGCCGTGCTGGAGCGGGAATCAGGAGTCCGCATCGTCCGGCTGGCGGGCGCCGAGCTGGGGGGAATTCCGCTGGTCACCGCGGCGAGCCTCCGCACGGGCCTGCCTTGCATCTTCGTGCGCAACGCCAAGAAGGACTACGGCACGTCCAAGCAACTCGAAGGCCTGGTCCGACCCGACGAGGGCGTCGTTCTGCTCGAGGACGTGGCCACCACCGGCGGTCAGGCTCTGGAAGCGGTCCGCGTGCTGCGCGCGCAGGGAGCGAACGTGGTCGGTGTCATCGCGACCATCGACCGCCTGGAGGGCGCCCGCGAGAACATCGAAAAGGACGGCCTGCGTTTCGCGGCTCTGTTCACGAAGCGTGACCTCGGGATTTCCGAATGAACCGGTTCGTCGGCCCGAACCCGGCGTCCATCGGTCCCTAGCCTCATCACGATGCCCGCCGATCCCCCGCCCGTCGCCGCGCCCCGCGACCCCGGTCCCATCGTTGGGATCGACCTGGGCACGACCTACAGCCTCGTGGCCGTGGCGCACTTCCCCGCGGGTCCGGCGCACGCCGCGCCCCGCGTGATCCCGGACGCGGAGGGGCGCGCCCTGTTGCCCAGCGTCGTTCGCTTCGATGAGCGATCCGCCCCGCTTGTGGGCTGGGAGGCGCGCCGGGCGGCGTCCGACTTTCCACGCACCACGATCTCCAGCGCCAAGCGGCTGATGGGCCGCTCCCGATCCGATGCCTCGCCTGATCTTCCCTTTCTCTCGTACGAGGTCGTGGAGGGGCCGAACCGGACGGCCCGGGTCCGGCTGCCGTGGGGCCGGGACGTTTCGCCCCAGGAAGTGAGCGCGCACGTGCTCGGGGTCCTGCGTGACCGGGCGACCGCGGCGCTGGGCGTGCCCGTCCGCCGCGCCGTGATCACCGTTCCCGCCTACTTCGATGACGCGCAACGCCAGGCGACCCGAGACGCCGCGCGCCTGGCCGGGCTGGACGCGGTCCGCCTGGTCGCGGAGCCGACCGCCGCGGCGTTGGCGTACGGCCTGGGCGTGCGCGCGGGCGCCGACCGTGCCCGCGAGCGCCTTGTGGCCGTGTACGACCTCGGTGGCGGCACATTCGACGTCTCCCTTCTGCGGATCTCGCCCGCCTCCGACGCCGACGCGGTCGACGCGTTCGAGGTGCTCGCCACCGCCGGCGACACACGCCTGGGCGGCGACGATTTCGACAACCAGCTGGTCACGCTGTTCATGCGCGAGATGAGCGAGCGATTCGGGCCCGGACCCGGGACCGATCCCGCGGCCCGGTTCGAGCTGCCCGCCGAGTCGCGCCGCGCCCTGTCCGCGCTCGCCGAGCGCGTGAAGATCCGCCTGTCGGCGGAGGAGTCCGCGGACGTCCGCCTGGACCTCGGCGCGGGCCGCGTGTACGAGCGCCGTGTCACGCGGGCCGAGTTCGAGGCGCTGATCGCGCCGCTGGTGGAACGCACGCTGCGCTGCTGCGAGCGAGCCGCTCGGGACGCCCGGCGCGCCGCCGAAGGGCAGCCGCCGGAGGCGGTGGTGCTGGTCGGGGGTTCCACCCGCGTCCCGCTGGTGCGCGAACGGGTGCGCGCGCACTTCGGCGTCGAGCCCTACACCGCCCTGGACCCGGACCTCGTCGTCGCCCTGGGCGCGGCGGTGCAGGGGGCCCTCCTCTCCGGCGCGGCCCGCGATGCGCTGCTCCTCGACGTCATCCCGCTCTCGCTGGGGATCGAGACCGTGGGCGGCGCCATGGCGAAACTGGTGATGCGGAACTCGACACTCCCCGCACGAGCTCACGAGATGTTCTCCACCAGCGTCGATGGGCAAACCTCCGTCAAGATCAACGTGCTGCAGGGTGAGCGCGAGATGGCCGCCGACTGCCGGTCACTGGGTGTGTTCAATCTCGCGGGCGTCCCGCCCATGCCCGCCGGCATCCCGCAGATCCGGGTGGAATTCCTGGTGGATGCCAACGGCGTGCTCAGCGTCTCGGCCGTCGAGCAGCGATCGGGGAAGGTCGCATCGGTGCAGATCGTCCCCAACCACGGCCTCACCCGCGCCGAGGTGGAGCGGATGGAGGCCGAGTCGTTCGCGCACGCCCGCGAGGACATGACCCGCCACCGCATCGCGGACCTGATCGCCAACTCCCGCCTCGACCTGCACTGGATCGCGCGCCAGCTGTCCCGGGCCCGCCCCGAGCTCGATCCCGCCTACGCGAGCGACCTGGATGCGGGCCTCGAACGGCTCGGGAGTCTGATCGCCCGTGCCGAGTCCGATTGGTCCTCCGTCGATGCCGACGCCTTCCATCGCGCCAAGGAAGAACTCGATCGTGCGTCGGTCCGGCTCCACGAGGTGTCCATCGCTCGTTCCCTGCGGGGTCACGAGCCCGGATCCGGCCCCGGCGCGCCGTGAGCCCCGAGGAACACGGTTCGGGCACACTAAACTCCTCCCCGCGTCGGAGAAGTTGAAGACGGCGGGCCGCACGGAGCCCGCTCGGAAGGACGGCTCATCATGGCTTGGAACGGTCGGTTGATCGGGTTGCTCTCGCGCCTCGCGTCGGCGTTCCTCGTGGCGTGGCTCGCCGCGCCGCTCGCGGGCCAGACCGTGAGCGCCCAGCCCGAAGGGAACGGGCCCCCGCCCGGCGAGGGCAGAGCGATGCTCGCCCCCCCGCCCATCCGCCTGGGCGTGCGGGCCGCGACCGTGCAGGCCAAGCTCCCCGTCGCCCGGATCCTGGTCGTCGTTCCCGACGCCGCGTCGTACCTCGAGGCCTTGCGCGCGTGGTCGCTGGAGGCGCGCTTCCCGGTGCTGATCGATGACGGGACGTGGGTGGCCCGCGAGGACGTCGCACGTTTCGCACGCGCATTCAGGCCGGAGCGGGTGGTCCGTTTCCGCGCGTCCGATGCGCCCTGGCCCTTGGACCCCGTGGAGCGCCGCGCCGTGCTGGAGCGAGTTGTCGCCGGGGCGTGGGGTGTCGAGACATTCCCGGCCCTGCTGGACCGCTGGAAGGAAATGAAGCTCGTTCCCTTCGGCGTTGTGGCCATGGATCCGCGGCACGCGGCGTGGACCGCCGGCGTGGCCCTCGCCGCGGGGCGCGGCCAACTCATCGCCTGGACCATGATCGACGAGAACGTCAGCGGCACCATGAGCGTCCCCATGGCCGACGCCGTCAGCGAGGCCTGCGAAAAGGCGTCCGACGCCGCGGGTTTGAGCTGGCAGGCTCTCGGCGATGACATCGAAGCCGTGACCCTCGCGCTCAACAGCGCCAACAAGATCAACTTCGATCCCAAGGACCCGCAGAAGAGCGGCGCCGCCACGGATTTCATCGGTCGCCGCCGCACCGGCGATGATCCGTCCAAGCGCATGGTGCGCTGGGCCTGGGCCGGCCAGGTTCACGGCGGCGAGGCCCGGGCCGCCTACGCCGCGATGTGCGCCCTGTTTCTCGCGCACGCGGCGCCCGCCACGCTCGACACCCGCGAGGTCAAGAGTCTCTCGGGCGAGGAGGACGCCAAGGCCGCGGAGGCCGCGCCCGGCGGCGTCGCGCGCGCGTGGCTCTTCGACGGCTACGAGGACAAGGCCCCTTTCTCCGATTGGGACGTCACCAAGGCTTCCGCCGAGTTCGAGCGCCGCGGCGTGCCCACCACGCTCGACGACGCGCCGAAGAACGGGTTGCGCGACTGGCGCGCCCGGGCGTCGAACCGCCCCGGCTCCGGACCGGATGTCGCCGATCCGCCGTTCTTCGGCGTCGATGCCGACCTCGTCTGCATCAACACCGCGGGGAACGCCGATTTCTTCGAGCTCAAGCCGGGGCGGGGCCTGAGCGGCGACGTGCCCTTCACGCTCCGGCCCGCGATGATCCACTTCGTCCATTCCTGGTCCGCGTTCCTGCCCGGTGATCGCACCACCATCGCCGGGCGCTGGTTCGAACACGGGGCGTACGCCTACGTGGGGAGCGTCAGCGAACCCTACCTTCAAGCCTTCCAGCCCACGCCGATCTTCGCCGGTCGGCTCATGGGCGGGGGCACGTGGGGAGCCGCCGGCCGCCTCGACGGCAGCAACGCCTGGCGAATCGCCGTATTCGGCGACCCGCTCATTGTCCTTGGCCCCCCGGGCCCTCCCGCGGCGGCGACCGCCTCCGCGCGCGTGCTCGATGCGTTGAAGGGTTCGGTCGATACGGCCGCGGATCTGGCCGAGCGGCTCAAGTCCGGGGAATACGCGTCGGCGCTCTGGTCGCTGGCGTACCTGGGGCGCGACGCCGATGCGGATCGCCTCGTCCGCGCCCTGCTCAAGGACAAGCCGGAGACCGTGACCCCCGAGGTCGCCGCCGCGGGCGCGGGCGCGCTCTTCCGCACCGGCGATCGGGCGACCATCGTCGCCGCGCTCGGAAAGGCGGCCAAAGAGACGGCGGGCAAGTCCGGGTGGGGCGTTCCGAAGTTCTTTGAGGAGACGCCCGCGCTCCGCGACGTCGTCTGGCACGCGCTCTACACGCCCACCCCGGTGACGGGCACGCGCGAAGCCGTCGAGTTGCTCGCCCGGGCCGTTCGCCCGGAGATGGCCAAGCGCGACGGGGACGAGGCGGTCGCCGCCGCCGAACGCCTCCTCGGGCAGAAGGGCGCCAAGGACATCGAGGAGCTCGTCAAGTCCTCGCTCGGCGCGAGCAAGGCCAAATAGACAAACACGGCGCGTGGCGCGCGGGGCTCACGGGTCGCGCCGGGATCGCGCGGGCGTCCCCATCACCGTGGCGCCGTCCGGCACATCCCGGGTCACCGTCGCGCCGGCGCCGATCGTGCAGCCCGATCCGACCTTGACGTTCGGCAGCACCCGTGCGCCCAGCCCGATCAGTGATCCCTCCCCGATCTCGACGCGTCCGCCCAGCACCGATCCCGGCGCGAGGTGCGTGTTCGGCCCCACGCGGCACTCGTGCTCCACGATCGCCCCGCTGTTGACGATCGCG
Source organism: Phycisphaerae bacterium (assembly GCA_016794925.1). Lineage (GTDB taxonomy): Bacteria > Planctomycetota > Phycisphaerae > Phycisphaerales > UBA1924 > JAEUIW01. The sequence continues at coordinate 85,714 of JAEUIW010000013.1, forward strand.
TGCGCGTGAACGTTGGCGCGGGTGTGGATCACCGCCGTCGGGCCGACCCATACCCCTTGCCCGATCGTTGCCGCGGCGCTCACCCACGCCGAAGGATGCACCACCGTCGCCGCGCGACGCCGCAACGCGTCCGAGCCGCGCTCCAGGCGATCGATCACGGTCTGGCGCAACTCGAGCCCGCCCAGCGCAGCGATCCAGCCCCCCAGCCGCCCGTGCGACTCGAGATCCCGCAGCACATCAAGGGCGTCCTCGAGCGAGCCCAGATGTGGGGGGGTCGATGAAAGAGCGCCAGCAACCACGGTTCGCCCCACCGCGGCATGCGGGTCGTCGTCGAGAAATCCGATCAGCGTCCAGTCTGTGGCCAGTGCCGCATCCGCGACCACGAGGGCGTGCCCGCCCCCACCAATCAGGACAATCCCCCTGAAATGTGGGTCATGCGAATGCGGGTGCGGTCCCGTGTGCCCCATGAAGGTGATGAATCGGCTCGCCGAGGTTGCGGGCCGAGGCTTTTGCAGGCGGATATGGCGCGGTGTTTGTCCCCATTCCGCCCACGCGCGGAATGACAAGCCGACTGGGTTGACGAAAGTCCGTGATTTCGCAAGACTTACGCCCTTCGACGCCCAGGGCCGGAACCCGGGGCATCACGCGTCGAACGGAAGCAACGGACGATCGGGGGTCGTCGGAGCGCCCGTGCGCGTTCGGACATGTCGGTCGAATCGGATCTGGAGGCCCCCATGGCGGGACGTACGAGTTCTGGGATCGGTGTCGGGATCGCCATCGCGCTGCTGGGCGTGGTGACGTTGGCGCTCTTCGTGCTGACCTTTATCTTCCTGGGCCAGAAGCAGACCGCCGAGCAGCGGTACCAGACTCTGGACGCCGAGGTGAAGGACATCGTGCGCGGCAACGAGCGCGCCCTGCCCGAGGTGCAGGCCCTCGTCGACGCGGCGCGCAAGAAGAACCAGTCGCTGGTCGGCTACCTGCGGGGCGGGGTGGAGACGCTCACGCAGCGCATCAGCGGCTCCAAGCGCGACACCGTGGACGACCTCACGGGCAAGATGGACAAGATTCCCGGCGCCGACGCCGCGTCGCTCTTCAACGTCATCGCCGATCGTGAGGGCCAGATCGGCAACCTCACCAAGAAGGTGGCGGACGCGGAGGCGGCCCGCAACGCCGCCGCCGCGGACCTCGCGTCCCAGGTCGGCATGGTGAAGAAGCTGCAGGACGGGCACGCGGCGACCATCGCGGCCCTGAACCGTGATCTCGACAAGTACAAGGACGAGGTCGAGCAGTACCGGGCGGGCGTGAACACGTCCAAGTCCGAGATGCAGGCCCGCGTCGATCGCGTGCTGCAGGAGGCGCGCGACAAGGAAGCCGAGCTCACCGACCGCATCGCCAAGACCCAGGAGGAGTTGCTGATCGCCAAGAACCAGCTCCAGGTCCTGCGCCAGGAGCGCAGCCGCGACTCGCTCAAGCCCATGGACGAAGCGGGGCTGGTCGACGGCGAGGTCATCGGCCTGAGCCCGTCCGACAACCAGGTCTTCATCAACCGCGGCCGCCGCCAGCGCGTCGTGCTGGGCATGACGTTCGAGGTCTACCCCGACGCCGCCTCCATCCGCCCCGACCCCGGCACCGGCAATTACCCGCCCGGCAAAGCGTCCATTGAGATCATCAAGGTCGAGGAGAACTCCGCGACCGGGCGCGTCGTGCTCGGATCGCAGAAGCGCGGCAACCAGCTGGTCAAGGGCGACGTCATCGCCAACGCCCTCTACGACCCCACCAAGACCTACTCCTTCCTCGTGTACGGCAACTTCGACGCCAACCGTGACGGCCTGGCCACGCCCGACGAGCGCCTCGACATCGCCGCGCTCATCCAGGAGTGGGGAGGCAGGGTCACGGAAACGCTCACGGGCGACGTGGACTTTCTGGTGCTCGGCCAGCGGCCGGTGCTGCCGCCCCAGCCGGGCGCCAACGCCCCGGTCGCGCTGATCCAGGAGTACATCAGCCAGCGGCGAACCGTGCAGGAATACGACCGGCTCTTCGAGCAGGCCACCGCCACGTCCATCCCCGTGCTCAACGAGAGCCGTCTGTACACCCTCACCGGGCGCTGAGCCGCGCGCCGCCCCAAGGACCGCGATGGGACTCAAGGTTCCGCGCGTGCTGGACGCCCCGCTCTACGTCGCGCTGCGCGCGGCGCTGGGGCTGACCACGTTCGGCGATCTCCCCACGACGCTCGCCGCGGCGGAGCGGCTCGGTCGCGCCTGGGGCGGGTCGCGTGTCAACCGCGGCCGCTTGCGCCGCGCCATGGCCAACCTCGCCGAGGCGTTCCCCGACTGGGAACCGGAGCGGCGCGAGCACCACGCGCTGCTCTCCTACGAGCACCTGTTCAAGCTCGCCGTCGAGACCGCGCGGGCCCCGCGCCTGCTGAACGAGGACGCGTGGTCGGCCCAGGTGCTGCCGCGGAACATCCGTGACTCGATGGTCCACATGGTCTCGGGCCGACCGTCGATCATGATCACCGGGCACGCCGGCAACTGGGAGGTTCTCGGCTACGCCATGGCCCTGCTCGGTTTCCCGCTCCATGCGCTCTACCGGCCGTTGGACGTGGCGGCGCTCGACCGCTGGGTGCGCGAGACCCGCGGCAGGCGCGGGCTCGTGCTCGTCGACAAGTTCGGGGCCGCCCAGCGGTTGCCCGAGATCCTCTCCCGCGGCGCCGCGTGCGCCTTCGTCGCGGACCAGAACGCCGGCGACCGCGGGCTCTTCGTGCCGTTCTTCGGGCGGCTGGCCAGCACCTACAAGACCATCGGCCTGCTCGCGCTGCGACATCGCGCGCCACTCATCTGCGGGCACGCCGTCCGGCTGCCGCCCGAGCGCGACGGGACCTTCGATTCGTCGCGGGCGCTGCGCTACGCGCTCGACGTGGTGGACACCGTCCGGCCCGAGGACTGGGAGGCGCACGAGGACCCGCTGTTCTACATCACCGCGCGCTTCCGGCGGGCGATCGAGACCATGGTCCGGCGGGCCCCGGAGCAGTACCTCTGGATGCACCGCTATTGGAAGAGCCGCCCCCGGCACGAGCGGCTCGGCCGGCCCTTCCCCGACGCGCTGCGCCGCAAGCTCGCGACCCTGCCCTGGATGACCCCCGGCGACATCGAGCGGCTCGTCGATCGTTCCCGCGCCGACGCCACGGAACTGGCCGGAAATGCCGAACCGCGGCCCGGCTGAACTCGAACGCTAGATCGGGGACCCGCGCCGGCGAATACTTGGTCCCCGACGGGATCGGAAGGCTCGGGGCTCTGGAGACGCGATCATGGCCGGCCGGTTGGACGGTGTGCGGGTGCTGATCGTTGACGACGACCGAGACGTGCTCGAGTCGATCGACGCGGCGATCCAAAGCGAGGGCGGCGTCACCCGGGCCGTGGCCGACGGCAACGAGGCCGTGCGCGCCTGCCTCGAGGATCCGCCCGACCTCGTCATCCTCGACATGATGCTCCCCAAACGCTCCGGGTTCCTCGTGCTCGAGAAGATCAAGGGTTACGAGGACGCCCCGCTGGTCATCATGGTGACCGCAAACGAGGGACGGCGTCACCAGGCCTACGCCGAGCACCTGGGCGTGGACAGCTATCTGCTCAAGCCCGTGCCGCTGGAGCGGCTCATCGAGGTCGCCGTCGAGCTGCTGGACAAGGAAGACGCCGAGGCGGACGACGACGAGGAGGTCGGCTGAACCGTGGCGCGGGCCCGTCAGATCGTGCTGCTCAGCTCGCTCGGCACCGCGTCCGAGCCCGAGCCGCTCGGCTCGCTCAACGAGGTGCGGGCCCGCGTCGAGCGTTTCAACGTGTCGGCCGACGGCTCCGGGCCCGAGGGCGTGGGCGAGCGCCTCGGGCTGGCGATCCTCCACGGGCCCGGGTTCATCCTCGAGGTCCCGTCCGGCTCGGAAGAGGTCTCCCAGTTGCTCGCGACCATCAACGACGAGAACCACGCCTGGCCCGTGCTGATGCGCCTGACCCGCGAACTGAAATGGAAGATGATGGACCCCGAGTCCGGACGCACGTTCGGGGGCTGACCGGCGCGGCGGGAATCCGAGGGGAGGAGCGGGTGAGGCCCGGATCCGCGACGGCGCCGATGCCCGGGGTCAGCCCGATCGCGTGAGCCTGACAGGAGCGTGACCATGCCGCAGAACGTGAAACCCGAGGCCCCCGCCGACGCGATCCCGCCGATCGCCCGCGAGACGCTGCACGGCTGGACCGTGGACGCCTCGGACGAGGCCGCCGCGATCGACGCCCTCGAGCGCGCGTTCGATTACCGCGGCGACGTGACGCTCCGCACCGACCGGGGCGACCTGACCGGGTACATCTTCGACCGCCGCCGCGGCCCCACGCTCGCCGATTCGTACGTGCGGCTGATGCTGCCGGCCGGGGACGAAAAGGTGCGGGTGCCGTACGCGAGCGTGCGCCGCGTCGAGTTCAGCGGCAAGGACGCGGCCCACGGCAAGAGCTTCGAAACCTGGCTGAAGAAGTACGTGGAGAAGAAGCTCGCGGGTCAACGGGCGAGCATCGAGAGCGAGCCGCTGGAGGAGTGAGCGTGCCCACCTACGTGTACGAGATCCTGACGAAAAAAGGCGAGGCCACGGGCCGGACGTTCGAGCTCGTGCAGCCCATGAGGGACGCGGCCCTGACCGTCCATCCGCGGACGGGCGAGCCGGTCCGACGCGTGATCCAGGCGCCCAACATCGCCGGAAAGTGGTCGGACATCAAGGGGAAGAGCGCCCTGAGCAACTCGAACCTGGAGCGGCTGGGGTTCACGAAGTACGAGCGCAAGGGCAAGGGCTACATGGAGCGCACGGCGGGGAAAGCCGGCCCCAGGAGCATCGGCGGGGAGTGAGCCCTCGCGGACCTCCGTGGCGCCGGGCTCGCGTCACTCGTCCGAGGCCGGGAGCGTGGCCGTCACGGTGAATTTCCCGTCGTCCTGCTCCTCCGCGACCACCCTGCTCGCATCGTCATCGACGAAGCCCTGAACGGTCTTTCCAACCTTGCTCTTCGGGACGTCCTCCAAGACCTCTTTGCGGTTCTTCGCCATCGTTCGCTCCTTGGTGCGCGGTCAATCCGGAACGGACAGGTCCTTGATGGCCCGCTCGTGCTGAGGCTCGAACTTCGAATCCCCGATGAACGACGTGGGCGTCACGTTGATGCCGTTCGTCGCCAGCCAGGTCTTGAGCTTGGCGCGATTGTTGGGGTCGGCATCGAGCCAGCGGTCCAGCCGCTCGCCGGTCTTGGAGTCGCTGAATTTTCCGACGTTCGCGATGATCAGCTCCGCGTTAGGATCGAGCCGCTTGATGATCGCCGCGCGAACGTCTTGCTGCGTGGCCAGGGCGGTCGCGGCCTTGCCGGTCGCGAAATACTGCACGTACTCGAACTTCGCCCGGTTGAACGAGGTGCTCGCCCCGGCGCCGGTCTCCAGCGTGGCCAGAAGGGACGGGGGGCGCACCGTGACCGGGCCGTTGCCCCCGGAGTGTTCGCCGGTCGGGTTCTTTTCCATGTACGTGAGCGGCGCCCAGGCCAGTTCCTTGCGGCTGAAGCCGAACCGGAGCGCGTCCGGCGCGCCCGCCGTGAGACCCGACCACGCGACCTTCAGCCCGAGCGAGGTGTCGGTGCCGAAGATCACCGGGCGCGTGTTCTCCTCGCGGTCATGGGCGGGAGTGAAACTCGGGAACGACGGGTGGTGCGGCAACTCGATCGTCGAATCGAAGTTGCTCTCGAACGCGGTTCGCTTCTTCCCGTCGATCGCGCCCGCATCCGCCGCCGCGGCCTTCAGGGCGCTGTCGGACAGCGAGTAGAGGCGGGTCATCGCCAGGGCCGCGTCGCCGACGCAGAACGTGGACCCGATGTACGGCGAGAAGAAGTCGCTGTTGCGGTACCGAAAACTGCCGACCACGGGGGGCGTGTCCCCGGTCTCATACGTCGGCGCGAACACGCCCTCCATCCGGCCGACCGAGACCTGCGCCGTGGGGGGCATCGTGTCCACGTCCAGGCCGGCGTTGCTCTTGGTGACAAAGAGCAGTCGGTCGTAGCCCACCGAGCACCCGGCCACACTGAGTGCCGCGCCCATCGACGCGGCCAGGCACATCATCACTCGTCCGCACGTTCGCATGTCGCGTCCTCTCGTGAAGTGCCCCCCAAAGGCCCGTCCGCGCCGCCCGCCGCCCCTTCCCCGGCCCGCCACGGCGGTAACGCGCCGACCCGAACCGAAAAGAAGTCGCTCCGCGGCCATTCAAGCCGGACCGTGGTGTCGTCGCGAACTTCCAGGAAGCGGACCTGATTCCAGCCCGCGGATACGTAACTCTGGCGGGGCGTGATCCCCACCCCGATCCCCAGCACCCCCACCTCCGTCAGCGTGGCCCGCACGCCCTCCTCCGCCGGCGTGGCTCGCATTCTCACGTGCGTGAAGCCCCACACGTGCTCGGTCTGGGTTTCCGAATCGAAATAGTGGACGGCGCACCCGCCCGCGCCGGTCGCCAGGCCCGACACGCTCGCACACGCGATGGCCCGAATCGCGAACATGAGCGTGGAATACGGCCGCGCCGGGGCGATCGCAAGTCTCCACCCGTTCTGCACAACGCCCGGCGCGCGCTCGGGCACACGCCGGCGCGGGAATGGGCGCGCCGGATCGCACAATTCTGAGTGATCGAATCCGAATCACACACATGTTCGTGGATTTCCAGTTCCCCCGCCCTTCGCCGGGGGTGTTACCATGCCCCCGGGTAGTTGTTTCGACAGGGAGTTACGCACATGTTCGAGCGGATGGCACGAGGGTGGTCGCTGTTCAAGCAGAGCTGGCAGGTGCTCCGCGGCAACACGAGCCTTGTGGTTTTTCCCATCTTCAGCATCACGGCCTCGCTGCTGGTGCTGGCGAGCTTCGTCATCCCGGTGGTGGTGGCGGTGAATTCCGGCTCGCTCGGGGGCAAGACGCTCGAGGAATGGGCGAAGCGACCCGAGCACTACGCGCTGGTGTTCACGTTCTACTTCGTGAGTTGCTTCGTCACCACGTTCTTCAACTCCGCGATCGTGGCGTGCACGCTCCATCACTTCAGAGGCGAGCGTGCGAGCGTGGCCTTCGGTCTCCGCGCGGCAGGGTCGCGGCTGCCGCAGATCCTGGGCTGGTCGCTGGTCTCGGCGACCGTGGGGGTGCTCCTGAAACTCATCTCGGACAAGTCGGCCCTGGCCGGCAAGGTTGTTTCGAGCCTGCTCGGGGTGGTGTGGAGCGTGGCCACGTACCTGGTGCTGCCGGTGCTGGTGGTGGAGGGCATCGGGCCGTTGCGGGCGGTGAAGCGGTCGGGCGAGCTGATCTCCAGGTCGTGGGGCGAGGGCCTGACCGCGAACCTCGCGATGGGCGCGGTCTCCGCGGTGGTGGCGTTGGGCGCGCTGCTCCTGCTCGGCGCGTCCATCGGCCTGGCGGTGCTGCTGCAATCCCCGGCGATCGCGGCGATCGGGTTCGGCGTGATGCTCGTCGCCCTGATCCTCGCGACCCTCGTCACCAGCACGCTGCAGGTCGTGCTCAACGCGGCGGTCTACTGGTTCGCGGTGACGGGCGACGCGCCGGCCGGCTTCGATCCCGGGGTCCTCCGTGCCGCGTTCAAGCCCAAGTCGTGAAGGAGCGGATCATGCGAACCCGCGCGTGGCTCATGGGTGTGTCGATCGCGATCGCGGCCGGAGCGAACGTGGCGATTGGGGGCGCCGGGCGTGCCGCGCCCCCACCGGAGGTGACCGAGCCGGTCCCGACGCCGTCCGTGACGCGGGGTCTGCTCGATGAGGCGGCCCGGCTTCGCCCCTTGGTGTCCGGCGCCGCGGCGCAGTCGTTCCTCGACGCGGTGCCCGCGCTGATCGAGCCCGAGCCCGCGGCGCGGGTCGTGTACCGCAACCGCGAAAAAGGCCTGGCGCTGTCGGAGACCGAGTGGACGGCGCTGCCGGAGACGGAGCGCGGCGCATTCCAGCGGCGCGAGTACGACGCGAAGTTCTACTACCACACCGGCTACGGATCGCCCCTGGTTGTCGCGCGGGCGCTGGACCTGGCCGCGACGCGAACCGGACGACGCTCATTCACCGGGGCCCGCGTGCTGGAATTCGGGTACGGGAGCATCGGCCAGGGCCGCGTGCTGGCGTCGCTCGGCGCGGAGTATGTCGGCGTGGAGGTGGAACCGGTCTTCCGGGTGCTGTACGCGTTCCCCGGCGACACCGGGGTGGTGCCGGGCCACGCCGGCGGACCCGCCGGCAGCCTGCGCCTTCTCAGCGGGCGGTGGCCGGCCGAGGAGCGCCTCGCCGCGGAGGCCGGCCAGGGGTTCGACCTCTTCATCTCCAAGAACACGCTCAAGCTCGGCTACATCCACCCGCGGCGCGAGGCCGACGAGCGGATGCTCGTGAAACTGGGGGTGGACGATGAGGCGTTCGTGCGCGCGGTGTTCCGCGTGCTGCGGCCCGGCGGGGCCATGATGGTCTACAACATCTGCCCCGCGCCCGCCCCGCCGGACAAACCGTACATCCCATGGGCCGACGGCGAATTCCCCTTCGCGCGCGAACTGATCGAGCGCGCCGGATTCGAGGTCCTCGCGTGGGACGAGGACGACACCGACGGGGCGCTCCGCTACTTCGCCGCGCTCGATTACCTCGATGGCGCACCCATCGACGAGGCACGGAAAGACTATCGCGTCTGGTGGACCCTGCTGCGCAAGCCGGAGGGGAAGTGATGCCGAGCACGCGCCACGCGGAACACTCCGCGGCCCGGAGCCGCGCGCGGGGGGGGCGGGACCCGCGCATGACCACCCACCTCGGACCCGGCGAGGCGCGGCTCATCACGGACTCGCCCCTCGGGCGGCTGGTCGTCATCGCCTCCGAGCGGGGCGTCCGGGCGTGCGGGTTCGTCAGCCCGGTGCTCGCGGACGACGCCCCCGACGGCGGGGCCGGGGACGGGCCCGACCCGTCCCGTGCTGCCGCGCGCGCGGTCGCGGTCCGTGCCGCCGCGGAGCTGGCCGAGTATTTCGCGGGCGAGCGCCGCGTCTTCGACGTCCCGCTGGACCTGCGCGGCACGCCGTTTCAGGTCGCCGCGTGGCGGGCACTGCGGGAGATTCCTTTCGGCGTCACGGTCTCGTACGGAGAGCAGGCCCGCCGGCTGGGCTTGCCCAACGCCACACGAGCGGTCGGCGCCGCCAACGGCGCGAACTGCGTCGGCATCATCGTCCCGTGCCACCGTGTCCTCGATTCACGCGGCGGGCTCCACGGCTACGGCGGCGGACTGTGGCGGAAGCAGAAACTCCTCGAGCTCGAAGGCGCGGCGTTCCGTACCGTGGATGCGGCGGCGACATCGAACCTGTTTTCGGCGTGAGCGTGCGCCGCGCGAGCCTCACGCCCGATCAGCGGATTCCGTCGCGATCACCACGACACCCCGTTGTGGTGGCGTACGCACGAGGCGCACGAGCCGCCACGTGCCCGGCATAAACCCATCAACGACAGCATGTTGCGCGGGCGGTCACACGGATTGCAACCAGAGTGAGAATCTCCGGGTGTGATTTATCGTTTTGAGCCGAAAGGTTGAAATACCTCCCGTGCCATTCAACCATGGTTGAGATCATGCGTGACAGCGATTTTCAGGACCGAACCACGGGCGAGCTGGTTCGAACCGTCTTTGTGGAGCGCACGCAGGACGGTTCTTCTCGGACCATCAACGGTCTGGCGTTCGTGCCTCGTCCGCTTCCGCCGGGCCTCGACCCGGTGACGCTCACGGGCAAGTTGTACGACGTGCTCGACGCGGCGAAGACCAGCCTGCTGCGGCTCGAAGCCAAGGTTGAGTCGCTGCCGAGCAAGACCGCGCTGCTGGCCTCGATGCGGGCGCGGGAGGCGCAGTCGTCATCGAAAATCGAGAACACGGTCGCGACGCTGCGCGACATCGCGATGGCGGCCGCCGAAGCGGAGCGAGCCCCGAGCGAAGCCGTCGAGGTGCTCCGCAATCGGCGCGCGATCGAGGCCGGCCTGCGCTCGAAGCTGCCGGTCTCAATCCGGTTGGTGTGCGAGATGCACGCGGTGCTGATCGACGCGCCGGGAAAACGCCCCGGAACGTTGCGGGATATCCAGGCGTATATCGGCGACGAGGAACGAGGCTTCGGCCGTGCCCGGTTCGTGCCCCCCCCGCCGGACCGTATAGGCGAGTGCATGAAGCAATGGGAGTTGTTCGTCAATCCCGGCGCGTTGAACGCGCCGCGGCGGCCCCGGCTGCCCGATCTGGTCGAGTTGGCCTTCGCCCACTACCAGTTCGAGGCCATCCACCCGTTCAGCGACGGGAACGGCCGCCTGGGCCGGGCGCTGGTCAACGTCACGCCGGTCAAGAACGGCCTCCTGCGCCAGCCGGTCTGCAACATCAGCGATTGGGTTCACGAGCGCCGGCAGGAGTACTACGACGGCCTGCTGCGCGTCAGCACCCACGGCGACTGGGAAGGGTGGGCGCGGTTCTTTTGCCTCGCCCTGAAGGAGCAGGCCGAGCAGGACCTGCGCCGCGCCGATCATGTCGCCGGGCTGCACGAACGGTACATGCTGCTGGTCACGCGGCGTCGGAACAGCATCATGCTGACCAAGCTCATCGATCGGCTCTTCGAGAATCCGGCCGTCACCGTTACCGGCGCCGCCTCGGTGATGGGGGTGTCCTACACCGCCGCCAAACGCCACATCGATTACCTGCTGGCGCGACGTGTGCTGCGGCCGGCCGATGCGAGGGAATACGCGAAGGTGTTCATCGCGCCGGAGATCATCAGAGCCATCCGCGGCCCCGGCGAGGATTGACCGACGCTTGGCGTCGATCGTCGGCCGGAGCGCCCCGACGAGTTTCTCGGCCTCCGCGTGCGCCCCCCCGCCAAACTCATTCACGCCAGCTTCATCGCCTTCATCATCGCCTGACCCATGTCCGCCGGGCTCATGGCCACGGTCGCGCCCGCGTCTTGCAGCGCCTTGATCTTCGAGTCCGCGGTCCCCTCACCCCCGGAGATGATCGCCCCCGCGTGCCCCATGCGCTTCCCCGGCGGTGCGGTCCGCCCGGCGATGAACGCCGCGACCGGCTTGGTCACGTGCTGCCGCACGAACTCCGCCGCGCTCTCCTCGTCCGACCCGCCGATCTCGCCGATCATGAGGATCGCGTCGGTGTGCGGGTCGTTCTGGAACAGACGCAGGCAGTCGATGTGGTTGAGCCCGCGCACCGGGTCGCCCCCGATCCCCACGCAGGTGGACTGCGCCAGGCCCAGCCGGCTCGTCTGCCACACCGCCTCGTACGTCAGCGTCCCCGACCGCGACACGATCCCCACGCTCTTGCGCAGACGCGCCTGCGTCACGTGCGTGTGGATGTAGCCGGGCATGATCCCGATCTTGCACCCGGCGCTGGTGTACGGGTTGGACGCCGAATCGCCCCCGCCCGTCTTCGGCCCCGGCGTGATCACGCCCGGGCAGTTCGGGCCGATGAGCGTGATCTGCTCCCCCGGCGGCGCCGTGTTGTTCATCTCGTCCAGCACCGCGCGGACCTTGATCATGTCCTGCACCGGCACGCCCTCCGTGATGCAGCAGATCACCTTCACCTCGGCCGCCGCGGCTTCAAGGATCGCGTCCGCCGCGAACGCCGGCGGCACGAAGATCATCGTCGCGTCCGCCTGCGTGGCGCGCACCGCCTGATCCACCGTGTCGAAGATGGGAAGATTGTTCGGGTCCTTTGTGCCGCCCTTTCCGGGGGTCACGCCGCCGACGAGACGGGTCCCGTAGTGCAGGCACCCCTTGGTGTGCTGGGCCCCGAAAGCCCCGGTGATGCCCTGGCAGATGACGCGCGTCTCGGCGTTCACGAGGATCGACATAGGGCCCAAGGGTAGCGGCGGGCCCCGCGCCGGACGACGCGGCGCGCGCCCCGCGTCGTCCATCGGCCCCCGGCCCACGCGCCGTCCTCACGTACACTTCACGCATGATCAGCCGTCCCCAGTTCGCCCGTCGCGTCGCCGCGTCCGCCCTCCTGCTGTCCGCGGCGTGCCTCGCCGGTTGCGTCGCGGTCGCGCGAGACCTCCCCGTCGCCAAGGGACGCATGGAGCCGGTCGCCCGCTCCGATGGCTACCAGTGGACCGGGCTGGCCATCTCGCGCTCCGGGAGGATGTTCGCGTCCTTCCCGCGCTGGAACGAGCCCTTCGCCTCATCCGTCGTCGAGCTGCGCCGCGACGGCGCTTGGGCCCCCTTTCCCAACGAGGCCTGGAACCGCTGGAACCCGGCCGACACCGCCGGCGCGCCCTCCCATTGGGTCTGCGTCCAATCCGTCTACATCGACCGCGGCGACCGCCTCTGGGTGCTCGACCCCGGCTCGCCGCGCATGCAGGGCGTGATCCGCGGCGGGGCCAAGCTCGTTCAGTTCGACCTCACCAACGACCGCGCCCAGCGCACCATCATCTTCGACGAACAGGCCGCCCCCGCCGGCAGCTACCTCAACGACGTGCGCATCGACACGGCCCGTGACTTCGCGTACATCACGGATTCCGGCCTGGGCGCGATCGTGGTCATCGACCTGCGCACCAACGTCGCCCGCCGCCTGCTCGGCGGACACTACTCGACGCAGGCCGAGCCGATCGACCTGACCGTCGAGGGACGCGCGTTGGTCAAGGGCGACGGCACGCCCCTCCGCGTCCACGCCGACGGCATCGCCCTCGACGCCCAGGGCGACTACCTCTATTACCAGGCCCTCACCGGCCGCACGCTCTACCGCGTCCCCACCTCGGTCCTGCGCGATCCGACCCTCGAGCCCTACCAGGTGGCCAACGCCGTGCAGCGCCTCGGCGCCACGGTCGCCACCGACGGCATGGAAATCGATGACGCGGGCAACGTGTACTTCACGGCGTTCGAACGCGACGCCATCGTCGCCCGCAGGCCCGACGGCACGCTCGTGGACGTGGCCGTCGACCCGCGCCTGAGCTGGCCCGACACGCTGGCCTTCGGGCCGCAGGGTTACCTCTACGTCACCACCGCCCAGATCAACCGCACCCCGTGGTTCAAGGGCAACCTCTCGATGCCCGCGTCGCCGTACTACATCCTCAAGACCGCGCCCCTGGGCAAGGCTGTGCCCACGACCGCCGATCCCGGGTAACGCTCCTCCCCCCGCGCCCCCCCGCGCCCCTCCCTCAGAACCGCCGCTCACCTTCCGCGTGGTGCTGCCGCGACTGCGCCGTCTCCGACGGATCGACCCCCGGCGTGAGGTCCGCCGGCAGGATCACCGTGAACGTCGCGCCCCGCCCCGGCGCCGACTCCACCTTGATCCGTCCCCCGTGCTGCTCGATGATCCGCTTCGTCACCGTTAGGCCCAGACCCGTCCCCCGCGTGCCCTTGGTCGAGAAGAACGGCTCGAACAGCCGCGGCATGGCCTCGGGCGCGATCCCCGGCCCGTTGTCGATCACGTCCACGTGCAGCTCCGCGTGCGTGCGCCCCCGACGCGGGTCCGCCGCGTGGTACGTGGCCCGCACCGTCACCGTGCCCGTCCGCGCGTCCACCGCCTCCACGGCGTTGGCCATCAGGTTCATGAACGCCTGGTGGACCTGGCCCGGATCGACCGACAACGGCGGCATCTCGCTCTCGGCGTCCACGATCAGCGCCACCTGCCGGTTCACGCACTGGTCGTGTAGCAGCTCCGCGCAGTCGTTCAGCAGCGACCCGATCTTCGTCAGCTCCACCTCCAGCGTCCGCGGCCGCGAGTACGCCAGCATGTTCATCGTCAGCCCGATGATCCGGTCCAGGTTCCGCTTCAGGATCGACCAGCCCCCCCGCGCCACCTTCAGGTCGTCCTTCTTCAGCCCCATCTCCACCACGTCCGCCCCGCCCCGCAGCCCCTGCAGGATGTTCTTGATGCTGTGCGACAGGCTGGCGACGGTCTCCCCGATCGCCGCCAGGCGTTCGCCCCGCAGCTTCTCCACGTAAAGGTCCGCGTTGGCCAGGGCCAGGCCCGTGTGCTGACCGATCGCGTTCATCAGCGCCAGCTGCTCCGCCGTGAACGTGTAGTTCGCGATCGACGAGTCGATGTAGATGGCCCCGTACGTGTGCTCCCGGAACCGGATCGGCGAGCAGATCGCCGAGCGGATGTGCAGCAGGTGCACCGAGTCCCCCTTCGTGAAGCGCGGATCGTTCATCGCGTTGCTGCTCAGCACGCCCTCGCCCTTGCGCAGCGCCAGCTGCAGGATCGTCCGCGAGACCCCCAGCCGCTCCTCGTCCCCCTCCTTCGCCCGGGCCCGCGCGTCCCGGTGACGCACCACCACCGGCGCGATCTCGTCCGCGTGCTGCGCGTCCGGCGTCAGCACGATGAACCCCCGCTCCGGCCGGAACTCGTTGAACACCAGGTCCATCACGCTCCGCAGCAACGCCGGGCGGTCCGTCAGCTGCGACGTCAGCTGCACCAGCCGGTACACCACCCGCAGGTGCTCCGCCGCCGCCTGCCGCGGCTCGGGCTCCGCCAGCACGATCGAGTCCTCGTTGCTCGGCATCACCCGCTCCACCGACGCGTCCAACTGGTCCGGACGCAGCAGCCGGATCCGGTTCCGCTCGTCCTCCGCGCTCGCGCGCCCGAACACGAACAGCGTCGCCCCCGTCCGGATCTGGTCCCCCAGCCGCAGCGGCGTCCGCCCCGAGATCCGCACCCCGTTCACGTAGGTCCCGTTCTGCGACTGCAGGTCGCGGATGTACCACTCCCCGTCGTCGGGCGTCAGCTCCGCGTGACGACGCGACACCGTCGTGTCCGTGATCGGCAGCGCCTCGCTCGAACGCCCCACCAGCTGCGGCTGATGGTCCGGCAGTTCGTACACCTTGTCCTTGTCCGGGCCCTGGATGACCGTCAGCACCAGCATGGTTGACGATACGGCCCCCCCGGGCCGCCGGCACCGCGTGACCCCGCCGGACCGCGCTCGCCCGATCACCCCGCCGCGCGCGCGGAAATGGCCGCGCCGCCCGGCGCGCGCGAATTCGCGACGATTTTCCTCAGATCACGCCCCCGCCGTGACTTGCGCCCCGCCCCGGCGCCCGCCCGGCGCCCCCGAGAGCCGCTCCCGCGCGCGCCCCACCGCCCCGCCGCCCAAGGGTGACGGGACGCATCACCGCGTTCCGCCCACGGAGCCGCCCCATGGCGTACACGCTCGAACAGTTCGCGGACGTCCCGCTCGACGAGCCCCTGCTCCGCCACCTGCTCGACGAGCACGAACGCGCCGAACTCCCCCGCCTGAACCTCCTCTGGAGCTACTACCGCAACCACATGGAGACGGTGGGACGCGCCCGCCGCGGCTGGAGCGCCAAGCCCTACCGCCTCGCGCAGGAACGCGGCCTGCCCGGCCGCCTCGCCTGGCTCAGCGGCGGGGGAGGGGCCCCCGCGCCGTCCTCCCTCGCCGCGCCCGGCGACGTCCCCCTCGACGATCGCGCCGCCTGGCGCCGCGAGCTGGTCATCGAGAACGACATCGCCTGGCGCATCCACGCCATGATCGACTTCATGTTCGGCAAGCCGCTCCGCTTCGCCGCCCGCGACGCCGACGCGCCCCGACGCGCCCTCGTCGAGCGCGTCCTCGAAGCCGCCTGGGAGGCCTCCGGCGGCGTGGCCCTGCTCCAGGACCTCGCCCTGCTCGGCCACGTCTACGGGCACGTGGACCTGCTCGTCCGCGCCGACCCCGCCGCCGCGATCGACCACCACGACGATCCCGTCGCCGCCGCTCGCGCCGGATCCGCACGCGTCGAGGTCGTCGAGCCCACCCGCGGCGTCGCCCTCCTCAGCGGGCGCGATTTCCGCTCCCTCGACGCCTACATCGTCCGCTCCCAGCGCGAGGGCAACGCCGTCTCCGATGCGCCGGCCTCCCCCGTCGCGGCCTGGGTGTCACGCTGGCTGCACGGGCACGCCGCCGACGCCACGCCCCGCTCCCAGCGCGAACGCGTCCGCGTCACCGAGGTCCTCTCCGCCCGCTACCGCCAGCTCTACGAGGAGCGCCTCGTCCGCGGCGAGTGGGCCGGCCCCGTGCTCATCGACGAGAGCGAGAACACCGTCAGCCCCGGACGCGTGCCCGTCGTCCACATCCAGAACGTCAGCCAGCCGTTCCGCTACGCCGGCCTGGGCGAGGTCGAGCCGCTCATCCCCCTCCAGGACGAGCTCAACACCCGCCTCACCGACCGCGCCAGCCGCGTCACCCTCCAGTCGTTCAAGATGTTCCTCGCCAAGGGCCTGGGCGCGGCCGGGCCCCTCGCCGTCGGGCCCGGGCAGGTCTGGACCACCGAGAACCCCGACGCCCAGGTGCTGCCCTTCGGCGGAGACTCCGCCGCGCCCGGCGAAGAGATCCACATCGACGAGGTGCGCCAGGCGCTCGACAAGGCCAGCGCCGTCCCGCCCCTCGCCAGCGGCGTGCTCAGCACCAAGATCGGCAACCTCACCAGCGAGAACGCCCTCCGCGTCACGCTCCAGGGCATGCTCAGCCGCACCTCGCGCAAGCGCGTCTGCTACGGACGCGGCCTGGCCGAGGCCGGCGGCCTGCTCCTCGCCGCGCTCGACGCCGCCGGCGTCTTCCGCACCACCCGGGACGAGCGCCGCATCGAGGTCGTCTGGCCCGACCCGCTCCCACGCGATGCCCGCACCGAGCTCGACGCGGCCCGGCTCAAGCTCGAACTCGGCCTGCCCGCCCCGCGCGTCCTGGAGGAACTCGGGTACTCGGGACCGGACGCAGGGGTCATCTGAACGCGCCCCCGCGGCGCACGAAAGGAGAACGCACATGCCCGGAGAAGGTGAAGGCGAGATCGGCGGCGGCGGTGGCGGAACCCTCAATCTCGGAGCGCCAAAGCCCGACGGCGACGCCGCCGCGTCGCTCCAGGAGCGCCTCGACCGCGCCGAGGAGACCATCGAGAAGGAGCGGGCCCGCGCCGCCGCGCTCGAGAAAGACCTGGCCGCGGCCATGGACGCGCTCCGCGCCGCCGACCGACGCCGCCGCCTCGAACGCGCGCTCATGGGCCTGGGCGCCCGCGACGTGGAGGCCGCCGCCGCCCTCGTCGAGAAGAACATCGAGGGTCAGACCGCCCCGGACCTCGGCCGCGCCGCCCGCGAACTGGCACGCCGCAGACCCGAGCTCTTCACTCGCCCCGCCGCCGGACCCGGCGTCATGGGCCCGAACGCGCCCGACCCCCGACCCGCGCACGCCGCCGGCCCCGCCGCCGCGGCCGACCGCCGCCTCGTCATGTCGTACATGCGCTCGCGCCGGGCCTGACGCCCCGCGCCCCCGCCGTCCACGCCGGCCCGGGTGTTCCGAGGCCGGCCCGTCCGCACGCTCTCGCACGCACACTGGGGAGGACCGCACATGCCGTTCACCGGAAAAGCCACCTTCGCCGCAGGGGCCGACCTGCCCGAGATCATGGAGGACGTCTCCGACGTCATCGGGATCGTCAGCCCCTACGAGACGCCCCTCCTGGACCACCTCGGCGACGCCCGACGCGCCGCCGCCAGCACCATCCACGAGTGGATCGAGGATGCGCTCGTATCCCGTCTGACAAACGCTGATTGAAGTGCGCTGCACGTATCGCGCGGCAGGTAGAGCGTACCCACCTTGCGGTCGGGATCAATCTCGATCTTCGGGATGAACGCGTGAACGGCCGCGCGTGCTTCCATCATCGGCGTGCCGGGCTTGAGCGCCCGCGCAAGGTCGGCGATCCGCTCGCGCGCCCAGGCCCGCAGGCGATCGGGGTCGATCGTCTTGGGGGACGCGGGCTTGTTGGCCACGTCGGCTTCGAGGGTCTCGCGGCGGCGCTTAAGATCAACGAGCGCGGTACGCAGTTCGCCAACATCGGCGAGATCGCTGTCGGAAAGCAGCGCCACCGTT
>JAEUIW010000140.1 GCA_016794925.1 Phycisphaerae bacterium
CAGATGGTTGAGCAGCAGCGCGGCGACATGCTTGCAGCGGGATCCGACATAGCAGCTGCAGTCGTCGCCGATCAGCAGGCGCCCGTTCTTGGAGCGCCGCAATTCCAGCGTCTGCGCATACTGCTCGCCATGCGACCCGGCGACGCTGCCGATCATGCCGTCGCCGACGACCTCGCGGGACAGCACCTTGCCCGCCGACAAGAGCTGCCGGCCCCGGTCGAGCACTTGCGGGGTGAAGAGCGATGCCAGGTCGTTCTTGGTGAAGGGGATCATGCCGTCGACAGCACCGGGTTGATTTGCCCCTGTCTAGCACGGGCCGGCCGGCCGGCGCGGCTGCAAAAAACAACACCCCAGGACGCGCGCGTCGCCCTGGGGTGCTGATCGATCAGGAGATCGGTTCGGCTGAATGATGCGCTATGGACCTCAGAAGTCCATGCCGCCCATCCCGCCCATGCCGCCGCCGCCGGCCGGCATCGCGCCGAGCAGTGCGCCGGCGGCCGTGCCCAGCCCGGTGGCCAGCAACTCCCGGTTGGGCTGCATGGGCGGCTCGCCCGGGGCGGCGAACGCCCGGCCGACTGCGACCGTCTCGGTAAAGCTCATGACGGCAATGCCCATTGCGGCGGGCCACAGCGCGGCGGCCAGGGACAGGTCGGGCAGCTGCAGGCCGGGCAGGCCCCGCGGAATCTGGCCCAC
>JAEUIW010000141.1 GCA_016794925.1 Phycisphaerae bacterium
GAGACACCGCCCCCGCCCAAGAGAAGATGACGCCGTGAACGCATACGACGAACTTCTACGAACAATTGACCGCGGCGAAGCGGTGGTCGGCGTGATCGGCCTGGGCTACGTCGGCCTGCCGCTGGCCGCGGCGTTCCACGATGCCCCTTCGGCGGCACGCCGCATCGTTGGCTTCGACAGTGACCCGAAGAAGATCGAGCGGCTCTCACGCGGCGAGATGTACCTGAAGCACCTCGGGGATTCGTTGCCGAAGCGGCTGGCGGCCGGCGGGCGGTTCGATGCGACGTGCGACCTCACCCGGATCGCCGAGTGCGACGCCGTGCTCGTGTGCGTCCCCACGCCGCTGAACGCACGAAACGAGCCGGACCTTTCGTACGTCCTGCGCACGGCGGAGTCGATCGGCCGCGTGCTGCGCGCCGGGCAGTTGATTGTTCTTGAATCGACCACTTATCCCGGCACCACCCGCGATGAGTTCGTCCCGGCGATCATGCGTGCGGCCGATCCGGCGCGCGGCCTTCGCCCGGGCGAGGACTGGTTCGCCGCGTTCAGCCCGGAGCGGGAGAACCCGGGCGACCCCGCGCACTCGACGCACACGATTCCGAAACTGGTCGGCGGGTTGGACGAGCGGTCCACGGCGCTGGCCTCCAGGCTCTACGGACGCGCGGTCCGGCACGTCGTGGGCGTGCGTTCGG
>JAEUIW010000142.1 GCA_016794925.1 Phycisphaerae bacterium
CCGCCCAAGTTCACCCGGCAGCCCGTGTCCCTGAGCGTCACGGCAGGCGCCACCGCCAGCTTCTCCGCGGACTACACCGCCGCGCCCGACGAACAGCTCTCGCAACTCTGGCAACGCAGCAACGACGGCGGCACCACCTGGACGACCCTGGGCGCCGGCACCAACACCAGCGAAGGCAGCGGTCTGGTCTTCACCGCCGTGCTGGCCGACCGGGCGCGGGCGCGTGCCGAAGTCGTCGACCGCGGCGCCGCGGGCGGCCAGGCCGGCAAGGCAGTCGCGCCCCCCCAGCACCGGCAGCCCCATCACGGTCTGCGCGGCGGCCTCGGGCCGGTCGTCGATGAAGCCGAGCAGGCGCCAGCGCGGGGCCGTGCGGTTGATGGCCTTGACGAGCTTGACGACTTCCGGGAACTGGCTGCCGTAGATGGCGATGTCGCGCATGAGGATGGTGTCGGATCACGAGCTGAAAGGCCGGCACCCGCGAGCGGGCAGGCCGGCGCGCTTCTCCCTGCGCGTCGTGGGGATGATGCGCGAGCCTGCACCGGCCGGCGAGCCAATCCGCCACGGCGGTCACGCGCCTTGCATCCTGTTACGCGGCAAGCGGGCGCCGGCGTGAAACCGGTCACGGCATGGATGCGTCGGCGGGCTCGGCCGCGGGAAACCAGCGCTCCAGGTTGCGGTGCATGATGTTGG
>JAEUIW010000143.1 GCA_016794925.1 Phycisphaerae bacterium
GGAGGCCCTGCCCAAGTACACCGCGGCCTTCAACGCGCTGCAGCGCGCGCGCGAGCAGATGGCCGGCATGCCCGGCACCACCGACCAGCTGCGCGAAGCCGACATCGCGCTGGGGGCGTCCCGGCTGGGTGGCGACGGCAAGCCGCCGGGTGGTTATGCGGCGGCCTTGAAGCTGCTGGAGGGCAAGGCGCAAGCGCTGCTGAAGCAGGCGACCGAGGTTTCCGGCAACTTCGTGCAGCAGCGCAGCGGCCAGTTCCCCGGGCTGGCCAAGGCCAGGCTGGAGGCCGAGAACGTGCTGTCGAACTTCATGATCGTGCATCCGCCGGCGCAGGCCGGGGCGCAGCAGCAGGCGCTGGCACAGGCCCTGGCCGAAGACGACCCGACCGCTGCCTTGCAGCGCCTGGTCACGCAATGGAACCTGGCCGTGCAGGCGCAGCGCGAGGTCGACCAGAAGCTGTTTGCCGAACGCCGCCGCATGGAGGATCTGCTCGGCAAGCTCGAGAAGCTGCACACGCCCAAGCAGGTGCTGGACTCGCTGCGCAACACCGAGAACGTCGACCGCCTGCGTCAGGGCAACGAGTACGCGCAAGCCCTGGTGATCGCCGAGCGGGCGACCAAGGCGGCCGACGCCTACCTGCTGGTGGCGACGCAGCTCGAGAACGACTGGAAGACCGCCGAGACCGAGCTGA
>JAEUIW010000144.1 GCA_016794925.1 Phycisphaerae bacterium
GACCACCGTGAACACACTCTTTGGAACGGAAAATCCCGTGGACAAGTTCATCAAGATGAACCGCATTCAGTTCAAGGTGATTGGGATCCTTCCCATGAAAGGATCTTCCCCGTTCCGAGACCAAGACGATGTGGCTCTGATCCCCCTGTCCACCGCCATGCGACGGGTGGTGGGGACCCTCTATTACAGCCACATTGCCCTGGAATGCGATTCTCCGGAATCGATTCCTCAGGTGATGGAAGTCGCCCGTCTCCTCCTGCGCCGAGCGCACCGGCTCCCCGATTTTAAAGAGGACGATTTTAACATTCGGAATATGGCGGACATTCAGGCGGCTCTTTCGGGGACCACCCAGACCTTCACCCTTCTTTTGGGAATTGTTGCGGCCATATCGCTTTTGGTGGGGGGGATCGGGATCATGAACATCATGCTGGTGTCTGTGACTGAACGAACACGGGAGATCGGATTGAGGAAAGCGGTCGGGGCGCCGCGACGGGCGATCCTCTTTCAATTCCTCATCGAATCGGCCACTCTTTCAACATTGGGGGGTGTGATGGGGATCGCCGTGGGAACCGGGGTCTCCCTCTTTTTATCGAACGTCGCAGGATGGGCCGCCCCAGTTTCACTGCCCGCGGTTCTCCTGGCTTTTGTTTTCTCAGTGAGTGTCGGAATCGTCTTCGGGTTTTGGCCCG
>JAEUIW010000145.1 GCA_016794925.1 Phycisphaerae bacterium
GCGCCGCATTCGAATTCCGGCATATAGCCGGCTTCAATGGGGCCGCGGCATTACACCGCGGAAAACCCTGTCGGCGCAGCGCAAGGCCGTCGCGGCGCAGGCGCTTCAATGGGGCCGCGGCATTACACCGCGGAAAACGACGGCGTGACCGATCCGCTGCTGGCCTTGGTCGGCCAGCTTCAATGGGGCCGCGGCATTACACCGCGGAAAACCAGTTCTGCACTTCGGCGCCGGATTCGTTCTCGGCGTGCTTCAATGGGGCCGCGGCATTACACCGCGGAAAACGCAGCGTCGGTGCCATAGCGGCCGGCGCGGTAGGCGGGCTTCAATGGGGCCGCGGCATTACACCGCGGAAAACGACCTGGAACTCGGCGGCTACCTGCACCGGTACTACCGGCTTCAATGGGGCCGCGGCATTACACCGCGGAAAACGCGGTCTGGTGCCGAGGCTCTGGCATGACTGCGGATGCTTCAATGGGGCCGCGGCATTACACCGCGGAAAACGGCGAAAGCGCGGCGCTGCATTGTGGCCGGAGTGGCAGCTTCAATGGGGCCGCGGCATTACACCGCGGAAAACGGGACGAGCGGCGGGAGGCGATCAGCGCCATGGAGGCCGCTTCAATGGGGCCGCGGCATTACACCGCGGAAAACACGGCGCGCACATGAACGTCGTCGTGCGCCACCCGAG
>JAEUIW010000146.1 GCA_016794925.1 Phycisphaerae bacterium
CGACATTCTGCCTGATCTGCTCGGGCAAACGGACCACGACATCGAAACGCCTATCGCCCTCGAAGACTTGGCCGGCGACGGCGCCGCCAAGCGAGGCGCGCATAACATTCTGCAAATCGGAAACATTGAGCCCATGGCGCGCCAACGCGTCGCGATCGGGAGTGATCTGCAAGACGGGTAAACCCGTTATCTGTTCGACCTTTACATCTGCGGCGCCAGGAATACTGGCGACGATGTCCTCAATCTCACCGCCCGTCGCCAGCAGCGCATCGAGATCATCGCCAAACACTTTCACCGCTACGTCGGCGCGGACGCCAGAAAGCAGTTCGTTAAAGCGCATCTGGATCGGTTGGGTGAACTCGTAATTGTTTCCCGGAATCTGCTCGACGGCAGCCTGCATTTCCGCGACCAGATCGGCGCGGGAACGCCAGCTATTTGGCCACTCACTGCGCGGCTTCAACATAATAAACGTGTCAGCGACGCTTGGCGGCATGGGATCGGTGGCGACTTCCGCGGTGCCTATCTTGGATACGACACGCTCGACTTCTGGAAATTGTCTGAGCCGGGCTTCGAGCGTGGTCTGCATCTCGATGGCCTGACTGAGACTCGTGCCGGGAATCCGAAGTGCGTGGAGGGCGATATCGCCCTCGTCGAGATTCGGGATGAATTCCGAGCCCATACGCGAGG
>JAEUIW010000147.1 GCA_016794925.1 Phycisphaerae bacterium
GCAGAAGTACGGGCTGAGGGCCGACGGGACGCGCTTCTCGCACTACTACGTGCCCGAGTCGGTGGGCATCGCCTCGGGCTTCCTGATCGCGGCCCTGCACCACGCGGGCCTGGCCACGCTGACACACACGCCCAGCCCGATGGGGTTCCTCAACGAGATCTGCCGCCGGCCGGCGTCGGAGAAGCCGGTGATCCTGCTGGTGGTGGGCTACCCCAAGCCGAACTGCATGGTGCCGGTGCATGGGGGCATCAAGAAGCCGCTGGCGCAGATCGCGCAGTGGCTGGATGCCGAACCGGAGGCGAGGTGATGCGCGCGAACGTCTGGTGGGCGGTGGGCTGCCTGGCCCTCGCATTCACTCCGGCAATGGCCAAGTCGGCCGAGCCCGCCTATCCCGCGCCGGGGGAACTGTGCAAACCCGAGGAATACCGCGCCTTCGACTTTGCGCACGGCCATTTCCGCATGAAGGGCGGCGGCGGGCAACTGGCCGGCCACCTGCGCATGACGCCGATGCTGATGGGCTGCGCCAGCCGCGGACACTGGCGCGGTGCCATCGCGGGGCGCGGCGAGGTGACGACCTGGTTCGACCGCTTCCAGCAGCGCTGGCACCAGCTCTACGTCAACGACGACGGGCACCCGCTGATGATGAGCGGGGGCGTGCGAGACGGCGCGCTGGTCTTCACCGG
>JAEUIW010000148.1 GCA_016794925.1 Phycisphaerae bacterium
CTGAGCTTCTTGGGCATGGGCACACCGCCACCGACGCCGACACTGGGCGCGGTCATCGCCGAAGGTCGCGACTATGTGCGCGAGGCGCCCTGGATCTGTCTGTTCCCAGGCCTAGCGCTCCTCATCTGCGTGCTCGGGCTCAACCTCATGGGCGATGGCTTACGCGACAGGTTCGACCCGCGCCGTGCGGCAGGGGAGCCCTAGGCATGATGGACTTGCTGCGACAGGCCGCACCGATCCTCGCGGTCGAGGAGCTGTCGACGGACTTCCGGGTCAATGATGCCTGGCGGCCGATCGTGCGCAACATCTCGCTCACCGTGGCGCCGAGTGAGACGGTGGCGATCGTTGGCGAATCGGGCTCGGGGAAAAGCGTCACTGCGCTGTCGGTGATGCGCCTGCTGCCGCGTGCCCTCAGCCGGATGCGCGGGCGCATCGTGCTCGACGATGTCGAGCTGACCTCGCTCGACGATGCTGCGATGCGCCGCATTCGCGGCAATCGCATTGGAATGATCTTCCAGGAACCTATGACCAGCCTCAATCCGGTGCTAACAGTGGGTGTCCAGATCGCCGAAACGCTGATTGCGCATCGTGGCCTGTCGTCGGCCGCCGCCGAGGCCGAAGCGGTGCGACTGCTCGACCGGGTGCGGATCGCGAGCGCGGCCCGGCGCATCCACGATCATCCG
>JAEUIW010000149.1 GCA_016794925.1 Phycisphaerae bacterium
GAGGCCCTCCCCGTCGAAGCCACCTCGCTGCTTCCCCTCGCGATCTTCCCGCTGCTGGGCGTCGCCAAGTTCGAGCAGGTCGCCGCCCCCTACGCCAGCGAGCAGGTCTTCCTCTTCATGGGCGGCTTCTTCCTCGGACGCTCCATGGAACGCTGGGGACTCCACGAACGCCTCGCCCTCTCCGTCATGTCGATCACCGGCTCCTCGCCCACGCGCCTCGTCGCCGGCATGATGCTCGCCACCGGATTCATCAGCATGTGGGTCTCCAACACCGCCACCACCATGCTCATGCTCCCCATCGGCCTCTCCGTCGCCGGCGTCGTCTCATCCCACGCCACCGACGCCCACGGGCACAAGCTCGCCCGAAACTTCTCCGCCTGCGTCGTCCTCGCCATCGCCTACGCCGCCTCCATCACCGGCGTCGCCACCCTCATCGGCACCCCGCCCAACGGCGTGTTCTCCGGCTTTGTCGAGAAAAACTTCGGCCGCCCACCCTCCTTCGTCTCCTGGCTCTGGGTCGGGCTCCCTATGGCCCTCATCGTCCTCCCCGCGGCCTGGTTCCTCCTCGTCCGCGTCCTCTTCCACCTCCCCACCGGCGCTCGCCCCGACGCACGCGATCTCATCCGCGATCGGCTCTCGGCTCTCGGACCGATGAAACGCGGCGAGTGGGCCACCCTCATCGC
>JAEUIW010000014.1 GCA_016794925.1 Phycisphaerae bacterium
CCCGTCGCTCGCTTCATCATGCCGAACTGTTCGCACGGGGATCCTCAACGGTTGCGCCAGGGTTCTGGACAAAGCAACTCGCGATCAAGGACGGCAACGACTTGATCGTCACCCGCGCGGCGGATGTGGGCGTGCAAGCGGTCATCGAGTCAGATCGCGATGGCGTTGTACGGCGGCCATAGGGTCGAGGATATTTCGCGGCGCGGGGGGGCGGACCGGAGCTTATCCGGCGGCGGCGATTGCCGCGGCGGGGGCGCCGATGCGGAAGGCGCCCGAGAGGATGGTGGCGCCGGGGCGGATCTCGACGGCGGGGGCGGAGAGGTTGCCGCGCCAGGTGGCGCCGGGTCCGATGAGGACGGGCCCGCCGGAGGTCACGTCGGCATCGATGGAGCCGAGGACCTCGACGCCGTCGGCGGCCTCGATGCGGAGGCTGCGGAGGGCGCCGCCGGGGTACACCAGCACGCGGCCGCAGGTCTGGATGCTGCCGCCCCAGCGGGTGTTGCGGACGACCACGTCCGTGACTGAGACCTGGCGGTGGCAGCGCGGGCAGGAGGCGCTGATGCTGGGGGCGGGGACCTCGAACCGGCCCGTGCAGCGCACGCACACGACTTGTCGGGTCCCCGGTCCGCTGGGCATGTCGCATCGACCGACGCGCGCGGGCGTCGATCCCGATCGATGGGCCCGGCGGGCTCCGCCCGTCGCGGCTTGGTGATGGGGCGCCGGGCGCTCCGCGGCCGGCGGGACTCGCGGCGAAGGGGACGATCGACTCAGGACGCCAGGGGCTCGTAGGTCTTGGCACCGGAGACGGTGATCTCGGGAGTGGGAAGGGCGGGGGTGGACGGCGTGGCGGACGAGGCCGCCGCGGCGGTGGAGGTGAGCTTGGCGGTGCGCAACCAGTCGGGGCGGGCGGGAGTGGATGGAGACGCCGGGGTGGCGGCGGCGGCGGTCCCGATGGTGGAGGACGCCCAGTCGGCGCGGGGGGCGCGGCCGATTTCGGCGGTGGCGCGCGGCTCGGCGGTGCGAGCGGTGAGGGCCTCGGGGCCGACGCGGCAGTGTCCGGAGAAGGAAGCGCCCTCGGCGACGATGAGGGTTCGGGCGACGATGTCGCCGGTGACACGGGCCGTGGAGGCCAGCTCGGCGCGGTCGCGTGCGATCAGGTCGCCGTCGAGCGCGCCCTCGATGCGCACCACGCTGGCATCGACGGTGGCGCGGCAGGTGCCGGACTCGCCGACCTCGAGCTCGCCCTTGGCGAAGATCTTGCCCTCGAAGGTGCCGAGGATGCGCACGGAGCGCTCGAAGGTCATCTCGCCCTTGATCTGCGTGTCGGGGCTGATGATGGTCATCTGCTCGTTGGACGGGTGGGATTGGGGCACGGTGCACTCCTTGCGGCTGGGGCGCGTCCCTCCGGGACGCGAATCACTGCGACGACGGCCCGTCGGACCCTCCGCGCGAGCCACGTCCGGTTATCGGCCGGTCGGGCGGGAAGTCCGTACTTTGGGAGGGCGGATCAGGGTCGCAGCGAGATCTGGAGCGGGGATCGATCATTCCCTGAAAACGGGGAAACGATTTCGGTCAGGCTGGGCGCTCGCAGGGGGAGGAGATAAGGGGGAGGTGTGCGAGTCAACGTTCGCGGAGGAAGTACGCCATCCACGCGTACTCGTCCTTCTGGACGACGACGGGGATCCAGATGGTGGCATTGTCGGAGTAGAACGCGTCGGCGCGGCGCTCGCGGTTGAGGCGATCGGTGATGGTGCCGGTGCGCCACTCGTTGACGGGCTCCTGCTCGATGGAGTCGGCCTTGCCGGTGTAGGTGCTGGTCCAGATGACCGTGGTGGCGCCGACGCGGCGCGCGAACTGCTCGAGCTGCGGGTCGGAGGGGCGGACGCGGCTGGTGGTGCGGAACTCGGACCTGCCCAGCACCTGGACGGCGGCGGGATCGCTGGTGATCTGCAAGCCGCGCAGGAGCCGGGCGTGCGCATCGGCGCGCTGGGCGGGGCTCCAGTCGTCGGGGTGGACGTCGCTGGAGGCGACCTGGGCCCGCAGCTCGCCGAGGGCGCCCTGGAGGCGCTCCCAGGGGACCTCACGCAACCGGACAGCCGC
This sequence comes from Phycisphaerae bacterium, assembly GCA_016794925.1. Classification (GTDB taxonomy): domain Bacteria; phylum Planctomycetota; class Phycisphaerae; order Phycisphaerales; family UBA1924; genus JAEUIW01. Next base: position 2,101 of record JAEUIW010000014.1, read on the forward strand.
GTCCCGGGCGAGGGGCGGGGCGGGAGCGCCGTTGCTCTTGAATTCGGACTCCCAGAGAGAAGGAGAACAGCCGGGCACGATGCCCGGCGCGAGCAGCAGCACGATGAACGCCGTCGATCGAACACGCATGCGAATCTCCGTCGCGGCGGCGGGCGGGAACGGGCGCATCCCGCACGCGGCGCGCCGTAGGACCGAATGGGTCGGAAGCCCGGGCGTGATTCCCGGACGATCGGCGCGGGCACGAGGAGCGTATGAGCGCCGGGGAAAGGGCGGGAGAGGGGCGGATGATGTTGCGGCGCGGACAATGGGCGGGCCCCGCACGGGGCGAGGGCGCGGTGACTCACGGCGGCTGGAGGAGCGCCCAGTGCTTGGCCTTGGTGCGCACGGGGATGCCGAGCATGGAGGCGGTCTCGTCGGCCTGCTCCAGCACGGATCCGAGCGCGGGCGCGAGCCAGGCGCGGGTGACGGTGCGCACCTTGACCGAGCCGAGATCGGCGGTGAGCGTCATGCGGATGACCGAGGCATCGAAGCCCGCGGCCCCGAGGCGCACGCGCTGCGTGCCCTCGAAGACAATCTCCTGGGTCGCGGGACCCTCCATGCGGACGCGGCCGCGATCCTCAAGCGGCCGGACGGTCATGCGCAGCGACTGGCGGAACGGCGTCGCGGCGCGCAGCGCCGCGGGCAGGAGCACCATCGGCGGTGCGAATTCGGTTACCACCCCGTCGTCGTGCTCGATGGTCTCGACGAGGGCCACGGAGCCGTCGGCGGCCCGCTCCAGGATCTGATCCGCGACCGGCGTCGAGTTGCCCCCGGCGCACGAGGCGCGCGATTCGCGCCAGCGACCCGGCCCGGATCGGACCGCGTCCAGGCCCACGCGCGTGACGTGATGCGAGGCCACGGTGGGGTCCGCGAACTCCCCGCCGTACGGCACATAGGTCGAACGATCGGGCGCGGCGGTGAACAGCTCGCCGCCGACCTCGCCCAGGGGATCGCGGCGCGGCCCCGCTTCGCGGGCAACCGCGCCGACGAGTGGCCCGCCGCCGGGACCCGGGGCGTCCGATCGGCGCGCGCCGACGCACCCGGAGAGACTCAGGGCGAGGGCCAGAAGCGGGATGAGCGGCCGGCGGTGAAAGTCCGGGCTCCGGCGAGAAATGGTCCGATATACTCGAATCATGGATGCGCGTCGCCGCCAGCGTAGGAAGTCGGGCCGGACCTTTGCGGGCGTGCTCGCGGCGACGCTGCCCGCCGGCGCGGGCGGCCTGGCGGGGTGCGAGGCGCTGGAGGCGGCCAAGAACGGGGAGTCGATCCTGGCGATCTTCGCGCAGCCGACGCCGGCCGAAGCGGCGGTGGACTCGATCAACCCGTACGACGCGGACAAGCGTGCCCGCGGCACCACGCTGCTGCTCAATGCGCCCTTCGGGGGTGAGGGCCCGTACCTGAAGGTCTACCGGCAGCACCTCTCGGACCCGGATCCCGCGGTGCGCGCCGTGGCGGCGCGGGCGCTGGGGCGTCACGGCGCGCCCGAGCACGTCCCGCTGCTCGCGCCGCTGCTGGACGACGAGGACCGGGGCGTGCGCTTCGAGGCGGCCCGGTCGCTGCAGCGCCTGCACAACGAGTCGGGGATCGATGCGCTGGTGAACGCGTCGGACATCCGCAAGGAGCCGGACCCCGATGTCCGCGCGGAGGCGTGCACGGCGCTGGGGCAGTACGCGGATCCGCGGGTGCTGAACTCGCTGATCGCGTCGCTGGACGACGAGCACCTTTCGGTGTCGATGGCGGCGCTGGAGTCGCTGCGCACCCTCACGGGGCAGGATCTGCCGGACCGGCCCAAGGACTGGCTGGCGTGGCGCGAATCGACCACGGCACCGTTCGCGGGGCGCCGGCCGTACGTGTACCCGGTCTTCTCTCGGGATCGGGAATGGGTGGAGTATCTGCCGTTCGTGCCGGGTCCGCCCAATGAGACCGCTGCCGCGCCCGTCGGGATGCCGCCGGCCGCGGGATCACCCCTTCCCGCTCCCGTTCCCGCGACGCCTTCCAGTACGCCGACGAAGTCACCGCCGCCGCGCTAGCCGTGCCGGCGAGCCGGACGCAAGGAACCCGACGTGCGCGCACTGCTGCTGGATTCCCGCGCATGGTTGGACCCCCGCACGGCCGATCCGGTCGCGTCCGCGGGCGATGCGCTGATCCGCGTGCGGCGTGTGGTGCTGACGCGGCGCGAGACGCTGGCGGCGCCGTCCTGCGCACCCCCGATCCCGGGCCGCTGCTTCGTGGGCACGGTTGAACGTGCGCCGGCGGCGCGCCCGGCGTGGGCGGGCGTGCGGGTGGTGGGGATGGCGTCGGTGGCGTGCTCGACGTGCGACGCTTGCCGAGCCGGCCTTGGCGCGCACTGCCCGGCACGCACCGTCCCCGGGCTCACCCGCCCGGGCGCGGCGGCCGATCTCATCGCGCTGCCCGCGCACGCCTTGGCGCCGGTACCGGATACGCTGGACGACGATCGCGCGGCGTTCGGGGCGCTGGCGGCGTCCGCCGCGCACGCGGCGAGCCTGCTGCGGGTGCAGGGCAAGACGTACATCACGGTGCTCGGGGACGGCCCGCTGGGGCTGCTCACGGCGCAGGCGCTGGCGCGGTTGAACGCGTCGGTGCGTCTGCTGGGACGGCGCGAGGCGCGGTTCTCGTTGTGCGAGAAGTGGGGCATCAAGCACCGGCACGAATCGGAGGCGGGGCGGCGGGCCGATCAGGACATCGTCGTGGACTGCACGGGCTCGGTGGGTGGGCTGGACCTGGCGCTGCGGCTGGTTCGGCCGCGGGGCAAGATCGTGGTGAAGCCGCTGGCGCCCCGCGCCGACGAGCCGAAGGGGCTGGAGCGTGCCGCGCTGGCCCGCCTGATCGACAACGAGGTGGAAGTCCTCGGCTCCCGGGATGGTCAGCTGGCCGACGGCCTCGGCCTCCTGTCGCGCGGGCAGATCGACCCGCTGCCGCTCATTTCGCGGCGTGTCGGCCTGGCCGATGCGCCGGCGGCGGTGGAGCACCTTCGGTTGGGCGACCCCGTTTGCGCCCTGATCGACCCGACGCCCCGGACGTGAGTGGCGGCCGCGAGTTCCGCGCGACGATCGCGCCGGCGTGAATGAAAAAGGGCCCGCCATCGATGGCGGGCCCGGGGAACGCGAGGAGCGTCGGACGACGATCAGCGCAGGGGCAGGATGCGCTGCAGCAGGCTGACGTCGGCCTGCAGGCCGAGGAAGAAGTTGGTGGAGCCGAGCAGGTCGGTGTTCGAGGAGATCTCGCGGGCGGTCGTGGAGAAGCGGTAGACGGCGCCGGCGGTCGGGATGTTGGGCACCGAGTCGGAGGCCATCACGTCCACGGGGGGGGCGGTGGTGCCGGCCGGGGACACAAAGACCTCCTGCAATCGGAGGCCGAGCAGCTCGCCGATGCGACGGGCGGACGCGGCGGTGAGCGACTGGACGAACTGATCGATGCCCACCTTGCCGGGGTTGTACTGGAGCACCGACAGGGCGGGGATGAAGACGACCGCCTGATCGTTGCGGTCGGCGTTGAACGCGTCGGCACGTTGGCTGGCGCCGAAGGTCTGGTTGTCGAAGAACGCCGGGGGCTCGTTTGAGCCGGTGAGCACGAGGGTCGAGAAGTCCTGGTTCTCGAACTGGGCGACGTTGGTGGAGAGAACGACGTTGACGCCGGCGTCGCGGAAGAGCGTGTTCAGCGCGGTGATGGTGTTGTTGAGGACGTAGGTGTCGACGGCGACGCCGCTGATGAACCCGCTGAAGCCGACGCCCGAGGTGGTGTAGGAACGGAGCGAGGTCGTGATGTTGCGTCCGGCCTCGATCCAGTTGATCGAGCCGCCGCGGGTCTCGATGAAGATGTTCTGCGGCTGGACGGAATAGGTGTCGACGCCGAGGGTGCGGATCTCGAGGGTGTAGTCCGAACGGAGCACGCCCTGGACGTAGAGGGCGAGGCGCGCCGGCACGGAACCGGCGATGCCCTGGCGGGGCGGCGCGATGAACTCGATGAAGAAATCGCCGTTCTCGTCGTACCCGTAGTGATTGGAGAGGTCGGAGCCGGTGACGGCTTTGGGCGTGCCGGAGACGGCCTTGAAGGCGGACGGGGCCGCGATGAGCTGGGCGTCGCCCACGCCGGTGGCGCTGGTGGTCTCGAAGACGGCCATCTGGACGGCGCCGCGGAAATCCGGGATGCGGAAGACGACGTTCTCGCCCAGGCGCTCGCGGAGCGGGGTGATGTACCCGAGGTTGGATCCGAACTCGTTGAGGCGCATGGTGGCGCGGATGCGCGTGCCGGGGACGATCGGGTCGCCGTTGTTGAGGCGGTAGACGTCGACGTCGGACTGCACCTGGGAGGGCACGCCCGACGCGCCGCCCTGGCCGATGGCGCCGGCGACGAACGAGACGATCTGGTCGTCGCCGGTGGTGGCGCCGGAGGCGAAGACGCCGTCGGGCCCGGCGCGACGCTCGCTGAAGATGCCACCGCCGTTGGAACCACTGACGACCCACGTGGCCTCGGTCGGGCCGTCGCGGAAGAGGGTGTAGGTGTAGCTGCCCCGGACGATGGTGTCCCCGGAGCCGAACTGGGACGCGCTCGGGGGCGTGCCGACCACGACGCCGTCGCCGGAGTCGGTGTCGCCGGCGAAGCCGGTGTCGGCGTCGTCGAAGACCTCGATGGTGAACGAGTAGGTGCCGGTGCTGGCCCCCTCGGGGGGGACGTTGTACACGGAGTTGTCGCCGAAATTGACTTGCTGTGACGATCCGGTGTCGGTCAGGCTGCCGGCGACGATGACGAAGTAAGTGCCGGTCTCGCGGACGAGGTACTCGTCACGCAGCGTGATGTCGTCGTAGCCGGCGGGCTGGACCGGCAGGCTGAGGAGTTCGGGGTTGTTGATCAGCGAGGGGGTGAGGCCCGCGGTTCCGTTGAACGCGTTGCCGCTGGCGACCACGCGCTGGGCCTCGCTCGCGGCGCCCTCCAGCTTGCCCAGCCGCAGGATCTGGCCCGCCCGCAGGAAGATCTGGTAGAGGTCCACGTCGCCGCCGGTGCGGAAGAAGACGGGATCGGAGTCGGGGTGATCGCCGATGGCGCCCTTGATCGTGTAGGGCTTGTTGGTGTCGGGGAGGCCGTCCTGCGAGGCGGGCCCGTCCATGACCAGGTTGAGGTCGGCGGCGGGGTAGAAGTCCACGCGCAGGCCGCCGTTGTTTCCGATGAAGCCGTTCCCGCCCTTGTCGCCGGCGTCACCGACCACCTGGTTGGCGATGTAGTCGTCTGTGTCGCCCGCGGCCTGACCGTCCGAGTTGCCGTCGAGACGGTTGCGCTGGGACTGGCCGCGGAGGATGGCGGCGTCGATGGTGAAGCGGTAAGTGCCCGGCCCGGGAACGCCCGGCGCCTGGGGCAGGTCGCGGCGCGTGACGTCGGGCGAGAAGGTGACCAGGGCCGAGTTCGAGGCGGGGTCGTAGCGGAGGGTGTAGTCGGACCCCTCGGCCAGGCCGACGGTGAGGGCCCCGCCGTTGCGGACCTCCGCGACGGTGAGCGCGGGGGAGATGGTGCTCTGGGTGACGGGCTGGTTGAAGACGATCGCGGCGGTCCAGATGTTGCTGTCCTCGCCGACCTCGAGGCGAGCGACCTCGACGGGGAAGGGATCGGCGCCCACACGCACGACGGCGAAGTTGCCCGAGGCGTTGAACGCGGCCCCGCCCACGGTGACGGCGCCGATGGTGCCCGTGGAGCTGACGCGGTACGACTCGGAGTTGAGCCCCGAGCCGACGTTGCCGCCCGTGACGATGACGTTGCCGATGCTGGAACGGCCGTCGTCGGCCACGTCGTCGGGCGTGCCGAGGAACCCGTCCGCCCCGCGGGACACGCCCGCGGCGACGTCCGAGCGGGTGAAATCGCCGTTGATGGTCACCGGGCCGAGGGCGCCGTCGGTGACGCGGTCGGCCGCGTCGCCGAGACCGCCGAACGCGGCGTCGGAGCCGAGGTCCGCCCCGGCGTAGATGTACGAATCGTCCGCGGTGCCGTTGACGACCACCGAGCCGATGCCGTCGCCGGTGGACAACCCGGCGCGGAACATGGCGCCCGAGACGTACGAGCCGAGGAAGAGGCCGACGCGCGACCGACCGCCGTCAACCCGACCGTTGATGGTCAGCGACCCGAGGTTGCGCGCGACGTTCACGATGCCCGCGTGCCGGCCGGTGATGGTGATCGAGCCGCCGGCGCCGGCGGTGAGCTTGCTGGTCGCGGGCGCCAACGTGCCGTAGTCGCCGAAGATGGTCGCGGCCACGATGAAATTCGTGAGCATCGAGCCGCTGGTCATGGGCCCGGACACGAAGGTGGTGATGTCCATCCCCGAGCCGATGACGCCGGAGGTCTGAATGTACCCGAACCGCATCGTGCCGACGTACCCGTCGGCGAAGAAGTTGGAGTTGCCGAAGATGCTGGGCTGGATGTCCATGAGGCCCAGCGACGAGCCGTCGTTGGTCAGGACGCTGAAGTTGGTGAGGGTGCCCGTGATCGCCTGCACGACGATCGTGGAGGCGGAGGTGGAGTTGATGATGTTGACGGTCTGCGTCGCCTGGGACCAGAACGCGCGGCCGGGGCCGGTGAAGAAGATGCGGGCCCGCTCGCCGGTGGCGGTGGTGATCTCCAGCCCGGCGGCGGGGATGAGGCCGGTGGCGGGGACGATCGGCGGGACCAGCGTGGTGTTGGACTGGTTCTGGCCCGGCCCGCCGCGGCGCAAGCCGGGGCTGGTGAAGCCCAGGCCGTTGTCGGCGTAGACGGACGATTGGGTGGGCGGCGCGCCCGCCACGACCACGGTGCCGATGCTCGATATGCCGTTTGCGAGCAGGTCGTCGCCGGTGTTGTAAACGCCGTCGAAGCCCGCGACCATGCCCGCGGAGATGGTGACGGCCCCAGTGCTCTTGCGGAACAGGATGGAGTTGATGCGGCCCCACTTGACGGTGTCGGTGTTGACGCCGACGCCGCCGGGACGACCGTCCCGGCCCAGGTCGATGATGCCGGCGTGGACGATGAGACCGCCGGCGAAGTCGCCGACCTCGATGGTGTCGATCGAGTCGCCCGCGACGATGAAGGAACCGCCCAGCCCCGGGGTGATGTCGTCGTTGAGGATCACGCCGTCGACGTAGATCCGGCCGATGGCCCAGCCGGCGACGATCGACGACTCCCACATCGAGCCCTTCTGGATGTTGACCAGACCGATGTTGCGTCCGGCGCGGATCTGCGGGCCCTGGAAGGTGGGCACCGGCGTGGCGCCCGGGGGGAGCTGGTTGCGGAGGTCGTCGAAACGGATGGCGTCGGACAGGTTGGGGTTGACGCCCATGTCGCCCCAGAAGCCGTTGGCGGCGGCCAGCACCTCCACGGCGAAGATGGTCCCGTCGGCGATGATGTCGCCCATCAGGTGCCCGCCGGTGATGGCGACGCGGACGATGTCGCCGTCGCGGGCGACGATCTGGTTGCCGGGCCGGAACGAGCCGTCGGTGATGAGGACGGTGCCGATGCCGCCCGACTCGCTGATGATCGAGCCGTCGAAGTCGCCGGTGATGACGAACGAGTTGATGCGCCCGAACGCGCGGAAGCTGGCGCGGGACACCAGGTCGTTGCCCGGCAGCGCGACGACGCGGCCGATGGTGATCACCCCGGTGATGCTGCCGCCCACGCGCACGTCGGCGTAGATCTGACCGCGGGCGGTGATGGAGCCGAGGTTGCCCCTGACGTTGAGGGTGTCGAGCACCTCGCCGCCGCCGCCGCGCCCGCCCACGCTGCCGCCGCTGGTGACGGTGCCGACGTCGCGGGCGATGTCGAGGGACACCTGCAGGTCGCCGGCGGCCGAGAGCAGGCCGAGCGAGCCGTCGGAGGCGTCGGTGGTGGTGATGGTCGCGATGATCTGCCCGCCCGTGCTCGTGATGGTCGCGATCGGTCCCGAGGCGCGGATGTTGCCGGTGAGGAACTGCCCGACCTGCACGAGGTCGATGCGGCCGTCGGGGCCCTCGCTGAAGATGTCCGTGCTGGTGATGCTCCCGCCGGCGATGATGCTGACGATCGCGCCCGCGGTGGTGATCGACGACGAGCGGATGTCGCCCGTGACGGCCAGCGACTCCAGCCGGCCGGTGGTGATGGTGCTGGCGCGGAGGTCGTTGAGCGCCACGATGGAGACCACGCGGTCGTCGAAGTCAATCTTGGACCGCACGATGTTCCGGGCCGTGAGGAGCGTGAGCAGCTGCCCGTGGACGTCGATCTCCAGGTCGGACATGTCGCCGATGACCTGGTTCTTCCCGCCGGTGCCCCCGGTGCCGCCGCCCGCGGGCGTGGTGCGGATGGTGCCGACGTCGCCGCTGGCGCGGATCTCGTTGAACCGGTACTCACGCCGCTCGCCGTCCTTGGTGGAGTTGCGGAACTCGTCGGCCGCGATCGAGATGATGTTCCCCTCGATCTCGACGCTCGACGCGTCGAAGGCCCCGCCCGCCACCGTGAGGTTCGTCAGGAGCGCGCCGTACACCTTCGAGCGGAGCAGGTCCGAGTTGACGAGGCGCAGGTTGGAGATCTCGCCCCGCGGGATGCGTGCGTCGGCCCGCTGCACCAGGCCGTAGAACCGCGCCGAGAGCCACCACGCGTCGAGCGTGGCCGCACCGAAGAACGCGCCGTCGACCCGTGCGTTGGTCATCGTGATCGGCCCCAGCCCGTTCACGATGCTCGTGCCGCTGCCGGGGGGCGAGACGTCGAGGTTCACGTTCGAGGCGAGGATCAGGCCGCTCATGACGACGCTGGCGATGCGGCCGCCGGCGATGATGGTCTGGATGTCGTTGTCGGCGAAGATGCCCGCCTGCGCGAGCGGGCTCGGGCCCGGGCCGCGCAGGCCGTCGCCCACGTCGATGCGGACGATATCGAACGCGTAGATCACGCCCACGATGCCGTCGAAGCGGCCCACGGGGGTCACGCCGTCGCGGTTGACGATCAGCGACTGGATGAACGCCGTGGCGTCGCCGCCCTGCAGGACGATGTCCCCCACCGCCCCGCCGATCTCCGCCAGCGTCAGCGCGCCGGTGCGGATGACGATGCCGTTGAGGTAGCCGTTCAGGGGCGAGCCCAGGTCCTCCAGCGTCACGTCGCCGGTGTAATCGCTGGTGCGCTGCGAGACCGGCACCAGCGCCCCGCCGCCGTTGGCGGGGTTGATCGAGCCGGCGTTCACGCCCAGGGGCGCGCCGTTGGTCTGGGTGGGCCCGAACTGCAGGCCCAGGAAGGGCCCGATCTTCTTGGGGCCCACGCTGTTGGTCTGGGTGCGGCCGAGGTCGCCGCTCAGGATCGTCAGGTTCGTCAGGCCCAGCACGTCGACGGCGACCAGGTCGCCGTTGGGCGTGCGGTTCGAGATCGTCGCCAGCGCCGGGCCGGCGGTCTGATCGATCCGCAGCACGTCGATCTCCGTCGTGCCCTCGATGAAGATGCTGGACTGCGCGGCGTTGTTCGCTCCCGCCTGCGTGACGATCGAGATGTGCCCGATGGACCCCACGCCCTTGTCGGTGCCGCTGATCCGCAGGTTGGCCCCGCCGATGAGCGTCGCGTCGATGCGCGCGATCGCCACGCCCCGCGACCCGGCCACCGGCAGCACCCGCACCCGGCCCGAGGACCCCGCCGCCGCGGCGGTGCCGTCGGCGATGCGGATGGTCACCGCGGCGCCCGAATCGTCGATGAGCGTGAGCGCCTGGTTGTACGTGAGGGTGTAGAACGAGTCCGGGTTGGCGTTGTCGAAGTCGCCGATGGCGATCTGGTCGAAGTCCGCGAAGCGGATGTCCGACCCGGCCCCGAGGTTGATGCCGGGCTGGCGGCGCTCGATCGAGCCCAGACGCCCCGCCACGCCCGAGGCGCCGATCACGAACCGGTCGATGGTGGAGCCGGGGCTGGTCCGCAGGTTGAAACCGCCGCCCTGGATGAACGCGCCGACGAGGATCCCGCCGATGTCCCCGTTGCCGCCGTTCACGCCCGTGCGCACGTTGACCACCTCGGCGTCGGTCTGGAACGAGCCGACATCCTGGAAGAACCGCACGGCCCCGCGCCAGTCGAGCAGGCCGATCCGCCCGCCCACCTGCAGGTCCAGGTCGAGCACGTCGCCCTCGCCGGTCCCCACGCCCACCACCAGGGCCTGCCCGGTGACAAACACGCCCAGGTCGCCGCCGATGGTGAACTTCGGCCCCGGGGAGCCGTCGTTCCGCACCCCGTACACGTCCGAGCCCGCGTAGATGCTGTAGAGGTTCCCCGGCGTGCTCACGGACAGCTCGCGGACGTAGAGCAGTTGGTCCACCCCGAGCGCGGTGTTGATGACCTCTGAGGGGTTGGTCTCGGCGCCCTCGCCGCCCACGTAGCCGGTGCCGATCCGGATCGCGCCGACGCTCCCCGAGAGCACACTGATGTTCACCGGGCTCTGGAAATTGCCCGTGCGGGCGCCGGAGCGGAACGAGCCCAGCGTGGTGGGCAGCATGCCCGTCATCGTCACCACGTACTGCTGCGCCCGGTCGAAGCCGCCCTCGACGGGCGTGTTGAGCACGAGGTAGTACACGTCCGTGTACTCCGGCTCGAACCGGAACCGCGACGCCAGGTCGTTCTTCGTGCCCCCGAGCGTGAAGAAGCCGAAGCGGTCGCGGAAGCCGCTCAGCGGGGACTGCACCGACGAGTTGTTGTCCCCGTTGAGGCGCGACTGGCTCAGGAACGAGTAGTCCGTGGCCGCCAGCACCCGGCCGTCACGGTCCACGATCCGCGCATAGCCGCCGGTCACCGCGAAGCCGCCCGACCACAGCACGTCCACCGTCAGCGGGCTGCCGGGGCCCGCCGCGAACGCGTACACGTCCGCGGGATCGTCGTTCGCGTTGACCGGGTCCTGGAAGCCCAGGTCGCCCGTGATCCGCACCGCGGTCCCCGCGTTGCCGACGTACTCGGCGCTGCCGATGGAGTCGTTGCGGAAATGTGAATTGCCGAACGCCACCGCCTGGTTGGACGGGAAGTCGTTGTTGAAGAGCACCAGCCTGAAGACGTCCGTCTTGTCCGTCAGCGTCCCGGTGTTCGCGAACCCGGTCCCGTACTGGAACTCGCGCTCGGCGTGCTCGAAGTAGTTGATCGCGGGCTTGGCCGGATCGTTCAGGTCCCCCTGCACGGTCACGCTGGACTGGTTCCGCCCCGCGATCGCGATCTCGCCCACCGTGCGCCCCACGAAGATCTGGGACCGCGTCGAGTTCATCGGCTCTTCGAAGGTGGTCGCCGTCACGTCGTCACGGACCCACACGCCGCTGTCCGACGCCACGATGTACTGGCCCATGTCCCCGGTCACCGCCACGCTGCCCAGCATGTACCCGATCGCCAGCCGGTCCACGCTGCCCGTGAACCGCGAGCTGCCGTGCACCGCGCCGTGGATGATCACCGACCCGATGTTCGCGCCGTTGGTCGTGAACAGCCCCTGGTTCGGAGCCTGGAACAGGTCGGGGTTGCTGATCAGCGTCGCCGGCGACGGGTTGGTGAGGTACGCCGTCGGGTTCGTCAGCGAGCGCACGAACGGGCTGCCGACCACGACCGAGCCCGAGCCCTTGGGCAGGCCGATGACCCGCGGCGGCGTCTCGTTGGTCAACGCGTACCCGAAGCCCGCGCTCTCAAATTCCGAGAAGAACCCGCTCACCTCGGAGGGGAGCGTGAACGGCGTGTTCTGGATGTTCAGGCCGTACATCGTGAAGTTGGAGCGCGCGTCCGTGCCGCTGAACACGATCCGGCCGAGGCCGTCGTTGAAGTCCGGCACCCCGTCCTTGTTGATGTCCACCCGCAGCACGTCGCCGGTGCCCAGCAGGTCCGTCGTCAGCTGCATGTCCCGGTCGTTAAGGTCGAAGAACTGCGCCGAGGCGCCCACCGGGCCCGTGAAGCTCACGCGCGCCCCCCACGCCCGCGGCGCCAGCAGCGCGTTGAAGATCGGCGGCGGGATGAACGCGTTCAGGTTGTCGATCTGGAACTGATCGAAATACGCGCCGTTGAGCTGGTTCGCCGAACTGAACCGCACCTCGTTGAAGAACCCGCCGTTGGCCGTCGTCAGCGTGTACCGGCGCGTCCCGTCGGGGAGCGTCTGGAAGGGCGCCGCGGCGTTGCCGCCGAAGAAGCGCCGCACGATGGTCCCTTGCAGCAGGAGCTCGACCTGGGTCCCCGTGTTGGGATCGGTGTCCAACCCGCCGTTCTGCGGGCCGATGTCCAGCACCACCGACCGCGCCGCCCGCGCGATCGGGTTGGGCGGGACCGCGTCGAAGCCCGACTCGTACACGAACGACAGTTGGCCCAGGCCGCTGATCGACACGCGCAGGTCCAGGTCCGTCGTGCTGCCGGTGCCCACCACCAGCGCCGCGCCCGCCCCCACGCCGTACGCCAGCCGCGCCCCGCTGCCCTGAAAGCGATAACCCGGCGGCGTCGCCGTGCCCTGGCCCTCATCATCGAAGGGCTCGACCACCTGCGTGTCGGCCGATTGCGCCGGCGTGAAATCCCGGAACAAGTACGGCAGCACGTACCCGAAGTCCGCGCCCACCGTGCCCAGGCCCGTGGTCGGATCGACCGCGTCCGCCGTCACCGTCAACGCGAACAGCAATCGCCGCTCTTCGAGCGCGCTCATCATCGGCTCAGGAGCCGCGCCCGCCGCGCGCGCCAGCCGCTCCGCACGCGGGTCCGCCCGCGTCTCTTCTCGATTCGCCGCCCCACGAGTTCCGGTCAGCCCGAGCGATCCCAGCAGCCGCGCCATCGTCCGCTTCATGATGACTCCTCACCCCGACACATCAGACGCCGAAACTGAAAACTCCGACGACCGTTCCTCGGCTCTACGCGGCATCCACGTCCCGGCACCGGGCCGCGGCGGCACGCACACATACTCCCACTCGAGCCGGGCTCCCGTTGGTCGCTGGCCGCCGGTTCGGCCCTGGCTCCCCCATCGCGTTCGACCCACGATTCACTCGCGGATTCGCCCAACCAACGGAGGGCCGAAGCCTAACCCAATCGGCCCGCCTCCGCAAGTCGTCCCGCGCCGCCCGCACCGGGCTTCCGGCTCAGGCCCCGGGATCTGTGCAACAGGCTCGGCCAGGTTCAATACGCCCACGCCATCGGTCGGGATGCGACTGGTTCAATTGGATTGAGAGGATCGCTCCGAACCCCTTTTTTTGGTGAACGCGCAACTCAACGACTCGTCGAGCCGATCGGAATGGCCGCTTCACCTTCGCTCGCCGAGTCCGGCCGGGTATACTCCGCCCCGAGCGGTGTCCGGCGCGCAATCGGATGCCGTGAGCGGGCTTGTAGCTCAGGTGGCTAGAGCGCACCCCTGATAAGGGTGAGGTCGCAGGTTCGACTCCTGCCAGGCCCATTCGCGGAGCACTGCGAAATCTCCGCCGGATTGTGCCCCCCGGCGGACACGCGACGGTCAGTTCGCTCCGCCGCCCAGAGCGTGACCCAGCGCAATCAATGCGTAGGAAGCGATCAGCACGCCGTCGTTTTCCATCCACCGATCATCAACAACCCGGAAGCTGCCGTCCGCCTGCTGCAAGGAAACCAGCCGGTCGATCAGGTCGTTGGCCCAGTCACGCTCGGTCGCGGCGCCGTCGGGTGTGATCACGTTCAGCGTGGGCTCGGCCCGGGCGTCCATCGCCCGCGCGAACATGAGGTAGTAGTAGTACATCCCGTCCGTTCCCAGCCCGGGGTTCTCTTCCAGCGTGTAGTTCCTCGCGATCCAACCTGTCGCCGCGACAACCCTCGGATCATCTTTCTTCAGGCCCGCGTAGATGAGGCTCTTGAACCCCGCGTAGGTCATCGACCCGTAGGCCCGGAGGCGACTGACGGTGGTCCCGTCGTCAAGCGTCTCATCGATCGAGCCCGCGAAGCTCTGACCGACGCCCGGTTGATCGCCCTCCGGGCCGGTGGCGTAGATAAACCCTCCCTGGCGCGTCCCGTCCGCGTAGGGCATGTCGTTCACCGCATCGACCATCTGCACCCTCGCCAGGAAGATCCGCGCGCGCGTGAACGCCGCGTCGTCCGCCGGGACGCCCGAATCGTGCAGCGCCTGGAGCATGAAGGCCAGGTTCGACAGGTCCGGACGGCTGTGCTTGCCGTAGCCGACGCCGCCATAAAACGGATGATCCGCCCCCACCTTCCCGGGCACCTCCGCCCCGACGCCCGGGCCGGCTCCCTCCCACCATTGGCCGGCCCGTACGAAGTCCTGCGCGGGCCGGATCGCGGCCCCCGCCTCCGGGGAACCCACCCGCGCCAACATGCTCAACGAAATCGCCGTGTTGTACGAGGGGAGCACCCGGTCGTAGATCCCGCCGTCGGGCTGCCGCAATGAGAGCACGAACGAAACACCCCGCGCCAACGCAGGATCCCGGATCGATTCACCCTTGAGCAGCAGACCGTTCAGCGCCAGCGCCGAGATCGCCGGCATCACCGGCGGCCTGGGCTGGCCCTCGACCGTCGCGGGCACGCTCCAGCCCCCCGTCGCGACGTCCTGCTTGCTCCGCAGGAATTCCGCGGCCTTCGCCGCGGCCGCGCGACCGCGGCCCGCGTGCTCCTCGTCGATCGCGTGAACCGGGGCCGTCAGAAGGCCCGCGCACGCCGCCGCGAGTATTGATCCGCGCAGGGCCCGCATCATTCAACTCCTAAGGATCGTGATCCGGCGCGTCATTATTGGCGGCCGACTCCGCCGCCACGATGGCCGCCGCGCCGACCACCGCGGCGGTCTCCAATCGCATGACGTGGGGGCCGAAGCCCGCGCAACGGATCCCCGCGTCGCCGGCCGCCGCCCGCTCGGATTCGGTCCAACCGCCCTCCGGTCCGACGAGGAGCCGAATCCGCTCCGCGCCCAACGCCCGGTACGGCGGCGCGGCCGCGTCGGCGAGCACGATCGAGACGCCCTCGGCGCGCAGCGCCTCGTCCCACGTCGCCGCGGGACCGATCACCATGAGCCACGCCCGTCCGCACTGCTTTGATGATTCCACCGCCAGGCGCGCCAACCGGTCGAGCTTGTTCGCCCTCGGATCCACCACTCCCCGCTCGGTGCGTATCGGCCTCCACCCTGCGGCGCCGACCTCGCTGAGCCCCTCGATCATCTCGTCGGCTCGCCCGCCCTTGGGAGTCGCGGTCCAGACCTCAACCTCCGGCCTCGGACGCGGCACACGCCTCCGCGCCACCACCTCCAACCGAAGCGTTTCCCGGCCCGCATCCACCACCCGGGTGCTGGCGACCTCGCCATCCCCGCACAACAGCTCGACCATCTCACCGGGCCGCACACGTTTCACCCGCAGCGCGTGCCGTGCTTCCTCGCCCATGATCTTGATCTCACCCCCGACGTCGGGCGGAACGCCGGGCCAATACACGCGGTGAATCGACATCGGCAGTAAACTCCAGCGCGCACTCAATCTTCCCCCCCCACCCCCCCACTCCACCCCCCAGCTCATCCCCCGTCCCCAGCGCCGCTCCGCCGCCGGGCGGACGTAAGGCGGAGGATCGCGGACGCATATGGTCTCAGGTTATCGGCAATCGAGCTTGAGTTTCCCTCGGCCACGGTCGATCATCCTCCGGATCGGACGCCAGGAGCGATCGATGCCCGATGTCGGTGCGCCAACTCAGCCCCCCGCTCCTCCTCCTACGGAGGATCTCGGACGCGAGGTGGACCGGCTCCTCGAGGAGACGGACCAGGCCGTCGGTCGCCGCGACTCTCTGCAACCTGGCGCGCCCGCCGCGACGGGTTCCAAGCCCGACAACGACTTTCTATCTCTGGACGATGCGCTGGCGGAAGCCGTCGATGAAGCTCGCGCCGATGCTTCCACGAACCAGGCTCCCGCGCCCGCGGCGACCGATCCCGGCCCGAGCACCTCCGAGCCGCTGCCGCAATCCCCGCCCGCTTCAACCAATCAGCCCGACCCCGCTCCCGAGGCGATCGGCGACCTTGACGCGGCGCTGGCGGAGGCCGCGGACGAGGCCATTGACGAGACCGATCCCGACGGCGCGATTTCCGTCGAGCCTCCTCTCGCCCCGGCCGCCGCCCAATCAGCGATGCGTCAACCCGACACGGCCCCGGGCAACATCGTGCCGAATGACGCGGACGACACCACACCGTCCGCGCGGCCGGAAGCCCGCGCCGAATCGGCCTCGCAAACGTCCGTCGATCCAGCGCCGAAGGCCGCGCGCGCCACGGGGCGGGACTTGCCGTCGCCGATCGAGCGAACGCTGGCACGCTTCGCCGCGCTGCCGCCCAAGGTCCATCAAACGCTCGGCTGGTGCGCGGCGATCCTGGTGTTCAACGCCGTGGCCGTTTGGATCATCGCGCTGGTCAAGCTGCCGACCCCCGGCCCTTCCGTCATCGCGCCGACGGATGCCGCGCACGCAGCGGCGGGCGTGGGCGAGCCCGGGCACGAGGCACCCGGCGGCAAGGGCGACGCTCATGCCGCGAAGAAGCCCGCTCGCGCCGGTGAATCCAGGGAAAGCAAGAGCCCGCCAAAATCTCCGAAGAAGACCGATACGCATGAATCCAAGCCCGCGGCCAAGAAGGGCGCTGCGGGCGCGTCGGGGCACTGACGCCCGGGGCTACTTGTTTTTCTTCTTGTCGGCCGTGCCCTGGGGCTCTTCTTCCTCAAAGAAATGCTTCTCGAGCGCCGCGGCGATGTGTGTGGAACCGTCCTGCTTGGCCCGCGCGATCATCCACACGATGGCCTCCTCGAGGTACTGGTCCGCGTTGAACTTCTCGCCGGACGCCCGCCGTCCAATGCCCGCGGAAAAGCTGTGGTCGAACGCCTGCTTGTGCGCTTCCTCGACGAGATAGTCGTAGTACTCCTTGTACTCACGATAGTTCTCGACTTCCGAGATGATGGTCTTCATGTCCCACGCCACTTCCTTGCTGGCGTTGAACTTGCGGTACGCCGGGTACGCGAAGACCACAACCAGGCCCAGAAGAGCAAGGGCAATCCGGATCTTGTAATACTCCATACTCCACGCGTCCTTTCCGCGCGGCGAGCGCGTCCGCCATTTCGGAACGCGCAACCCCGGCGCATCGGGATATTACCGCGCGCCATGTCGAACGCAAGATGACATGTTTGCGCGCCGCGGCGGGAGAATTCCCACGTCACACGAATTCGTGTGTTTCTCGCCCCGGCGCACTCATTTTTGAGGTTCGGGGTCCGGCCGCGGCGGCGTGGCGAGGCTCGCTCGCCACGCGGAATCCACTTCCGCGAACGGCTGGCCGAGCGCCCCGAGACTGGCGGCGTCCAAGTCTTTTCCCTGGGCCAGCAGCCTCAGCCACGCATTGCGCCGCTCACGTCCGAATTGGTCGGAAACGAATCCCAACATGTGGTGGCCCTGGGTGTACACGTGCCCCATCCATCGTGGCTCGGTCTTATGAAAATCCGCCATATCTTCCCACTTGGCCAGCGATCCGGCCTTGGCCCACGCACGCACGGTCCGATCGGTGCGGGTGCGCGAGGCGGAGAATTGTTCCGCGGCCAGCTCCGCGGCTCCCTCCAGCACCCACCAGGGCATGTCGCTGGCGTGCGCACCGTACGTGAAGGTGGCGACGTGCCCAAATTCGTGGCCGAGCAGGACCTTGAGTCCGGCCTCGGACTGGCCCTCGCCGGCCAGGATCTTGATTGACTCTTCCGGCTCGTTCCAACCGCCCAGGCCGTCGGTGTAGCTGAGGTAGATTGAGGCCTGAAGATGCTTCATGTCGGCGTAGAGCTTGACCTCCTGCACCGCGGGGCCCTTGGTCTGGTACCCCTCTTCGACGTGCGCGCGGACGGCGGGCATCACGTTGACGACGCGCTGGGCAACCTGGGCGAGCGGGTTGGGCGCATCCCCCACCGCGGGAGCGAAGAGGACCTTGACGCCCTCGCCCTCGATCACGTCCCAGCGCTCGCCACGATAGAGCCACTTGTCGCCGACGCGCGCGAAGCCGGCGGGGAAGGTAAGTGTGCGAGAGGATTTCTCGTCCCATCCCTTCATGCGCCACTTGGTGACGAGCGTGAAGGTGGCCGCGTGGTCCTCGAACTGGGCGGGCGCGGCGTCGTCGACGCTCAGCGAGAACTCGGCCGCGGGAACGCGGCCGAGGTCGCGGGCCCAGTTGAACTGCTCCTTGAAGAAAACGGGGTCCTCGTTCGACACGTGGGCGAGGTAGGCGTCGCGATCGGCGGCGAGCACGGCCCGGGTCATGCCCGCGAGCGCGGCCTCGACCGCGGCACGGTCGGCGCGAGCCTCGGGAGGTCCGGCGAGGCTCAGAAGAAGACCAGCGATCGGGGCGCGGAGCGCGACGGGGTGAATCACAGATGAGCCTCCGGGGGTGGGATGAGCGGGATTGTTGGTCGGGCGTCGCCGCCGCGACGTCCGGTCAGACGCGGCAGGGAGCGGGGACGCGCGGCGGGCATCCCGGATCGGGAGCATCGGGCCGGCCCGCGCGCGCGGATTCGTACGCGGCGTGGTGCGGCTCGGAGACGCACACGAAGCGGATGAGACGGACGTGGCGGGCAAGGGGCGCCCACACACGAACGGCGCGGAGCGCAACGCGGGCCGCCCTCGCGACCGGGTAGCCGTACGCGCCGGTGCTGATGCACGGGAACGCGATGGTGAGGAACCGGCGTTCGTCGGCGATGGTCAGTGCACGCTGGTGGCAGCTCGCGAGCAGGCCGTCGGATTCCGATTCGGGCCGTTCACCCCATACCGGTCCGACCGTGTGGATGACGTGCGGCGCCGGCAGCGCGTGCCCGGCGGTGAGTCGTGCATGGCCGGTCGGGCAGCGGACGCCCGGGGCAAGCTCCCGGATGGCGCGGCATTCGGCGCGGAGTCCGGGCCCGGCCGCCGTGTGGATCGCCCCGTCCACGCCACCGCCGCCGAGCAGCGAGGGGTTGGCCGCGTTCACAACGGCATCGACCGGCTGCGTTGTGAGATCCCCGCGAACGACCTCGATGATCGTGCGGTCGGTGGGGGTGCCGCGGGAGTCCGCCATGCGGGAGCGTAGCGCCCAGCACACGCGCCGCTCGAACCTCCGCATCGGGCCCATGCCGGCGAGAATGATCTCCACGCCCTGCACGCGCCCGAGCGTGACGACGCGGGCCCGTCCAGTGCGCGCGAGTTGATCGATGACCCGCGGCGTCGGCGAAGCGGGCGTTGATCCCCGCGGACAGGCCGTTGCCACGCCGCGGAAAGGGGCGAGCATGAGCCGAAGTGACGTGATGAGGCACGGAGAGCCGGGCGTGGGCATGCAATTGCCCACTGACGGGAGATCGTGAGGACGGCACGAAGATCGGGGAAACCGGGAGACCGGGCGAGGCCGAACGCGCGCCGATGGTGTCGAGATACGATGATCCGCCACCGCGGCCGAGGGTCTTTCGATGCCCGGCACGCGCGAGGCCCGGAGGCCGCATGTCCCTGCGCTGGCGCACGCAGAAGTTGTGGACGCTCGACGCGGTGGACGCGCCGCCGGCGCGATCCGACGCCCGCGCACCCGGGGCGGGACGCGTCGTTCCCGCCGAGCACGTCGCGGAATCCAAGGCCGCCGACTTCGGCACGCTGGAGATCGACCTGGCGTCGATGTGGGTCAAGTTCGCGGACGCGGTTCGGCACGCGTACGCGGGCGAGACACCGGACTGCAACCTCGTCGTGGCCTGGGTCCATCCCGACGGCGGCGAATTCGGTATCCGGCCGCTTCGGGTTGGCGCCAGGACGGGTTCGGACGCCCGATCACGCACGATCGGTCGCTGCGGCGTGCGTCTGCACAGCGACCTGATCGACCGCATGTACCACAACCTGCGCTCGTTGGAGGACGCCGCGACATTCAACCCCGCGTACGAAGGGCTGATGCGGCGGTGCATCGATGCCCTCCGATCCGCGGCCGGGTCGCCCCGAGCGTCGTTCGCGCTCGATCGCGTCCGTCGGGCCTGGCAGGCCGATTTTGTCGTGCAGGAGCACGCCGACGGAGGCCGCCGGGAACCGCTCGGCCGCTAGCGGAGTTGGGGCCGGACGCGTGGTCGAGCCGAAAGAACTCTGGTCGCGCGGTTCGGCCCTGCGAGCACGGTGAGTGGGGTGCGGGACCCGGGCGCCTCGTGGGCGCGTGCTCCGGCTGACCGTCGCAACCCCATTGGAACGCATCACCATGATGGAACTGCTCGCGTTGTGGAAACCGATCCTGCTCAGCGCCGCGCTGGTCTTCGTCGCCAGCTCGATCATCTGGATGGCGCTGCCCATCCACAAGAACGACTACAAGGGACCCGGTGACAAGGAGGAGGGGTTGATCGCGGCGCTGCGGACCGCGGGGCTGAGCCCGGGCGTCTACTACCTGCCCTGGTGCGGCCAGCAGAACCCCAACGACCCCGCGGTGCGGGCGAAACTGAGCGCCGGGCCGTGGGCGCTGCTCTCGGTGCAACCGGGCCCGCCCAACATGGGCAAGATGCTCGGCGCGTGGTTCACGCACTTGCTGATCGTGTCCGTGTTCGTGGCGTATGTCGCCGCGAATTCGGGAATGGGCGACAAGGCGCCGTACCTAGAGGTCTTCCGGCTGGCGGGGACGACGGCGCTGCTGGCGCACGCGGGCTACGCCATGCCCATGAGCATCTGGCACGGGCTGCCGTGGTCGCACCTGCCGGGCCGGGTCTTCGACGGCGTGGTGTACGCGTTGCTGACGGCGGGATCGTTCGCGTGGCTCTGGCCGCGGGTCGCGGCGGGATAAGTCCCCTCCTCACCGCTGCCGCACGCGCCGCGTCGCCGGCCACGCGGCGAAACCACCCCTCCCGACGCACGTCGCTCAGACCTCGGACGCGCCCTCCCATTCCTCGATCGTGCGCGGCCAGTCATCGCGCAGCAGCCACGACAGCGAGCGATCCGCGAGCAGCCGCCCGCCGTTCTGGCACACGGGGCAATAGTTGGTTTCGTGCTCCGCGTACACGATGCGCTGGACCGGGGCGCCGCACACCGGGCACGGCTCGCGGTAGCGGCCGTGGACGGCAAAGCCGGGCCGGAACGCCGTGATCTCGCCGGGACGAGGGAACCGCCCCGTGTTGTCGGTGCCCCCGCCGACCACGCGGCCCAGGCCGAACCGGCCACGCAGCTCGTCGGTCCATTTCAGGAGCACGCGCCGAGCCGCGGCGTGCAGCGCGGCGCAGCCGCCATCGTCCAGGCGGCCCGTCAACGCGACCGGGCTGAGCCGCGCCGCGTGCAGGATCTCATCTGAGTAGGCGTTGCCGATGCCGTCGAAGGTGCGCGGACTTGTAAGCGCCCGCTTGAGGGTGCGATTCTCGCGCCGCAGGGCCGCGGCGAACTCACCTTCCGAGCACCCGAGCACATCGAGACCGCCCGGGTTCATGGCCGCGAGCGCCGCTTCGCCGCGCACAAGCCAAAGCCCCGCGCGCTTCTTGGTCGACGCCTCGGTCAGCACCAACGTGCCGGGGGGCAGGGTTCCGTCACGCGCGCCCGCGCGCTCGAACGCAAGGGCGGCGAGATCGATCTTCGATGCGGGACGGGCGCCCGGCGGCTTCCACAGCAGCCGCCCGGCGATCATCAGGTGCAGCACGAGGAACAGCCCGCCCTCGGCGTGGAGCACGATTCGCTTGCCCAGCCGCGAGACCGCGATGACGGCGCGGCCCTCGACCGCCTCCGGCGGCGGATCGATGGTGCGGAGCAGAAAGGGGCTCCTGATGATGAGCCGCGCCAGCGTGGCCCCGACGACGCGGGGGCGCAGCACCTCGGTATAGACGGTGATGTCAGGAAGCTCGGGCACGTCGAGACACTAATCGAGACGGCTTCACACCGTCCGCGCCGACTCACCTCGCAACCCGAACAATTATCCACCGGCAGGCAGCGGATCGATGTAATTGCGTAGACCTGACCCGACTCGTATCCTAACAACATTCGGATGCGAGCTCGCGCTCGCGAAGGGGCCAGGGGATCCACGTGGCACAATCTTCTTCGATCGAGTGGACGGACGCGACTTGGAACCCAGTCGCCGGGTGTACTCCCGTTTCGCCAGGCTGCTTGAATTGCTATGCGGCACGGATGGCGCTCCGCTTGGCCACCGTCGGAGGCCGGACGGGAGACAAGTACCGCGGCACCGCGAAGCGCTCGCGCGACGGGCGTCCGGTCTTTGCAGGGAAGATCAATACCGACCCGGACATGCTGGACGTGCCCTTGCGTTGGCGCAAGCCCAAGCGCATCTTCGTGAACTCGATGAGCGACCTGTTTCACGAGGGCGTGCCGCCCGCGTTCATCTCGCGGTGCTTTGACGTGATGAACCGAGCGCACTGGCACACGTTTCAGGTGCTGACCAAGCGGCCCGAGCGAGCGTTGCGGCTCGCGGCGGATCTGCCGTGGTCGCCAAACATCTGGCTAGGGACGAGCGTGGAGAGTGTGATGTACACGCACCGCGTTCACACGCTGACGAAGGTGAATCAGGCGACGACGAAGTTTCTGTCGGTCGAGCCGCTGCTCGGGCGCATTCCCAAGCTCCCTGTGGATGGGATCGACTGGGTGATCGTGGGAGGTGAGAGCGGACCAGGCGCTCGTCCGATGGAGGCTGAGT
Organism: Phycisphaerae bacterium; assembly: GCA_016794925.1. Lineage (GTDB taxonomy): Bacteria > Planctomycetota > Phycisphaerae > Phycisphaerales > UBA1924 > JAEUIW01. Next base: position 24,677 of record JAEUIW010000014.1, read on the forward strand.
GGGTGCGCGAAATCCGCGACCGGTGCAACGATCACAACGTCGCGTTCTTCTTCAAGCAATGGGGCGGGGTGAGGAAGTGTGAAACAGGGAGAAGGCTGGATCGACGGGTGTGGAACGAGATGCCACCGGAGCACGATCATGTCCGTGAAGAGCCGCTGGCCATCCTTGCTTGAGATGGCGAAGGTAGACGATGGGCTTGCATTCCGGGACTGCGGCTCATGGACTGCGGACAAGCTGTTTTTTTGGCATGAGTACCTCAGCATTACGACGACCGCGATGGTCGGGAACTCGAATTGGAAGGCCGGACTCTCCTACGTGGATCTGTTTGCGGGACCCGGCATTTGCCGGGTGCGAGAGACTGGCCAGCGGCTTCCCGGGTCTGCGATAATCGCCGCGCACGCGCCGAAGCCGTTCGAAGTCATACATCTCGCGGAACTTGACGCGGGGTCGGCGGACGCGTGCGAAGCCCGAATGAAGCTATCGCCGGCCAAATCCCGGTTTCACATGCATCGCGGTGACTGCAATCAGCTGGTTCACGCAATTGCCAAGGCACTGCCTCTTCGGAGCCTGACGCTCGCATTTGTCGATCCACCTGGCTTGGACATCGAGTTTGACTCACTACGCGCGCTATGCACGGGCCGCGCCGTTGATCTCCTGGTGCTCTTTGCGGATGCGGTCGATGCGGCTCGAAACGTTGATCTCTACGAGGCAGTTCCAGAGCACAAGATGGACCGCATGCTGGGCGAGGGCTCGGAATGGAGGGACCGCTGGAGTAGGTTGCTAAACCGCGTTGGATTCAGGACGCGCGAGTTCTTTGCCAGCGAGTTCATCGAGCAATTGAAAAAGCACCTAAAATACACCGTGTTTCGGCAGCACACGATGGCCGCGAAGGGCAAGCCGCTGTATCGCATCATCTACGCATCGCGCAATGATCGTGGCTTGGATTTCTGGAACAAGGCGGTGCGGAAGGACCGGCAAGGTCAGAGCGAATTGTTCTAGGTCCGCTACAACTCCACCACCTGCATATCCGCCGTCTGCTCCACCGGCACGCTCGCGGCACACACACCCGTCGCGAACACGCTCAACTCGCCGGGGTGTCGCGTCGCCATCGCGCTCCGCGCGTTCGCCGCGTTGAAGTGCGTACACAGCCCCGCCGCGGCCAGTGCCGCATCGCCCCCGGCGGCATGCACAAGATCGGTCCCGATCTGCGCCTCGGCGCGGGCGCCTTCGCGGGGTGGGATGGCCTGCTCGAAGGCCTGCACCATGCCCCGCGCGTTCTCGAAGGAGCCGGATTTTTCGACCCACGGCGCGCCCGGCAGCAGCACGTCGGCCCCGTCCGAAATCGGGCCCGCGAGGGTGTCGATCGCGACCACGAACTTGCCCGCGAGGGCGTCGAGCAACTCCTTGCCCGCCCAGCCGCCGGTCGTGTAGTTGCCGGTGACGATCACCCCGCCGATGTCGCTCGATCCGCCGCCCTTGCCCAGACGCGCCACCGCCTGCGCGTACGTCAGCACTCCCCCGCTCCCCGCGCCGAGCACGGCCTCGAGCACGCGGCGCACGCCCCGCGCGTTGGGCGCCTTCTCGGCGTACACCCGGAAGGCGTTGGGCGCATCCGGCGCCGACCCCACGGGATACACGCGGTCCTGCCCGCGGGTGGGGATCGGCCCCACCGCGGCGCCCGCGCGGGGGTCGAGGGCCCGTGCCGCGGCGGCCAGCGCGAACGCGTCCTCGCACGAGAGCATGGGGCTGACCATCAGCAGCAGACGCCCTCCGCCCGCGACGACTTTCTTCAGCCCCTCGGCGGCCTCGCGCAGGGCCCGGCCCCACTCCGTGCCCACGGGCGTGCCGAACTGCCGGCGGCGGGGCTCGCCAAGCCGGTCGTCGGAGTGAACGTGCTTCCAGCCGAAACGCACCTCGTCGCTGATCCACCAGCGGTTCACGGCCATGTTGGTGCGCGGCTTGACACGGTACACCTTGCCCTCGTTGTGCTCGACGAGAATGTTGTCGCCGCTGGCGGTGATGCCGTCGATGCTGGGCGTGCTCTTGAGGAACCACACCCGCTGCGCGAAGAGGAAGTCCTTCTCGAGCAGCGCCCCCACCGGGCACAGGTCCACCACGTTGGCGCTGAGCTCGTTGTCCAGGGCCCGCCCGGGGAAGACGTCGATCTCCTCCTTGTTCCCGCGCCCCGAGACGCACAGCTCGGCCGTGCCCGAGACCTCGCGCGTGAAACGCACGCAGCGCGAGCACATGATGCAGCGGTCGGCGTACAGGTAGACGTGGGGGCCCAGGTCCTTCTTGGGCTGCTTGACCTTCTGCTCCTCGAAGCGGCTGGCGCCGCGCCCGTACTCGTAGCTGTAGTCCTGCAGGAAGCACTCGCCGGCCTGGTCGCACACCGGGCAGTCAAGCGGGTGATTGATGAGCAGGTACTCCATCACCGCCTTCTGGTTGGCGATCGACTTTGGCGAGTCCGTGTACACCACCATGCCCTCCGCCGCCGCGGTCTGGCAGGTGGGGAGCAGCTTGCCGCCCATCAACGGCTCGAGCGCGTTGTTGTTGCGGGGGTTGGGCGCCCACACCTCGGCCAGGCAGATGCGGCACGAGGCCACGATGCTCAGCCCGTCGTGGTAGCAGTACTGCGGCACAGCCACACTGGCGCGGTTCGCGGCCTGGAGGATCATCTCCCCGGGCTTAAACTCGCATTCCCGACCGTTGATCGTCAGCTTGGGCATGTCCGCTCCGGTCTTTGTCCGTTCACCCGGGTATGCGCGTCGCTCATCAGCCAGGGCTTGGGTCGAGATGATAGCGACCGCGCCGTGCGCCCCCGTCAGTCATCGCATCCAATGGTGATCAACCAAGGCCACCGGACAAGACCGGTAACCTCGGAGCCTGCCGGCGCGCGCCTCAATTTCGCCGCCTCTCAACAATAATGCCGGCGATTGCAACTCCGAACTCTTGAATCCCGTTTGGTGAGTTGTAAACTCTTGCCGAAACAGGGCATAGCTTGCCGACACACCAGAATCAGGGAGAATTTGGCCCATGCGCACCGTTTGTTTGTTCGCACCCCTCGCCGTCACGCTTTCCATCGCCGGAGCGGCGACCGCCGACTCCGTGAACATCGCTTCCAATTCGCAGGCGAGCACCGAAAAACTCGGTGCCTATTCCGGCTCCATCACCTATTCGGCGCTGACCGCTTCGACGGGCACGCTGGTCTTCTCGCTCACCAACACGACCTCCCCGGCACTGGGCGGCTTCATCACCGGATTCGTGTTCGACCTGAATTCGGCCGCCGCTAACGCGAACGTCGTGCTCAGCGCCGCCTCGCACGGGACACTCACCAACGCCGCGAATCAGAACGCCGCGCCCTTCGGCAGCTACGAACTTGGTGCGGCGATCGGCGGTAGCTTCCTGGGTGGCGGCAATCCCACCAGCGGCATCGCCGTGGGCGCGACGGGCACGTTCTCGTTCAACGTCACGGCTTCCGACGCCGGCGCGCTCAACGCTCACTCGTTCCTGAACGCCTCGCGGACCTACCCGATGGTGGTCCGGTTCCGCGGGTTTGCAAACGGCGGATCGGACAAGGTTCCCGGGCAGGAGAACGCCCCCGAGAATATCCCGCTGCCTTCGGCGGCCGCGATCGGCCTGGCGGGCCTCGGCGTGATCGCGTCGCCGCGCCGCCGCCGCGCCTGAGTTCGGAAAACCAACTGAGCCCAGACAGGTACACCTTCTGTGGGGGTGTGCTTGTTTTTTTGCGCCCTCCGTGCCTCCGCGCACGATGCAAGGGACAAAACTCGCCCCGTTCGACCCCGAACGATAGAGTCGAGGCAACATGAACCAGAACCCGTACGAGTTTCGGGGCAATCTTGGCGCATCGGGGTCAACCATGGATCCCGACTGGCTTCCCCAGACGCCCGAGCGAACCAGTCTGTTGGCGATTTTTTCGCTGGTCCTCGCATTGATCTGCTTCCTCCCCGGCCCGGGGGTGTTGGCGGCGATCCTGGGATCGGCCTCGTTGTTCGCGATCACGTCCGCGAAAGGCCGGCTCGGGGGCAAGGGGCTGGCCGCGACCGGCATCGTGGTAGGCCTGCTCGCGACCGTGCTGTGGGTGGGGCTGGCGATCGGAGCCGTGCAGTTCTGGCGGATGACGCAGAAGCAGTTCCTCGCTCCGGCCAACGAGATCATCCTGGCCATCGAATCATCGAACCCCGACGTGGTCGCGAAGAACTTCTCGCCCGACATGCAGCCGCAGGTCGCGTCGTACATCGGCGCGTTCCGCGACTCGTACAAAGACGAGCTGGGCAAGTTCCAGGGCATCCCGCAGGAATTCTGGGACGTGATCCAGTCCACGGGTCGAGCGTTCTCGGCGCCGCAGCAGAACGGGCGGCACGCATCGCAGGAACAGATGCAGAACACCGTGCCCTTCCCGGGCAAGTTCGAGAAGGGCACCGCTCTCGTGCTGATCGAACTGGACGTGACGCGGGGCCCATCGAACACGGGGCGCGGCTTCCCGTACTTCCGCAACATCGGCATCATGACGCCGACCGGAAAGTTCACATGGCTGTTCCCGCGCGTCGGCCACACGCCCCCTCCCCCGAACCCGACCCCGACGCCCGCCGCCCCCGATGCCCCCACCCCGGCGACGCCCGGCGGGGAGCCCGCTCCCGATCCGGCCAAGGGCCCGGGTTGAAGCACGCGCACGCACGGATCCGCATCACGCTTGGCGCGCGTAAATGACGAGGCGGTGCCCCTCGGGTACGAGGCCTCGTTCGCGGCAGATTCGGTCCCGGATGCCCGCCAATTCGGGCACCTCCAGCGTGACCACGGCGCGCGTGTCCAGCCGCACGATCACGCCGCTCGTGCGACGCCCGTACGCGACCTGATAGAACGACTGGTCCGTGTCGAGCGGGACTCGCTGCACGATCCCGGCCTCCTCGAGCAGCTTGATGGTGCGGTAGACCGTGGCCTTGGAGGCTCGCGCTCGTCCGGAACCCCCCGTGCCGTTCCGGAACGCGTCGATGATCGATTCGGCCTCGAACACGTCATCACGCCGGATGATCGCGTCCAGGATGCGGGCCCGCTCGGGGGTGTACTTAAGCCCCTCGGAACGGAGTTTGCGGCGGAACACGGCGCACAGCGGCTCAACGATCGAGAGCTCCGCACCGCCCTCCTCGGAGCCCGCGCCGACGGGTTCGTGCTCGATCGGCCTGAGGTCCATGGCCTGATCCTACGGCCGGAGCGAGTCGGTTAGACTCGGCGCGATGAGCCCCCCCAGCGCCGAAACCTCGCGTCAGTCGGTGAGGATCGCGGCATGGCTGGGCCGCCCCGCTGCGCCGGTCGTGGCGCTGCTCGGGTGCCTGCTGATCGTCTCGTGCGTGGGCGTGGACCCCGTGTGGGCCGGACCCCTGGCGCTGCTGGAACGATTGCCCCGGGCGCTGGTGCCGCCGCTGCTCTACCTGGTCGCCGCGTCGGGATGGGGCCGCCCGCTGACCCGTTGGCTGCTGCGTCCGGTTCCGAGCGCGAACGAACCCGCCCAACACGCGGATGCGCCGGCGCCGTCCTTCGCGCTCCAGCTCGCGGTCGGCTTGGCCGCGTTGCTGACGCTCTCGCACCTGGCGGGGTGGCTCGGGCTGCTCGCCGGAGACATGGGCCGATTGGTCGGGCCCGGTCTGCTGGTCGCGGGCCTGGTGATGCTGGCCGTGCGTCCGCGGGGAGTGCGGACCGACGGAGCCGCCTCCCGGACGCCCGAGTCCGGCGGGAGCGCGTGGATATTGCTGTCCGCACCGGCGATCGCAACCATGCTCGTGGCCGCGTGCAGCCCGCCCGGATGGCTGTGGGGGAGCGAGTTCGGCGGCTTCGATTCGTTGTCATACCACCTCCAGCTGCCGCAGGAGTGGTTCCGGGATGGGGGCGTGCGCGCGTACCCGCACAACGTGTACGCGTACCTGCCGTCGTACGTCGAGGCGGCGTACCTGCACCTGGGATCGCTGACGGGGCTGGCGTGGCCGAGCGCGCCGGGTCAGCCGAGCGGGCTGCTCGCCAACGAGGGACTCGGGCTCGCATCGTGCCAGTTGCTGCACGCGGGCATGGCCCTGCTCACCGCGGCGCTGATCCACGACCTCGTGCGCGCGATCCAGCCCCGAGGACCGATCGCCGCGGCGCGCCTGGCCGCCTCGGCGTTTCTGGCCACGCCGTGGGTTGTCGTCGTCGGCTCGCTGTCGTACAACGAGATGGCGATGACGGCGATGTTCGCCGCCTCGCTCCGGGTGGCCCTCGACGCCAGCGGCCTGATCCACGCGCCGGCGCGACGCGGCGCCGCGCTGGGGCTGCTCATCGGGGCCGCCGTGGCCGCCAAGCCCACCTCCGCGTTCTTCGTGACGCCCGCGGTGCTGCTGGCGGCCGCGGCGGGAACCGGCAGGGCCGGGCTGACCTCGCTCTGGCGGGCCGCACCGGCGGCGGCTTCCGCCGTGTACGTCGTCTCGCTGCCCTGGCTGATCCGGAACCACCTCGCGGGAGGGAACCCGCTCTTCCCGGCGGGCGCGGCCGTCTTCGGACCGGCCCACTGGTCGCCCGATCAATTCGTCCGGTTCCGCGCCGGGCACAGCTTCAACGGCGGGCTGTTCGAACGCCTGTCGCTGCTCCTCTCGTCCGAGCGCGGCGCGGCGCACCGACAGTGGTTCTCGCTCTTCCCGCTGGCGCTGGCCCTGACCATCCCGGCCCTGCTGGACCGCGCGACCCGCCGCCACGCGGCGATCACGCTCGGCGGCGCGGCGCTCATCGCGCTGGCGTGGATGTTCCTGACGCACCTGCAATCGAGATTCCTGCTGGCCGCGGCGGTCCCGCTGAGCACGCTCGTCGGTCTTGGAGCCGGCGCCGGGAATCGCTCCGGCTCGGACCCGGGACGCGCGATGCGGGCATGGACGCCGCTCGCGGCCCTGGGCGTGGCGTCATTGACGGCCGCCTCGCTCTGGGTGTATTCGCACGAGCGCGGCGGTCAGCCGGGCCTCGCCCTGGCCGCGGGCGGGGCCGCCTTCACCGGCGAGGCGTGGCGCGACCGCCCGGGCATCGAATCGCTGCGGCCGGAACAACGCCGCGACGTTCTGGCCGGCGCCTCCCCGACGGTGTACTGCAATCTGACGCTCGGCGGAGGCGACCGGTTGTACCTGATGGGCGACTCGACGCCGCTGTACCACCTCACTCCTGTCCAGTACCACACGACCTGGGATCGCCCGCCCATCGCGGATCCGGATCCCTCACGCTGGCGCGAATCGCTGCGGTCGCGCGGCGTTTCTCACGTGCTCGTGAACCTCTCCGAGATCGCGCGCCTGACCCGCGACGGCTGGTACGACCCGAGCCTCACGCCCGAACGCGTCTCGCGATGGCTTGACCTGGAGAAGAACGCGATCGAGCGCGCGTGGCCCGAATCGGGCACGGTGCTGGTCCGGCTGCGGTAGGCCGGCCACGCTCAGCCCGGCGTCGAGCGCATGTAGAAGTGGACGGCGCTGTGCCGGTACCGGTGGGTCTCGGGCCCCTTCGCGCCGGGTATCGACAGATCGGCGAACGACCCCGGCGCCGGGGCGGCCGACGACGCGCCCGGATCGGGATCGGCCGCATCCGGCGTCCGTTCCGTTTCCGAGGCCGCGTCGTGTTCGCCCGGATCGATGTCCTCGAGTTGCTCGGGGGTGAACCACCGGCCGCCCCTGAACGCGTCAGGGGGCACGCCGCGTTCGACGACGCGCTGGTCCTCGCGCTCCCAGTCGCGCAGCGACCACCGGCCGGGTGGCCGTTTCCGTCCGCTCGGGCGAGGCTCGCGCGCGGGGGGCGCGCCGGGCGCGAGTTCTTCCGAGGGCTGGCCCATCAGGAAGAACGGCCACGGCGTGCGCAGCATCAGAAACCCATCCGGCGCCAGGCGCGGGACGATCCGCTCCAGCGCGCTCACCACCCGCCTCCAGCCGGACGCCTCGGCCACCAGCGGGTACGGCGGATCGAAGAACACCAAGTCGGCCCGTTCCGGACACCGCGCCAGGGCCCCGGGGCCGAGCGCATCACCGCGGAAGATCTCGCACCGGTCGCCGCACCCGAGCATCTCGACGTTGCGCTCGATGGCCTCCAGCGCGCCCCGGTCCTTCTCGACGAAGACGCACGACGCGGCGCCACGGCTGATCGCCTCCAGGCCGATCTGCCCGGACCCCGCGAAGGCGTCCAGCACCCGCGCGCCCTCGACGCGCGCGCCGAGCATCGAGAACAGCGACTCCTTCACGCGGTCCGGCATCGGACGCGTCGTCATGCCGCGCGGGCTGTGCAGGGGCCTTCGACGGAACTCGCCGGCGATGATCCGCATGGGACCCCACCTAAGCCCCGCCGCGCGCGAGAGTCAACGCGCGCTCAATCGGGAACACGGAAGAAGCAGAACCGGGGGGCCTCGATCCCCGACACCACCTGCCAGAACGGGACCTCGGCCCCCTCGCGCAGCCAGGCGCGAAACTGGCCGCGCTCGTCATCCGCGTAGGCCGCCAGTGCGGCACCGCCCGCGAACACGGCTCGGTGCAGCAGCAGCACGTCCTCGGAGGCGTACTCGGCCTCCGCCGCCACGCCCGCGATGGCATCCACCAGACGACCGAACAGCACCTTGTCCCGACGCAGCAAGATATCCGCGTCCGACCAAAGGTAATACCGGCGCTTGAGCGAGGCCGGATCGGCGTCCGCGTGCCGGCGCCGAAGAGTCTCCAGCACACCCGACGGACCGTCCAGCCGCGGCTCAAGGGCCCGCCCAGGGAGAGCGCGACCCAGTTCCTCGCAGAACGAGTTCAGGTCCGTCACCCGATCGCCGTGCAGCACGCACACCTGCGTGTCGGCGAGCTTCTCGAGATACTCGCCAACGCCCGCGATGAACCGCCCCCCGGCAAGAGAGTCCGGGGAGAGCGCGACGACGTGGCTCTCGTCCAGCACTTCCCCTATTTGCCGGGGCATGACGCTGATTTCCTGGATGCAGCGAGAGAATGGAAGCACCGAGATGGGCATTTCAGACTCCAGCGGGTCGAGCGCACCCCGACCCTGCTCGGCAGGGCCGCGCTCCAGCCCGTCCCTCTCCCGTCCATCCCTACGCCTTGCGCCGATCGATCGGCCCACGAACCCACGATCGATCCGCCCGGCAGCACAAAGAGTGCCCCAGATTCCCGCCGGAATCCAGTGCGCGAATGTTATCGGCCTTTCTTGTCTTGAATCAACCGAATTGCGGGTTACCGGAACGACCCCAATAACCCGGCTTCTCTCTGGCGCACTTCGTTATCGCCAGTCGAGCCGACGTCGGCTGGTGCCGGTCAGCACGTTGTATCCCACCGCCATGCCACGCCCGGTAATGACCGTTCGAGAGTCCGGTGTAACCACCCAGATCGGCTTGGCGAGTGGACCGTCGGGATCGACCTGGGCGACCTCAACGCGAACGTCGCCGCGATCGATGACCACTTCGGTCCCGGAACGACCCTCGCTGTCCTGGCCGAGCTGCACCTTGACACGGCTCAGACGCATGACGCGCAGCGTGACGTTGTCGGCGAGTTGAACCGCGACCTCGGACCCGCGACCCGTGCGCAGATCGGTCGGACCGGTGACGCTCTCGCCCCCCCGCACGGCCTGCCACGCGGCGCCGGCGCCGGACCATTCGGCTCGCCCCAGCGCGCTGTTGACCGAGGCCCGGAGCACCGCGGGCGCGGGACGCGGGGCGCCGCGCGGCGCATCCACGCCCGCGGGCAAATTGCCGGACCGCTTCGAACCCGGCACGGGGACGGCCGCTGGCACGGGAGCGGGGCGGGCGGGCGCAGGGGCCATGCTCTCGGGGACCATCGAACCCGGGCGGGCGCGGCGCGCGTCGCCGGTGAGATCGAAGACCGCCTTGCGCGGCGCCTTGCGGGCCGAATCGGGCGGCTCTGCGGGCTGGGCCCGTGCCGAAGTCGCGAGGAGGCTTGTTGCCCCGGCGACGAGCACGAACGCCGCGCCGCGGATCCATCCATGTTGCACGGTCCAGGCCATGACCAGCTCCTCGATCAAGTTCGAATCAGCGTCCGGGGATGGACGGCAGCGGTTCGCCGGTGGGGCGCGGTCCGCGCGTCGCCGCCGCGCCGGCCGGGATCCGATTCGGGCGTGCCGCGACGACCAGTTCCACCTTACGCGCGCTGGCGGCCGCTGGAGGCGTGGGGGCGGCCGTCGAGAAGTCGTCGAACGATTCCTCCGGCGCCCGGCCGGCGCGAGACGGTGCGAGTTCGGCCCGTTCCGCGGCGTGCCCATCCGACGAGGGCCGCGGGCCCCGACCCGATGAACGCCCGACCGGCGCGGGCGCGACGCCGCCGGCCGCGCCGACCCCCATCATGTCGTGCACGCTGAGCATGAGCGCGAGCAGTTGCGGGCCCGAGAGCGTCTGCCCGGGCGCGAAGGACGCGGGAATGGCATCGAGCTCCTGGGCTCGTCGCGTCGCGCTCTCTTCGTCCCGCGCGGACGAATCGCCGAGCAGCCGAACCATGATCTTGGCCGCCTCGCCGACCGTGGCCGCCTCCCGTCCCGGGCGGTCGAAACGGTCCCGCAGCCAGCCGCGCCGGCGGGCCTCGGCCACCCGCAGGCCGTAGGTCCCGGGGCTCTTGCCCGTGCCCACGAGCAGCATGGCGTGCAGCACATCGTCATGGCTGGCGACATCGCGCCCGGCCAGCTCCTCATAGAAATCCAGTTCCTGCGAATCGGAATCGGGGTACATCTCCGCCGCGGCAACCCAGACCTGGCCGGAGCCGTCGGCGGACGCGACGGGGCGACGGTCAAGGGAGCGGGGCGCCTCGGTCGGTGCATCGCCCAAGGAGGCCCCGCCGCCGGACTGGCAGCCGGTGCACGCGAACGCGCCGCACGCCACGCTCAGACCGATCAGACCCTGAATGAACTTTCGTTGTGCCATTGCGTTCGTCCTTGCGGCGGGCCCTCGGCCGCCGGGTTCAGCCGCGCGGCCGGGTGACTCCCAGTTCTTCTTCCGCTATATCGGCCTCTTCCACGTCCCCCACGCGAGAAGTGGCCCCGCCCGGGCGGGCCGCGGTGCGGACCACGATCCTCGGCCCGACGTCACCGGTGCCCGGCAAGATCCCCGCTCCGGCGGGGCGACGTTTCTCTCCCGAGCCGGCCACGGCCGACCGCTCGTGCGTGGCGGCCTGCCGGCCGTCCTGGGTGCTGGAGTAGACCATGCCGATGGTCGTCTCCGGCTCGTCGAGCAGGAGACGGTTCACCAGTTCGACGCCCTGCATCAGGGTGTGGTCGGTGTTGCTCACCTCATACTTCCACATGCCGAAACGGCCCCGGCTGTAGATGTCGCGGGCCTCGAGCCACGGCACGACCGTGCTGAGCACGTCGTCCCGGTCCACGCTCGGCGTGGGGTAGGAGTAGTCGGCGTAGTAGCACCAGCGACTGACGATGTTCGCCCGTTCGCCGGGCTCGAGCAGGCCGGCGTTCTCGAGCCCGGTGACGCACGCCTCGACGACGGCGTCCACATCCCGACCCTCACGGCCGGGCGTGGGCTTGTACGCGCTCTCGCTCACCTCGCACAGCAGCGAGTAATAGTTGTCCTTGTCCGGCGTCATGTGCGGCGAGTAGTTGCTCAGGTACGTCACGCGGTAGAACGGGCAGTTGGCCTCGGGGAAGTACATCCAGCTCTTGGTGTCGGGCGTGCCCGCGCCCGGGGCGCGGCTGCGGAGCCCGATGCCCACCATGTACCCGCTGCTGTGCAGCAGCCGGGACGCGGCACGCCGGATCTCGTCGGGCACCCCGCCCCGCAGCACCTCGCGCGTCAGCACGTCCAGCGGCATGGCGCTGATGAGCACGTCGTACGGCTCGACCGACCCGTCCGCGAAGCGAACCGCCTTGGCGTCCACGTCGATCGACTCCACCCGCGCGTTCAGGTGAAGGTGACCGCCGTCCTTCGCGTGCCCCAGCACCCGATCGAACCGGGCGTAGAACTCCCCCGTGCCGCCCCGCAGCGGGAACTTGAACTGGTTGTTCGGCCCCCACCCGAAGTCGTCGCTGCCGAGCATCACGTTCTTCAACGCCCGGTCGATGTCGATCACCGCCACCCGCTCCCCGATCCAATGCTTGTTCATCATCTCGGGTTCGTGAGCCCAGACCTTGAAGTTGTACGGCCGCATGAAGTGACGCGCGATCCCCTCGCCGAACACCGCGTCGATGAACTCGCCGAAGTTCGCCGCCGCGGCCGCCGAGGCCACCTTGCCCCGGCCCGTCTGCGCCTTGATGAGCCCGCTCAGGCATTCGTACGCGACCGGCGCGGGCAGGTAGCGGATGTTGTTCTGGAACGGGTACGGCACCCAGCGGTCGAACATCCGCACCCAGCTCTCGCGGTTGTTGAGCGTGAACTCGTCGCCCATGAGCCGATCGAAGCAGGCGTCGTAGTACGTGTAATGACTGAACATCACGTGCCCGCCGATGTCCCACGTGAACCCCCGTGGATCGACGAAGCTGTGCGCCAGCCCTCCGATGTACGGGTGCCGGTCGAAGATCGCGAAGTTCGTGTACCCCAATTCCTTCAGGCGGTACCCCGCGCCCAGGCCCGTCGGCCCGGCCCCGATGATCACGATCCGCGGCTCGGCCCCCGTGCCCGACCGGGCCGCGGACGGGTTTTTCGATCCGTTGGACGACTGGGCCATGCCACTCCCTTCCGGTCGGGCCGCGCGGGCGCCAACCCCAACGGGCTGGGCGTGGGCGACCGATCCCGAGCGTTATTCTAGTCAAACACCCCCGCTCGACCCGCCGGAGCGTGCGGGGAATCAGCGTGCGTTCGCCCCCGGCGGCACGGGAACGACCGCCCGCTCGGCACGCACCTCCTCGATGCGGGCCCCGATCCGCTCGGCCAGCCGCGCCGCCAGGTCCGGGTCCTCTCGACGCGGCACCTTGAAGCCGTACATGTCGCGGGCGACGAGCGCGGGATCGAGCGTGTACCCGCTCAGGTTGATGGCGGTGGTGTCGGGACGGAACCCGGAACGGTTGAGCCGATTCTGGACCACGTGCACGCGCGCCACATAGCCCGTTCCGCTCCCACCCGCGCCGCCCCCCCCCTCCCCTTCACGCCCGCCCGCCGCGCCGGGCGTCGCGCCCCCGGACGCCACGGCGGACCTCGGCTCGAAGGTCACACGGACCACCCGTTCCTCGCGGTTGACGGATTCCCGCGCCTCCTGCTCGAGCGTGGTCTGATCCGGGTCCCACGGGGTGAAGAACCCCACGCTGGACTTGGGTCGCGTGGTGATGACGCCCGCGACGGGGTCGGAACGCTCGATCTTGAAGTTGTACGCGCGGAGCACGTCGGTGGCGGCGCGGAAGGCCAACGCGTAATCGGATTCCGCGACCACGGTCATCTCGGGGTGCGTGCTGGCGCACCCCCATATCCACGACAGCGCCGCCCCCGCGACGCACGCCGCCCGGCATCGCCCGATTCCGCTCGCGCCCCAGCGTGACCCGTGCATGCCGTCAGTCTAGCGAACCGAGCTCGCGCGCGATCAGGTCCCACGCCTCGCGCACGTGCCGCTCGTCCGTGAACGTGCCGCCGACGGCCACGCGGATGAGAAACCGCTTCGGCCCGCACGGGTTCCCCCGTGCGGGAACGGTCGTGTGCGAGAGCAGCACCCGCCCGGTCGCGTTCACACGCTCCAGCAGCCGTTTCGTGCGTGCGTCGGCCCCCGGGCCCTCGCCCCGAACCCGGAAGCAGACCAGACTGATCCGGCAGGGCTCATGGACCTCCAGCCGCCCGTCGGCCCGGGCCCACGACGCGAAAGCCCGGGCCATCTCCACGCCGCGCCGCACGTGCGCCCGCAGGCCCTCCGCGCCGAGCATCCGGGCCACCATCCAAAGCTTGAGGGCGCGGAAACGCCGCCCCAGGGGCACCTGCCAGTCACGGAAGTCAACCACCGACCCCGATTCCGACGCGGCGTTGCGCAGGTACTCAGGCTGCACGGACAGCGCGCGGATCAGGCTCGCGCGGTCCGCGGTCCAGAAGAGATCGCAATCGAAGTTGGTCAGCAGCCACTTGTGCGGGTTGACGCACACGGAATCGGCGTCCTCCAGCCCCCGGGCCGACGACCGGAATTCGGGGCAGACCCACGCGTTGCCCTCCATCGCCGCGTCCACGTGCAGCCACAGGCGCTCCGCGCGCGCGATCGCCGCGACCGCCGCGACGGGGTCGGCCGCGAGCGTCCCCGTGGTGCCGACGGTGGCGCACACGAAAAATGGCGTTCGGCCCGCCCGGCGGTCCTCCGCGATCGCCGCCGCGAGCGCCGACGCCGACATCGCCAGTTCGCCGTCGGTCTCGATGAGGCGCAGGCCCTCGCGATCGTCCGGCCCCCCGGCCACGCCCGCGATCATCGCCGCCTTCGCCACCGACGAGTGGGCCTGGTGCGAGGCGTACGCCACCAGCCGCCCGGAACCCGCCGGCGCCACCGCCGACCCGAGCGCGCGGACCCGGGCCGCGAGCAGCGCCGCCAGGGTGGCCTCGCTGGCGGTGCCCTGGATCACCCCTCCGCCCCGACCGTCGGGGGCGTCCGAGCGGAACCGCGCGGGAAGGCCCAGCAGCTCCGCCATCCAGTCCAGCACGCGGATCTCGAGCTCCGTGGCCGCCGGGCTCGTCGACCAGAGCATCCCGTTCACGTTCAGCCCCGCGCTCAGGATCTCGCCCAGCACGCCCGGCTCGGAGACGTTGCACGGGAAGTACGCGAAGAACCGGGGCGACTGCCAGTGCGTCAGCCCGGGCAGGATCAGCCGCACGAGGTCACGCTTCACCGCGTCGAAGGCCTCGGGCCGCTCCGGCGCCGAAGCGGGCAACGCCGCCAGCAGGGCCCCGGGGCGAGCGTCGGACGAGACCGGCCCGTCCTCCAGGCCGTCCCAATAGCGCGTGACCAGATCGATCGCGTCCATCGCCGCGGCCCGGAACTCGTCGCGCGTCATCCGTTGCCGACCGTCCATTCCGCAAGCGTACCACGCGCCCGCGCGGGGCCGTGATCGATCGGGCCCCCGCCGCGCCCCGCGGGACCGCCGGCGCTCACTCCTTGCGGAGTTTCTCCAGCATCTCCTTCTGAGCCTCGAAGAACGCCGGGTCGAGGACCGCCCCCACCTGCCCGGCGAAGTGGAACTGGAAGTTCTCGTTCTGCTCGACCATCTTCTGCATCTGGCGCAGGAACTGCTCGGCCCGCGAAATCTGGGCCCCGCGCTCCTGGCTCTTGGGCGGGCTGGAGCGAGCGAAGTTCACCGCCGCGAGGTACTTCTGCACGATCTCGACCATCCGCTTCTCGGTGCGGTCGGTGTCGTCCATGAATTTGTTGATGGACGCCTCCGCCGCCTCGCCCACCCACTCGACCTCGCCCAGGCCCATCGCCTTGGCGAGCTCCTCGCGCGTGGCCGCGATCCCCTTGGCGAACTTGAATTTCACGGCGTCCGTGGCGTTGATCGTGAAGACCTGGCCCTCGGGGTTCAGCACGTACTGCCCGGAGGTGTCCTGGAACCACGACACCTCGCCGTTGTCGTCGATGCTCGCCGACAGCGGGGCCATGATCTGCATCGCCCGCATGATCTTGGGGTCGCGCTTGGCCATGGCCGAGGCCTTCTCCATGCGGTGCAGCACCATCTCCAGCCGCATCCCCTTGGACGCCACCAGCCCGCCGCTGAATTCGGTGCACGCGCCGAGGTTGCCCTCGGGCATGAAATAGAACTCCTCGATCGGGTACGGGCCCATCGCCGCGGCGGAGATCGCCGACTCGACCCAGCCGACGGTTCGGAACTTGGGCTTGTACTCCTTCTCGAACACGTCCTGCAGGCGCTCCATCTCCAGCGAATAACCGCCGCCGGAGTTGATTCGGACCACCACCACCTGCACGCCGTCCTTCTCCAGCAGGGGGATGGCGTCGCGGAACGCCTTGGCGCTGATCGTCACGCCCACCATGTTGCCCACGCGCCCCTGCCAGCCGCTGGGGGGACCGAAGTTCAGGATCGCCACCCGCGTTGCGGTCGACGATCGCGGCCGATCGGTCTTGGAGGCCCCGGTCGCGCCGGCCCCGGGGGCGTCCTTCGCCGCGGGCTTGGACCCGTCCTTGGCCTTGGCCTGGGGCGCGTCCGTCGAGCGCTCGATCTTCTCGACCTGCTCGGGGAGGAAGTACTCGGGCTGCTCCACCCCCGCGGTGATCACCACGAAGTAGATGTAGTCCTTCTCCTCCTTCTCGACCCGACCCTGCAGGACGCGCCCGTCCTTGAGGTGGATGGTGTCCGCCCGCGCGGCGGTCGCCAGCAGCGCCGCGACGCCAACCACCCCGATCATCGCCGCCCTCACGAACCACGTGCTGAAGCTCATCGCTTGTTCCCTCGCGTGTCTGTGCGTGCCGCCCGTCCGTGCGCGGACGGCGCGGCGCCGATTACTTCTTGTCGCGCCGCTGCTCCTGCTCGAGCCGGTCGATCATGATGTTGATCTGGGTCGTCCAGTCATTGGGCGCGCCCTCGATGGCCCTGGGGTTGATCGCCTCCTTGAATCGCTCCAGCAGGGCCTTGATCTGCTTGAGGATCTGGATCCGCTTGCCGCGGGCGCGGGACCGTTCGTCCCACGTGCCCTGGACCTGGGTCTCGTTGTGCTGCCGCCACAGCCGCCGGAAATCCCGCTCGGCCTGGGTGACGTCCTTGCCCCAATCCTCGAGGATCTTGTCCTGCTTGGCCTGCACCATCGAGGCGTTCTTGGAGACGCCCAGCTCGAAGAGCAGCTGGTCGAGGGTGTCCACGGTCCCTTTGCTCAGCCCGAGCTTGTACGCCATGTCCGCGTTGAGCGTGAGCGTGTCGTTGCCCTGGAAGCGGACGACCGCCTGCTCGGTGTCCTTGTTCGGGTCCTTGCCGTCGTCGGTGAGGAGCACGTCGCCGGACGCGTCCTCGTGGTACACCGGCTGGCCGCCCTCGAACGACACGCTCAGCACGTAGTCGGTGCGGGCCATGGCGCGCACCAGCTTGGGCTCGTGGCCACCCTTGATGGCGAGCCCCTCGGCCCGCTTCAGCCGCAGCGAGTACTGCTTCTCCTGGGCCACCTTGTCGCCCACGCCGTTGAAGATGGTCTCCAGTCCGCCCACGCCGCCGTGCAGCGCGTCGGACGTGTAGTAGATGTCGGGCGCCGCGAAGGGGAGGAACGCCGCGCCGCCCAGGGCCTTGCGCACCCACATCACCACCCGGGGCTTGATCGTCCAGTCCTGGTCGTCGCGGATGTCGTCCGTGAACATGGTCGAGAGCTGGCGCGCGGTCTCGAGCTGGTTGAACGCCGGGCCCGCGTCGTTGGGCACGAAGTCCGGCAGCTCCTCGCCCATGTACTTGTACTCGCAATCCAGCTTGATCACGATGATCCCGGGCTGCTGCTTCTTCGCGTCGGCCATCACGTCCTTGAGCGGCGTGGCCGAGACATCGCGCCCGAACTCGTGCTTCAGGTTGATCAGGTACACCTTCGTCGCGTCCGACTCGGACGAGTTCACCACCCCGCTCGTCTCTTTCGCCTTCTTGTCTCGCGGCGAGGACGCGGGCGTCGCGGGTTTGGCGGCCGGCTTCTCCTCGCGCACCCCGCCCGCCCCGCGCTCGATCTTCAGGATCTCGCTGCTGTCGTACGTGGTCTCCGAGACCAGGCCCACCGACGTCACCACCTTGATCCGCACCGTCGTGGCCGTCTCCTCGATCACCTCGCCGTCGATCACCTTCCCGGAGCGGAAGAGAATGCGGTCCAGCGGCTTGGGGTCCTTCGCCTCGGGCTTGGGCGGCTCGGGTGTCTTCGGCGCCGGCGGCTCGGACCACGCCCGCGCGGACGGGTTCGCCGCCACGAAACCGATCGCGCCCGCCCCAAACCCGATCGCCAGCATCCGCGCGTGCCTCTTCATCTCGTGGTTCCTTACTCTCGCTGAGACCCAGCCGTACGACCCGGGAACGAACGCCCCGTGCAGAACGCCCGTGCGCACCCCACCCCCGGGGCGCGCACCCGACGCCACAGATTAGACACCCATCCTCTTCGCAAGTTCCATCGCTTCGGCCTTGTTGGTCACTCTTCCTTCGAGTTGAGCATCGTACACCGCGGCCAAGACCCTCCCAAATATCGGACCTGGACGGGCGCCTCCCGCCACCAGGTCGTCCCCCGTCAACAAAGGCTCAGGGGAAATACCCCCCGCGATCCCATGAAGTTCGCGCATCCGGGCCCGGACCGGGTGAACCAGATCGGGCCGACGCAGTTCCAGCAGGCTCATCGCGGATTCGAAACCAGCCCGGGCAACCAACCTTTTTTGGGGTGCTACCCCGGCGGACAGCCAGCCCCCTGCAAGCATCTCCAATATCTCCAATTCGGTTCGGATCGCTTCCGACTCATCGTTGCTCAGGCACAACGCCCGCCGCCAACGGCGCGCCACCGCGTCGATCTCGCCCGCGCGCAGCACGGCTGCCGGGGCCGCGTGCCGGTCCAGGGCCCACGCGCCCAAGCAGGTCGCGAAGGCCGCCCCATCGGGCAGGGCGGCGAGGGTCGCGACCGTCGCCACCCGGGACGGCTCGTCCAGCACCGGCGCATCCAGCCCGAGTTCAACGAGCATCCCGGCCGCGGCGGACCGCCCCGCCCCGGGTGCGAACATCCGCCGCAGCTCTTCCCCGATGCGCTCGCGGCTGACCCCCCGCAGCTCGCGGGCGTGGGCGCCGATGGCCGCGCCGGTCTCGGCGTCGAGCGTGAACCCGAGCCGCGCCGCGAAACGGACCGCCCGCAGGGCGCGGAGATGGTCCTCGGCCAGGCGGGCGTGCGGATCGCCCACGGCGCGCACCACCCGCGCGCGCAGGTCGTTCAGACCCCCGACGTAATCGATGACCCCATCGCCGAGGTCGCCTCGCGCCACGCCGTGCCAGCGCTCGGGGTCGAGGAAGAGCGCGTTGATGGTGAAGTCCCGGCGCTGCGCGTCGCCGCGAGCGTCTGAGAAGGTCACGGCGTCGGGTCGTCGGGCGTCGGAATAGGGCCCGTCGGAGCGGAAGGTCGCGACCTCGATGGCGCAGCCGTCGAGCCTCACCAGCACGACGCCGAACGCGGCCCCCACCTCGCTGGTGCTGCGGAACAGCTCGCGGACCCGGGCCGGGGGCGCATCGGTGGCGACGTCGAAATCCGTCGGCCGCAGCCCGAGCAGCAGGTCGCGCACGCACCCGCCCGCGAAGTACGCCGCGTGCCCGCGGGCGCGGAGCGCGGCGACCACATTCGCGGCGGCGAGACGGGCGAGTTCGGGGTCGTGGGCGCGGGGCATGGGGTGATCGTACTGGGGGCGCCGCGCCGGGTGCGCGCGTGCGCGCTGGCGCGGCGTTCGCCCTTCCGTCATGCACGCCGCGTGCCCCGAAGAAACGGCGATCACGGCCCGAAACGGATCTTCCCCGTCTCGATGCGCGCGTCCTCGCCGAACTTCGCGGCCAGGGCCCGCAGGTGCCGCTTCAGGTACATCGCGGGGTCGACCACGTGCTTCATCATCGCGCGGGGGATCGCCGAGTGGATCCGCCCGTGCTCGGTCAGGTGCACCGCGCAGCCGCGCCCGGCGTCGCGGACCTCGAACGTCCAATCGCCGCTGAAGAACTGGGCCTCGTCCGCGATGGTGCGGACCAGCACCCGCGGAGGCTCGTGGCGCGTCGTTTCCAGCACCATCCGGTTGCGGCCCATGACCCAGCGCCAGGTCTCACGCCCCTCGCGCTCGGGCAGGCGCTCGACGCGGGTCACGCCCTTGTCCCACGAGGGGACGCCGGGCGTGTCGGCGAGCGCGGCGAACACCTCCGCCGCGGGGCGGTCGAGCGTGAGCGTCGCGTCGATCACGTGCCGGTCTGGCAGCGCCCGGCCGATGAGCCAGAACACGAGCACGGTCGCCACCAGCACGCCCAACAGCCCGCCGACGATCCAGATCCACAGCATGGGCGCAGTCTACAGGATGATCTCCGATCCGTCATCCGCCGGCGCCCAGCCCACGGTTCCACCTTGCTCCCCACCCACCCCACATGGCGCCGGCCCCGCGCGCGCCCCCGGGGTACCTTCACCCGTGCGCATCGAGTTCGTCCATGTCGGTTCCGCGGACGATCCCCGCCTGATCGACTACCTCGGGCTGCGCGACGCCCACCTCCGCGAGCAGCACCTCGCGGAGAGTCCCTCCGGACTCTTCATGGCCGAGGGCGAGACCGTCATCCGGCACCTGCTCGCGCACGCACGGCCGTTCCGCTCCATGCTCGTCGCCGCCAACCGCGTGCCCGCCCTCGAATCGCTCCTGCGCGAGACGCGGCACGATCCGCCCGATTCACTGCCTGTGTATGTCGTCGAACCATGTGTGCTCGAGCGCGTGACGGGCTTCAACCTGCACCGCGGGTTGCTCGCCTCGGCCTACCGGCCGCCTCGGCGCACCTGGCGTGATCTGACCGGCTCCGATCGGCCCCTGGTCATCCTCGAGGACCTCGCGAACCACGACAACCTCGGCGGGATCTTCCGATCCGTGTCCGCGTTCAATGCCGCGGGCGTGCTGCTCTCTCCGCGCTGCGCCGATCCGCTGTATCGCAAGTCGGTCCGCGTTTCGGTCGGCGCCGCGGCGACCGTGCCCTTCGCACGCATCGAGCCCTGGCCGCGGGCCCTGGGAGAACTCCGCGAATTGGGCTGGAACGTGCTCGCGCTGGCCACGGATGGCGCGATCGCCTTGTCAGAGTGGCGAACGACCATGACGTCCTATAACTATTTGAAGACATCTCGGACGGCAATTGTGCTGGGATCCGAGGGGCCGGGACTCTCGGCCGAGGCGCGCGCATGTTCCAGTGAAACAGTACAAATTCCCATCTCGCCGCAATCAGATTCATTGAACGTGGTCGTCGCCGCCTCCATCGCCCTCTGGGAGCTCGCCAAGCCGCGCCCGCGCGCGGAACAACATTCGAGCCCGCACTGATTTCCCGGCGTACGGACATCGATTTGCAGGTAGACTCACTGGGAAGCGCCGATGCGTTCATGGCACGCTCCCGAACCCCGCTCAGGCGTGCGGCGTAGCGTCGAGTGGTTTTTTCGCCGGCCCCGGCTCATCACGGAGATTGCACGATGAAGTTTGCACACGGTCTTTCCGCAGCGTTCGCCCTCGTCCTGCTGGCCGGCTCCACGGCGTTGGCACAGGACGTCGCCCGCAAGCACGGCGGCGTGCTGCGCGAGCAGTTGTCCCAGATGGAGATGAAGCCGTTCGATGCCGCGCTGCTGAGCACTCTGCCCGGCTGGACCAACGGCTCGGCCCCCACTTCCGAGTCCTTGCGGGGCAAGGTCGTGGTCGTGGTCACCTGGTCCTCGTGGTACAAGGTCTCGCACAACGCGCTCGCCTCCGCCCAGCAGATCCAGGATCGTCTGGGCGGCCAGGGCGTGATCGTGCTGGGCGTGCATCACCAGCAGGGCTTCGAGGACGCCAAGTCCGTCGCCGCGGCCAAGGGCGCGACGTTCCCGTTCGCGCACGACGAGAAGGGCGCGTTCCGATCTGCGCTCAGGGTCGATCAGGACCCCGAGATCTTCGTCATCGACCGGGCCGGAAATCTCCGGTACGCCGACGTGACCAACGAGGCCGCCCTGGGCGCCGCCGAGTCGCTCGCCAAGGAGACCACCGAACAGGCCGCCGCGCTCCCCGCCTCGATCAAGGACCGCGCCGCCTCCGCCCAGGCCGAGGCGTCCAAGGCCCGCGGCGTCGCGGGCGCCATGCGCCCCGGCACGCTCCTGAATGTCGTGTTCACGCCCCCCGCGGCCGAGGAGTACAAGGCCACCAAGTGGCCCGAGACCAACAGCGACACCAGCGGCCTGAACGCCGATGATCTTCAGGGCAAGCCCCTGCCCCAGGGCGCGGCCGCCGGGAAGTGGATCACCGAAGCCCCCAACACCTCCGGCCGCGTGGTGGTCTTCGACTTCTGGGCCACGTGGTGCGGGCCGTGCAAGCGCGCCATGCCCACCCTCGACGACCTGCAGAAGAAGAACCGCCAGGACCTGGTCATCGTCGGGATGAGCGGCCAGCCCGCGGGCGACTACAAGGAGGACTTCGAATCGGTCAAGAAGTTCCTCGGCACGCACAAGTCCGAGTACGCCCACGCCAACGATCTCGGGCAATCGCTCTACAAGGCGTTCCGCATCAACGCCATCCCGCACGTCGTGGTCGTCTCGACCGACAACGTGGTCCGCTGGCAGGGCAACCCGCTCGATCCCAAGTTCCGCGCCGCGGTGGAGAACACGCTCCGCGTCGATCCCGGTGTGAAGGCCCGCCGCGCCGCCGAAGAGGCGTTCCTCAAGAAGTCCGAGGCCCGGGCTGGCTGAGCCGCGCCGCCCGCGGCTCGACTCTCATTCACGATCCGCACGGGGCCGCTCCCCCAGGGGGCGGCCCTCTTCGTTGCATCGCGCCGGGGCTACGGTGGTGGCCGTGCCGCGCCCGTTCTTCCACGTCGTGCTCCACGAGCCCGAGATCCCCAACAACACCGGGAACATCGGCCGCACGTGCATCGCCTGCGGCTGCGCCCTGCACCTGATCCGCCCGCTGGGCTTCGACACCGACGAAAAAGCCTGCCGGCGCGCCGGGCTGGATTACTGGCCCAGGCTGAGGCCCGTCGAGCACGCTTCCTTCGACGCCTATCTCGCGGCCGCGGCGCCCGCTTCCGTCTGGCTCTTCTCCACCAGGGCCCGCGCCCCGCTCTGGAACGCACCGTTCCGCCCCGGCGATCACCTCGTCTTCGGCAAGGAGACCGCGGGGCTGCCCGACCCCATCCTCGATCGTTACCCCGAGCGTCGCCTCCTCCTGCCGATGGTCCCCGGCGAACGTTCGCTCAACCTGGCCACCGCGGTGTGCGCGGCGGTCTACGAGGGCCTGCGCCGGCTGGTGAGCTCCGGGATCGCGGGGGTCACGCCCGACGGCCGACTACACTGGGCCGAGCAGGAGGCACGATCGTGATCGCACGGTGCGAAACGGGAACTCTTCGCGCGCGGACGGCATGGCGGTGGGGATGGCGGTGCGGCGTGCTGCTGGCGCTGGGCCTCTCGGGCTGCACGCGGCCGCTCCTCTCCCCGGGCGAGGAGCGTTCGCCCTACGACCGGTACGACACCGTGCGCGACAAGCGGGCGCCGCAGTTCGTCGAGGACAAGTACGGCCGCCGCAAGCCCGACCTGACCGGCAGGCTCGCGCCCAAGAGCTGACCGCCCGCCGCGGGCCCGGGCTGATAAGCTTGCCCCCCGCGTCGTCGGACCCGCACGACCGTCGCGGATCGCACATTTGGCAAGGTCCGCGTGGCCTTCGCCCGATCATTACGTACCCTGCTCGTGCGGCGCGTTCCGGGTCCGGGACGGCGCGAGGCGGATCGAACGAACCCGGGAAACGGCACGTCATGGCTTCACGATCGGGCGCGAGCAAGTCCAAACGGCCGAGCACCTCCGGCGCCCGCGCCCAGCGCGTCTGGCTCTGCCTCCTGGCCTCGATGACCGGAGTCGGCGCCCTGCTCATGGGCCTGGACCGCAAGCCCGCGCCGCGCATGGACGGGGCCACGCTGCCCCCGCTCGTCGTCGCGTCCAGCGACTCGGGCATCGAATCGATCTTCCGCGTGCGCGTGCCCCTGGCGCGGGACCGCTGGACATCGATCATGATCCACCACAGCGGATCGATGCTCGGCAACCCGGAGACCATCGCCACCCAGCACCAGGGGCTGGGCTTCAAAGGACTGGGGCACCATTTCATCATCGGCAACGGCGCGGGGATGGACGACGGCGAGCTGCACGTGGGCTACCGCTGGCTCGAACAGTTGCCCGGCGCCCACGCCGCCGGACCCGACGGCGACCTGCACAACCGCCAGTCCATCAGCATCTGCCTGGTCGGAGACGGCAACCGCCAACCGTTCACCAAGGCCCAGCTCCGCCGCCTGGTGCTGCTCGTGCACGCCCTCTGCGACGAGTTGGACGTGCCCCCTGAGCGCGTGCTCCTGCACGGCGAAACGGCCAAGGTGGCCGACCCCGGCGCGAACTTCCCGGCCGAGTGGTTCCGTCGGCGGCTGGTCGGCGGCTGAGCGGCCGCGTCCCGCGCCGGTACACGTATTCAGTTCGCCCGTCTCGGGTGTGCGCGGAGCGATCCCCCGCTCATCCCGATGGAACCACCGGCGCATCCGGCACGGATAGCAATCCGAGCCCGTTCGGGCCCACGAGAGGGAGCTGTCTCGCACATCCCAAGCCGATATGTCCCGGCCCGCACCGGGCCGGCCGATCCCACGCCCTCGGCCGTCCGAGCGGCGATTCCCTCACTTCTCGGGCGAGGAGTCTCCAGCGCGTGCACCGAACATCTCTGCAAGAGGATTGCTACAGTTCGCGTTCCTCTCCGGACCGGCCGGGGACAAGAGCGCCCGCCACACTGACCCGGACGCGGAGGTACGGCCCCATCGTGGAACCGAGAAAGCCAGGGGAGATGATCGAGGGATATCGCGTGCTGTCCGAGCTCGGGCGGGGCGCGGCATCGATCATCTACTTGGTTCAGGATCCCCGGAACAAGCAGGTCCGAGCCCTCAAGCACGTCGCGAAAGAGACCCCCAAGGACCAGCGCTTCCTCGACCAGGCCCTGGCCGAGTACGAGGTCGGCAGCGCCTTGGATCACCCCAACATCCGCAAGATCGAGCGCGTCATCAAGGTCAAGGACGGCATCATCAGCGTCTCCGAGCTCTACCTGGTCATGGAGCTGGTCGACGGCACCAGCCTCGAAAAAGAGCCCCCGCGGACCTTCGAGCACGCCGCCTGGATCTTCGAGCAGGTCGCCCTGGCCATGGCCTACATGCACGAGCGTGGCTACGCCCACGCCGACATGAAGCCCAACAACGTCATCGTCAGCGACCACACGCGCGTCAAGATCATCGACCTGGGGCAGTCCTGCAAGCTCGGCACCGTCAAGCAGCGCATCCAGGGCACGCCCGACTACATCGCCCCGGAGCAGGTCCATCTGCGGCCCATCACCGAGCGCACCGACATCTACAACCTCGGCGCGACCATGTACTGGGTGCTGACCCGCAGCTTTGTTCCCACCGCGCTCGCCAAGGGCGACTCGCTCGTCAATTCGCGCGACGACAAGCTCATCGAGAAGCCCAAGTCTCCCATCGAACTCAACCGCCGCGTCCCCGAGCTCTTCGACCGCCTCGTCATGGAGTGCGTGGAGATCGACCCCGCCCGCCGCCCCGCCTCCATGAAGCACATCGCCGAGCGCCTCAACCTCATCCGCGGCAAGCTCGACGCCGAGGAGGAGCTCCGCCGCTCGGGCGACCTCGGCCGCGTCGACGTCGACCTCTGACGCCGGAGGCACGCTCCCGGTGGCCGAACCCCCCGCCCCATACCTCGCGCCCGACATGCGCCGCGCCGACGCGGTCATCGACGCCCTTCGGCGCGGCCGGGCCGCGAACCTCTCCGCCTCGTGCCGGCGCGGCGGCGCCGACGTGATCACGCCGCCGGGGCGCCTGCTCGCCACCGGCGACCTGCACGACAACCCGGTCAATTTCCGGCGCGTCCTCGCGCACGCGGGGCTGCCGTTCGACGACACGCCGGCGGCGGCCGATCCCGCCCACATCACCCTGCACGAGGTCATCCACCCCGACCGCCTCGTCAACGGCATGGACTTCAGCTACCGATCGCTGGCCAGGGTCGCGGCCCTCAAGGCCGCGTTCCCCGAACGCGTCCACGCGCTGCTCGCCAACCACGAACTGGCCCAGATGACCGGCTCGGGGATCATCAAGGACGATGTCAACGTCGTCGAGGCCTTCGACGCCGGGCTGGACCACATGTTCGGGGACGACGCGCCGGCCGTCCGCGTGGCCATCGGCGCCTTCGTGCGCTCCATGCCCCTCGCCCTGCGCGTCAAATCCCCCAACGGAGGGCCGGACGTGCTCGCCGCCCACGGCCTGCCCGCCCCGATCATGGCCGATCGCTTCGATCCCGCCGTGCTCGAACGCGAGCCGTCGGACCTCGATTTCGAGCCCCGCAAGGGGAGCGCCCACCTGATGGTGTGGGGGCGCGGCTGGACCGCGGAATGGGCCGATCACCTCGCCACACGCTGGAACGTCGGCGTGTTCATCCTCGGACACGAGAAGGCCGAGGAGGGCTGCCGCGTCGTGTGCCCGCGCATCGTGGTGGTGAACTCCGACCATGATCGGGCCACGCTGCTCGACATCGACCTGGCAGTTCCGCCCGCGACCGCGGCCGACGCGGCGACTCGGGCCAGGGCCCTGGGTGCGCTGGACGAGCATCGCCACGCCTCAGCCAGGGGACGAGCGTCGGCCGGTCCGTCGGGTTGGTAACGAAGCAACCAAGAACGACTCACCCGATCCGGTGAATCTCACACACCGACGCGGAACTCAATGTCATGTTTTTTCGGGCCGGCGCCCGTGTGGCCGACACGAATCCGTGGGTACACGCGCGCAACATCGTCTCCCAAGCGTGCGCGCGTGGCTTTTCCACACGGAATTGTGCGCTTGAGCGGCGCGCCCAGATGTGTCGAGAATCCAGAGACCGCACGGCGCCCGATGCCAGGACCACGGCCGCGACCCGGCACCTGACCGTAACGAGCATGAACTGAGAGGCACGCAGGTGAGCCACGAACCGGACCCACTCCCAACCGAGCAAGAACTGGGTGAACGAGCCCGGGAAACACCGCGGCACCCGGGCGCGACCGGAGCGGACGCGCACAAGCGATTCGCCGAAGCGGTCGCGGCGGTCTTCGCGGGCTCCTTGAAAGCCCCTCAGGAATGGCTCGATCGCGCGTGCGCCGCGCTGCTGGAGTTCGTCTCGGGGGAAGCCCCGGCGCCACGTCCGGCGCGGCCCGGGCTCGGGGTGTGGGGGGTCATCCATGAACGGCACGATCCCGCCGGCGAAACGCGAACGCGTGCCGCGTCGGCGGTGGGCTATCGCGATGCCCGCCAGGCCGCGGCCATGTGGACGCATGTCTCGCTGGGGCTGCGCGAGGATGACATGCCCGCCCCGAGCGGCGATCAGCCCGTGCGGACCGGGGCCCAGGCGGCCGCGTCGGGCACCTGGGGACGATCGTCATACGCTCGGTTCCGCGACCGGCATGGATTGGGCGGGTTCGTTCGACTGCGCCAGGAACAGGGATTCGAGCGCTCGCAGCTCACGCTGACCATGCAGGTCGACTGGCCGGTGTCGGCGGCGTCCGCCGACGGGCCGGACGCGGACCTGACGCACCGGCTCGGTCTGCTCGCGACGATCATGGGATACGCCCTGCTGCACGGGGTGCTGGAGCACGAGGCGCGCCGCGCGGGGATCATGGGCCGGCTCAGCGCCGCGCAGCGTCAGGTGCTGCCGCACGTGCTGGAAGGCCTGAGCGAACGCGAGGTCGCGGCCAAGCTGCGGCGGAGCCCGCACACCGTTCACGACCACGTCAAAGCGATTTACGCGGCGCTCGGGATCGCCTCGCGGCACCAGCTCCGCGACCTCTGGAACGGGATGTCCTCGCCGGCGGGCACGCCCGAGCCCGAGGGGGGCACGGGCGCGGAACGCGCGCGCACCATCGGCGCCGACGAGTCGTGACCCGATCGGGCCGACGTTCCACGTGGAACATGTGCCGGAACGCGCGCGCCACGCCGCACATTCACGCAACGGAATTGCCCGCGCAGCCATCCGGAATCAGCTCGCTCGCCACCGTGGGGCGGGCGGCGCGACCGAAATGCTCGCGGCCGACAGGTTCGCGGTCAGCCGGCCGTTCGATCGGTTCCGGCGCGAACCGCTGAGGATTGCGCCGGAGCGATCCACGTGGAACGTCCCTGTGGTACCTTGGCGGATCGTCGAACTGTTGGCCCCCTGGTGACACCCGCATGGACGACGTCACACCGACCGGAAAAGGCCGCGCCCGGCCCGTCTGCCCGAGTTGCGGGTACGACCTGACCGGCGTGGCGGCGGGCGTCGGGCTGGGGCCGGGCGCGGCGGTCGATCGGGCCGCGGCGGGAGAGGCCTCGACGCTGCCGGGGTGCGCGCCGCTGGTGGGCCGTTGCAGCGAGTGCGGGGTGTACTTCTCGTGGGGCGAAGTCCTGGGGCCGAACCGGCCGCCGGGGTGGAGCTTCGAGCACCACAGGGATCGACCGTTTGAACGGCTGGCGGGGACCCTGGCGCGCTCGGCGACGCCCGGGCGCATGTGGCGGGAGCTGAGATTGGGGCACTCGTTCGAGGGCCGGAGACTGCTGACGTACGCGGTGCTGGGCGTGCTTCTCGCGCACGGGGCGGTGTGCCTGGGCGCGCTGGGGGTGTCGCTGGCGTGGCCGGACGCGGTGTGGCGGGCGCGGGGGTGGATCACGGGACGGCCGACATGGGTGGACGTGCTGGGCTCGTCCGTGTGGCCGTACCGAATGTCGGTGGGTTGGGGCTCGTGGGTGTGGGTGAACGTGTGGTTCGCGTGGGGCGTCCTGACCACGGCGATCATGCCCGCGGGGGTGGCGCTGATGCCCAGCACCCTGCACCCATCTCGGATGCGGTGGCGTCACGTCTGGCGGGTGTGGACGTACTCGTTTCCGCTGTTGCCCCTGGTGTGCGGGTCGTGGATGGCCCTGGGGGGCGTGCTGGCCTGGATGAAACGGCTGGTGGACGGTCGCGGGGGAGGGACGGGGGTCGCGGGCGGGGTGTTCTCGACGGGTCGTCCGAGCCCGGGCGGCGCGGCGACGGGATTATCGTGGGAGGGATTCTCGCTGGTGCTGGGACGCGCCATCGGGGTCCACAGTTGGGCGTTCGGGGTCGTGTTCGCGGCGTGGCTGTGGTGGTGGTGGCGGGCCGCGGCGAAGCGGTACTTGCGGGCGGAGATGCCGGGCGTCACGGCCGCGCTGCTGGTGCTGATGTCGAGCATGTTCGCGGCGGTGTTGCTGTCTTCGATTCCGGGCGTGATGGACGTGTGGAGAGAGGCCCGCTAGGGGGGACGCGGGACCGTTGTTCGGGTAGGCTCGGGCGGTGAGCGTGCAAGGCCGGAAAACCGTTGGATGCCCGGCGTGCGGGTACGACCTCTCGGGGGCGGGGCCCCACGGGGGCCGGGTGACGTGCAGCGAGTGCGGCCGGCGCTGGGAATGGGACGCGGCGCTGGGGGCGGCGTCGCTGGGGCCGTGGTGGAGCTTCGAGCACGGCTTCGGGCCCGCCCCGCAACGCTGGGCGCGCACGGCGCTCCGGTGCCTGACGCCGTGGAGAGTCTGGGGCGGCGGCGAGGCGCGCGACGGCATCGATCCGCGGGCGCCGTCGCGGCCGTGGCGGCTGGTGATGTTCGCGGCGCCGATCCTGCTCGGGTCGCACGCGTTGATCGGCGGGCTCGTGGCGTGGGCGCAGTCGAGCGAGCCCGCCTGGCTGCGGGGGTCGCCGACGTTCGTCAGCAGCGTTCTGGGCGCGGACACGGCGGGCGGGTGGCGCCTGGCCGAGGCGTTCGTCTGGCCGTGGGATGAGCGGTTCCTTCACGCGGCGCGGCCCACGCTGATGGATCGGGCCGATCTCGCCGGGCTCGCGCTGGTGGCGCTCGCGGGCCCGGCGGCGTGGGCGGCGGGCCGTCTGGCGCGGGCGCGCGAGGTGCCGCGCGGGCATCTGATCCGCGCGTCGTGGATGTCGCTGCCCGGCGCGGCGGTGCTGCTGCTGGTGTCGATGCTGGTGCGGCTGTACCAGGAGCACGTGATCGGGGCCTACGGCAAGGGGTGGTGGGAGGTGCTGGACTGGGTGCTGGAGCCGCTGCTGGAGAGCCATGCGCTGGGTGGCCCGTGGGGTCTGTCCGGGCTGCTGGCGGCGTGGGTGGCGGGGTGGTGGTGGGCGGCCTGGCGCGCGGCGCTGGATGGGCGGCGGGCGCTGGTCGCGTGGGGTGCGACGCTGGGCCTGGACGCAGCGGCGATCGGGCTGCTGATGTGGGCTGTGTAGCGGACGGGTGCGGCGCTGGGGCGGGCGCGGGGCCGGAGATGGGGTACGCTTGGGGCATGTCCAAGGACGCGCTGTCGGACG
Source organism: Phycisphaerae bacterium (assembly GCA_016794925.1). GTDB lineage: Bacteria > Planctomycetota > Phycisphaerae > Phycisphaerales > UBA1924 > JAEUIW01. The sequence continues at coordinate 54,678 of JAEUIW010000014.1, forward strand.
GTCTGCTGGAGCTGCTGCGGGGCAAGGGGGGCGACCCCGAACTGGCGGAGTACATGGCCCGCGAGCGGGAGCGGCAGGAATCGACGATCGAGCTGATCGCGAGCGAGAACCACGTGTCGCCCGCGGTCATGCACGTGATGGGAAGCTGGCTGACGAACAAGTACGCGGAGGGCTACCCGGGGGCGCGGTACTACGGCGGGTGCGAGTGGCACGACAAGATCGAGGACCTGGCGCGGGAGCGGGCCAAGGCGCTGTTCGGCTGCCGGTTCGCGAACGTGCAGCCGCACTCGGGCGCACAGGCGAACACGGCCGCGTTCATGGCGCTGATGAAGCCCGGGGAGGTGTTCTGCTCGCTGGTGCTCAAGGACGGGGGGCACCTGTCGCACGGGATGTCGATCAACTTTTCCGGGGTGTACCACAAGCCGGTGTTCTACCCGCTGCACTACGAGCCGGCGCACCCGGAGTTCGAGCGGATCGACTACGACGCGGTGCGCCGGGTGTGCCTGGAGCACCGGCCGCGGGTGCTGATGTGCGGGTACTCGGCGTACCCGCGGGCGATCGACTTCGCGCGGTTCCGCGCGATCGCGGACGAGGCGGGTTCGCTGCTGATGGCGGACGTGGCCCACATCGCGGGCCTGTGCACGCACGCGGGGTGCGCGCACCCGTCGCCGTTCCCGCACGCGCACGTGGTGACGACGACGACGCACAAGACGCTGCGGGGCCCCCGCGGCGGGCTGATCCTGACCAACGACGAGGACCTGGCCAAGCGGATCGACAAGGCGGTGTTCCCGGGCGTGCAGGGGGGGCCGCTCATGCACGTGATCGCGGCGAAGGCGGCCGCGTTCGGCGAGGCGCTGCGTCCGGAGTTCGCGGCGTACCAGCGGCGGGTGGTTGAGAACGCGCGGACGCTGGCGGCGGCGCTGCGGGCGTGCGGGTTCCGGATCACCACCGGCGGAACGGACAATCACCTGATGCTGGTGGACCTGCGCGGCCGTTCCGACCGCTTGACGGGAACGGACGCGGAGAAGTGGCTGGAGGGCGCGGGGATCGTGTGCAACAAGAACGGGATCCCGAACGACCCGAGGCCGCCGCGAGTGACGAGCGGGGTGCGGCTGGGCTCGCCGGCGGTCACGACGCGTGGGTTCGGGGCGGCGGAGATGGAGCGTGTGGCGGGATGGATCGACCGCGTGCTGGGCGCCGGCCTGACGGGCGCGTCGGAGCTCGAGGCGTCGTCGCGGGCGGTGCGTGACGAGGTGCGGGACCTGTGCGCGAAATTCCCGCTGCCGTAGGCGGGAACACGGGCCGGGAGGGTCGCCGGGGCCGGAGCGTGTGGTACATTGGTGATGGGAATCGGGCCGGGATGGCCCGAGCGAGCGACGTGCAACCAAGCAGGAGGCGCGGATTGGGCAAGGCCATGCCGGTCAAGGATGACGGAAAGCGGGATCGGGCCCGCACCCTTCAGGCCGGCGCCGTGCCGTTCCGACGGGTGAATCGGGGGACGAGCCGGCGCGCGATCGAGGTGCTGCTGATCACGAACACGGCGGGCGGCTGGATCGTGCCCAAGGGGAGGATCGACGCGGGGCGCTCGCCGCAGGAGACCGCGCTGATCGAGGCGTACGAGGAGGCGGGGGTGGTGGCGAGCGCGATCGGCGAGGAGCTGGGGCACTACTCGTACCTGAAGATGGGGCGGCGGATGCGGGTGCGTCTGTACGCGCTGGAAGTCGAGCGCGTGATGCGCGACTGGAAGGAGCGCGACGCACGCCGCCGCGAGTGGCTCAGCCTGCCCGAGGCGTGCGCGCGGGCGGCCTTCCCGGGCCTGAGACGGATCCTGGCGGAATTGGAGGACGCGGTGGGCTGAGGGAGCCCGCGGGGCACGAGCCGCGCAACGGCGAAGGCCGCGGGTGCGTCCATCGCGTGATCCGACGCGTCAGCACGGGTCGTAGAGGACATTGAACAGATCAAAGAAGTCGAAGTCGTCGACGGAGCCGTCCCGGTTGAAGTCGGCGAGGTAGTGGTTCTGGAAGAACGCGTTGAGGAAGTCGAAGACGTCGAAGTCGTCGACCGAGCCGTCGTGATTGAAATCCGCCGCGCACGCCGGGCCGAGGTCGTAGGTGATCTCGAGGACGGGGCGGTCGGCGAGGGCCGATGCCTCGGACGAACGCGGGCGCCAGCCGTCGGTGCCGGAGGGGCGGATGACCCAGCCGAGGTTGGTGGCGGGCAGATCGGACCACGATTGGACCGTGGCGGTGACGTCGAAGATGGCCCAGGCGTCGCGGACATTGGGGATGAGCGTGAAATCGGGAGCGGCGAGGGACTCGACGCCGTCGGCGGAGACTCCCCCGCCGAGCGTGTTCCAGGTCGAAGCGGCGTTGAAGGGAACGAGCAGGCGGTGGAGCGACATGGACGAGTCGGACGAATCGCCGTTGGCGGAGCTGGGACCGGTGAGGAGGAGGAGCTTGGCGGACAGGACCGCCGCGCCGGGCGGGACCTGATCCGGTGCCGGTCCGAAGAGATCGTCAAAACGGATGAGGATCTGGCGGAGGGGCGAGCCGTCGGCGACGAGCGGGTCCGCCGCGGAACCGGGCGCATCGGGCGCGGCCTGCTCGATCATGGTGTCGAGCACGCCGGCGTACCCGCCGGCGCCGTGGCTGAAACGGCGGGTGGCGACGAGGTGATCGTCGCGGAACGGTCCGGTGAACGGACGGGCAGCGGCGACGGACGCGAAGGGCGCGGCCGCGTGCATGTCCAGGATGGTGCGGCACAGGTTGTGGAGGGTCCAGCACTGGTCGATCGCGCCGGGGCGGATCATGGGTCCGACGAGGATGGTCGGGATGCGGTTGCGGGAGGCGGACTCGTCCTCGTCCCAGGTCACGACCAGGAGCGCGTTGTTCGCCATCGCCCACTGGCGAAAGGGCTCGATGCGGGTCGCGAGCCAGGCGTCGGCCTGGGCGATGGTGCCGTCGTGCATGTCGTTCTGCTGGTTGGGCACGACGATGCAGACCGCGGGGAGGAGCGAGAAGTCCGAGGGGAAATCACTGAACGGGCGGTTGATCTCCGGGGCGAGCTGGTTGGGGCCCCGCGGGGTGTTCTGCCAGTTGACCCAGGGGTTGTGCTTGCGGACGTAGAGGCCGCCCGCGGCGTTGGGGCCGTCAAAGCCGACGAAGGGAAGATCCTCGGAGAAACCGACGAACGTCGCGCCGGACGCGAGGAGTGACGCGGCGAGATTCGGCGTGGTGAACGGGGCGCCGGGAGCGGGAACGGTGTTGTCGGTGACGCCCTGATTGGACCCGGAGAAGAACTGGAGGTAGTTGGGCTGGCTGGGGTGCGTGATCGCGTACATCGAGGTGAGCGACGCGCCCGCCGCGGCGAGGGCGTTGAGGTAGGGCGCATCGGGATTGCCGATGACCTGGTTGAACGAGTGGTTCTCCTCGATCACGATCACGACGCGGGAGGGGGTGGGCGGCGCGGCGACGGCCGACGCGGCGATGCACACGAACAGGCCGGGTGCGTGCGAGGTGCTCATGTGGGGACTGTACCAGAGCCGTCAAGGCCCCCGGCGCGTCCCCGGGAGCGTCGGCGCGCGGCCCGGGACGCGGTTGCGGACCGCGGCTCGCGCCCGGCCGCGCGCTAGGATCGGCACCACACGACGAGGAGCCGAACATGACAAACCTGGGCACGCTGGTGGCGGTGATGTTCGCCCTCGGCCTTCCCCTCGCGGCCGCGACGCGAGCGGAGGTCCGGACGAAGACGATCGCGTACACGCACGACGGGGTGACGCTCGAGGGCGTGCTGGCCTGGGACGACGGCGTGAAGGGCAAGCGTCCCGGCGTGCTGGTGGTGCACGAGTGGTGGGGCCACAACGGGTACGCGCGGGAGCGGGCCGGGAAGCTGGCGGCGCTGGGGTACGTCGCGTTCGCGTTGGACATGTACGGCAAGGGGAAGACCGCCGCCACGCCCGAGGAAGCGCAGAGGCTGGCGACGCCGTTCTATCAGGATCGGGCGTTGATGCGGGCCCGGGCCGCGGCGGGGCTGGAGGTGCTGCGGACGCAGGAGAACGTGGACGCCTCGCGGCTGGCGGCGATCGGGTACTGCTTCGGCGGGACGGTCTGCCTGGAACTGGCCCGCTCGGGCGCGGACCTTCGGGCGGTGGTGAGCTTCCACGGCGGGCTGAGCAACCCGACCCCCGCGGACGCGGGCAAGATCCGGGCCAAGGTGCTGGTGTGCAACGGCGCGGACGACCCCATGGTGCCCGCCGAGGAGCGCCGCGGCTTCAAGGAGGAGATGAGCAAGGCGGGCGTCGACTACCAGTTCATCGACTACGGGGGCGCGGTGCACGCGTTCACCAATCCCGGCGCCGACGCGTTCAAGATCCCGGGCGTGGCGTACAACGAGAAAGCGGACCGGCGTTCGTGGGGCGCAATGCGGGCGTTCTTCGACGAGACCCTGGGCGCGAAGTGAGCGACGACACCGGACGGGCGAGGGCACAGCGAGTGAAGTCACGCGAAACGATCGTCGGGGGGAACTGGAAGATGAACACGACCCTCGCGGGGGCCCCGGTCCTGGCCGAGGGCGTGGCGCGGGCGGTCCCGGGCGGGGTTTCAGTGGCGGTGTTCCCGCCGTTCCCGTTCCTGCTGCCGGTGCGGGACGCGCTGGCGCGCGCGGGGGCCGCGGGCCGGGTCGCGTTGGGCGCACAGGATGCCTATTTCGAGCCCAAGGGTGCGTTCACGGGCGAGGTCTCGCTCGACATGCTGCGGGAGTGCGGGGTGACGCTGGTGCTGGCCGGGCATTCGGAGCGGCGGCACGTGCTGGGGGAATCGGACGAGCTGGTCGGGCGCAAGGCGTCGGCGATCCTCGCGGCGGGAATGCGGTGCGTCCTCTGCATCGGGGAAACGCTGGCCGAGCGGGAGTCCGGCCGGACGCAAGGGGTCAATGAGCGGCAATTGCGGGCGGGGTTGCGCGGCGTGGGCCCGTCGAATGCGGAGCGGCTGGTGATCGCGTACGAGCCGGTGTGGGCGATCGGGACCGGGAAGGCGGCCACACCCACGGACGCCCGTGAGGCCCACGGACACATCCGGAGCGTGTTGGGCGAGCTGCTCGGGGGGACCGCCGCGGAACGGACACCGATCATGTACGGAGGATCGGTCACGGCTGCGAACGCGGCAAGCCTGATGGCCCAACCGGACGTTGACGGTGCGTTGGTCGGGGGTGCGTCGCTCAAGGTGGACGAGTTCTCCGCGATCTGCGCCGCCGCGGCCGGGTGATGCGCCGGGGGCGACGCGAGCGATGACACGATGCGTCTCGCCTAGACTTCCGGCTCGCTTCCGGAAGGGTGTCGTTAGGAGTGCGGTCGATGCTGGTTCTGCTGACATGGGCGACGTGGGTCGTTGGCTCGCTGCTGGCGGTCTTCCTGTTCGCCTGTCTGCTGTTGATCTTGGTGGTCTTGATCCAGCGTCCACAGGGCGGGGGCTTGGCCGGCGCGTTCGGTTCGGGCGCGGGATCGGGGCAGACCGCTTTTGGCGCACGCACGGGCGATGCGCTGACGGTGGCGACCATCGGGTTTTTCTTCATTTACCTGGTCCTGGCCGTGGTGCTGAACTTCGGCACGCGGCCGACCTCCGGTGAGGGTCGACCGACTGCCGCGCCGGCCCCGACCGGTGGTGGTGGGAACAGGGCGCCCGCCTCCGGGACACCGAACGAGAACACGCCCGCACCGGCCGGCGCGACGCCCTCAAGCGAGAGTGAACCGGTCAGGCCGGCGACCGTCCCCGAGAAGCCGAACCCGTCCGAGCCGCCCAAGTAGGTCGGCGGCCGCGTACGGAGCAGGGGAGGGAGCGTGGTAGGATCTTGGCGCGGGGGTGTTCGGAACCCGTTCCACGGAACGCGCGGAGCATCCCTTGATTCGCAGCATGACCGGTTTCGGTGACGCGTCGGCCGAGATCGGCGGCGTCCACTACTTTCTGGAGGTCCGGTCGCTCAACAGCCGGTACTTCAAGGCGATCATCCGCCTGCCGGAGGAGCTGCAGGGGCTCGAGGCAGAGATGGAGGCGGAGCTGCGGCGTCGGCTGCGGCGCGGCAGCGTGGTGATGTCGGCGACGTACACCGACGCCTCGGAGAGCGCGGCGCTGAACGTGAACCACCGGGCCCTGTCGCGGTACATCGAGCAACTGGAGCGTTCGCCGCGGGTGGGCTCGGGCGCGGTGTCGATCGATCTGGGCGCGTTGCTGACGCTGCCCGGCGTGCTCCAACCGGCGGGCAACGAGGAGCAGCGACTGGGCTCGGCGCGGGGCGCGTTCCTGTCGCTGCTGGACAAGGCGTGCGCGAACGTGAACGCGATGCGCGAGCGCGAGGGCGCCTCGCTTCTGGAGGACCTGCTGGAGCAGCGGGACCTGGTGGCGGCCCGGCTGGAGGTGATCGCGCAGCGTTCGCCGCAGGTGCTGATCGAGTACGAGGGTCGGCTCAAAACGCGGATCGAGACCATGCTGCGCGAGGCGGGCCTGGCCGTGGAGCCGGGGGACGTGGTCCGCGAGATCGCCATCTACGCGGAGAAGAGCGACATCGCGGAGGAGATCTGCCGGCTCAAGGGGCACCTGGAGCAGTTCACCGAACTGACGGGGGGCGACGGCTCGAAGGGCGCGGGTCGGACGCTGGATTTCCTGGCCCAGGAAATGTTGCGCGAGGCCAACACCATCGCGAGCAAGTGCGGCGACTCGATGATCTCGCGCTGCATCGTGGAGATCAAGGGTGCCATTGACCGCATCAAGGAGCAGGTTCAGAACGCGGAATGAGCGGCGACGGCCGCCCTGGCTCCTTGCCCGGAGGGGCAGCACGACACGCCGGGTCCGAGAATTCACGCGGGATCGGCGCGGCCGGCGAGGCAACAATCGGGCGAGGAGCGACCGATGATGCGGACGGGTTGGGGCGCGTGGACAATGGGCATCGCCGCGGTGAGCCTGGGTGCAGGCTCCGTCCCGGCCGGCGCGGAGCCCGACCTGAGCGCCCTGGTGGCGCGGCTCGGGTCGGAGGGGTTTCTCGATCGAGAAGCCGCGAGCGAGGAGCTCGGCCAGCTCTTGGGCGTGGGGCTCAAGGAAATCGAGACGCAACTGGCCCGCCGCGACCTCTCGGCGGAACAGCGGGAACGACTCTCGGTGGTGGCGTGGTCGAGGTTCGTGTCGTCCGCGCGGGGGGCGGTGGGCGTCGAGTTCGACCGCCAGTTGCCTCGGTGGTACGTGGTGCAACGGACGATCGAACGCTTCCCCGCGGCGAAGGCGCTGGAGGCCGGGGACATCATCGTCGAGATCGACGGCCACGCGCTGGCCGGTCAGTACGCCAACGACCTGCGGCCCCGGATCATCTCGCGCGACCCGGGCGACACGGTCCGGATGGTGGTGCTGCGCGGCGATCAGCGGCTCACGCTCGATGTGACCTTGGGCAGCTTCGGCGACCTTGACCAGGCGATGTTCGGCGAGGACGACCTGGTGACAGCGTGGCTGGCGCGGCGCGAGCCGTACGCCGCGCACGCCGCGGCGGCGGACCGGCTGGTGGCTCCGAAGGACGCGCTCACCGCGGTGGGCGAGGGCGACGCGGACCCGATTCAGGCAGGGCGGCGGAACTTGCTCAAGCCGCGCATCGCGGCGGGCGGGTTGATCCGCGACGGTTGGGTGGACGCGGGGTTCCGGCCCATGGCGCGGGGCGGCGGGCGCGGCCCCGGCGCCGCGGGGGCCATGATCGGCCGCAACGGGGGTGTCCGACGCGGTGCGATCGGGGCGCAGGCCCCCGTGCCCGTGCCGCCGGATCCGGAGGCCATCCGCGAGGAACTCGCCACGATCACGCAGCGAGAGCAGCGGCTGCGTGGAGAGCTCGAAGCGGCGCGGAACCACGACGGGCCCGAGCGCGAGCTGCTCGTCGCGAACCTCGCCCGTTCGCTAAAGGTGAGTGAGAAGGTGCGGCGTGCGTTGGCCGCGCAGCAGGCGAGCGTGCCGAGCGGCGGCACGCCCTGATGTTCGCGCGCGGGCGGCGGGATCAGTAGCCGATCGGGGCCGTGGCCGCGTACGACAGCGTGACCTTCGCGGGCGTGCCGCCGTGCTCATCGAAGATGAGGACTTCGTTGGTCTGCCCGGAGTGGATCGCGGGCCGGGGCAGGATGAGCCGGTGGGCGCCGGGCAGGGGTTCGCCCGCGGGCGTCGCGACGAAATACCGACCGACGTGCGCGCCGTTGAGATAGACCTGGCCCTTGGTGAGACCGTTCAACTCGATCCAGAGGGCGTGGGGCGTGTCCGCGGGTGTGAAGCGGGTGCGGAGCCAGACCGGGGCGCGCTCGACGGCCTTGCGTTCCACCGACGAGAACGCGTCGGGTGCGGGCGGCTCCCACTTGGCAAAGGCCCATTCGGCCTTGGCGCTGATCGATTCGAGACATTCGTCGAACGTCGCCGCGACGTGAAGCCGGTCGAGATCCGGTTCCGATCCGAGCAACGCGAGCTGAACGGTGTTGTTGCCTCGGGCGAGGGCATCGGCGGGGAGGATGACGGTGCTCGGACCGGACGCATCGAAAAACTCGAAGGGCTGATCGTTGAGCACGATCAGGCCCCGGGCGCCGGGGTTGCGAAGGTGCATGAGCACGGCGCCCTTGCGGCGATGGGCGAGCGACCAGGTGACGCGCCGGGCCTCGGTGGCGTCGCCCTCGTGGACGTTCCAGAGCGGGGCGCGGAACGCGAGCGCGTCGAGCGGCGCGCCGGGCTCGATGGTCGGCTTCTTGACCTTGACGGGCTCGACATGCCAGATGTGCCCGAACAGCCCCTTGGGATCGGCCAGGCGGTGGCCGGCGCTGAACCGCCCCAGATTCTCGGCGAGGACCACGAGCGTGTGCTCGTGACGACGGAAGGGGACGTGCAGCTCGATCTCCGAGCCCGGGCCGAGGCCCACGAGGCCGATCGGGTTCGCGTCAAGAAACAGGTGAAGGCGATCGGAAGCCTGCGGGAACGCGCAAAGGGTCTTGGACGTCGGGCCGCCCTTGATGGTGAGTCGGTACCAGCCGTATCCGAAGGGCGCGCCGAGCGCGGCCAGATCCGCCGGCCCCGGGATCGACGCGTAGCGGGCGCTGCGGCCGTTGACGTACTCCGCGGTCGGGGCGTGCTCCCACGCCGAGAGCGTCACCCGACCGGGCGGGGGCGGCGCGACAAAGACCGGCTCGGGCGGGGGCGGCGGGGGCGGCGGCGGAGGAGGGGGCGGGGGCGGAGCAGCCTTGATCCTGCGGATGGTCTTGGGCGGCGGTGCCGGGACCGTTGCGACCGACTTGACCGCGGGAGGCCGAACGGTCGCCAGCGGCTTGGCTTGCTTGAATTCGACTTTGGGGGCAGAGTCGGCCGATTTCGGGGACGGCTTGGGCGTCGGCTTGTGCGGCGCCGCAGCGCGGGGCGCGGGCTTGGGCTCGGGGTGTTTGTCGGCCTTGTGCTTGGCGTGCGGCTTGTGCTTGACGGGAACGGGCGCGTGCTTGCGTGAGGGCGAGTGGCGGGGTGGGACCGGGGAGTGGCGGGCGCCCGGGCCCGCCGCGGCGGCCAGCTTGCGCGCATGGGGCAGCGCGCGGTGGGTGGTGGCCTTGCCGTCCGAATCGATGCGGATGAAATCGACCGCGTCCGGCGCCAGAACGGGCTGCCCCGCGCGATTGAGCGACACCACGCGAAGGTAGACAAACCTGTCGTCGAGGTGGATGGTGTCGGTCTGCTCAACGGACGCGATGACGCAGACGACCCCCTCGTGCTCGATGACCAGAGGATCCGAACCCTTGGGCACCTCGGCATCGAGCGGGCTGCCGTTGATCGACAGGCGCGCGGGGGTCCCGGCACGGCCGAAGACGACCAGGACACGGCCGACGAGCCCGAAGACCGGGAGGTTGCTGAAGTCGAGGTGGGCGCGCCCGACCAGCCGCGCGTCGAGCAGGCACCAGCTCACCGACTCACCGGTCGACCAGACCGGGAGCGACGAACCGTTGGGAAGAACGAGATTGACGGGCTCCGTCTGACGCGGATCGTCCCAGAACAGGAAACTCACGCTGCCCTGCGAGCCGGTGGCGTTGACGAGCACGGGACCCACGGCCGGGCCGGACCGGGCGGCATCCGTTCCCTCGGGGGGCAGCACCGAGACCGCCTGCCGCTTGGGCTCGAGGTGCGCCAGCACGCGGCCGAACCGCGAGGCGAACATGGACACGCGCCGAATGGCCGAGAACAGCGGTCCGGGCGTCCCGTCCTCGTGGACCGGCGCGCCGCTCTGATGCATCGACGCGAAGAACGTGTCGTGGCCCGACGCCGCGCGGCCGCCGAAGAAGCCGGGGCTGGTCGGGGCCAGGAACGGGGACAGGTTGAACTGGGCGCCCGCGGCCAGGCACTCGGCCAGGCGGCGCTGGGCCGCGCCGGGCGTGAGCGCCGGTTCGGCGGCGCGGCCCCACACTTCCGTCGGGCAGACCCGGAAATCGATCACGATGCGGGGCTGGTTGGGCCGGACCGCCGCGAGCTGCCGCAGGTTGCGCAAAAGATCGTCGCAGCCGGTCCAGGCGTCGATCTCGCTTTCGACGCCTTGCCAGAGGTCGTTGGCATTGAGGATCGGCACGGTGAAGCCGGCCTCCCGGTAGTATCGCAGAAGCTCGCCGAGATACCCGGCGGCGAGGCGATCGAGGCCGCATGTCCACTCGTGCTCGTTCTGGATGAGGAGAATCGGGCCCTCCGTCGAGGAGGTCACCTGCAAGTGCCGGACCTGCTGCGCCAGCGCGGAGATGTAGCGGGAGCTGGCCTCCAGAAAGGGAGCGTTGGCGGTGCGCGGTGTCACGCCCGGCGCGGCGAGCAGCCACGCGGGCAGGCCGCCGCCATCCCAGGCCGCGCCAATGTACGGGCCGGGCCGGAGGATGGCGTACATGCCGGCCTTGTGGACGAGCTCGACGAAATGACGGATGTCGTTCTCGCCGGTGAAATCGAACGAACCGGGACGCGGCTCGTGGCGATTCCAGAACACGGGCGTTTCGATCGTGTTGAGCCCGGCGAGCCGGGCGGCGTTGATACGATCCGCCCACTGGTCGCGGGGCACACGCGCGTATTGGATCGAACCCGAGACGATCCAGATGCGGCGACCATCGAGCATGAAGGACTGACCGTCGTAGCTCACCGAAGCCATTTCAAGGATGCTCCTGCAATGCGGTCCGTGCGAGATGGAAACCGGATGAGGGGCCGTCCTAGGGCTCGGTCAAGACGGCACGGACACGTGGGTCGAGGGCAAATCCAAACAAAGAACGGACAATTTTGACGTTTTCTGGTCAGACTAGAGTGAATTGGATGCTAGGACGCATGCCCTCATTACTCAACTTGTGTTCGTATTTAGATAGGATTCAGACCCGTATTCGGGGTCGCTCGGAAGGACGTACAGTGCCCAATCGGAATGGAACGCACGGCGGATGGGGGACCCGGGTTGGAGCCGCGTTCCTGCTGATCGGCCTGCCGGGGTGCTCCGGCGGGCTGGAGGACATCGACGCGAAGACGGACCAATTGGTCCGGGAGAAGAGCCTGCTGCTCGGCGGCGCCACCGCGGCGCGCGCGCGGGACTCGGCCCGCGCGGCTGGGGATGAGTCGGACGAGGACCGGATTCGCGCCAAATCGCTCCCGACCCGAAACCCGGCGGCATCGGCGCTGGCCTACACGCCCGCGGACGAGGCCCGTGACGTGGAGTCGCGGCTGTCCGCGTACGCGGAGGACGGGGTGCCGACGGGAGAGAACGGACGGCCGTTCTCGGTGCTGGACGCGTTCCGTCAGAGCCAGCTCACCGCCCGTGAGTATCTGAACGCCGAGGAGGAGTACATCCTGGCCGCGATCCGGCTGCTGATCGAGCAGCATCGCTGGAGCCCGCGGCTCTTCGCTGAGAGCCGCGCCAACTTCACGGCGCCGGGGACGGACGGCCGGTTCGACTCCGCGGTCCGCGTGATCAACGAGCTCCGGGCGACGCAGCGGCTCCCGTACGGCGGCGAGCTGGAGGCCCGCTGGGTGTGGGACGCGACCGAGCAGCTCCGCAACCAGGTGTCCGGGCAGTACGACCAGGCGTCGAACCTGGCGCTGACGGCACGCGTGCCCCTGCTGCGCGGGGCGGGCCTGGTGGCGCAGGAGGACCTGATCCAGTCCGAACGCAACCTGATCTACGCGGCGCGGCGCTTCGAGGAGTTCCGCCGGACCTTCCTGGTCAGCGTGGCCCGGGACTACGTGAACCTGCTGCTGCAGCGGGCCCGGATCGAGAACCAGAAGGTGCAGCTCGAGGGCCTGCTCGAGGACGAGCGGCGGACCCAGGCGCTGGTACAGGCCGGGCGCCTGGCCGAGTTCCAGAAGAACATCGCATCCAACCGCGTGCTGACGGCCAAGGCGGCGCTGGCGAACCTGCGCGAGTCGCACCTGCTGGCGCTGGACCGGTTCAAGGTGCGGCTGGGGCTGGGCGTCGCGGACCGGCCCGCGCTGGCGCCGATCGAGCTGGTGCTCCCGGACCCGGACATCTCGCCCGAGGCGGCCACGGAGCTCGCGCTCCAGTACCGGCTCGACCTTCAGAACCGGCGCGACCAGGTGGACGATTCGCGGCGCGCCATGCGCAACGCGACCAACGGGCTGCTGCCGGACCTCGACCTGACCGGCGGCGTGACCGCCCGCACCAAGCGCTCCGCGCGCGAGGGCGGTTTCGTCTACGAGCCGGACGATTTCCTCTACGAGGCGGGCGTGACGTTCGGGCTGCCGCTGGACCGCGAGATCGAACGCCTTCAGGTCAAGCAGGCGGCCGTCAACATGGAGCGGGCACGCCGGGACCTGGACCTGGCTCGCGACAACGTCGTGCTGGAGGTGCGGTCACGGGTACGGGAGATCGACCGCGCCAGGTTCAACCTCCGGCTGCAGGAGGAAGCGGTCCGAATCAACCTGCGCCGACAGGAGGAGCAACGAATCAAGCGCGACGAGCTGACAACGCAGCAGCTCATCGAGACCGCCAACGACCTGCTCGCGGCCAGGGACGCCCGGGCCCAGGCGCAGGCCGACCTGCGCAACGCGATTCTCGATTATCTGCAATCGACCGCGACCATGCGCGTCGCGCCCGACGGCACGCTCGAACCACTGCCGGGGATGGAGCCCCGGCCCGCGCCCCAACCCGGCGACGCCACGCCCGACGCCCCAGCGGACGGCGCCACGCCTCGCACGGGGGCTCCTCAGCTCCCCGCCGACCCCAGATAAACCGGGCGGTGTTCCTCGGCCAACTTCGCGGTCATCACATGGTCGCGCCACGCGCCCGCGATGCGGAGCATGGCTCGGGCCAGACCCTCACGCCGGAACCCGCAACGCTCCGCGAGCGCCAGGCTCCGGGTGTTCTCGGGGATGATGTTCGCCTGCACGCGATGCAGGCCCAGCCCCAACGGCTCTGGCGCGAACGCCACATCGAGCAATCCGTTCAGCGCGGCGGTGGCGTGCCCCTTGCCCAGGGCATCCGCCGAGAGCATCCAGCCCGCGTCCGCGCTCTGGAACACGCCCCGCACGATGTTGTTCAGGTTCAGGAACCCGATCAGACGCTCTGACTCGGGCCCGGGCATCGTGATCGCCAGACGGAGGCCCGCGGCGCGAGCGTGCGCGTCGGAGGCGCGGGCCAACTCGGATCGAAAATGCTCTTCGGGCGACTCCCCATCTTGGCGCCGCGGCGACCACGGCCGCAGGAACTCGGCGCTGACCTCCCGGACACGCAGGAACTCATCGCGGTCGGATTCACGCAACGGTCGAAGGACGAGCACCCCCGCCCGCACGGGGATCGCGCCGGGGAGGGTCATCGGGCCGTGCCGCCGTGACCCGGGGCGGGATGAACGGCCCCGGGCGGATCCGCGGCCTCGATCAGGCTGAGCACCTCCCACATCCTCAGCCGCATGGGCTCGGGAAGATGGACGGGATCGACCGCGGGTGCGCCGGCGAACGGCGCGTACAACGAAACCTGCTCGTGGGGACGCCAGCGCCCGCCGAAATCGAGCGACACCCGCACCGGAGGGACCGAGGCGCGGAACCCGAAATCCGCGAGCAGCCGGCGGCACGCGGCATTCTCCGGATCCACGAACGCCGTCAGCCGCGTCAGGCCCAGGCCGTGCGGGATGGCCCTGAACGCCAGGTCAATCACGGCCCCCAGGCCCTCGCTGGCGAAGCCCTGCCGTTCGCACTCCCGGTTGATCCAGAACGTGGTCTCGGCGCGGAACTCAAGCCCGCGACGGATCGCGTTGAGATTGAAGCCGCCGACGAGCCGGCCACCGGAGGTGAACGCGAACCGCCTCCAATCGGGAATCTCCAGACCCGAGCACGAACTGAGCCGAACCTGACGCGCGAACAGCTCCGGGTCGGACTCTCCCTTCCGTGTGAGGGGGATGAAGCGATCGAGCCATTCGCGATTGAGCCGGTGCACACGCAAGAACTCGTCGGCGTCCGGGGCGCCGAGCGAACGCAGCACCAGGCGGCGCGTCCGCAACACCGACAGCGGATCGTCCGCCGGCGCCAGCGGCACCGACAGCGGGGCGCGCCCGCCGCGCGGCGGGATGCGAACCTCGACTGGCGCGGACGGCCGATGCCCGATGACCATGGACGGTTCCCGTTTCGTGACGCGGGACCGGGCCCGCGCCAGGCGACGATCCGTCTTTCGGACAACCGCGAACGCGGCCTGCAAAGTCGCGGCGTGCGGCCGGGAAGAGGAACCCGCCGGGCCCGTCAGGGCTTCCTGATCTCGATCTGCGGCCGGCCCGGGGCCGTCCAATCAAGGTGGTACACCTTGGACGGGTCCGTGTCGGTCCGCTGATACGTGTGCGACCCGAAGTAATCGCGCTGCGCCTGCAGAAGGTTGGCCGGGAGGTTCGCCGAGCGGTACGAGTCGTAGTACGAAAGGGCGGAGCCGAACGCGGGGACCGGGATGCCGTCGAGCGCGGCCCGAGCGACCACGGCGCGCCAGTTGGCCTGGTTCTTCTCGATTACGCCCGCAAAGTAGGGATCGAGCAGGAGGTTGGGCAACGCCGGATTTTTCTGATACGCCTCGTAGATCTTCTGCAGGAAACGGGCCCGGATGATGCACCCGCCGCGGAAGATCATGGCGATCTCGCCCAGCTTCAGGTTCCATCCGCTGGCCTTGCTGGCGGCGCTGTAGAGCGCGAAACCCTGGGCGTACGAGCAGATCTTCGAACAGTACAGGGCGTCGCGCACAGCGTCGATCCAGTTGCGACCGTCCGGGCCAGCCCGGACCGGGACCGGCCCCTTGAGCACCTTGCTCGCGGCGACGCGCTCGTCCTTGAGCGCGGAGATGTTGCGCGCGAACACCGCCTCGGACATGGTCTGCGCGGGAACGCCCAGGTCGAGCGCCGAGCCGATGGTCCACTTGCCGGTGCCCTTCTGCCCGGCCTTGTCGAGCACCACGTCGACAAACGCCCTGCCCGAGACCGGGTCCAGCTGCGCCAGCACGTCCGCGGTGATCTCGACCAGGAATGAGTCGAGGTCCCCCTTGTTCCACTCGACGAACACCCGCGACATGTCCGCGGGCGTCATCGCGAGCACGTCGCGCATGACGTGGTAGGCCTCGCAGATCAGCTGCATGTCGCCGTACTCGATGCCGTTGTGGACCATCTTGACGTAATGACCGGCGCCGTCCGGGCCGATGTGCGTCGTGCAGGGGATGCCCCCGGACACCGGCTTTCCCGGCGCCGCGCCCGCCAGGGGCTTGCCGCTGGCGGGGTCCACCTTCGCGGCGATGGCCTCCCACACCGGCTTGAGGATGGCCCACGCCTCGGGCTTCCCGCCGGGCATCAGCGACGGGCCGAACCGCGCACCCGTCTCGCCGCCGGAGACGCCGGAGCCGACGAAGTGGATGCCCTTCTCACCCAGCGACTTCTCGCGCCGCACCGTGTCCTGCCACTCGGCGTTGCCGCCGTCCACGATCACGTCGCCCCGATCGACCAGGCCCGCCAGCCCATCGATCACCGCGTCCGTGCCCGGGCCAGCCTGGACCATGATGACGATGCGGCGCGGCGCCTTGATCGAACGCACGAAATCGCGCAGCTCGTCGGCGGGCACCAGCGCCCCGCCCGTGCCGCCGAACACACCCGGAGGGTTTTCGCTCACGATCTGCTGCGTCTTCTCGACCGAACGGTTGTAGACCGCCACCCGGAATCCGTGGTCCGCGATATTCAGGGCCAGATTCTGCCCCATGACGGCCAACCCGACCACGCCGACGTCGGCGGAATTCGCTGCGGGAACCGGGAAGACTGGCATGGCGGATGCTCCGGGCTGGGGTGAAGGTCGGACGAGTCTATCGTGACGCGGCGCGGCCCGATTGACAAATCAACGTCGGCGACCCCTCGCGACGGCTGCGGAACAGCGCCCGTCACCCCGATATTCCGCCGCCCACGCCCACCGCCGCGTCGCCCCCGAAACCGAACGCGGGAATCACCCGGAACGCCCGCGCCGGATGACCCGCGCCCGCGCCTTGGGCGTGACACCGGAGTACCCCTTGTGCCCGCCCGAAGGGCGGCCGGTTTTCTTCGCGCGCGCGGTCACGGCCCCCGAAGGCCGGCCGCGGGTCACCACGCTCTTCTGACCGGCGTGCATCTCCCGGACCGCGGCGAGCACCGCCCGGGCGTGTCCCGGCGTCTTCACCGAGTCCCAGCGGCGCACGACCCTCCCGTCGGGACCGATCAGGTACGTGGTCCGCACCATGCCGACGACCGCTCGTCCGTACATGTTCTTCTCGCGCCACACGCCGTACGCCCGGCACGTCGAGGGCACGCCCCGGGAGCCGGGTTCGTCCGCCAGAAGCGTGAAGGGCAGGTCGTGCTTCATCACAAAGTCCTGGTGCGACGCCACGCCGTCCGGGCTCACCCCCAGCACCGCCGCCTTGACCTTGGTGAAGTCCGGGTGGTGATCGCGAAACTGGCACGCCTGGCTGGTGCACAGCGGCGTGTCGTCCTCGGGATAGAAATACAGCACCACGGCCCGCCCGCGATAGTCGCGCAGCCGGTGCGATCGGCCGTGCTGATCGCGCAGTGAGAAATCCGGCGCCATGCCGCCCGGGTCGATCGTCGTCATGCCGTGCTCCTTCCGACCCCCGGGTAGTCTAGAAGTGCCCGCCGCCGGCAACGGGCCCGGTTCGCGCGCCCGCGGCGGGCGTGTACACTCTCGCCGCGAAGGAGCCACACCATGGCATCGCCCGACACGAACACGCTCCTGCTGGTGATCATCGCGATCTTCCTTCCGCCGCTCGCGGTGGGGCTCAAGAAGGGCGTCGGCGGGGCGCTCGTGCTGAACATCATCCTCACCCTGCTCTTCTGGTTGCCGGGTTTACTCCACGCGGTGTACTGCGTGCTGAACTGACCGTGCCCGCGTCTCAGACGATCAGGCCGGCGCGGCGCAGCGCGCCCAGCACCAGCTCATCCGGGTCCCGATCGGACCGGACCTCAAAGACCGGCGCGCCCCGTGCCGTCGCCGCGGCCCGCAATCGCGCGCGATGAGCCGCCAGGGCCTCCCGGTACCGCCGGATGGACGCGCGCGACACCGTCACCTCACGCGTGCGACCGCTCTCGGAGTCGATGAGCAACAAATCACCGGTGAACGATCCCTCCTCCGCTTCCGTGCTCGGGTCCAACTCGCCGGGGGAGAGAACCTCGAAGCACCACAGATCGGATCGCCCCCCCCCCGCCGCGACCGCCCTCGCGCCCCCTCCCGCGGCGGGCAGCGTGAGCATGGCCAGGCCCTCTTCAAGGCCGGACTCGATCAGAAAATCTGAGATCAGCAGCACCAGCCCGGGACCCGAAGTGATGCCCCCTCCGATCACCCGCATCGCCGCGGCGAAGGACCTCGCGCCGGCGACGCGGCCCGTGACCGAATCCACACCGCCCGACTCTGGCGGCGGAGCATCCGGGTCCGCCGTCGATCCCAGCAGGAACGCGCCCAGGCGCGGCGCGGCGGCGCGGCCCCGGATTCCCCCCAATCGACGCACCTCCGCGCCGTCGAACGTCCAGACCGAAACACGGTTGTTGCCCGCCAGTCCGACGTACCCCAGGGCCATCGCCAGCCGCTGCGCACCCAGCAGCTTGGGCGGCGAACCGGCATCCATCGACGCCGTGCGGTCGAGCACGAGGTGCACCGCGAGGTCCTCGTCCTCCAGGAAGATCTTCACCATGAACCGGTCCAGCCGCGCGAACACGCTCCAATCAAGCCGCCGCAGGTCATCGCCCGCGACATAGGGCCGGTGGTCCGCGAACTCCACGCCGCTGCCCCGACGCTTCCCGCGACGCTCGCCCTGCAACTTGCCCGCGAAGACCCGCGCCGAGCGCACGTCCAGGCGATCCAGCGCGGCACGCAACCCCGGAGAGATCAACTCGTCGATGGTCGTTGCGCGTTTTCCCTGCCCCAGCAGCACGCCCGATTGTTGCACACGAACCGGCCCCGCCACGGCCGGCCCCCTCCCGCTCGAAAGGCGCGGACCGCCGGGGTCACCCGCCACGCGCCGCCAGCGCGTGCTTCCGGACGATCACCCCCAGCAACACCGTGTCGGCGGGCGTGAACCCCTCCAGCCGACCCGCCTGCCCGATGGTCCGCGGGCGGTATCGTTTCAGCGCCGCCCGGGCTTCGGCCCTCAGGTGACGCACCTCATCCTCGCCCAACCCTTCCGGAATGCGCCGCGACTCAAGCTCCGACGCGCGACGCGACTCGGCCGCGTGCCGCCGCAGGTACGCCTCGTAGAACCGCTCCGTGTGCGCCGTCGCCAGCGCCGCCCGGCCCCACCCCGTGTCCGCTCCCTCGGGCAGCAGCCCCCGATCCGCCAGGGCGCGCCGGAGGTCCTCCGGCCCGAAGTCGGGCCGCCGGAGCCACTCCGCCAGCGGCGCCGCTCCGACCCGCGCCGCGTCGATGCTCGCCTCCAGCGCCGACCGCACCCGCTGCCGCCGGGCAAACGCCTCGCGCCGCAGTCGCCCGAGCGGCGTCGTGCCCAGCAGCCCCAGCTCGTCCGCGATCGGCGTCAGCCGGTCCGCCGCGTTGTCGCTGCGCAGCATCAGCCGGTGCTCGGCGCGGCTGGTGAACATGCGGTACGGTTCCACCGGCGTCTTCGTCACCAGGTCGTCCATCAGCACGCCGATGTACGACGTCGCGCGCCCGAGCACGAACTCGCCCCGGCCCCGCGCCCATCGGGCCGCGTTCACGCCCGCGACCAGACCCTGCGCCGCGGCCTCCTCGTACCCGCTCGTGCCGTTGATCTGCCCGGCCAGGTGCAGGCCCGCGACCAACCGCGTCATCCCGGTCGGCATGATCTGATGGGGCCGCACCATGTCGTACTCGACGGCGTACCCGTGGCGCAGGATCTCCGCTCCCTCGCACCCCGGCATCGAGCGGACCAGCCGGTCCTGCACGTCGGCCGGAAGGCTCGTCGAGATGCCGTTGCAGTAGATCCACTCGTCACGTCCCGACCCGACCGCCTCGGGCTCGAGCAGCACGGCGTGCGACTCGCGCTCGGCGAACCGCACGACCTTGTCCTCGATGCTCGGGCAGTACCGCGGGCCCACGGACTCGATCTGCCCCGTGTACATCGGCGCCCGGTGCAGGTTCGCGCGGATGAGCTCGTGCGCCGCGGCCGTCGTGCGGGTCTGGCGGCAGTCCACCTGCGGAAGACACGGGAACATCACGCGGGAGGGCGCCGCGCCAAGGGCCGCTCCCGGGCACCCGGAACCACCGAGCTCGCTCGCCGGACGCCGCCCCTCGCCCGCCGCCGCGCTCAGGTCGCTGAACGCGATCGGCGGATCATCACCCAGCGACGGCTCCAGGTCCTCCCACCGGATGCTGCCGCGACGAAGGCGCGGCGGCGTTCCCGTTTTCAGCCGCCCCAGCTCGAACCCAAGCTCCCGCAGCGCCGAGGAAATGCCGACCGCGGGCCCCTCGCCGAAACGACCGCCCGCGGTCCGGGTCGATCCCGTGTGCATCAGCCCGCGCATGAATGTCCCGGTGGTGAGCACCACCGCGCGCGCGCCGAGCGTGATCGAGCCCTCCCCCCCTTGCCCCGCCGACGACGGCCGGACCACCACGCCGCGGACCTCCCCCGCTTCGACGATCAGCCGCTCCACCGATCCCGCCACCACCTCGATCTCGACCCGCGACGCGATCAGATCCTGAACGGCACGCGCGTACGCGTGCTTGTCGCACTGGGCGCGCGGGCCGTGAACCGCGGGGCCCTTGGATCGATTCAGAATCTTGAACTGAATGCCCGACGCGTCCGCGGCGAGCCCCATCAGCCCGCCCATCGCGTCGATCTCCCGAACGAGCTGCCCCTTCGCCAGGCCGCCGATCGCAGGGTTGCACGACATCACCCCGATCTTCGCGGGATCGAGCGTCACCAGCGCCACCGACCTCGGTTCGCCCAGCAGGTTCGCGGCCGCCCACGCGGCCTCCACGCCCGCGTGCCCGCCCCCGATGACAATCACGCTGGGCGCGCCCGATTTCACGCGGGATCCTATGTTCGGCACGCAACGGGGTTGCGGCACCCCCACGGTCGCGGTAGCCTGCTCCTCTCTCTCACGTTCCCGACGCGTTCGGCGAATCGTCTCTCTCGGCGTGCCGGGTACAACCAACGCAAGGAATACCCATGGAGCGCTCTGCTCGCGTGTGGCCCGTCGCGCTGCTTCTCTCGGCGTGCGGCGCGGCCGGGGCCGACATCGTCCTCGACTGGAATCGCGAGCTGCTCAACACCATCAAGGCGACGAACACCGCTCCGCCCGTCGCCTCACGCGCCATGGCCATGACGCACGTCGCCGTGTACGAGGCCGTGAACTCGGTCGACCGGGGGTGCAGCCCCTACCGGCAATACCTCGACTGCCCCGCCGGCACCTCGCGCGAGGCAGCCGCGGCCGTCGCCGCCCACCGGGTGATGAGCGAACTGTTCCCCACGCGGCGCGCAAACTTCGATCAGCTCCTCGCCGCGCAGCTCGACACGATCCAGAACGGCGACCCGAAGACCGCCGGCCGGCAGCTCGGAACCGATGCCGGCGACTGGATGCTCGCGCTCCGCGCCGCGGATCACTCCGGCGATACCCCGCCGATCGTGCCCGACGGCGCCGAGCCGGGGCAATGGCGCCGCACGCCGCCGGGCTTTCAGGACCCCGCCCTCCCGCACTGGGGCACGGTCGCGCCCTGGGGCGTCGCCACGGCCGCGCAGTTCGGCGCCGGGCCGCGGCCCAGCCTGACCTCGCGGGCGTACACCGACGCCTACAACCAGGTCAAGGAACTCGGCGCCGCCAACAGCGCCACCCGCACCGCCGACCAGACCGACACCGCCTTCCTGTGGCGCGCCGGCCCCAATTCCGTCACCCCGCCCGGCATGTGGAACCAGATCGCCCAGCAGGCCGCCGAGTCACGCGGCCTGAACTTGCTCGCGAACGCGCGGCTCTTCGCGCTGCTGGGCATGGCCGAGGCCGACGCGGCCGTCACGGTGTGGCGGACCAAGTACACGGAACTCTTCTGGAGACCCGTCACCGCGATCCAGCTCGGCGGGGCCGACACCAACGACCAGACGCAGGGCGATCCCGCCTGGGCTCCGCTCTTCGGCACGCCGAATCATCCCAGCTACGCCAGCGGGCACAGCACCTTCAGCGCCGCCGCGGCCGCCGTGCTGCGGGACTTCATCGGCACCGATGTCTTCACGTTCACCGTCGAGGGCGACAACCGCGCCCGGCAGTACCTCGATTTCACCTCCGCGATGAACGAGGCCGGCATGAGCCGGATCTACGGCGGGATTCACTGGAGCTTCGACAACGAGGCGGGCCTGGCCAGCGGCGCCGCCATCGGGGATTGGATCTTCTCCACGCAATTGCAGGTGCCCGCGCCCGCAACCGGAGCTCTCGGCCTGATCGGGTGCCTCGCCGCGGCGCGTCGCCGTCGGCGTTGAGCGCGGAGGCACATCGCACGGGTCGGCCTCACACGCTCGGGCGGGCGGGGGTATCCGCTCGCGGCAGCGCCGCGCCCCCATCGGCGAGCTCCAGGCACCACGCCGGAGCCCTGAGCGTTTTCGACCCCACCTGGGCCCGGCGCATTTTTCTTTGCTCGTCTCCCCCGGAAACGACGATCGACTCCCACGGGATCGAGATGCCCGTCGATCCCCCCAGCACGCGCACGAACCGCGTGGGGATGATGTGCAGGAACGTCGGGTCCACCGCGAGATGGACGCAGCCGCCGAAGTTCATGCTGTTCAAGGACACGGTCTGGAAGTTGCGCCGCACGGCGTCCCGCGCGGGCTCGCGGGCCGGGAACGCCCGCGCGAGGTCGCCCCAGCTCGAACCCATCATCGCGCGGATCAGCAGCACGACGAAGCACGCGTCGAACACCACGAACAGGCACACGACCGCGATGACTTGCCCGGTGGACAGCTTCGGCCCCTTCCCAACTCCCTCCCCGCGACCGCCCCGAAGCGCCGCGCCCGCGCCTCAGTGCGCGTTTCGATGCACGAACCCCCGGAACACCGTCATGACCAGGATCCGGATGTCGAACGACAGCGACCAGTGCCGGATGTAGAACAGGTCGTACTGCAGACGCTTGCGCAGCGACGACTGCCCCCTCAGCCCGTTCACCTGCGCCCACCCCGTCATCCCCGCCTTGACGTGGTGCCGCAGCATGTACCCCCGCCAGTCCTCGCGGAACCGCGCGATCAGCTCGGGACGCTCGGGCCGAGGGCCGACCAGCGACATGTCGCCGCGAAGCACGTTGAAGAGCTGCGGCAGCTCGTCCAGGCTGCTCTTCCGCAGCCACAACCCGATCGACGTGATCCGCGGATCGTCACGCTCCGTCCACCGCGCCCCGGCCGGGCCGAAGGCGTCACCCTGCTCGTCCTCGACGTGCCGCATCGTCCGGAACTTGTAGATCTTGAACACGTCCCCGCCGATCGACACCCGCCGCTGCTTGAAAATCACCGGGCCCGGCCCGCTCAGCCTCACCAGGCCCGCGATCACCAGCATCGGCAGGCCGAAGATCGCCAGCGCCGCCACCGCCCCGCCCAGGTCGATCACCCGCTTGAAGCCCCCCGCCAGACCGTGCGTCGGGCACTCGCGGTACGACAAGATCGGCATCCCGTCCAGCTCCGAAACCGCCATGCTCTGCGGCAGGTGCCGGGGATTCACGTCCGGGATGATCCGGACATCCACCGGGAATTTCTCCAGCGTCGCCAGGATCGCCTCGCGCGAATCGCTCGACGACGACGGCAGCGCGAGGTACACTGCGTCCACGCGGTGCTGCTCCATGGTCCGCTCCAGGTCCGCCAGGCCCCCGAACACCGGCCGGTCCAGGCACACCGAGCGCCGCGTCGCCCCGTGGTGCGCGATGAAGTACGCCACCGAGATCCCCGTCCACGAGTTGCGCATCAGCGTCCGCGCCGCGATCTGACCCAGACGACCCGTCCCGATGATCGCCACGTGCCGCTGGTTCCAGCCCCGACGCCGCAGCTGCCGCAGCGTCACGCGGAACACCGCCCGGTGCACGCACAGGAACAGCGGCAGCAGCACCGCCAGCGAGCCCAGCTGCACCCGGCCCGCGTCCAGCCGCAGACCCCACGCGTGCAGCACCTTGTCCGGGTACGGCGTGTTCACGATCGAGCTGCCGTACACGTACAACGCGCCCAGCAGCACCAGCACCGCGAACAGCCCGCCCCGCGCCACCCCGAACAACTCCAGGAACAGCGACCGGTCCCGCCGGGGACGGTACAGCCCGAACATGTTGAACGTGATCAGCACGATCGGGACCGCGAACAGCACGCCCGACTCTTTAAAATAGTGCTCCCACTGCGTCGGCCACCACTCGCGCTCGATCAGCAGGCGCCGGATCACCCACCCCGTCACGCTCGCCGCGGACGCCACCAGGCCGTCCATCAGGACCAGCAACGCCACGAAGAGTTGGTGATGTTGCCTGACCATCCTCGGGCACCGGTGTGGGGACGTGGCCGCGTCCGATCCCTGGACGCAAGACGCATACTGTCGCCCCCCCAAGTCCGGTTGTCAACCCGCGACCCACTCCACACGCCCCAAACTGCCTCCGCCGCGTCACCCGCCCCGTCCGCCGGACTCCCCGGAACCCCGGCCCCGCGCCGCCCCCTCGCCTTTCCGACACGAACCGAAGAACGCCTCATACAGCTCCTCGAACGTCTCGTCACGCTCCTCGCGGTCGTTCGCCGCGGCGGCCTCTCTCACCCCGCGGACACGAACCGACGCCGCGTCGCCCACGGTGGGCGCGCCGCCCCGGGCCCGCCGGGGCCCCGCCGCGCCCGCCAGCTCACGGTCGTACGCCGCCCGAGCCCCGCGATCCGACAGCACGTCGTACGCCTGCTGCAGCCGCGTGAATCGCGCCGTGGCGTCCGCGTCCCGGCACACGTCCGGGTGCAGCGTCCGCGCCAGAGCGCGGTACGCGCGCCGCACCTGCTCCGCAGTCGCCCCGCGTTCGATCCGCAGAACCTCGTAGTGCGTCGAACCGCTCATCCTCGGCGACCCCCGATGCGCGAACCCAACTCACCCCGCACGCGCCGGCCGGGCGCCATCATTTCTCCGGCTTCGCGTCCGCGCCCGGCTCGCCCGCCTTTGCGTCCGAAGCGGGCTTGGGCGCCGCGTTCTCCAGCCACACGCACTCCGTCTCGAAGATCAGCGTGGCGTTCGCCGGGATCTTCGCCCGGGGCTGACCGCGCTCGCCGAAACCCAGCTCCGGCGGAATCACCAGCTTGCGGTGCGTCCCCTTGGTCACGCCGATCATCCCCTTCTGCCATCCCGCGATGTTGCTCCCCGGGATCGACGTCTCGTACGGCGGACGCCCCGGCAACCGCGACGTGTCGAACCGGAAGCCGTCCGACAGCCAGCCCGTGTACTGCACCGCCACCTTCCCGCCGAACGCCAGCGCCGTCTCGCCCTCCTTCGGCGGAACGAAGTCGATCACCACCAGCCCCCCGTCCAGACGCTGGATCACCCCCTTCGGCGCCGCCCGCTTGAACGCATACGACGCCCCGGCCGGCACACCCCACACCTGCTTCCCCGATGCGTCCCACCCGCGATCCGCCAGCGCGACCGAACCGTCGCTCAGCACGACCTCGGACGTCAGCTCGGTCGCCCGGTCGCGCGCGGTCGGGACCGGCCCCGCCGTCACGCCCGTGTACGTGCCGCCCGACTTGCTCAACGCGAACTCCACGTTCGGCCACAGGTTCTCGCTCTCGATCTCGGGGAACACGTCCGGGGCCATCCACAGGCCCGCCACCGCACCCTCGAACCCCGGCTCCCTCCCCCGGAAATCGCACACCCGCAGCCGCAATTCCCCCTGACGCCGGTACACCTGGAACACCCCCTGCCGGAACGGCCACGCCCACGAGTCGTCCCGCGCCACCTCGAAATACACCGTGTTCGACGCCCCCTTCACCGCGATCCGCGCCGAGCTCAGACGCAGCGGCGCCGCCCCGTTCTCCGTCGCGCCCGCCGGCGCCGGCGACACGAACGTCCCCGTCAGCATCCTCATCACCCCCTCGATCTCCCCGTCCGCCGCCGCCGCCGGAGGCGCGACCGCCTTCGGGGCCGGCGTCGCGGGCTTCGGGTTCACCGGCTGACCCGCCGCCGCCCCCGCCATCACCAACGCCAGCAGGGTTCCCGTCAGGATCGTCAGGCGCGTCATCGTTGCGCTCCGTGTCATGGGTGTCCTCGTCGATTCATCGGCAGGCGCCGCCGCCCGCATCAGGCCAACTCGGGGAACAGCTTCACCGTCGCGCCGATCAGGTCCTTCACGTGGCTGATCGATTCGCTCATGAACCGCGCCTCCGTCTCGTCCATCTTGAACGTGATGATCCGCTCCACCCCCTTCGCCCCGATCACGCACGGCACCCCCACGAACAGCCCCTTGCCGCCGTTCGCGTCACGCACCCCGAACTCGCTCTCGCACCACGCCGCGCACGGGATCACCCGCTTCTTGTCCCGCACGATCGCCTCCACCATCTCGATCGTCCCCGCCGACGGCGCGTACCACGCGCTCGTGCCCATCAGCTTCACCACCTCGCCCCCTCCCACCTTCGCACGCTCCACGCACGCCCGGATCTTCTCCTCCGCCAGCACGTCCCGGATCGGGATCCCGTTCACGCTCGTCAGCCGCGGCAGCGGCACCATGTCGTCCCCGTGCCCGCCCAGCAGCAGACCCTGGATGTCCTCCACGCTCACCCCCAGCTCCATCGCCAGGAACGCCTTGTACCGCGCCACGTCCAGCGCGCCCGCCTGGCCCAGCACCCGCGCCGCCGGGAACCCCGTCACCTTCCACATCACGTACACCATCGCGTCCAGCGGGTTCGACACCACGATCACGATCGCGTTCGGCGCGTAACGCTTGATGTTCTGCGCCACGCTCTTCACGATCCCCGCGTTGATGCTCACCAGGTCGTCGCGACTCTGCCCCGGCTTCCGCGGCACCCCCGCCGTCACGATCACCACGTCCGAGTCCGCGATGTCCGCGTACTCGAACGTCCCCGTGATCCGCGCATCGAAATTCTCCACCGGGCCGCAGCAGGCCAGGTCCAGCGCCTTGCCCCGCGGCATGTGCAGCTCCGGCTTGTCCCGGTTCGGCACGTCCACCAGCACCACGTCCCCCAGCTCCTTCATCGCGATGGAACGGGCGCACTCGCCCCCGATGTTCCCCGCACCGATCACGCTGATCTTCGCTCGACGCATCACGGCAGAGACTCCTCACGCTTGAACCCAGAACCCACGACAACAAGGGGGTCGCGCCCCGTCCGCCCACGCCCCAATCCCGCGGAAACCCGGGCCGAAATATAGGCCCCCGGCCACCCCGCTCGACGAGCGCGTCACGCCGCCAACGCCCCTCTCAAATCCGGAAAACCACCCGCCGCGCCTCCCCGCGAAACCTCCCGATCCGCCCCGACCACCACGCCGCGAACCTCGGCGCGTGACCCGCGAACCCAACCTCGCCGCCGCCGGTCGCTCGCCGACTCGCAACCCCCGGCCCCGCCCCCATCCAACACACCCGCCCCGGCGGCCGCGGAAGTTGCACGCCGACTACGGGTGCGCCACAGCCCACCCCAACACCCCGACCACGGCCCACGCCGCCGCGAACAGCACGATCACGCCATACATGCACCTGGTTGCGCTCGGACCCTTCGGCCGGTTGAGGAACAGGAAGGAGTTCGGCTTCGGACCCTCCTCGACGCGGAACCCCTTCTGCTCCGCGAACCCGAGCGAGAAGTAGACCAGCCCGACCTTGCCCGCCGCGACCGCCGCGCGCCGGGCGTCCCGCACGAACACATCGTGGTAGTAGCGCGACATCCGGTTCACGTGAAACCAGATCGCGCAGAACACGAAGCCGAGAACGGCCAGCGCCAGAACCACCCAGAACGCCGGCGGATGATTCCCCCCCAGCCACGCGATCACCCCCGCGAGGGAGAACGTCTGGATGCTCAGGAACACGTTCGTCCGCGTCCAGTAGAGATTCGACGCGGCGTGCGCCTGTTCGATCAGGAACGCCACGTGCTCCATCGCCTCGCCCGGCACGGGCGGTTGAACCGGCGCGTTGGCACTGCTCATTGGTTACTCCGTCCCGAGGCCCGGATCGTTGGCCACGCCCGCACGCGGATCCGTTGGGGTGTCCGATTCCTGCCGCCCCGATCGGCCCCGCCTCCGAACCTCGGGTTCCGTCGGTCGCCCGCCGCCGCGCAACCCCATGACATCGTCCGCGTTCAACCCGCTCGCCCCGGCAGGGACGGCGAGCGTCTGTATGTCCGCCTTCCGGCGCTCGATGATCAGTTGGGGCCGAGGCACAAGAACCAGTACGATCCTCGCCGCCTACACTTTCTCGACGACCATCGGAGTAATATACATGATCGTCTCACGCCGCATGTTCGGTACGTTCGCCATAACTGTTCTTCTGATGATTGTCGTTGCCCCGCACACCACGCTGGGGCAGGTCGATGACAAGACTCGCGCATCGCTCTCCAACGCGCGCGAGACGTATGAGCGAGAGATGAATGAGATCCGTGCGGGTGTTGCGCGGTCGCTCACATCGGCGTTGGAGAATGCGGCGAAAGCCAAAGACCCATCGGAGGCCACCAAGAAGGCTCGCGAGGACTTGCACGCCTTCGAAAATCGCAGGCAGTTGCCCGAGTGCAAAGAGCGGACGAAGTGGGAGCAGGCATACGAGAAGGCCGCCAAGAAATTGAAGCGGAAGTACGCCGAGGCGGAGAGTGCCTATTCGGCGCAGAAACAGCATGACCTCGCGGACGCCGTACGTGCGGAAGCCGGCGCATTCGATTCCCACTGGGACCTCGTCCCCTGGCAAGACAAGCTCGGCAAGGCAGGCAAGTCCGAGATTGGAGCAGACCCATTCGTTGTCGGCATCGGGGAGCACAGCGAGTACCGTATTGAGGTCACGGCCAAGCGAAAAAGCGACGCGGGCTCGCTCATGCTGGAATTACCACTTGCGAATGACTCGCGCGTGGCGGTGCCCGCGCTCATCGGCGACAAGGGAGACATCCGCATGCTCCTCACGGTGCGTGAAGGGGCGGTGAGCGCGGACCTGGGCGCACCAAGACCGATCGACATGAAGAGCAAAACAAGCGGCGATGACTCCCGCATCACGCTTCGCGGCAAAGACGGAACGTTCGCCGTTGAGTCCGTGCGGGTCAAGCCGATCGTGAATGGCGCGCCACCGTCGGGAGTGCAGGATCCCGCGAGGACGCCAAGGCACAACGGGACAGAAGGGCCGCGGGATGATCCTGCTGCGCATCTTATCCAAGCGAGCAAATGGTCTGGGCGCCGCACCATAAGCGGCAACAATCAAGCGCAGGAATCGACCGTGACGGTCACACGCAGAGATGGCGACACGGTTGTGTTGCGAGCGCCGTCGTGGGAGGGAACTGGAACGCTCTTTCTTACGCTGCGACTGAACGGCAGTTCTGTTTCAGTTGATGGCATTAGGTATGAAGGCTCCCTCGGCCGATCCTTCACAGGCGTCACCGGATCAGGAACAGTTTCTGGAGATTCATTGAAATTTTCGTGTTCTTTCTTGTTTTCGTACGGTGCAATTCAGGGGCAGCGAGGCTCCACTTCATTCGACCTTAAGCGACAATAGCACGCCGCGTTGTCTGGCGACTGAGCCGGGTTCCAAACTGCGGGTTCCGTCGGTCGCCCGCCGCCGCGCAACCCCATGACATCGTCCGCGTTCAACCCGCTCGCCCCGTCCGGGGCGAACGCGTTGTTGTCCGGGCGCGGCGGTGCCCTGGTCGCGGCAGCCCGCGGCACCATCGAATTCGAACCAGCCCGCGCTCGGGTCGCGCGTGCTCAAC
>JAEUIW010000150.1 GCA_016794925.1 Phycisphaerae bacterium
ATTAATCAAACACGCGATGTCTCGCTCCACTGGTTTTTACGCCGCGGCTCTGCTCGCGCCGCTGGCGATCTCGTTGAGCATTTTTGCCCTCTGGCCCGCGCCGCTGCCCGGCGACGCGGTCATCGACGCCCTCCCTGGTCCGTCCGCGCCGGTCTCGCGGGTCGAGGCGCTCGTCAGCCCCCCGGACTGTGACGACGCCCCGGCCGTCGCCGAGCCCGCGCCCGCATTCGATCCATTCGCCTTCTCGGCGGTGGTCGTCATGTCACGTCAGGGTCGCGACGGTCTTCTCAGCAGGCTCGCCGAGATCGCCGACATCGCACATCTTCGGCAACTCGCCGACGCCCAGCACCTCGCCTTCGACCGCAGCCTAACCGACGTGGATGCTCTGCGCGAGGCCATCGTGAAGGGCGCCGAGCAACGTATCGCCGACCGGCGCGCGGCTGCGAGTTAGCCGCATACCTTTAGCTATCTCGCCTAAGCTCAGCTTGCGGGACACCTGCGCTTCGCTACACTCCCTGAAGCCGGGCAGCGCATTGCACGCGCCCTCGCAGAAAGGGATTTTCATGAAGCGGTATCGCTGGAGCGGGAAGTCTGGCCGGGGTGGTCTGTTTCTGACCATCGTCGCGATGGCGACGTTGTGCGGAGTTCCGGACTGGACCGGCACCTTGCTCACCGTTCC
>JAEUIW010000151.1 GCA_016794925.1 Phycisphaerae bacterium
GGTGCCGCCTGGGTCAGCGGCGCGGGCCTGGCGGGCTTTGTCGCGGTGCTGGTGGCGCTGATGCTGCGCCTGCGTGCCGACGACGGCGGCGCCGCCGCGGCCAGCCTGGGCCTGGGGCTGGCGGTGGGTGTCTCGGCGTTTCTCTCGGCGTCGATCGGCAACCTGATGAACGGCCTGGCCGTGGCCATGGGCGGTGCTGCGCTGCTGGTGCTGCACGGGCTGCGTGGCGGCTCCGGCGACCATGCGCCGGGCTGGGCCGGCGCGCTGGCCGCCGCCGCGGGCACGCCGGCGCGGTCGGCCCCGGGGCGCAGGCCGGCATCGGCACGGTCGCCCGGCGGCGGCGGCACGGCCAGGGGCGTGTCGCGCACGGTCGCGGCCGGCAGCGGCGAGGCCGGGGCGGGCGTCGGCGTCGTCGCCGGTGCCGTACCCTGGCCGGACGGCACCGGCGCGGCCGTGGCTGCCGGCGCCGGCGTGGCCGCGGGCACCGGTGGCGGGCGGCGCACCGGTTCGTCGACCTCGGGCACCGGCGCGGGCGGCGGCGCGGGTGGCGCCGGCGTCACCGGCACCGGAGGCGGCAGCAGCGGCGGTGGCACGACGGCCGGACGCGGCGGCGCCGGTGGCGGCACCGGCGGCACCGCCGGCGGGGGCACCGGCACCAGCGCCGGGGGCGCGGGCAG
>JAEUIW010000152.1 GCA_016794925.1 Phycisphaerae bacterium
AACTCGGGCCCCGAGTGCTCCACGGTGGTGACGTACGCGATCCTGCCTCCCGGGAATTGGTGGGTGGTCGTTCTTCCCGACACGTTCAGCGGCTATCCCTGCGGTTCCGGGCGAAACAATTACGTCGCGACGATCGACTGCCTGCCGGTCGCGACCGGGGACTGCGACGGAGACGGCGTGCCGGACATCAACGGCGCCGACCCCTTCTGCTGTTCATGCATCTGCGCGAACGACCCCTTCTGCTGCGTTGTCCACTGGGATGCCGCCTGTGCGGCGGCGGCGGCCGCGGCGTGTGACAAGGACTGCAACGCGAACGGGTCGCTGGACACCCTCGACGTCCTTCTCGGCGCGAGCGCCGACTGCAACGGGAACTGCATCCCCGACGAGTGCGAGCCGCGCTGCGACTCGAACTGCAATCCGACCTCGTGTTCGTCGGATCCGGATTGCTGTTGGTGCATCTCGCAGATCCAGCCCTTCTGCTGCGCGGTCTCTTGGGATGCCATCTGCGCGGACCTCGCCTTTCAGATCTGCGACCAGGATTGCAATTGCAACGGCACGCTAGACTCGACCGACGTCCGAACCGGAGCAAGCGATGACTGCAACGGGAACTGCATTCCCGACGAGTGTGAGCAGATCGTGGCCGCGGTCGCCCCGACGTCGGCGAGCGCCTCGCTGAG
>JAEUIW010000153.1 GCA_016794925.1 Phycisphaerae bacterium
CAGCGAGCCGCGATAGGCGCGCACTTCATCGGCGGTCAGGTCGCAGACGAAGGCATCGCCCTGCTGGATGAGCTTCTCGGCGGCGAGGTAGAGCACGCCGACGTAGTCGGAGGCATGGCGCAGCTCGGCCCACTCGAAACCCAGCCAGCGGACGTCGTCCTGGATGGCGCGGACGTACTCGGGGTCTTCCTTCGCCGGGTTGGTGTCGTCCAGCCGCAGGTTGCATCGGCCGCCGAACTCCTGCGCGATGCCGAAGTCGGTCCAGATCGCGCGGGTGTGGCCGATGTGCAGGTAGCCATTGGGCTCGGGCGGGAACCGCGTGCGTACCGCGGCATGCTTCCCGCTGGCCAGGTCCTCGCGGACGATCTGGCGAATGAAGTCCTGCCGGCGCTCGGGGGCGTGGTCGGGGGCGGTGTCCGGGGTAGCGTCCAGGGTCATCGGCGATGCGGCTGCGAAAACCGGCAGTTTATCAGGCGGGCACGCCTTGTCCGGCCGGCTGCTTCCGATCGCTCCGCGCCGCCTTGCCGCGTGTTGCCAGCGCCACCGGTGGCCAACGGCACCCGGTCTCATTTTGGTATCGAGATTGGGACCTCGCGCTGCCAGCCGTCACCGGGCGGTGGTAGGGTGGAATGCTTTGATCCGGGGGCATGCTGCGCGTGGCGCGGG
>JAEUIW010000154.1 GCA_016794925.1 Phycisphaerae bacterium
GGCGCTGGTTACCGGCGCGGCGCGCGGCATCGGCGCGGCTTCGGCGAAAGCGCTCGCCGCCAAGGGCGCAAAGGTCCTCGTCACCGATGTGCTGGACGGTTCGGAGACCGCCGGCGCCATCGACGGCGCCTACTTCCGTCACGACGTCACGAGCGAGAACGACTGGATCGCCGCCGTCGCCGAAGCGAAGAATCAGTTCGGCGGCCTCGACATCCTCGTCAACAACGCCGGCGTCTTCTGGATGAAGCCGATCACCGAAACCGCGCTCGAAGATTTCCGGCGCATGCAGCAGATCAACGTCGAAGGCGTTTTTCTGGGCATGAAGCACGCAATCCCCGCGATCGCGGCCCGCGCGCAGCAATGGGACGGCGGCGGCGCCATCGTGAACATCTCGTCGGTGGCGGGGATCAGCGGCTCTCCGCTCGTCAGCGCCTATTGCGCCTCCAAGGGCGCGGTGCGCCTGATGACCAAGGCGGCGGCGATGGAAGTCGCGGCGCTCAAGGTGCGCATCAATTCGGTGCATCCGGGCATTATCGACACCACAATGGGCAGCCAGCTTGTCGAGGATTTCGCCGCCACCGGCGCCATGGGCGGCGCCAACGAGACGCGCACGCAACTCGCCGCCCGCCATCCGCTCGGCCACTTCGGGCGCGACATCGATGTGG
>JAEUIW010000155.1 GCA_016794925.1 Phycisphaerae bacterium
TGGTCGAGAACGGACACAAGCACCTCGACCGCGAGGAAGAACGCGTCGCCGCCGGCCACGCGCCGCGTCCGCGCGCCACCGTCATCGCCGAAGCCGCGAAGGAAGTCGGCCCGCAGCTCTTCTTCTCGCTCGCGATCCTGACCGTGAGCTTCGTGCCGGTGTTCGCGCTGGGCGGCGAAGCGGGCCGATTGTTCCATCCGCTGGCCTACACGAAGACGTTCGCGATGGCCGCTTCGGCGCTGCTCGCGATCACGATCATCCCGGTCTTCATGATCCTGTTCATCACGACGCGCGTCTTGCCCGAGCGCTGGAGTGCAGGGAAGAGCACGGTCGTGATCCTGCTCGCGATGTTCGTGCCGGCGGTGATGTTGTACGTCGTCGCGCGGCGCGGGGCTTCCACCGAGGAGTACGCGTGGTGGTTCGCCGGCGGCTGGGCGCTCCTGGCCGGCATGTTGCTCGTGCCGCAGAAGATCGTGCACGAAAACAAGAGTCCCCTCTCGCTGCTCCTGCAATGGCTGTACGAGCCCGTGTTCCGCGCGGCGATGAAGCACCGCGCCGTCGTGATCCTCGTGGCGCTCGTCACGCTGGCGTCGGCCTGGTACCCGATCTCGAAATTGGGCACCGAGTTCATGCCGGCCTTGGACGAAGGCGACCTGCTCTACAT
>JAEUIW010000156.1 GCA_016794925.1 Phycisphaerae bacterium
GACGCCTGGGCACGCGCGGGCACCTGGCTCGAGGCCGAACGTGCCGAGTACCGCGTGGCGTCGTCGTACCTGACGGCCGGCGACGCCACGCGCGCCGCGGCCCATGCCCGCGCCTGCCTGGCGCTGGTGGACGCGCAGCCCGAGCCGCAGCCCTTCGAACGTTTCGACGGCTGCGAGCTGCTGGCGCGCGCGTTGCGCGCCGCGGGTGACACGGCCGGGCAGGCGCAGGCGCTGGTGCAGGCGCGCCAGGCCCTGGCCGCACTGCCAGCCGACGACCAGGCCGCCTGCCAGGCCACGCTGGACGCCGCCGCAGCTTGAGCGGCCCCGGCGCGGGCCTGGATCGCTGCCGCGCCGGCGCTCAATCGTCCTTCTTCATCCAGCCCAGCACCTGGCCGCCTCCGCCTTGGCGGTCCTTGGTGCGGCGCGAGCGCAGCACGGCGTCAAAGCCCTGCCAGCCGCCGTTCCAGCAGGCGCGCAGCATGCCCGTCACGTCTTCCACGCTGTAGGGTTCGAGGTCGGGGCGGAACTGCTTGACCGCCGTGGCCAGCATCTCGTGACGCAGGCCCTGGTGCGTGGCCACCACCATCAACAGCGCGCTGAACAGGTCGGGGCAGGTGCCGCAGATGTGGCGGATGCGCCGCAGCGCGTCCACCGGCGCCGGCC
>JAEUIW010000157.1:0-250 GCA_016794925.1 Phycisphaerae bacterium
AGCGCGCCATCTCGTAGTCCTTGGTGGCCTGGTCCATGCGGCCGTGCACGATGCCCACGGCATACTT
Organism: Phycisphaerae bacterium; assembly: GCA_016794925.1. Taxonomy (GTDB): domain Bacteria; phylum Planctomycetota; class Phycisphaerae; order Phycisphaerales; family UBA1924; genus JAEUIW01. The sequence goes on from JAEUIW010000157.1 coordinate 68, forward strand.
CGGCAGGGGGAAACGGCGGCTGAGGCTCTCGTAGCCGTCCATCACGTGCTTCAGGTCCGACTTTTCCGACTCCTCGATGAGCGGGTACACCACGTAGACCTGCCGCCCCTTGGCGATCTCCTCTTCCAGAAAACCGAAGACGGCATTGCGCGACGAGTCGAAGCGGTGCACAGTGCGGATGGG
>JAEUIW010000157.1:260-660 GCA_016794925.1 Phycisphaerae bacterium
CGTACAGTGTCATGGCCAGGGTGCGCGGGATGGGCGTGGCGGTCATCACCAGCACGTGCGGCGGTACTTCGCTCTTGGCCCACATACGCGCGCGTTGCGCCACGCCGAAGCGGTGCTGCTCGTCGATCACCACCAGCCCGAGCCGGTGGAACTGCACGCGGTCCTCCAGCAGTGCATGCGTGCCGACGATGATGTGCACCTCGCCGAGCCGGAGCGCGGTGAGGATGCTCTTGCGCTCGGCGGCCTTGGTGCTGCCGGTAAGCAGGCGCACCACCACCGGCATGCCCTCCAGCATGCGGCTGAGCGTGGCGAAATGCTGCTGCGCCAGGATCTCCGTGGGGGCCATGAAGGCGCTCTGGTAGCCGTTGTCCAAGGCGATGAGCATGCTGAGCAGGGCCAC
>JAEUIW010000158.1 GCA_016794925.1 Phycisphaerae bacterium
CGGGACGGCCACACCGATCGGCACGGTCCCCAGCGCCATCTCCGGCATCACCCTGGCTGTCGCGCAAAGCGCCACCGGCAACAACTTCGGTGAGATCCTCGCGGCATCCCTGGCCGGCCGCGTCTGGGGCGACGCCAACAACGACGGCGTGATCGGCGCGGGCGAGTCCGGGCTGGCCGGCGTCACCATCGTGCTGACCGGTACCAACGATCTGGGCGCCACGGTCAATGTGAGCCTGGTCAGCGCGGCCGATGGCAGCTACAGCTTCGGCGATCTGCGTCCGGGCACGTATGTCCTGACCCAGCCCACGCAACCGCCCGGCACGAGCAACGGTGTCACCCTGGCCGGCACGGCAGGCGGCGCACCCACCTCGGTGGCGACCACGCCTTCGGCCATCAGCAGCATCCCGCTGCAGGCCGGCACGTCGGCGACCGGATATCTCTTTGCCGAGATCCCGGACTCCGCAGACCTGTTCGTCACCAAGACGCACACCAAGGCGGCCTTCACGGTCGGCTTCACCGGGACTTACCAGATCAGCGTGCGCAACGGCGGCAGCCAGCCGACCAGCGCAAGCTACACGGTGCAGGACCGCCTGCCCGTGGGCTTGACCCTGGCTTCCACGCCGACGGGCAGCGGCTGGAGCTGTACCGGTGCGGT
>JAEUIW010000159.1 GCA_016794925.1 Phycisphaerae bacterium
TGAAGGGCTCGACCGAGGAAGAGCAGTTCTACGAGAAGGAAAAGGCGGCCTGACCGCCCCTTGAAAGAACGCATCAAGAGAAACGCCGGCGTGCGCCGGCGTTTCTTCTTTCCGTACTGCGGGAAGATGGAGCGGGCTTACTTCTTCACTTCCTGCGTATGGCGCTTCAGCGCCTCGGACAGGCCGAGGACACCATCGGCACCGGTCGGCACGCTGATGCTGGATCCCGTCAGGTCGTTGCCGATCTGTTCGGCGCGACCACCGAGGCACTGGGCGAGGAAGCCTTCGGCCACGGCGTTGAACGCCTTGCTGTTCTCCGGTCGCGCGAAGCCGTGGCCTTCGTCGGGAAACAGTACGTAGGTCACCGGGATCTTCTTCGCCGTCATCGCCTTGACGATCTGGTCGCTCTCGTCCTGCTTCACGCGCGGGTCGTTGGCGCCCTGGCCGATCAGCAGCGGCTTCTTGATCTGGTCGGCGCGCGTCAGCGGCGAGCGCTCGGTCAGCCAGGCCTTGCCGGCATCGGTGCGCGGGTCGCCCATGCGCTTGGCGAGCTGTTCGAAGAAGCTGGCCCAGTAGGGCGGCACCGTGCTGAGCAGCGTGTTGAGGTTGGACGGACCGACGATGTCCACGCCGCAGGCGAAGGT
>JAEUIW010000015.1:0-2210 GCA_016794925.1 Phycisphaerae bacterium
CCGCGTCCCACACCCGCGCGGTCTGGTCATCCGACGCCGTGACCAGCCGCGCCCCGTCCGGGCTGAACGCGGCGGACAAGACCACACCCGCATGACCCTCCAGCCTGAGCAGTTCCCGTCCCGTGGCCGCGTCCCACACCCGCGCGGTCTCGTCACCCGACGCCGTGACCAGCCGCGCCCCGTCGGGGCTGAACGCGGCGGACTTGACCTCGCCCGCGTGACCCTCCAGGAGGAGGAGCCAGGGTTCCGCGCGGGCGCGGAGGAAGCGGTATTCCCACGCGCCGCGCTGGGACGAGTCCACATTATCCAGCACGCTCGCAGCCGCGCTCAGCTCGTGCTGGCGGATCAGGCCGTCGGCGCCGCGGCACAGGGACTGGTGGATGCTCATCATCTTCTCGTAGCGCTCGTGGCGCCACGCGGCGGGATCGGCCAGCCACGCGGGGTCGTGCCGGCGCCCCGCGCCCCCGTCGCGCGCGGCGCGCAGGGCCGGGGGCGGCGTCCCGAACGCGTGCAGGTCGGGCGGGCCCGCGGATGCGTCGGACCTGTTCGCGTCGATCCACCTCGCCGCGGTCAGCAGGTCCTCGCGGAGCAGCGAGACGCTCCGGTACATCCACCCCTCGTGCTCGTGCGTGGCCTTGAGGAGGATGGCGTCGCCGAAGCTCGCGAGGAATCGGGCCAGCCGATCCAATTCGAGCGCCTGGCGCGGCGGATCGGGGGCGAGCGTCGGAACCGCGTGCCCGGCCCCGCGCCGGAGCGGAGCCAGCCCCAGGCGCGCCGAGGCACGCGGATGGTCGGGCTGTTTCCAGAACAGGTCCTCCTTCCAGTGCACCAGGTTGTGCTCGACCTTGTCCGGCGGCGCGGGCGGTTCGACCTCGAAGTGAACCAGGGGGACGCCGGTCAGCAGCTCGTACAGGATGGCGCCCACGGAAAAGATGTCGTCGCGCGGGGCGGCCGCGGCGGTGCCGAGCGCCATCCGGGCGGGATGGCGGAACCCGAAGCTCCCCCCCGCCCACCCCGCAAGCGTGTCGTTGAAATTGTTCACGCTCGCCTCGCCGAGCACGCAGGCCAGCCCGGCGTCCAGGATGGTGACCGCGTACCCGTTCCCGTCCCCGCGCGCCGCGGTGTTGGACGGCTTCAGGTCGCGGTGGATCACGCCCGCGCCGTGCCACGCGGCCACGGCGGCGCAGAGCGCGGCCGCGAGGCGCAGGCGCTCCGCCGCGCCCAGTTGCAACCGGTTGGCCAGCTCCGTGATGGGCTCGCCCTCCACCCAGCGGTAGAGCACGCACAGATGCCCGCTCGGACTCTGGGCCTGTTCGTAGTAGTCGGGCCACGCGGCGGAGGCGGCGTTGGAACGCTTCAGGTGCTCGAGGATGCGGGCCTCCTCGCGCCCGCGTGCTTGCAGGTGCGCGGACCGGCCCGTGTACAGCTTGCACGCGAAGCGTTCCGCCGCGGGGAGCCCGGCGAGCGAGCACCGATACACGACGGACTGCCCGCCCCCGCCGACATCCTCGGCGCCGACCACCATCGGCGGCAGAACCGGCTTGTCTCGGTGGGCGTGGGACATGCGGCGCGGGCCCGCCCGCGCGCGCCGGGCGGTCGTTGCATCCTGATATTATGCGGCGCCGGGGCCGATCTCGCCGTGCCGAGGGACGCGTACGTCAGCCACCGCAAGCACGGAGACCCCGAGCCGGGTCATGCTCGCCTGGAACTCGCCGACGGACGCTGGCTGCTGCGGGACCTCGCCACCACGAACATGACGTGGCGCGTGCGCAACGGCGATTTCGCGTTCCTCGCGAGCGGGGTGTGCATCGCGACCGGGAAGGCGTTCCTGTTCGGGTGCGGCGAGTCGAGCTTCCTGTTCCTCGACCCGGCGGAACCGCCCGCGCCCGAGCTGATCGATGCCCTCTGCCGCGACCCCGGGGCCGCCGGACAAGCCCGGCACGACCGGCCCTCGACGGCCGCATCGGACTCGGGCTCGGACACGGAGACGGAGACGCTCGCCGCGCCCATGAGCGAGGAGGCCGCGGCATGCGCACGCTGGAAGCACGCCCGGAATGTGCTGGGCGCGCACGGCCTGACGGGCCCGTGAGCTCAATTTTCCCCCCTCCCCCCGGCGTGCCCTGAAACCGGGCCCGGGCACCCCCCAACCGCTGCGCGGCGGCCCGGGGCCGGGGGGGGGGGGGGGGCGCGCGCGGTGGCCGGGCCCGGCG
>JAEUIW010000015.1:2220-80067 GCA_016794925.1 Phycisphaerae bacterium
CCTTTACTCGGGGCCGGGTAAACCCCCAACCTATCGGGGGGGGCCGTGGTGGGGGTGGGTTGGGTGCGGGGGCCCGGGGGCCGCGCACGGCTTGGGTTTCCGCCTCGCACCCACCCAAATCCCCACCCCCCACCCCACCCCACCCCGACACATCCGACCACCCCCACGCTGAAAGGACCCCGATGCGTCTCACCTGCAAGCCCGTCCTGGGCGCCCTGGCCTCGACCTGGATGCTCGCCCTCTCCGCCGGCGCGGCGATGCCCCCGGTGGTCGACCGCATCCCCGCCGATGCCCTCTGGTTCGTCGCCGTCGAGGACATCAGCAAATTCCAGAAGAACGCCCAGACCCTGGCCCAGGTGGCCGGGCTGCCCTCGCAATCACTCAACGTCGACACGCTTCTCAACCAGATGGGCGTCACCAAGGGCTTCAAGAAGGACGGCTCGATCGCCATGATCGCCCTCCCCGGACCCGAGTGGGATGCGGCCATGAACGCCGAGCCCGGCGCGGCCGAGAAGTCCGAACCCCCCGTCGTGCTGCTCGTTCCCACCGACGACTACGGCACCTTCCTGGGTAATTGGAGCAAGACCCCGGGCCAGGGGATCGATGAGGTCTCGATCCAGGGCAAGGCGAATTTCGTCAAGAAGGTCGAGGGCGGGTACGCCGCGATCGCTCCCAAGAAGGAAACCCTGGACAAGTTCACCGGCGCTCCGGGCGGCGCGGCGAAGTTCAAGGACGCCATGGGCGCCGCGGGCGCCGGGGTGGCCGACCGCTCCGACGTGCTGCTCGTGGCCAACATGGTCGCGCTCCGTCCCTTGGGCGAGAAAGCCGTCGCCAAGGGCTTGGAGCGGGCCAAGTCACAGATGGCCATGATGGGACAGGCCGGCGACGGGGCCGGCTCGATGTCCGGGATCCAGTGGCTCACCGGCACATTCCTGAAGGAAGCCAAGACCGCGATCGTCGGCCTGAACATGGGCGGCAGCGGCTTCGGCATGGACACCGCCGTCACCTGGCTGCCGGACACCATGATGTCCAAGGTCTTCGCCGCCAAAGGTGGGGCCGCGGAGCTGCTCGCGAAGCTCCCGGCGCAGCCGTACCTCTTCGCCATGGCCGCGGACGGGTCTTCCGAGGGTCTGCGCGCGTTCGTCAAGAGCTTCATCAAGGAGAGCGGCGTCAAGGACGAGGCCAACAGCGTCATGGCCTGGTTCGATCGCTCCGACGGCATGAGCGTGTCGCTCGGACTCAGCCCCGGCGGCATCATGAGCGGGCTCTTCGCCAGCACCAGCATGTACGTGAAGTCGAAGGACCCCGCCGCGTACATCGAGTCGTTCAAGACCGGGCTCGCCTCGGCCCCGGACGGCGGCGGCAAGTACAAGGACGCGGCCGTGGATGTCGCGGGAACCAAGGTGGACGTCTGGGACCTCAAGGTCCCCGCCGATCCCAACAACCCCATGGCCGGCCAGATGGGCTCGATGCTCTACGGCCCGGGGGGACAACCCGGCGGCTACGCCGCGAAGACCGAGGGCGGCGTGGTGATGACGATGGGCAAGAACTCGAACCTGATGGCCTCGGCCCTGAAGGCCGCCAAGGGCGAGGAAAATCTGGGCTCGAACGCGCTCATCAAGCAGGTGGCCGAGAAGCTGCCCGGCAACCGCATGGCTGAGCTGTGGATCGGCTCCAAGTCCATCCTCGACGCCGTGCTCCCATTCGCGGCCATGTCGGGCATGAACGTGCAGGTCGATGTGCCCGATAACTTGCCGCCCGTCGGCGCCGCCATCGGGGCCGAGTCCGGCGCCATGCGCATGGGAATGTACGTGCCCGCCCCGGTCATCAAGATCTTCACCGAGCTGGCAAATTCGATGCGCGGCGAGGCCCGCCCGCCCGTTGAGGGCGAAGACGGCGGCCAACCTCGTTTCTAAATCGCAAGCCTGATTTCCGCTTTGACACTCCCAGAAAAGACGCTATACTCCTCCCGTAATCACTACGCACCCCCCCTGAGGGCCTGTTGGCTTTTGCCGCGGGCCCTCTTTTTTTCGGTGCGAAACACAGTCTTTGACCGCACCGCTCGCGCCGCTCCGGCGTGAATCGTGCGCGTATCAAGAGACCGGCATCCGCGGCTTGGTCGGTTCTCGGTCTGGTCACGATGTGGAGATCGTGTGGATGATCTGGCGGGTCTCTCCGGATCGCGAACTGGACGTTTCCACGGCCATCGTCCTGGGCATCCTGAACCTGACACCGGACAGTTTTTTCGACGGCGGACGCCTGCTATCCCCTGAAATGGCTGCTGAGACCGCGACCGAGATGGTCGATCTCGGCGCCGCGGGGGTGGACATCGGCGGCGAATCGACCCGACCGGGAGCGGCTCCCGTGCCCCGGGATGAGCAGATTCGCCGGGTCGTCCCGGCGATCGAGTCCTGCCGGCGTTCGCTCGGAGCCGGGCCTGTCATCAGCGTGGACACGACCTGTGCCGCGGTGGCTCGGGCGGCGCTGGACGCGGGCGCGGACGTGGTCAACGACGTCTCGGGCGGACAAGCCGACGCGGCGCTGCTCCCGCTGGTCGCGGCGCGACGCGCGGGCGTCGTGCTCATGCACCGGACGACCACGCCGGACCGCGACGAGTACTCCGATCGCTACCGGCGCGAGCCGGAATTCCCGGGCGGCGTGGTGGCGTTCGTGCGTGAAGCGCTGCGCGCCCGGACGGAAATGGCCCGCGCGGCGGGAGTGGCCGGCGAGTCGATCGTGATCGACCCGGGGCTGGGGTTCGGCAAGAACGTCGAGCAAAACCTGGCCCTGATCCGGGGAACGCTCGAACTGACGACGCTCGGGTTCCCGGTCATGAGCGGCCTGAGCCGGAAGAGCTTCGTCGGCCGGCACATGGGGTTGGCCTCATCGACACCCGAGCAGCGGCTGCCGGGAACGATCGAGCTGACCCTGTCGCACGTCGCGGCGGGGGCCCGGGTGCTGCGCGTGCACGACGTGGGCGCGGTCGTGCTGGCCCTGCGTGCCGCGGGCTAGTTCAGGACGTCGACGCGGCTCAGGCGATCGAGGTTCAGGACGATCTGCTCGCCGTCGTCCTTGCGCAGGTGCAGGCGGTCGAGCCAGAGACGATCGTCCTTGGAATGAGCGAACCATGAGCCGGTCTTGGACTGTTCGTAACGGACGATCACACCCTCGACGCTGATCTGCAGCGAGCCGGAGAGGCGCGGCATCTGCTGGGTGACGCGGACGCGCTGGCCGGGTGAGTAGGGAGGGTTGGACATACGGGGCCAAGTGTACCGGCCCGGGCTCCGACCGGCGGAGACAGGCCGCCCGGCCGGGGGTACATTGGAGGGCACGGGAAACCCCCCGCGCCGACCCCCCGCCGCGCGAACGCGCCGGGGCCGATCCACCTCGTACACCAGCAGGAGCGTCGCGCATGCCCAGCCCCATCGTTCACTTCGAGATCGGCTGCCAGAACTCCGAAAAGGCCAAGAAGTTCTACGGCGACCTGTTCGGTTGGACATTCGATAGCTACGGCCCCGCGGCCATGGTGTCGAACATCGGCCATGGCCCCGACGGCACCAAGCGGAGCGACGGCATCGGCGGGCATCTCAATTCGCTGGGCCATCCGCCGCACCAGTACGTCACGATCTACGCGATGGTGGAGGACGTGCAGGCCGCGCTCGACAAGGCCGTGAGGCTCGGCGGGAAGGCCTGCGTGCCGGTCACGGAGGTGCCGGGCATGGGCTGGTTCGCGTGGTTCACGGACCCGGAGGGGAACACCATCGGGCTGTGGAAGACGATGACGCCCTGAACGGCGACTGACTCAACTTGCTTGCGAACTCAGCCGGATACCCCGTGCGTACCGATCGGCCGCCTGTCGGAACGCCAGGTCCACCAACTCCTGCGCATGGACAAGCCTCACCCGTTGCGGGAACGCGTTGGGAAACTCGGACAGCATGGTCATGACAAACGCGTTCGCGAACGACGGAGTGACCCGCACCACGCTGCGCATGTCGATCTCAACCGTGTCCACGCGTTGAAGGCGCGCGGTGACATGCGCCGCGAGCGCCAGACCGCTGGAAGCGGAGTTCAGCACCCCGGATTGGGATATCAGATCAACGACCATGGCAGCACCGATTAGTTCTTCGGAAGTATGCGCTTGTAAGGATGCGGTGAGCAACCGCTATCGAGCGAAAAACCGAATATTCACCAAACTGCCGGCGAAGAATCCCCGAAACAGGTCTGCTTGTGGCGGTTTTCCCGCTGAAAAGCAGACCCAGTTGCTCCCGCTCAGGATGGAGAGTTCGCCACCCCCGCCCTCGCAGTACCTCCGCAGTTCAAAGAGACCCACTCCGCTGTTTGGATCGCCCCAACGGTTGGTCCCGACCGTGCCGGATATCCCTTCCTCCGTGGCACGGATGATGGCCTCCGAATCGGTTGCGACGGACGCGTTCTTGGGATTGCCGCAAAGGTGCGCCCGGATCGTCTGGCCGAGGTCGAGAATCGCGATTTCCAGAGCCCGCTCCCGGGGAAAAGCCTGACCGACCGCCATCGCGCCGATGGGTGAGTCGGCATGGGTCAGAGCGTTGAGGAGCACTTCGTCAAGATGATTCGCGAGCACGTGCGCGATGTTGCTCGCCAAGTCCATTTCACCCACAAGCGTCCGAATGATCTCGTCCGACAGTGTCTCAGGCCGCTCCAAGACCTGACGAGCCACGATGTTGGTCGCTCGCCGCGCGGCGTCATCGATCCAGCCACCACGGAGCCAGCGCCCAAGCCCAGACGCGAAAGATGGTCGGCGCAGCGCGGATCGGCCGGGACGCGCACTTCGATTCCATTCTCCTTCTTGGCACCCAACGCCGCAAGACAAGCAACCGCGTAGGGCTTGAGCATGACACAATTCGACAGGTCGATCACGTCAGGCAAGACGGTGCGATGCCGCGCGGCGGCGTGCAGTACATCCCACGCCAAGCGCCCACCAGCAAAGTCGCCCGCATCGGCGCAAGAAACAACGAATGTGCTCACCCCAACCTCTCCCCCAAATACCCGCTCACCTTGTCGATCCCGATCCGCTCTTGCTTGCCGGTATCCCGATCCCGCACCGTCACCGTCTGGTCCTTGAGCGTGTCGCCATCGATCGTGAAGCAGAACGGGCACCCCGCCTCGTCCATGCGGGCGTAGCGCTTGCCGATGCTCTGCTTCGCGTCGCTCTCGATGAACCCGCTCTTGCCAAACTTGGCGAAGAGATCATCGGTGAGCTTCTCCGCCACCTCGGGCATGCCGTCCTTGTCCATCAGCGGAAACACCGCGGCCTTGATGGGCGCAACACGCGGGTGCAGCTTCAGAATCTCCGGGCTCGGGCGCGATGGATCAACCGTGTACCCCTCGCAGATGAGCGCGAGCGCACCCCGATCCAGCCCCGCAGCGGGTTCGATGCAGTGCGGCATGTAGCGCTCGCCCTTCTTGCCGCCGTTGGGGAGCGTCTCGCCGCGCGTGGTGTCGAAGTAGTCCAGCTTCACCTTGGAATGGGTCTGGTGCTGCGTGAGGTCGTAGCAGCCGCGGTGGGCGATCCCCTCCAACTCGCCGAAGCCGGGGGCGGTGAACGGGAAGCGATACTCCACATCGCTGGTGCCCATCGAGTAGTGGCTCAACTCGTCCTTGGCGTGCTCACGCAAGATCAGGTTCTCACCCGCCAAGCCCAGGCTCTTCCACCAATCCATGCGGAAATCGCGCCAGAAGGTGTACCACGCCATGCTCTCATCGGGGTGGCAGAAGAACTCGAGTTCCGCCTGCTCAAATTCGCGAGAGCGATACGTGAGGTTCCGCGGCGTGATCTCGTTGCGAAAACTCCGCCCCGTGTTGCCAATGCCGAAGGGCACGCGCACGCGAGTCGAATCCACCACGTTCTTGAAGTGCAGGAACACACCCTGGGCCGTCTCCGGTCGCAGGTACACCCTGTTGTCCTCAGACTGGGTCAGGCCCGCGTATGTCTCGAACATGAGCTTGAATGGCGCGGGCTCGCCCAGCGGCGCGCCGCAGCGCGGGCACGGTTGCTGCAGGCCCGTCGCGCCGGGTTGAGCCGTTCCGAAATACTGCGTCATCTCCTTCAAGTCCGGCGGCGAAGCCGGCTGCGACGCGATCCGTTCAGCCACGAACGAGAGCACCACCTCTGGGGTTCTTACAAGAGCGAGGTTTGGCGCCGCGCGTTTGCCCTTGCCGCGAGCCCACTTGAACAATCGCTCGGCATTGATACGAGGATGCTGCGTTCCCTCAACGCTCGGCTCGTACTCCTGCAGCAGTGAGTTGAACCACTCCGACCACTGCGCGATCGTGTCCCAATACTGATCCGCTCGCACAAAGTGCCCACACCCCGGGCACTTGCGCATCGGATCGGCGAAACCAGCGAGGTGCCCGCTCGCCTCCCACACCTTGGGGTGCTGGATGATGCACGTCTCCAGCGGCACGCAGCGCACGCGCTCGCCGCCGGGCCCTTTTCGCCCCCACGCCGGGTTCATCACCATGTCCTGCCACCACGCGTCGCGCAGGTTCTTCTTCAGCTGCGCGCCCAGCGGGCCGTAATCCCAGAACCCGTTGATGCCGCCGTAGATATCGCTCGCCTGAAACACGAACCCGCGGCGCTTGCACAACGCCATGATGGCGTCCATCGACTTGGGCGCGGCGGCGGAAGACGGGGCGGCGGGAACGGGGGTGTCGGACATGCTCGGCTCCGGGGTTGGCTCGGATCGTACGGGGCGGGAGCGCGACACGACCGCGGACCCGCACGAATCCGGCCCGACCCTTAACGCCCGTACGCCCGGTCCCAGGTGCGTTTCAGTTCCGCGGCGGTCCAGGGCGTGCCGCACTCGGGGCACGGGGCGCCCTCGGCGGTGGTGGTGAGGTCGTAGCGGCAGCGCGGGCAGATGCGGTCGGACGTCCGCGCCAGCAGCTCGATTCCGCCGGAGCGCCGCCGCACGAGCATGGCGGCGCCGAGCGTGGTCGAGACGCTGCCGAACGTGGCCGCGACGATGATGATGAACACGGGGCTGGGGAGGAACCAGACCCGGAGCACCGCGAGCACGACCGCGCCGGTGAAGACCGCCTCGGCGACGATCACCGCGAGAAAAAACTTCCGCCAGCGGGCCTCGGCGTCGGTGGCCACGGGCCGGTTCCAGGGCATGTGCATGCGCCCGAGTGTACCGGCCCGGGCCGCGCGGCCGCCGGCGCGCGATCAGCCCCGGCTGTACGTCCAGATGCAGCGCAGCGCGGAGATCCCGTCGCGCCAGCCGATCTTCTTGCCCTGCCGCCAGGAGCGACCCTCGTACCGGACCGGGACCTCGCGCACCCGCACGCCGGTCATGCGGGCGACCTTGGCCACGATCTCGGGCTCGACGCCGAAGCGCGGCTCGCGCAGGTCCAGCCGCGCCGCGACGCCGCGCGTGAACGCCTTCAGGCCGCACTCCATGTCGGTGACGCGCAGGCCGGTGCGCAGGTTGCTCAGCGTGGTGATCGCCCGGTTGACGAGCGCGTGCAGCAGGCCGATCCGGCGCGGCCCCCCGCCGAGAAGGCGCGAGCCGATCACCACGTCCGCCTCGCCGCGCAGGATGGGCCCGACCAGGCCCGCGTGGTCGGCCGGGTCGTATTCGAGGTCGGCGTCCTGGATGAGGATCACGTCGGGGGGCGCGGGCGCGGCGAGCGCCGCGTCCAGCCCGGCACGGATCGCCGCGCCCTTGCCCCGGTTGCGATCCTGGAGCAGGACATGGACGCCGGGCCTGCCGCGCAGCGCCGCGACAACGTCGCGGGCGCCGTCGGTCGAGCCGTCATCGACGATGTAGAGGTGGCGTCCGGCCCGGGCGCCGTCGGGCAGCGCGGGCGGTGGCGTGCCCTCGAGGCGCTCCAGCAGGCGCGGGAAGCACGCACGCTCGTTGTACACCGGGATGATGACCGCGAGCAGCATCAGCCGAAACGATATCCGATCGCAACCGGCCTATGAGCGGCTCGCCAGCGCGAAGGCGCGTGCCGCGGCGTTGGAGTGGGGCAGCCGGTCCAGCGCCGCCGGCGTCACCCACCGCCGCGCCAGCGGCCCGCCGGGTGGCGACGCGCCGTCCACGGCGGCGGCGTACACGACGAACCGCACGGCCCGGTGCGTCGTGGCGTGACCGAAGGCGCCGACCCTCCGAACCGGCCGGCCGATCCACGCCTCGACCGCGGCCCGGGTCGGGGCGCGGCCCGCGACCTCCAGGGTCGGCAACTGCCACATGCCGCCCCACATGCCCTCGTCGGGGCGGCGTTCCACCAGCACCCGCCCGCGCGGATCGCGGACGAGCACGGACGCGCACCCCACCGCCGCGACCCGGACGCGCGCCCGGGGCGCCGGGATGCGATCGGTGAGCGCGCGGGCGCGCGCCAGGCACGGCGCGCGGAGCGGGCAGCGCGCGCAATCCGGCCCGCGCGGCACGCACCGCGTCGCGCCCAGCTCGATCAGGCCCTCGTTCAGGTCGCCGGCCCGCCCCGCGGGCGCCGCCCGGACCAGCGCCCCGGCCCGCTCCCAAGCCCACGCCAGCGACGCGCGGGAACCGTGCTCGCCCGCGCGCGCTTCCAGACGCATCAGCACGCGCTGGACGTTGCCGTCCACGGCCGGGACGGGACGGGCGAAGGCGATGGAGGCGATCGCGCCGGCGGAATAACGGCCCAGCCCGGGGAGCGCGCGCAGGGCCGCCGGATCGTCGGGGATATGCCCGCCGTGGCGCGCCACAACGGCGCGCGCAGCGGCGTGGAGGAGCCGGGCCCGGCGGTAGTACCCCAGGCCGCGCCACGCCGCGAGCACGTCCTGCTCGCGGGCGGCGGCCAGGGCCGCGAGATCCGGGAACGCGCGCACGAACGCGACGAAGGCCTCCTGAACGCGGGCCACCTGAGTCTGCTGGAGCATGGCCTCGCTGACGAGCGCGGCGTAGGGATCTCGCGGGACCGTCCGCCAGGGCAGGTCGCGCCGGGCGCGCGCGAACCACGCGATCACCGCCCGGGCCAGGCGTGCGTCAGTCCAGCGCGGCAAGGACGGCCTCCACGCCCGCCTTCACCCCGGGCCAGGCGGCCTGGGGCGACTTGCCGACGGTCATCCAGCCCCCGTTGATCAGGATGTTGGTCACGCCGGGGACTCCGAAGAGGCCCGCGGCGAGGGGGTCCCCCGCGGCCTCGGCAGCATTGCGGAAGCTGCGCGGGCGCTCGGAAAGCGCGCGGCTGAGCACGCACTTGAGCGCGTTGGGATTGGGCGTCGGCTCGTACGTCGTCACGCGGCAGGGCATGGTGTGAGGGCTCGTTTGGCGATCGTCCCAAGCATAGATCGTCGCGCGCCGGACCGAATGCGGGGGCGCGCCGGGGCGTAAACTGGCCGTTGTGATCGGCCGATGTCGATCCGGAATCGGACGAAGCTGATGTCACGCTGATATCGCCATGATGCTCCGGCTGCAACAACTCTTCGACCGGCTGCAGGCCTACCCGGGCTGGCAGGTGGCCGTTGAGCTTCTGGTCATCTGGCTGGTGGTGTACGCGGCGTACAGGTTCCTTCAGGGAACGCGCGCGGCGGGGATCATCAAGGGATTCGTGGTCGTGCTGCTGGTGGGGACGCTGCTGGTGCGGGTGCTGGGCGAGCGCGACGCGTTCCAACGACTGAAAGTCCTCTATGACAGCTTCCTGACGGTCGCCGCGCTGGGGTTCGTGATCATCTTTCAGCCCGAGCTGCGCCGGGCCCTGACCCGCCTGGGCGAGGCGCCGCTGTTCCGTCGCGGCCGGGCCGCCGCGGCCGAGGTGAGCGAGGAGATCGCCGACGCGTGCGGGTACCTGAGCAAGGCCCGGTTCGGGGGCCTGATCGTGATCGAGCGTGAGGTCGGGCTGCGCGGGTTGGTGGAGGGGGGCACGCCGATCGAGGGTCGGGTCTCCGCGGCGCTGCTCCAGACCATCTTCTTTCCGGGCTCGGCGCTGCACGACCTGGCGGTTGTGATCAAGGACCAGACGGTGACGGCCGCGGGCGTGCAACTGCCGCTGGCCGAGCCGGGCGAGATGCCCGACCCGTCGCTGGGATCTCGGCACCGGGCCGCGGTGGGCCTGACCCGCGAGTGCGACGCGCTCGCGATCGTGGTCAGCGAAGAGACCGGGGGCATCAGCCTGGCGGAGCGCGGCCGGCTCTTGCGCGGGCTGAAGGCCGACGGGCTGCGCATCGAACTGGAACGCCGACTGAGCGGTCGGGCAGCGGATACCGCGCCCGCCGTGACGCCCGAGGCCGGAGCGCCCGCGCGATCCGACGCCGCGCCCGACCCGGGGGCGCGTCCGGGGCCTCCTGGCGACGCCGCGGCTGCCTGACTTGATGCGCGGGGCGCCACCCACCCGGAGCGGGGAGTACCATGCGTGCTCGGCCGCGCGCGCGCGGGCCGCACACGATGCCTGACGATCCGCGAAATCCCGCCGGCGACGAGCGTGCCCGGGGCGAGCACGATGCCGCGCCACCACCCGCACCCTCTGCGCCGTCGCCCGCCGATCCCCACGAGGGCGAGACGTTGGCGCCCACCTCCGAGCTCCGGTCGGAGTTGTTCCGCGCACACGCGGCGCTGCCGTACGCCCATGTGCCGCACATGCTGGGGCGGTACCGGATCGTGCGGCTGATCGGGTCGGGGGGCATGGGCGAGGTGTACGAAGCGGAGCAGGAGGAGCCGCGCCGGCGGGTGGCGGTGAAAATGGTGCGCGGCGGCGCACGGGGGGCGCGAGCGCTGCGGCGCTTCGCCCGCGAGTCGCAGATTCTCTCGCAGCTCTCGCACCCGGCGGTGGCGCAGGTCTTCGACGCCGGGAGCGTGACCGACGCGGGCGGGCAGGTCGTGCCGTATTTCGTGATGGAGCTGGTTCCCGGGGCGCGGAGCCTGACGCGGCACGCGCGCGAGGCGGGGCTGGACGCGCGGCGGCGGATCGAACTCTTCTCGGACGCCTGCCGCGGCGTGGCTCACGGTCACGCGCGCCGGATCATCCACCGGGACCTGAAGCCCGGGAACATCCTGGTCGATCGCGAGGGCCGCGTGAAGGTGATCGACTTCGGCGTGGCCCGTGCCCTGGGCACGGACGGGGGCGCGCGCGGCTCGTCGTCCGACACGGCCTCGACGGAGACCGGGCAGGTTCTGGGGACGCTGGCGTACATGTCGCCGGAGCAGGTCGCGGGGCAGAGCCGGCACGTGGACGAGCGGAGCGACGTGTACTCGCTGGGGGTGGTGCTCTACGAGCTGCTGTGCGGTCGGATGCCGGTGGACCTGGACGGCGTGGGGATCATCGAGGCGGCGCGGCGCATCCGCGAGACGGAGCCGGTCCCTCCCGCCGAGATCATGCCCGACCTGAACGCGGACGTGAGCCGGGTGGTGATGACGGCCCTGGCCAAGGAGCCGGCGCGGCGGTACGAGAGCGCCGGCGAACTGGCCGACGATCTCGATCGCTGCCTGCGCGGGGAGACGATCCGCGCGCGCGGCGCGTCGGGATGGTACCGGGCGCGATCGGGCGCACGGCGGGCGCTGGGCCGGTACTGGCAGTTCTCGCTGGTGGGCGTGGTGCTGGCGTGCACGGTGGCGGCCCAGTGGATCGCCCCCCCGCTCGTGTTCGGGCCGACCGGATTCAACGAGTGGTTCCAGCGCGTGGCCTCCGCGGCGGGCGTCGACGAACCGTTCCGCAACGTGCGCGTGATCGGCCTGACCGATCCGGAAGCGATCGGCGACCTGGCGAAGGAGGCGGGCCTGGAACACGTCGAGCCGGGGAACCTCCGGTCGTGGCGCCGCCTGCACGGGGCCCTGATGGAAAAACTGGCACGAGCCGGGGCCCGGGTGGTGGCGTGGGACGTCGTGTTCGGGCTGCGGTCCGACCCGCCGACGGAGTTCGACGCGGACTTCGTTCGCGGCATCGAGGCCCTGCGCGCCGCGGGGTGCGACACGGTGCTCGCTTGTCCGGAGTGGTCGATCGACGAGCGGGGGCTGCCCAACGTCTCCCCGATCATCTCGCGGGCCGCGCGTTGGGGGGCGATCACCGCGTTCCTTGGCAAGGATGCCCCGTGGCGCGTGGACGCCGTGGTGCGTCGGCCCGACCGCTCCGCCATGGCGTCGCTGTCGGTGGAGGCCGCGGCGGCGTACCACCAGCCCGGGTCCGAGGCCGATTTCGGCGTGGACGAGGGCCGCATGCGGGTGGACGTGGCGTTCTACACGCGCACGAGCGCGCCCGAAGGACGCCGGGCGCCGGTCGGGAGCACGCGTTCTTTCCCGCTCAGCCACGTGGGCGTCGAGCAGGAGAGCGGCGACATCTTCGGGGTCGAGCGGGGCTCGCTGGTGGGCAGCATGATGGTCCAGATTCCTCCCGACTCCGACCTCGGGGCGGCGACGCTGGACTACGCGCAGGCCTTGCGCATGGACGACGCGGCCCTGCGCGCGCGGATCGCCGGAAAGGCCGTTGTGATCGGGTATTGCTTCGAGGGCGCGGGCGAGGCGCACGCGCTCCCGGACGGGCGCGTGCGGCCCGCCTGCTACGCGCACGCGGCGGCGCTGGAGTTGATCCTGGCGCACAGCGCGGTGCGGCTGCCGAGCGAGGCCCAGGGATGGCTCGCGACGCTGCTGGGCGCCGGAGCGGGCGCGCTGCTGAGCGCGTGGGGGATGGGCTCGCGGGCGGTGCGCGTGACGCTGCTGCTGGGCCTGGCGGCCGCGACCGTGCTGGCGTGCGTCGGCGTCTACCGCTCGACGTTATTCTTGTGCAACCCAGGGGTGCCGCTGGCGGCGTGCGTGTCGGCGTGCGCGGCGTCCGCGTGGGTGATGCGGGCACGGCCGTGGTGAGATGGGCGCGAAGCCCCAAGGGAGGTCGATCATGCGCGTGCGGACGAAATGGAACGTTGCACTGGTGGTCGCGGCGGCGTTGCTGGCGTCCGGGTGCACCGGGCACCATCACGGCGGCCTTCCGCACCATCCGCCCTCACCCCAGGGTGAGCAGCCGGACGACGCGCTGCCCGCCAGCCCGTTCCTCTCCGGGATCGTGCTGAACGCACGCGTGCCCTTCGAGACGCCCCACAATGCGCTGATGCAGGTGCGGCAGGGCCGCCGGCAGTACGCCGTGCTCTTCGGGCCGAGCCCGGACCTGCTGGGCCAGCCCGGGCCGGCGCCGGTGGGCCGGGGGGTGCTGCACAACTCCGCCGCGACGTGGGTGGACCAATGCGGGTACGCGTACCTGAGCGGGATCTGGCCGATCGGGCGCGGGATGCGGATCAGCGCCGGCGCCCGGGGCACGACGCTGGTCCTGGACGTGCGGCCCGAGGTCGCCGGGGTGAAGGGGATCGAGCGGATCTTCCTGCTTCACCCGACCGCGCGGGAATCCGCGGTGGTGTTCGTGCTGCCCGAGGTGCGCCCGCCGGCGGGGGCGCCGGTGCAACCGTGGCAGATCGAGAACACCCTCACGCAGGAGCAGTACATCGAGACCGAGGACTTCGTGCATCAGGGACAGACCTACACGGTGCTGAGCGCGCCCAAGAACATCGGCCCCGCGACCGGGCCGGGGGGGTTCGATGCCCGCGCGTTCATCGACGCGGTCCTCCAGAAGGCCCGCGATGCGGGGATGGAGAACCAGCAGTAGCCGATCGATCGCGCCACGGGGGTCGCCGGCGCGCGAACCCGTGCCCGAATCCGGAGGTAGCAGATTCGGCACGCCGCGCGGCACGGGCCCGGCATGCGGCACGGAAGGGCCGGAAGGACGATCGGCGCCTATGCTCGAATGTCGTGCCTTGAGAGGAGCCCGAACATGATCCTGAACCCCCTCAGTCTCACGCTCGCCGCGGCGGTCTCGTTCGCCCTTGCGTCGCAGCCCGCCGAGCCGGGCAAGCCCGCTCCCACTCCTCCGGCGACTCCCCCCGCCAAGGAGCCCGCGAAGGTCGAGAAGCCCGCCCAGCCCGAACCACCCAAGAAGCCACAGGAGGCCTCGATCGTGCAGGTCAAGATCAGCACCAGCATGGGAGACATCGTCGCGGAGCTTGACGCCGAGAAGGCGCCGATCTCCACCGCGAACTTCCTTTCCTACGTTGACAAGAAGTTCTACGACGGCACGATTTTCCATCGCGTCATCGACAACTTCATGATCCAGGGCGGCGGTTTCGACAAGGACATGAACCAGAAGGCCACCGACAAGCCCATCAAGAACGAATGGAAGAACGGCCTGAAGAACAAGCGCGGCACGCTCGCGATGGCCCGCACCAACGTCGCCGATTCGGCCACCAGCCAGTTCTTCATCAACGTGAAGGACAACGACTTCCTGGATCAGTCCCGCGACGGGGCGGCGTACGCCGTCTTCGGGCGGGTCGTCTCGGGCATGGACGTCGTGGACAAGATCCGGGGCGTCAAGACCACGATGAAGAAGGGTCAGGGCGATGTTCCCGTCGAGAACGTGGTGATCAACTCGATCACGCGCGTGGCGGCCGCCGCGCCCCCGGCGAAGAACTGAGCCGGCGCCGATCGCGGACCCGAGCGACGGCACCACCGCATCGTCGAGCGCCCGCGCGGGAATCCGCCGCGCCAGCCGGCTGCGGTGCGGACGCGCCGCGCTCACGATGCGAGCCGGGGCACCGCGGCCCTCCCGGCCAGCGTCGTGACCGGGATCAGCAATCCCAGGAACACGACGTGGTACCAGGCGGGCATGAGGTGGAGGGCGGAGGCCTGCACCAGCACGCCCACCGCCAGCAGCAGCACGGCGAGAACCGTCACCGCGCGCATGGACCGCGCGATCGCGCCCGCCGCGGCCCCCGCGATCGCGGAGCACGCGACACTCAGCGCGAGGATGCCCAGCAGGACGCCGGCGCCCGTCACCGCCTCGCCCCGGCCCACGGCCTCGGACGCGGACGAGAAGAGGAGCGTGTTCCCGCCCAGCCAGACGGCGCTCCACAGGGCGAACCCGACGACAACGGCGATGATGATCCGAAGCATGAAGATCTCCTGACGGCGGGGTGAGGGAGCAGGGGCACGCTCAGGACACCGGCCAGCGCTCGCTGCGGCACTTCCTGGGAGCGGGCATCACCTTGAACAGCACGAACAGCAGGCGTGTGCCGAAGCTCGGGCGACCGGTTTCGATGACGGACCTGAGCGTGTTGACGATGAGCGTGGCGCCCTGCGTCATCTGCTTGGCGGTCTTGGTGCCGGCGGGGCACTCGGAGATGATCAGCGTGAACTCGGTGCCGCCGGGCACCTCCCGCAGTTCGTACGTGACCACGCAGGGCGGGTCGTCCAGCGCGGTGAACTTGAACGTGTGGCTGAAGCGCGTCGGCGGCACGACCTCGAGGATCTCGCCCACCACACCCGTGTTGCGGCCGTCGGGCGTGCGCATGGCGAGCTTCGAGCCCGGCGCGAGCATCCCGGGGCCGAGGTGCATCCTCGAGTTGAAGAAGCACGCGATGGGCGCATCGGTCCGGGTGATCTCGCGCCACACGTCGTGGATCGCGCCGCGGATGACCACGCGGTGGACGCTGGCCGGGAGGGTCGCGGGGGCGCGCGCGGCCCCGGACGATGAACTCAGACTAGGCACTCTTGGCCGCCTTTCGTGATGAGGCTCGGGACTCCAGACGGTCCTTGATGTCCGCCATCCGGGCGGACCAGAAACGGCTGTACTGGTCGGTCCAGCGGTCGTGCACGAGCTGGATGGGCACCGCGTTGAAGAACAGCCGGCGCTCGCGACCGGCACGCCGGGAGACCACCAGGTTCGCGGTCTCCAGGATCCCCACGTGCTTGAGCACGCCCACGCCGCTCATGTCGAAGTGCGCGGCCAACGCCGCGACGCTCAAGCCCGGCGACTCCCGCAGGAGGTCGAGCATGCGACGGCGGCCCGGGTGGGCCAGCGCGGCGAACAGGTTGTCCAGCTCGGTCTCTGTCATTACTAACCAAAAGGTTAGCACAAAAAAGCGTTCCGTCAAGTTCCGCACTTTTTTGCGCGCCGACCGGCTCACGCCGGGGGGAGCGTGCGTGGGGTGCGAGCGGCCCACGTCCTAGCATGGCCGCGGAGGCCGCCATGCCGCTGGTGATCGCCGGATTCGAGCTCGATTGGGACTGGACGGCGGAGGATCCGCTCAAGGGCGCGGTGGGACCGGAACGGTTCTTCCACAATCCCTACTACCGCATCCTGAACGCGCGCCGTCTCGAGCATCTGACCACGCTGCGGTTGCCGCTGGAGGGCAAGCGGGTCCTTGAAGTCGGCGCGGGAATCGGGGATCTGACCGAGTACTTCCTGGACCACGGCTGCGCCGTCACCACGACTGAGGGACGCCCGGAAAACGTCGAATTCCTGACTCGCCGATACCGCCGTGACAGTCGCGTGACCGTGGCCCGCCTGGACCTCGATGATCCCGGCCCGGACCCGCCGCCCCGGCACGACATCGTGTGCTGCTACGGCGTGCTCTATCACCTCAGGCATCCAGCGGAAGCGATGGCCCTCATCGCGTCGCTCGCCGGGGACCTGCTCCTGCTTGAGACCGTGGTCTCGCCGGGATCGGGCGACCGGTGCGACCTGACGCCCGAGAGCACCGATCGCGCCTCGCAGTCGCTCCGCGGCTTGGCGGCGCGTCCCACACGTGCGTGGGTGCTGAACCGGTTGCGCGAACACCTCGGCCACGCGTACACCACCCGGAGCCAGCCCTGGCACCCGGAGTTCCCGCGCGACTGGTCGGCCGTTCCCCCAGTGGGGCCGGCCAAGCGTGCCGTGTTCGTGGGTTCGCGATCGCCCATCTCGTCCCCGACGATGCTCGGGCACCTGCCGGTCGTCCATGAGCAGGGGGCGGGAGACTGATGGCGAGGATTCCCCGAGCGCGGCCCGATCCGAGGCGGACGTTCCACACGGACGCGCAGGTGCGCCTCAACGCCAGACGCCTCGAGCATCTGTCGCGGTGCGGGCTGGTCGAGGCGGGACGGAAGGTGTTGGAGGTGGGCGCTGGAATCGGCGACCTGACCTCGTACTTCACCGACCGCGGCTGCTCCATCGTCGTGACCGAGGGCCGCCGCGAACTGGTCGAACTCATCCGTGCCGGTCAGACCGCGATCATGTCCCGCAAGGCCACGGTGCTGGACCTGGAACGCCCGCCGGCCCCCAGGCCGGGCGAGTTCGACCTCGCCTTTTGTTACGGCGTGCTGCACCTGCTCGCGGATCCCGCGCCCGCGCTGGACTTCATGCGCGCGTGCCTGCACGATCAGGGGCGGATTCTTATTGAGATGACCGTGTCGCACGGCGACGCGGAGGTCCTGAATCCGCGCACGCTGCCCGCGGTCGAGATCGACGGCTCGCTGCACGGACGCGGGTGCCGACCGACCCGTGCGTGGATGTGGGCCCGCCTGCGCGAACGGTTCGAGCACGTGTACGTGCCGCGCGTCCAGCCGCGGCACGAGACCTTCCCCGTTGAATGGAACCAGGGCCGGACCGACGGCGTGCAACGGGCGGTATTCGTCGCCGCCCGCGCGCCCATCGTCAATCCGTGGCTCGCGTCGGAGTTGCTGCCGGTGCAGCGGGACGCGCCAACCGGAACATGAGGGCCGGGTCGTACTGCACGCCGGCCGTTGACGCGTCGCCTCCGCGACCGCCGCAACCCCGATCGGGGTATCCTCCCACGCTCCGATCCCAGCGCCGGAGCCGCTCGCCGCGGGCCGGCCGGGCGTCGCCGCGCCGACGTGATCCCGACGGAGCCCGACCCGTGAACACGAGCAAGCCCGCCATCCGCTTCATCTTCATCACGTTGCTGCTCGACGTGCTCGGGTTCGGCCTGATCATCCCGGTCGCGCCGCGCCTGGTGCAATCGCTGCTGCACGCCGGCGCCGGGGGCGGAGAGGGCGAAGCGGCCAGCGTCGTGGGGATGCTCACCGCGACCTACGCCGTGATGCAGCTCTTCTTCGCGCCGGTCCTGGGCGCCCTCTCGGACCACTTCGGCCGTCGGCCGGTGCTGCTGGTGGCGATCTTCGGGTCGGGGCTGGACTACTTCGCCATGTCGCTCTCGCCCAGCCTGTGGGTGCTGTTCGTGACGCGGGCCGTCAACGGCCTCTCGGGCGCGAGCATGACCGTCGCCAGCGCCTACATCGCCGACGTGACGCCCCCGGAGAAACGGGCCGCGGGCTTCGGGATCGTGGGCGCCGCCTTCGGGCTGGGCTTCGTGCTCGGGCCGGTGATCGGCGGTCTGCTCGGCTCGATCGACACGCACTACCCCTTCTACGCCGCGGGCGCCATGTCCCTGCTCAACTGGCTCTACGGCGTGTTCGTGCTCCCCGAGTCGCTCGCGCCCGAGAACCGCGCCGCCTTCCGCCTCCGACGCGCCAACCCGATGGGCGCCTTCGCCGGCCTGGCCCGTTACCCGCTCGTGGCGGGCATGGCCGCGTCGTTTTTCCTCATGAACCTGGCCATGTTCGGCCTGCACGCCACCTGGGTCCTCTACACCCAGCACCGGTATCAATGGAATCCCACGCGGGTCGGCCTCTCCCTCACGCTCGTGGGCATCGGCGCGGCGGTCGTGCAGGCCGGGCTCGCGCGACGCCTCATCCCGGCGCTGGGCGAGCGCCGCTCCCTGCTCATCGGCGTCGCCATCGGCGTGCTGAGCTACATCGGCTACGGCGCGGCCACGCAGGGCTGGATGATCTTCGCCATCATCGCGCTCGCCTCCATCGGCGGCATCGCCCAGCCCGCCGCGCAGTCGCTCATCACCCGCACCGTCCGCCCCGACGAGCAGGGAGCCACCCAGGGCGCGCTCACCGCGCTGCAGAGCGTGGCGAACATCCTGGGGCCGATCCTCGGCACATCGGCCTTCGCCTACGCGATCTCCGACCGCGCCGCCCCGCCGCTGAACGTTCCCGGCCTGTCGTTCTTCATCGGCGCGATCCTCTGCGCCGCGGGGTGGACGGTGGCCGCGTGGGCCACGCGCTCGGTCCCGCCCATGCCCGCGTCCGCGGGCCCCGCCCCGACGGACCCGCGACCATGAGCCGACCCCCGATCCTGCGCGTGAGCGAGACCGTGCTGTACGCCGCGGACCTCGGCCCGACGGCCGATTTCTATGCCCGGGTGCTCGGCCTGCGCGAGCTGCCCGCGCGCTCGGAGCTCTCGGCCAAGTTCCGCCTGCCGGATCGCGGCGTCCTGCTCGTGTTCGATCCCCGGACCTCGGCGCTCCCGGGCCGCGAGGTTCCCTCCCACGGCGCCGTCGGCCCCGGCCATGTCGCCTTCGATGTCCCCGCGGGGTGCCTGCAACGCTGGCGCGAGGAGCTCGAACGCCGCGCCGTGCCCATCGAACGCGAGGTCGCCTGGGACCGCGGCGGCCGCTCGATCTACGTCCGCGACCCGGCGGGCAACTCCGTCGAACTCGTCGAGGGGTCGATCTGGCCCGATTGACTCCCGCGCCCGCTTCGCCGGCTACTCCTCGTCGTCCCGCAGCCGCGCCACCACGCTGAAGTCCTCCAGCGTCGTCGTGTCCTGGGTGATCTTCTCGACGCCCGCGGCCACGTCCCGCAGCAGCCGTCGCATGATCTTCCCGGACCGCGTCTTGGGCAGGCCCTCCGCGAACCGCACCTGCTCGGGCCGTGCCAGCGCGCCCACTTCCCGGGCGACGTGCGCGCCGAGCTCCTTCTTCAACGCGTCGTCCGCCGCTCGCCCCTCGCGCGCCAGCCACGCCGGCCGGAGCGTCACGAACGCGACGATCGCGCTCCCCTTGATGTCGTGCGGCACGCCCACGACCGCCGCCTCGGCCACGGCCGGATGGCTCACCAGCGCGCTCTCGACCTCCATCGTCCCCAGCAGGTGGCCGGACACCTTGATCACGTCGTCGATGCGGCCCTGGATCCAGAAATAGCCGTCGGTGTCCCGCCGCGCCCCGTCGGCGGAGAAATAGAACGGCGCGCCCGTCGCGGGGTCCTTCACGCGGCCCCAGTAGTTGCTCACGAACCGCTCGCGATTCCCGTACACGCCGCGCAGCATCCCCGGCCAGGGGCGCCGGATGACGAACAGCCCGCCCCGGTTGGGCGGCAGCTCCTCGCCGCGCTCGTTGACGATCGCCGCGTCGATGCCCGGCATCGGCAGCGTGCACGAGCCGGGCTTGGTGCCGATCGCCCCGGGCAGCGGCGTGACCACGTGCCCGCCCGTCTCGGTCTGCCAGTAGGTGTCCACCACCGGGCACCGCTCACGCCCGATGTGCCGGTGGTACCACATCCAGGCCTCGGGATTGATCGGCTCGCCGACGGTCCCCAGCAGCCTGAGGCTCGACAGGTCGTGCCCCGCCGGCAGCTCGTCCCCCCACTTCATGAACGTGCGGATGGCCGTGGGCGCCGTGTAGAACTGCGTCACCCCGTGACGCGCGATGATGTCCCAGAAGCGGTCCTGCCGCGGGAAGTTCGGCGCGCCCTCGTACATCAGCGTGGTCACGCGGTTCATCAGCGGCCCGTACAGCACGTAGCTGTGCCCGGTGATCCACCCCACGTCCGCCGAGCACCAGAACAACTGCCCCGCGTCGGGCGCGAGGTTGAACGTCAGCCGCGCCGTCATCTGCACGAACGCCAGGTACCCGCCCGTGGTGTGCAGGATCCCCTTGGGCTTGCCCGTGCTCCCCGACGTGTACAGCAGGAACAGCATGTCCTCGCTGTCCATCTCCGCGCACGGGCACGCGCCCGATGCGCCCCCCACCGCGTCCCGCCACCAGTGGTACCGCGTCGGGCCGATCCGCGCCTCCCCCGATCGGAATGCGTCTCCCCGGGCGCTGGCCCCGACCCGGTCCAGCACCAGCACGTGGTTCACGACGTGGCCCTGGTTGGCAAGGGCCCGCACCCCCTCGTCCACGTTCGCCAGCAGCGGCACGATCTCGCCGCGCCGGTACCCGCCGTCCGCCGTGACAATCACCCGCGAGCCCGCGTCCGCCGCCCGCTCCGCGATCGCGTGCGGCGCGAACCCGCCGAAGATCACCGAGTGGGCCGCGCCCAGCCGCGCGCACGCCAGCACCGCCACCGCCAGCTCCGGCACCATCGGCATGTAGATCGTCACCACGTCGCCGCGCGTCACCCCCAACGCCCGCAGCGCGTTGGCGCACCGGCCGGTCTCGATCATCAGCTCCCGGTACGTCAGCCGCCGGACCTCCGGCCCCGCGCCCCAGGGCCCGCCCACCGGCTCGCCCTCCCACACCAACGCGACCGTTTCGCCGAACCCCGACTCGACGTGCCGATCCACGCAGTTGTGGCACGCGTTGAGCGTCCCCCCCGTGAACCACTTCGCGTCCGGCGCGGACCACTCCAGCACCCGCGTGAACGGCCTGAACCAGTTCAGCCGCGCCGCCTCCTCGCGCCAGAACCCCTCCGGATCCTCCACCGACCGCCGGTGCAGGGCCCGGTACTCCGCCATCGAGCCCACGTGCCAACGCGCGAAGCCCGACTCCGCCGCATCACGAGGCGGGAACAACCGGTTCTCCACCAGCGTGGAATCGATGCCCCGTGCGGAGCCGGCCTGATCGGCGCTGCCTGTCGTGCTCATGCCGACAGTGTACCGAGCACCCGCCGCGGCACGGCCCGCCTTTGGCACGAACCCGCGCGGCCGGAACTCACTCCCGCTTCCGCCCCGCCGATCGCGCCGGCGCCGCCTTGGGGGCTTGCTTCACCGCCGGCGCCGCCTTGGCGCTCTCGCCCGACCCACCAGCCGGCGCTTTCATCTTGGGCACGACCGGCGCTCGGCCCGCGCCCCCGGGCCCCGCGGCCATCTTCGGAACCACCGGCGCTCGGCCCGCGCCCCCGGGCCCCGCGGCCATCTTCGGAACCACCGGCGCCTTGCTCCGCGACACGCCGCCCGTGCGCACCGCCGCCGGCACCTCCCGCTTCAGCTTGACCTCACGCTCGGCCGTCCCGCCGTTGGGACCCGCAACCTCGCGCTCCCGCGTCACCGTGTCCGCGTCCCGGGCGATCGGTGAATCCATCTCGGCGACGGGGACGTCCGGACCGGTGATGGTCCCTTCTCCATTGACCGTGCTCCCCTCGCGAACCCACGTGCCCTGCGCGTTCACCTTCCCGCCGCCCGGTCCCGTCGCCGAACCCGACCGCGTGACCGTCCGACCCTCGGCGCCCGCCACGCTCGACTCGCGCGCCACGCCCGACCCCACCCGTGTCGCCCGATCCTCGCGGCTCAGCGCGCTGCCGGAATGGACCGTCGAATCCGCCGCGCCGCCCACGCTCGCTCCTCCCCGCGCCCCGCCCCCGCGCATCGACGGCGCCGAGATGCGCGTGATCGCGCCCGGTCGGAAAAAACGCGCCGGACCGGCCCCGCCGTGCGGCCCCGGCATCACAACCACGCCCCGGGCCGCAGCACTCGGCTCGTCCTGAACCGGCTGCCGCCCCAGCACCGCCGCCGAGAACCCCAACGCGGTCAGCAACGCGGCAGCGGTTCGAACGGTCATGATTCGCGTGTGCATTATCGGGCCTCCGGTAAGCGGTGCGGACACCTACAGCTTCGGATTGATTGGTGCGCCCACCACGACGCAATCTCGACCGCCCGTGCCCCAGGGTCCGGTTATTCCGGCACGGGCTTCATCCCCCGCCAGCCAGCTCGCGTACCGATTCGTTCAGGCGCGCCGCCAGCGCCGCTCGCTCCGCCGCCCCGATGTTCCCCGCGAGCCGATCCGCCGGCCACCCCCACACCGGGTTTCGCGGGTCGGGATCATCCGCGTGCCGCGGAATGACGTGCCAGTGGACGTGCCCCACCTGGTTGCCCAGACACTCGTAGTTGATCCGCGGGGGTCCCAGGTCGCCCCGGCAGACCTCCCGGACCGCCCGCGCCACGATCGCGACCTCTCCAAAGACCGCACGCTGCTCGTCCGTCGTGAGTTCATCCAGGTGCTCGACGTGACGGTTCAGCACCAGCACGCACCAGCCGCGGCAGCCCTGCTTGTCGTTGAGGAACACCCGCGAGCGCCCCAACCGGGCCACCGTCAGCAGCCGATCGTCCCGCCCGAGTTCGGCGCAGAGCGGACAGGTCACGGTCCGTCGCCCGCGTCGGCTCCCCCGGGACCGAGCGCCAGGCGGTCGAACCGCCGCAGCGGATTGAGCACGAGGTTGTCCCGCCCCAGGATCAGCGCATCGGCCACCTCGACCGCTTCCGCGAAACTCTCCCGCGCCGCGTCCAGGTCCGCCGCCGTGGGCAGCACCATGCCGCGCTCCAGGTGCTCCACCGTGGGAATGGCGTCGCCGCAGACCATCGTCGTCGCGTTCCCGTCCGCCAGCAGCAGCCCGCACAGGCCCGGCGTGACCCCCGGGAGCGGGAATAGATCCACGCCCGGCGCGAGCCGGTCGGGCGCGGCGACGAATCGCTGCAGCAGCGCGACCTCGGCGGCCAGCGCCGCCGCGAGCTCGCCGTCGCCATCCCGGTGCGCCCGCGCCAACTGCTGGGCCATCGGCACGCCCACCGTCTCGCGCTCCCGTTCGCCGATCCACCACGTCGCGTGCCCGAACAGCGGCAACCCGCGCCGCGTGTCGGGCCGGAAACTCGTCAGGAACACGTGCGTCACCGCCCCGGGACCGAGGTTGGTCCGTTCCCGCAGTCGCGCCTCCAGCGCCACCGGCGCCGGACCCGGGTCCACCAGGATCGCCAGCTCCCGCACCCGGATCAGCGTCGTGGTCGCGTGCCCGGCCCGGGTCGGCGCCCGCTCGTTCCACAGCGGGTTGGCCGACAGGCAGCCGATCGAGATCACCCGCGCGTCCAGGCTCACGCCTCGTCGCCCCGGGGCTCGGCGCCCCCCGAGTTCGCCGCCAGCAGCCGCTCCAGCACCGGGTGGCTCAGACGCTTCTTCTCGCGCAGCGCCACGATGACCGACGGCGGCACCATCGTCGCCAGCGCCGAGAGGTCCCGCGCCATGGCCGTGATCTGCTTGATCAGGCTCGAACTCGTGTACACGAAGTCCGGCCCCGCGACGATGAACGCCGTCTCCAGCCCCGCGACCTGCCGGTTCGTCAGCGCCTGCTGCACCTCGTTCTGCAGGTCCGAGAGATTGCGGATCCCCCGCAGCAGCACCGTCGCACGGATCGAACGCGCGAAATCCACCGTCAGGCCCTCGTACGACTCCACGCGCACCGGCGCCCCCGCCGGTTCCGCGCCCACGATCTCGCCCACCAGCTCGCGCGCCATCGCCACACGCTCCGCGCTCGTGAACAGCTCGCCCTTGCCGGGATTGCGCCCCACCGCCACCACCAGCCGGTCGAACATCCGACGCCCGCGACGGATCACGTCCAGGTGCCCGAACGTGATGGGGTCGAACGAGCCGGGATACACCGCGACGTGCGGGGGCGAGGCGGGCGTGGGAATGACGGGCATCACGAAAAGTGTACGGCCGCGAACCCGCCGCCGCGCCCGCTCAGATCGCCGGCGGCGCCGGGAAGTCCACCGCCGTGCCGTTGACGTGGTTGAAGTAGTTCGTGAACACCGCCAGCGCGTAACAGGCCACCACCTCCGCCACGTGGCCGTCCGTGTACCCCGCCGCCCGGAACGCGCGCACGTCCTCGTCGCTCACGAACCCCTTCTTCTCATGGATCGCCAGCGCGAACCGCGCCACCGCGTTGAGCCTGGCGTCCTTCAGGTGACCCCGCCGCGCCTCCACCGTCTGCGCCTCGCTCAGACCCGCGCCCGTGCCGATGGCCGTGTGCGCCGCCACGCAGTAGCCGCAGTTGTTCGCCTCGCCGATCGCCAGCTGCACCGTCTCGCGCTCCGCGGCGCTCAGGCCGGCGCCGTTGAGCGCCCCCGACAACCCGAGGTACCCGTCCAGCGCCGCCGCGGAATTCCCCATCGACTTGAAAATGTTGAACGCCTTCCCCTTGAGCGGACCCTCGAAGATCTCCTTCGCGCGGCCCGTGCACCGTGACGGATCGACTGCCTGAAGCCGTGACATCGATGTTCCTCCTTGCCGTTCAGACCCTTGGGATCATGCACACACCCCGCCCGGCCCCCGCGCGTCCCGCCGGCGGTCCCGGCGTCGTCGCCGCGGCTCGCCAAATATGCGCGAGCGCCGGACACGCGGAGTGTAGCGCCGCCCCCCGCCGCTCCCCCTCCCCTCGCCACCCAACACCGTGCACCACGCTCCCCACGTCATCCTCTTTACCGACACCCTCGCCGACGTCAACGGCGTCTCACGCTTCATCCGGACGTGCGCGGCACGCTCCCGCGCCACCGGCCGCGCCCTCACCGTCGTCACGTCGGCACGCCTCCCCATCGACCGCGAACCGAACATCCGGAACATCCCGCCGTTCTTCTCCACGCCCATGCCGGGCTATCCCGGCATGCGGCTCGCCTGCCCGCGCCCCGCCCGCATGCTCGCTCCTCCACCCGGCCCTCCCCCGACCGCCGTCCACGCTTCGACACCCGGGCCCGTGGGCCTGCTCGGCATGGCGGCCGCGCGCCGCTGGCGCGTCCCGCTCGTCGCGACCTACCACACCGATTTCCCCGCCTACGTCTCCCGCCTCTTCGGCGACGACGTGCTCGCCGACGTCTGCCGCGCCGCCATGCGGGCCTTCTACACCCGTTGCGACCGCGTGCTGCTCCGCTCCCCGGCCTACCGGCATGTGCTGCGCGCCCTGGGCGTCCCCGACCCCGCGCTCATCGAACTCACCCCCGGCATCGACACCACCCTGTTCGACCCCGCCCGCCGCGACGAGGCCATCTGGGACCGCGTCGCCCCGGCCTCGCCACCCGGCCCGCGCGTCCTCTACGTCGGGCGCATCTCCGTCGAGAAGAACCTCGCTCGCCTCGCCGACGCCTGGCCCGCCGCCCGCGCCCGCTGCGCCGCGCGCGGCGTCTGCCCCGGCCTCTTCGTCGTCGGCGACGGCCCCTTCCGCGCCGAGCTGCAGCGCCGCCTGCGCGGCCACGGCGCGCACGTGCTCGGCTTCCGCCACGGCCCGGAACTCGCCTCCCTCTACGCGTCCTCGGACCTCTTCGTCTTTCCCTCCCGCACCGACACCCTCGGTCAGGCCGTCATGGAGGCCCAGGCATCCGGCCTGCCCGCGATCGTCTCCGCCGCGGGCGGGCCCGCCCGCATCGTCGCCGAGGGCGTCACCGGTGTCGTCGTCACCCGCGACTCCGACGCGGCCTGGGCCGACGCCATCGCGTCGCTCGTCCGCGACGAGCCGCGCCGCCGATCCATGGGCCGCGCCGCCCACGCACGCTCCCGCGCCTGGTCCTTCGACCGATCCTTCGAGCACTTCATGGACGCGCACGAGAACCTCCCCGCGCCGGCCTGATCCCCGCCCCCGCCCCCGCCCGCGCGCCCGGACGCTCCCCACGCGCGGCCTACGGTCCGGCCATGCCCGTCGGCATCGCCCTTGTTGTGCTCGCCGCCGTGTGCTTCGGGTTCATGCCCTACTTCTCCCGGCTCGCGCGCCACGACGGGCTCAGCGTCGAGATGCTCCTCGGCCTCCGCTTCGGACTCGCCGCCGTCACCCTCTTGGCCCTCGCCCTCTGGCGCGGCGGACCCATGCCCCGCGGCCGCGTGCTCCTGGGCGTGATCGCCCTCGGCGCCGTCGGCTACGTCCTCGAAGCCTGGACCTTCTTCACCGCGCTGGACTACGCCCCCGGCGGAGTCGTCTCGCTCCTGCTCTACCTCTACCCCGCGCTCGTCACCGTTCTGGCCCGCCTGCTCCGAAACGAACGCCTCACCCGCCGCCGCGTCGCCGCCCTCGCGCTCGCGCTCGCCGGCGCCACGCTCATCATCGCGCCCGGCGCACGCGCCGACGACGCCGCCATCCGCTGGCAGGGACTCACGCTCGGCGTCGCCTGCGCCGCGGTCTACGCCCTCTACATCCTCGGCGCCAGTGAACTCGTCCCGCGCGCGGGCGCCGTGCAGGCCGCCACCATCGTGGTCACCTCCGCCGCCGCGGTGTTCTTGGGCGTCGCGCTCGCCAAGGCGGACCCCTGGCCCACCACCGCCCGCGCCTGGACCGGCGTCGGGTCCCTGGCGCTCGTCTGCACACTCGTGCCCATCACCGCCTTCCTCGGCGGCCTCGCCCGCGTCGGACCCGTCCGCGCCTCGACCCTCTCCACCATCGAGCCGCTCGCCACCGTCCTCGCCGGCGTCGTGCTCATGGGCGAGTCGTTGTCATGGACCCAGGCCGCCGGCGGCGGGCTGGTCCTGCTGGGCGCGGCGATGGCCGCGCGCGGCGCCCCGGCTCCCCCGCGACCCGATCCGAACGAACCATGACCACGCGTCCGACCGCGAAGGTGGAGCCCCGCTCGCGCGCGCCGCGAACGTCAGTTCAACTCGTCCTTGGCCACTTGCTTGCGCGCCTCGCTCTCGATGCGGGACCACATGCTCTTGAAGTGGTGGAGCAACTGCACGCGCTTCCGCACGCCCAGCGCGGTGTAGATCGCCTTGACGTGATCATGCACCGTGTACGGGCTGCGGCCGATCTTCTCCGCGATGTCCCGCACGCTCAGACCCTGCAGCAGCAGCGGCAGCAGCTCGCGCTGCGTCGGCGTCAACCGCCCCAGCTTCTCCGCCTCCGCCTCGTCCGCGCCGGCCGCCGGCTCGTTCGAGCTGACGCGCGAGGCCCGCAGCGAAACCGAATCCAGACGCGACACCGCGAACCGCGCCAGCATCCGCACGGTCTCCCGCTCCATGGCGTTCAGGCGCTCGCCCACTCCGCCCGCAAGTGCCTCGATCACCCCGCGCCGAGACTCCAGCTCGGCTCGAACATCATCCTTCACCATGGTGAGTCCCATCGCAAATCTCCTCCGGGCCCTTCGACTGCCGACACCCTCGGCAGTCTCTCTGGAACCGTTCGAAGTACATCTAGTCTTGCCCCCAAGATTGGAGGAGTCGAGGTCCCTGAATAGGTGGTCACGACCCGTCCCTCCCTCTGAATTAACCGTAACATCCTGACAATAAGGGAGATACGCTCGCGATACCCTGAGGTTTCACTACCCCCTTTGTTTTTGCACCGCTTCACTGGAAGCAGCGAAAAAAATCTGAAACCGTTCGTATCCCCCAAACGTACTAACCACCACGCCACTCATGGTCGCATTTCTGACATCCATTCTAACCTGTTCCAGGTATTATTTAAAGTCCTATAACATATCTGGATCTAAATCAACTTCGCAGCTCGAACCTCCTTGATACGACTTCGAGTACCCGTCTCGCTCATCCGGTCCGTGTGTACAACCATTTTCCCTCCCAGATTTCAGGTAGACTTAGCCGCCCACAGTGCCGCCGAAGACCAGACATGTACCGCTCCAATCTGCTGACGGTGCAACAGACGCGGGGTCTGCTCGAGTTCGTCGCCGATCTCGAGCGTGGGGACGTGCCGCTTCATGATCGCGCCACCCGCTTTCTCGACGGGCTCGCACGCCTCGTCGGCGCCGACCTGCTCACGCTGTCGCGCGTGACCGCGGCGAAGCCCGGCGAGTTCCCCCGCATCATCGCCTCGGTCGTCGGCGGGGGCCTGCGCGACCGCGCCGCGCCATACTTTGTCGAGTACGCCCGCGTGCAGCACGACCGCCCGCTGGCCCGCGACCCCGTGCTCCGCGAGCTGACCGAACGGGCCTCCATGGCCCGCCCCGTGTTCACGCTCCGTCGCCAGGACCTGCTCACCGACCGGCAGTGGTACGCCTCCGAACACGTCGGCGACTACCGCCTGGCCGCCGGCATCGACCATTGCATCTACGCCCAGACGTACCTCCCCGGCGCCGGAGGGGCTATCCGGCTCACCGTCAACCGCGAGCGCGGCAGCCGGGGCTTTTCCGCCGCGGCGTGCGCGCTGGTCGACCTCGCCTTCGAACGCCTGGCGGCCTGGCTGGGTGAGGGCCTCTCAGCCGCGCCCCCCACCTCGCTCCGCGCCCCCCCACCGCGCCCCGCCGCAGACCTTGACGCACTGCCCGAGCGCTGGCTGGGCGTGCTGGCGCGCCTCGCTGCCGGCGACTCCGAGAAGCAGGCCGCGGCCGCCCTGGGACTCTCTCCGCACACCGTCCACGAGTACGCCAAGTGCCTGCACGGGCACTTCGGCGTGCACTCGCGCGGCGAGTTGCTCGCCCGGTGCATCCCCCTGCTGCGATCGGGTGGGCGCTCCGTCCCGCCCCCCGGGGCCCGCGCGACATGACCACCCGGCGCGACATGGTGGCGCTCGACGACGCCCAGACGCTCATGGGTCTCGCCGCCGACCTGCGCGAGCCGGGCGTCGGCCGAGATCGCCTGGAAACCAAGTTCATCGACTCGCTCTCACGCCTCATCGGCGCCGACTTCGGGCTTATCGAGCTCCTCGGCCCGCGCGGCCCCGGACCCTTCCGCGACACCGTGCGCGCCAACGCCGCGGGAGCCCTGCTGCTGGACGTGCTCCCCGCCTACCACGGTTACCAGGCCGCGTACGCCGAGCACCCGCACCTCGCCGACCCGGCCCTCGTGGCCCTGGGGGCGCGGGTCAACGGCTCGATGCTCACGCTCACCCGCGCCCAGCTCGTGGACGATCGCGCCTGGTACGGCTGCGACCACGTCCAGATCTTCCGGCGCGCCGCCCGCGCCGACCACTGCATCTACTCGGAGCTGCCCCTGGCCCGCGGCGACTCGGGTCTGCGCCTCACCATGAGCCGCGCCTGGGGCGTCTCCCGCCCCTTCTCGGAGCGCGAACGCACGCTCGTCGCGCTCGCGCACGACGAGCTCGCCCGGCTGTACCGAGCACCCGAACCCGATCCCGCGCCGCCCCCGGCCGGGGGCCCGCGCGCGTTGAGCGCCCTTCGCCCGCGCCCGTCCCGCATCGAGGTCTCCGCGCGCGTGCGCGAGGTCCTGGACCGGCTCCTGGTGGGGGACTCCGAAAAGCAGGTCGCGTACCGCCTGGGCCTCTCGCGCCACACCGTCCACGAGCACGTGAAGAAGCTCTACGCCGCCTGCGGCGTGCACTCCCGAGCCGAACTTCTCGCCGCGTGCCTGGGCGGATCCGTCCGGGTCCACGTCACGGACCCGAGAGCCGCGGAATGAACCCGGGCCGCGCCCGCGTCCAACCCGCGAGGGTGCGCGCGTGACCAACCCCGACCGATCGATGGCGGGCAAGACCTGCCTGATCACGGGCGCGACCGCGGGCATCGGCGCGGCGGCGGCTCTGGAGCTCGCCCGGCGCGGCGCCCGCGTGGTCATCGTCGGCCGTAGCGGCGAGCGGTGCGGGGCGACCGCCGCGTCCATCCGGGAGCGGGCGGGCAACCCCGAGGTCGAATTCCTGGTCGCGGACCTCTCCTCCCAACGCGAGGTCCGGCGCCTGGCCGAGCAGTTCCGCGCTCGCCACGACCGGCTCGACGTGCTCATCAACAACGCGGGCGCCCTGTTCGCCCTTCGGCGAACGAGCGCCGACGGGATCGAGATGACCCTGGCGCTGAATCACCTCGCCGGCTTCCTGCTGACCAACCTGCTCCTTGACGTGCTCAGAAGGAGCGCCCCTGCTCGCATCGTGAACGTCTCGTCCGACGCGCACAAGGATGTCGGCGGGTTTGACTTCGACGACCCGCAGGCCCTGGCTCGCCCCCGGGGCCGGACCTACGGGACATCCGAATTCGCGAGCCTGCTGCACAGCGTGACGATGCCCTGGGCCCACCCGGCCTTCGTCCAGTACGCTCGGACCAAGCTCGCCAACCTGCTGTTCACGCTCGAGCTGGCCGACCGGCTCAAAGGGACCGGCGTCACCGCCAACGCGCTCCACCCCGGGTTCGTGGCGACACGGTTCATGGCCGGCAACGGCGCCCTGGGCTGGTTCATGCGTTGCTGGGCCCGGGTGCTGGGCGCGAGCCCCGAGCAGGGCGCGAGAACGGTCGTGCATCTGGCGTGCGCGCCCGACGTGGGGGGCGTGACGGGGAGGTACTTCGTGAACGAGCAACCGGCGCCGTCGTCGCCCGCCGCGCGGGACGCGGAAGCCGCGCGCCGGCTCTGGCGGTTGAGCGAGGAGCTGACCGCGGCGCCGACCCCGCCCGCCTGACGCGACCGGAGCGGGGCGGTCGCGACGCGGCCGTTCAGCGCAGCAGCATCGCCTCCGCGGCCACGCCGGGTCCGAAGCTGACCATCGCCGCGGGAAGCGCCGGCCCGCCGGCCTCGCGCCTCAACCGGTCGAGGATGAACAGCACCGTCGGGCTGGACATGTTGCCGTGCTCGGCCAGAACCTGGCGTGAGGCGGCCAGCGCCGCGCGCGGCAGCGTCAGCGCCTCGCCCACCGCGGCGAGCACCCTCGGGCCGCCCGGATGGACGGCCCAGGCACGCACGCCCGCGAGCCCGACGCCCGCGCGGTCGAGCCACGCGCCGAGCCACGGCCCGGCCCGCGCGCGGATCGTCTCGGGCAACTCGGGGCCGAGGCTCATCTCGAAGCCGTGGTCGCCGATCGTCCACGCCATCTGGCTGCGCGACGCGGCGAGCACGAGCGAAGCCGAGGGGCCGATCCGCGCCACGCCGCCGGCGCTCGCCGCGACCACCGCGGAGGCCGAGCCGTCCGCGAACAGCGCGTTGGCGACGACGCGGTCCGGCTTGGCGTCGTATTGAAAATGGATCGAGCACACCTCGGTGCAGCACACCAGCACCCGTGCCGCGCCGTCGGCCCGCGTGAAGGCCTCCGCCACCCGCAGCGCGTTGATCGCCGCGTGACAACCCATGAATCCCAGGTGCGTCCGCAGCACGTCGGGCGGCAGCGCCAGCCGGTCGATCAACCCCAGGTCCCAGCCCGGCGCGGCGAAGCCGGTGCAACTGGCCGTGACCAGGTGCGTGATCGCCCCGGGCCGCTCGCCCGCGTCCGCGAGCGCCAGCCCCGCCGACCGCTCGCTCAGCGGCGCCGAGCGGCGCGCGTACGCCCGCATCCGCTCCGCCGTGGACGGCCCGCGCGGCGCGGCGTCGGTCGCGGGCGGGAACATCCGCAGCGGGTCCGGCGCCGGCGTGCCCGAGGAGTCGCGGCCTTCCGACGCCACGCCGCGGCGGCTCACGCCGGAGCCGCGATAGATCGCCTCGGCCCTGCGGCGAGCGTCCTCGTCGGCCGGCGGCGCGACGGCCATCGACCACGCGAGGGCCTCGTCCTGGGCGCGGCGCTCCTCGGGAGCCGCGCACCCCAAGCCCACGATCGCGGCGCGCGTGCCGCTCATGCCGCCCCTCCGGCGGGGGCGCGCCGCCCCCACGGACCGGCGAACACGCCCCGCGCCAGGGCGCCCAGCGGCGGCGCCCGGCTCGCGGCGGCCGCGACCACCGCCGTCAGCCGCGGCGAGCGCAGGCCCCGCGCGACGGCGGCGCCCAGGGCGTGACGGCCCGCGAGCATCCGACGGCGGCAACGCTCCCAGTCTCCGCTTCGCCCCCGCCCGGCGAGCCGATCCGCGACGTGCCCGGCGAGGGCCATCCCGCCGCGGATCGCCCACGACATGCCCTCCCCGGTGAACGGCTCGATGGAACCGGCGGCATCCCCCACGACGAAGACGGGGCCGCGCTCGACCATCCGCCGGCGCGTGAGCGTCGGCGTGCCGTGCCAGCGCACGCGCGCGGAGAACACGGCCGCGTCGTCTTCATCCCACGCTTGCCCCCACGCCTGGCGCAGGATGGCGCCGACGGCCTCGCCGGGCGTGGCGGCGGCGCGCAGGCACGACGGATCCACGGCCGCGGCGACGTCGATCGTTCCGTCCGCGAGCCGGACCATCCCGACGTACCCGCCGGGCCCGCAGCACATGGACACGACCCCGGGCGGCGGATACAGGCGGCCGCGCGCGAGGTCCGCATCGACGATCGCGCCCAGCCCGATGCGCGACCCGCGCGGCACCCTCGGCTCCCACCCGGCGTGCC
Source organism: Phycisphaerae bacterium (assembly GCA_016794925.1). Taxonomy (GTDB): domain Bacteria; phylum Planctomycetota; class Phycisphaerae; order Phycisphaerales; family UBA1924; genus JAEUIW01. The sequence continues at coordinate 34,985 of JAEUIW010000015.1, forward strand.
CGCGGAGGAACGACCCGCCCAGGCCGTCGGCGGCGATCGCGACGCGGGCGCGCACGACCGTCTCCGTTTCGTGAGCGGTGAGCGCGAGGTCGCACCCGTTCAGGTCGATCCGGATCAGGCGCGCCGATGTCCCGGGCCGCACCCCCGCGCCGGCGTCGGCCGCCGCGGCGACCAGCATCGGGTCGAGCGCGGCGCGCGCGATCGCCAGGCCGCCCGCCGCCAGCGCCAGCGTCGCGCCGCGCCCCCGGGCCCGCACCAGCACCGACTGGATCGGCACGCCGGCCCGGCGCAGCGCTCGCCCCAATCCGAGCTGCGCGAGCGCCCGGACGCCGGCGGGCGAGAGGCAACCACCGCAGACCTTGGCACGCGGGAAGGCGGCGCGATCAACCAGCAGGGTGCGGAGGCCGCGCCGTGCGGCGACGCAGGCCGCGGTCGCGCCCGCGGGCCCGGCCCCGGCCACGACCACGTCCCACGACGGGTCGGGTGCCGCGGGCGCGGGACGTGCGTCTCCGGCGGTCATCGGGGCGTCCTCCGGTGCACCAGCGACATCCGGCCGAGTCCGCCGAAGCCGATCACGGCGCCGCGCAGCCCGGCCCGCTCGGCCATGGCGCGGAACTCGGCGCGGGTGAGCGCGGCGCGGACGGAGCGGGCCGCGTCGTCGTGCACGACCGGGCTGCGCGTGAGGGCGCGGCTGGCCATGCGCACCAGGCCGAGGTTGAGGCGCGAGCGGACGAGGTCGTTCAGGACCACCATGCGTCGGGCCGCGCGGCCCATGCGCTCCAGGAGGCGCTGGGCGTCGGGATCGGTGAGGTGGTGCAGGAACAGGCTGGCGGTGATCACGTCGTAGCCGTCCGGGAGCGGGTCGCGGAGCGCATCGAGTCGGAAGAAGGCGCACGGCGCGCCGGCCGCGGACGCGCGGCGGCGGGCCATGGCGACCGAGCGGGGGTTGATGTCGCAGCCGTCCACGCGGAGCGGGAGGCCCCGTCGCGCGGCGCGGAGCGACACGGACACCGCCCAGGCGCCGTCGGCGCACGCGAGGTCGAGGACGCGGAGCACGCGGCCGGCGCGGCTCGATTCGCGCGCGATGGGGCGCCAGCGGGTCGGGTCCGCGAGGGAGACGGAGTTGAGGCGGCGCAGGCCGGCGAGGGCGGCGTGGAGCGAAGCCGGATCCAGGCCGGGGTCGTCCATGCGTTCGGGCGTGATCTCGCGGTGTCGCACCGGCGCGCCTTGTGCCTCGCGGCTGCTCGCGGAGCCGGCGAGGCGCGCTCGCCGTGGCTCGCGGCTGACGCGGCGATGGTAGGTGACGCGGGTCGCGTGCCGTGCGGGGATCGGGGCGCGCCAACCATTGGGGCATGGGCGCGCGGCCGGGGATCCCAACGTTGCTGGCGGCATCCGGGCTGGTGCTGGTGAACCGGGCCCTGCTGCGGGCGGGCCTGCGCCGGCGCGTGGACGGGTGGAGGCGCGCGGCCGGGCTGGTGCTGCGGGAGGAGGCCTCGACGTTCGTGCTGTCGGCGTTCGGGCTGGATGCGTGGTCGGACGTGGCGGGCGCGGCGCGGCGTGGGGGGCCCGAGACGGAGGCGCACGCGGCGCGTCGTCTGATGGAGTTTCTCAGGGCCGAGCCGTGCTGCCGCGTGCGGGTGCGGCGGGGCGAGGTGGAGGACCGTGTGGAGGGGTGCGACGGTCCGAGCTGCACGCTGGCGTTTCGGCCGTGGGTGCGGGGCCCGGGGCGATTCGCGCCGCCCGGCGACTGGTCGGGCGAGCCGGGCGGGGCGTTCACTCCGGGCATGGGCGCGAATCCGCTGATGAACATCGTGTGCCGCGTGGACGAGGACGGGCGCGCCGACGTGTGGGCGCGGGTGAACCACGTGGGCGCGGACGGGGTTCCGGTGCAGGAGATGCTGTCGCGGCTGGAGGCGGCGTGGGGGGGCGCGGAGTCGGTGCGGTACCCGACGCACGAGGCGTTCGTGCCGCACGGCGCGGGGCGTCCGCTGCCGGGCCGGCCGGGGCTGTGCGAGGTTCAGACGTTCATCGATTTCGAGCGGCTGCTGGGGTGGCGGAAACGTGCGAACGCGCGGCTGCGCGATCCGATGACCGTGTCGGCGGCGGTGATGTGGATGCTGGCGCGACACGACGCGTTCGCGGGCATCCACATCGGCACGACGGTGGAGGTCGCCGCGGGGGGCGGCCTGGGCCGGGGCGTGGGGGTGGTGGTGATTCGTCCGGGCGACTACTTCGGGCGGCGCGCCGGGCTGGCGCGGTACGCGTCGGATTTCGCGCGCGGGGTGGAGCGCACGCGGCGGCGCGCGAGCGACTCGTGCCGGACGCTGGACGCGGTGGGGCTGCTGCCGGGCGCACTGGGCGCGGCGCTGCTGGGGCACGCGCTGGAGCGGGCGCCGCGGGCGTTCGGGAGCATGGGGTTGACGATGCTGAAGGACGCGCGGGTGTTCGGGGCGCCGCTGGCGGCGGCGGGGCACGGGCGCGGCTTCATGGCGGTGGGGAGCGTCGGGCTGGCGAGCGACGGGGGCGGGCGCGTCGGGTGCGTGTCGGTGAAGGGCCCGGAGGCGGTGGTGTCGGGGTACCCGCGGGCGCTGCGCGAGGCGCTGGAGCGCGGGGGGGATTGAGGCATCGCGACGCGGGGCGCGGGAAGGGGCCCGGGCTCGGTCCGCTGACGCGGGGAGGATGGGAGCGGCGGCGCGCAGGAGCGCGGTGGCGGCGCGGCGCTTCTCGATGGGATCAGCGGAGGAGGATGCGACGGAGCGGAGGGCGTCGAGGGCCTCGGCGCGCAGCCGGGTCTGGCGGAGCGCGGCGCACGCGTTGAAAAAGTCGAGAAGGGAAGCGAGGTGGGCGCGGGCCGCGGGGTCCGCCGCGAGAGCGAGGAGTTGCTCAGGAGAAAGAGCGGAGGGGTTGAAGTTGGAATCGATGAGGTGCCGGAGCAACGGGTGATGAGGGGGGAGCGTGGAAACGACGTTGGGGTCGGCGGGAGGAGTCGAGATGGCGTTGGAAACGACCACGATCCGTCAAATATACGGATTTTGGAAGGGTTGTCAATAGGTTTTTGTACGGATTTGCGTTTTTCCATAAGTATTTGTCAACACGTTGTTTACGTCGCATGTTCGGACGTGATTGGCACGTGTATGGAGGAAATTTGGCTTACCTGCGGCTGGCGATGGCAGGGTCCGGGCGTACTCGGGGGGAATCAGTTTTTTTCTCGGGACGGTGCGCGGGTGTTTTTGCCCATCCGATTGGGGCTTCTTCTCGAGGGGTGTGCGAGTCGGCGGGGCGGCCGCGCGGATTTCCGCCGCGGAGAGGATTGGCATCCCCACAACTTGTGATACCTTGGGATGTGGATCGCCGCCTTGGGCGGCGTGTGGGAGCGAGGCTCAGCGAGAGGAGCGGGAGCATGTCATTCACACTTCGCGCGGTCGGGGTGGTCGCGGTGCTGGCGGCGTCGGCGGCGCGGGCGGACGTGATTTCGATCGCGGCGGAACAGGCGGGGAACTACGCGTCCGACGGGATCGGGAACATCAACACGCTGGCGTTTCAGAATTACTTCGTGGGGTATTCCACGCCGAGCGCCATCGCGGAACGGCGGAATTTCTTTCACTTCCATACGGGTCCGCTGGGGAGCGTGACGGTGGTGAGCGGCGAGCTGGTGGTGTACGTGCCGAAGTTCGCGCCGGGCGCGACGACGGATCCCGGGGACGGGTATATCAGCCCGGATCCATCGGAGGTGTACCGGATCTCGGGCACGATGGTCCCTGCCTCGGAGGTGACGGACGCGACCAACAGTCCGGCGGAGTCGATGGCGATCTGGGACACGCTGGGGACGGGCCTGTTCTTCGGCGCGATCGAGGTGTTCCCGTCGTCGAAGGGGACGTACCTGCACATCCCGCTGTCGGCGGCGGCGATCGGGATCCTGGATACGGGGCCGACGGACTTCGTGATCGGGGGGAAGCTGGATTCGCTGGATCGGTCGCGGCCGATGGTTCTGGACGAGCTGCTGTTCTCGTTCACGGATGTTCCGGGATCGGGCGTGTTCGAGCCGCCGACGCTGAAGCTGACGATCGTGCCTGGGCCGGGCAGCTTGGTGCTGGTGCTGGCGGGCGCGGCGGGCGTGATGGCGGCGAGGCGAAGAGCCTCTGTGTTTCGAGCGTGAACCTCGGCAATCGCATGGAATTCGCTTGTGCGGCGGGCGGCGGGCGGCGCATCGGGCCGCGGGTTGCGCGTGTCGGCGGCGGCGTTCGCCGCGGGCCGCGTGCATCGAGATGCGGTTCCGCGTTCGCGCGTTTCGGCGACGCGGGCCCGATCGGGATCGTGCCGTCTTCACGCCGGTGCGCCGCCGAAGAACCGCTTCCACGCCACGGCGATCTGGTTGTCCCACGCCTCGAAGACCTCGTCGGCCGAGAGCGTCGTTGGTCCGGTCTGGCGCTGAAGCCATTCCTGCATCCGGCGCAGACCGATGAGCTGCATCTGCGCCATCCACCCCACGCGATAGAGGTTGCTCCGGTACTCCTCCTCGCGGAGCAGAAACCGGTCGGTCGTGCGTCTCGCCTTGCGACGCGCGAGGGCGACGTCCGCGAGGGTTTCCACGCCTTCGACGAACAGCCCCGCGCTGTGGGTGGGGTCGAAGGCATGGAGTATGGCTTTCGCGAACAGGGCCGTCGTGCGCCCGACCACGTGCCAGGAAAAATGGGTCTCGACGGAAGCGAGGGCCAGCTTGACCTCGACCCCGGCGTGCTCGACGCGTTCGATGATCTCGTACATTCTGTCGCGAATGCCAACGGCTCGAACGTGGTGCCCGTTCAACGTGGGCTCCGCGTCAGCGGGTTTGCGTCCCCTGCCCGCTTCCCCGATCCTGATGGGGACCTGGTCGATGGTGTCGGCGTACGCATCGACCAACTCGCGCAGGACCGTGTGAAGATGTTCGAGCGTCTGCGCGAGCCCGGCGAGCAGGGCGAGGCCGGAAACGAGCTCGTCATGGAGGCTCCGGGATTTCGCGTCGGCGCAATCTTTCGCTCGTTGGGTGATGGCCACCGAGAGCAATTCGAACGAGTTCGTGAAGTGGTCGAGCATGGGGATGGTGTCCTGCCGCGTCGCCCGCTCGCATGGATTCGCTCAATCCTCCGCCTGGTCGAGGACGGCCATGAAGGCCTCCTGGGGGATATCGACACGGCCGACGGACTTCATCTTCTTCTTTCCCTCGCGCTGCTTGTCGAGGAGCTTGCGCTTGCGGGAGACATCGCCGCCGTAGCACTTGGCGGTGACGTCCTTGCGGAAGGCCTTGATGGTCTCGCGGGCGACGATCTTGCCGCCGATGGCGGCCTGGAGGGGGATCTCGAACTGGTGGCGGTCGATCTGCTTCTGGAGCTTGCGGAGGAGGAGGCGGCCGCGGAACTCGGCGTTCTGGCGGTGGCAGATCATGGAGAGGGCCTCGACGATGTCGCCGTTGATGAGGATGTCGACCTTGACGAGGTCGTTGGCGCGGAACTCTGTGAGCTCGTAGTCCATGGTGCCGTAGCCGCTGGTCATGGCCTTGAGCTTGTCGTAGAAGTCGTAGATGATCTCGGCGAGGGGGATCTCGAAGGTGAGCATCTGGCGGAGCTCGCCGATGACCTGCTGGCTCTTGAAGGTGGCGCGGCGTTCGGAGCAGAGCTTCATGACGTCGCCGATGTTGGCGTTGGGGACGATGATCTCGACGCGGCAGATGGGTTCGAGGATCTCCTCGTAGGTGCCGCCCTTGGGGAGCTCGGCGGGGTTGTGGACCTCGATCATCTCGCCGGTGTGGAGCTTCACCTGGTAGGTGACGGTGGGGGCGGTCTGGACGACCTCGATGGCGAACTCGCGTTCGAGGCGTTCCTGGACGATCTCCATGTGGAGCAGGCCGAGGAAGCCGCAGCGGAAGCCGAAGCCGAGGGCCTCGGAGTGGACGGGGATGTAGGTGAAGGAGGAGTCGTTGAGGGAGAGTTTCTCGATGGCGTCGCGGAGCTTCTCGAAATCGGATCCCCCACCCTTCGCGTCGGTGCTGGTGGCGGGGTAGAAGTCGCAGAAGACCATCTGCATGGGGGGCTTGTAGCCGGGGAGGGCCTCGGTGGCGGGGTTCTTCTCGAGGGTGACGGTGTCGCCGACGCGGACATCGGCGAGGGAGCGGATGGCGGCGACGACGTAGGCGGTCTCTCCTGCGGAGACGGACTGGACGCGGACGGGCTTGGGGACGAACTTCCCGATCTCGGTGATCTGGAAGGCGCGCTGGGTGCCGAGCATGCGGATCTTGTCGCCGACGGTGAGGGTGCCGTCGAAGACGCGGACGTAGACGATGACGCCGCGGTAGTCCTCGTACTTGGCGTCAAAGATGAGGGCGCGGGTGTGGGGGACGAGCGGTTTGCGGGGCGGGGGGAGGCGGTCGCAGATGGCCGCGAGGAGCTCGGGGATGCCCTTGCCGGTCTTGGCGGAGACGAAGATGCAGTCCTCGGCGGGGAGGCCGAGGACCTGCTCGACTTCCATGGCGATGTCGTCGGGGCGGGCGCTGGGGAGGTCGATCTTGTTGATGACGGGGATGAGGGTGAGGTCCTCGTTGATTGCGAGGTAGGCGTTGACGACGGTCTGGGCCTGGACGCCCTGGGTGGCGTCGACGACGAGGAGGGCGCCCTCGCAGGCCTTGAGAGCGCGGCTGACCTCGTAGTTGAAATCGACGTGGCCGGGGGTGTCGATGAAGTTGAGCATGTAGAGGGCGGTGCCGTGGGTGCGGGCGGATTCGGCCTCGCCGCCGGCGCCGGCCTCGACGCCGACGGTGTTCTGCTCGAGCTCGTCGGTCTTCTCGCCGGGGGTGTGGCGGTGCATGACGGTGACGGCGGAGGCCTTGATGGTGATGCCGCGTTCACGCTCGATGTCCATGGAATCGAGCATCTGCTCGCGCGCCTCGCGCGCGGAGACGGCGTTGGTCGCCTGGAGGAGACGATCGGCGAGGGTGCTCTTGCCGTGATCGATGTGAGCGATGATGGAAAAGTTACGTATTTGTACGGGTTGGTCGGGCATTCGAAGTGATGGTAGGAGCGGGGCGTGTCGCGCACACCGCGGCGCGAGTCAGGCGGGGGCGAACCAGCCCGAGACGGTGTCCCAGAGGAGCCGAACGTTGAGGACGATGATGGTGGCCGCGCAGAGCCAGGCGAGCACGGCGGTGACGGGGTGGTTGACGAACGGCCCCATTTTGGTTCTGGAGGAGGTGAACTGCACGAGAGGGATGACGGCGAAGGGGAGCTGGAAGCTGAGGATGACCTGGGAGAGAACGAGCAGGTCGGTGGCCTTGGACTCGCCGTAGACGGCGATGACGATGACGGCCGGGACGATGGCGATGGAGCGCGTGATGAGGCGTCGGAGCCAGGGGGGCAGGCGGAGATTGAGGAAGCCCTCCATGACGATCTGCCCGGCGAGGGTGCCGGTGATGGTGGCGTTCTGGCCGGAGGCGAGGAGCGCGACGGCGAAGAGGGTGGAGGCGAGGGACGCGCCAAGGACGGGGGTGAGGAGTTCGTAGGCGTCCTTGATCTCGGCGACCTCGGCGCGGCCGGTGGCGTGGAACGCGGCGGCGGCGAGGATGAGGATCGCGGCGTTGATGAAGAGCGCGAAGAGCAGGGCAACGGTGGAGTCGATGGTGGCGTAGCGGATGGCCTCGCGCTTGCCGGGGTCGGTGCGTTGGAAGTCGCGTGTCTGAACGATGGCGGAGTGCAGGTAGAGGTTGTGGGGCATGACGGTGGCGCCGAGAATGCCGATGGCGATGTAGAGCGCGGCGGGGTCGGTGACGATGGTGGAGGAGGGGAGGAACCCCGCGGCGGCGTCGCGCCAGAGGGGCTGGGCGACGAAGATCTCGTAGGCGAAGCAGCCCCCGATGATGACGATGAGGCCGAGGACGAGGGCCTCGATCCAGCGGAAGCCGAAGTTCATCAGCAGGAGCACGACGAAGACGTCGAGAACGGTCAGGCAGACTCCCCAGATCAGCGGCAGGCCGAAGAGCAGTTGCAGGGCGATGGCCGAGCCGAGCACCTCGGCGAGGTCGCAGGCGGCGATGGCGAGCTCGCAGGCGAGCCAGAGGAAGATGCCCACGGGCCGGGAGTAGTGGTCGCGGCACGCCTGGGCGAGATCGCGCCCGGTGACGACGCCGAGCTTGACGCACAGGGCCTGCAGGAGCATCGCGATAAGATTGGAAAGGAGAATAACGAAAAGGAGGGAGTAGCCGAACCTGGATCCGCCCTGCAGGTCGGTGGCCCAGTTCCCGGGGTCCATGTATCCGACGGCGACGAGGTAGCCGGGCCCCGCGAAGGCGAGGAGCTTGCGGAACACGCCCGCGCGCGAGACGGAGACCGAGCGGTAGACCTCGGGGAGCGGGGCCATGCCGTCGGCGCGCCGGAAGCCGTAGGTGGAGCGGTGGTGGGGCGCGGCGGAAGAGGATGTTGCGGGTGGGGCGGCGGGCGGCTTCATGGCGATCTCCGGGCGCGGCCGGGCTTGCGGAGCGGCGGGGTCGCGGGGCGGGGCTTGGGGGGGATGGGTCGGCCGTGCGGGCAGGTCGCGGGCTCGCCCATGACGCCGGCGATGCGGTCCTCGAATTCCTCGGAGATGTGGTGCTCGAGAATCTCGGCCTGCTCGTGCGCGTCGGCGGGGTCAAAGCCCAGGTGGTCGGTGAGGTATCGCTCCAGGAGGCGGTGGTGGCGGATGGTCTCGAGTGCGACGGACTCGCCCTTGGCGGTGAGCGTGCAGCCGCGGTATGGGGTGTGCGCGACGTAGCCGTCGCGGGCGAGGGACTTGAGCATCTTGCTGACGGCGGCCTCGGAGCAGCGGAGACGCCCGGCCAGGAGGCGGGTCTCGGCTGGCCGTCCGTCACGCGTCAGGGCGTAGATGGTCTTGGCGTAGTCCTGGAGAGGTGCGGACACGGCCGGAGTTTAACCACGGTTGAACAAATTTTCCACAAGGAAAATATGATGGATGAACGAGCACCTTCGGCGCGACGGGCGACCGGCGGGGATCGACCCTTGGGGAGATGCCGGGCTGGCGCGGGAGTCAGAGGCCCCTGCTCTTGAGGTGCGCCTCGATGATCTCGGCGAGCTTGTGCTCGTGGCCGGGTGTGTAGCCGATGTCCTGGAACAGCACGGAGCCGTCGGCGCCGAGGACGATGAGGTGCGGGATGGGTCCCACGCCGTACATGTCGGAGATGCGCTCGCCTTCGAGCAGGAGCGTGTAGGTGTACTTCTTGCTCTTCATGTACGCCGCGGGCTCGCCGTCGTCGTTGGTGGAGATGCCGATGACGGAGACGGGGCGCCCCTGGAAGCGCTCGTGAATGTTCTGGAGCCCGGGCATGGTTTGCTTGCAGGGGCCGCACCACGTGGCCCAGAAATCCAGGACCACGACACGTCCGGCGAATTCGGCGAGGGAGCGCTCGACTCCGGTTGAATCCGGGAGCGAGAAGGGCGGGGCGATGGCCCCGATCTCGAGCGGGGTCGGCCCGGCCTCGGCGTGGGTGTCCGTGGCGGGAGGATCAACCTTGGTGTAACCCTCCGGGGGGGTGAGGTCGGGGCTGCCGCGTGCGGCGTCGTTGAGGGCGAGGTCGGAGACCTCGATGATGACGGATCCGACTTGGGCGGGGTCCCCGGTGTCGAGCGGATATTCGACGCGCCGGGTGAGGTGATCGTCCACACCGACGCAGTGGCGGACCGTGAGGGGCGGGATCGCGTGCTCGTGCGGGACGTCATCGTCCTGGGCGTCATCGTGGGCGTGCTCGTGAGGATCGAGTTCATCTGCCGTGGACATGTCGATCTCGATGGCGAGCACGTCGCAGGGGACGCCGGCGATGTCCTGACGCCCCACGACCTCGACCGACTTGACCTCGGCGAGCTCGAGGGCCTCGGGGACGACGAGGTCCCAGACGAGCAGGCCCATCGCGTCGCTCAAGGCCGCGGCGTCGGCGTAGCCGCCCGCGTCGGCGACCCAGTAGGTGCGCGCGTCGTGATCGATGTACGTGGTGCGGTTGCCGTCGAACGCGACCTGCACGCGGAACAGGGCGGGGGGACCATCGCGGCCGGGCTCGGGCGAGCCGACGCGATCGAGATCTACGCGGAACTTGGCCGGGAAGGGAATTCCGTCGGCGAGGGGTTCGAGCGTGACGCGGCCGCGCACGGCGGGGATCAGCGTGGCGAAGGGCCCGGTGGCGGATTGGGTCGCGGTGTAGGACGCGCGTTCGACGCCGCGGGCGGCGGCGGCGGTGGCTTCGAGCTTGGCGCGGCCGGGTGATGGCGCGGGCGTGGTGTGCCCGTGGCGCGGGGGTTGGGAAACGGATGGAGTGGGCGGCTCGGTCGCCGCGCGGCCGCAGGCCACGACGAGAAGCGTCGCCGCGAGTGCTCCGGTGATGGTGCGGTGAGTCGCGCGCATGCGTGTGCCTTTCAGGTTTGGCGGTCGGCGTGAGGCGTTGCGGATCGTGTCAACCGGGCTTGCGATCGGGATGGGGCGGAGCGAGCGGAGGGGCGACCGAGGGGGGATCGGGACGGACGATGACTTCTTCGACGACGGTTCGCCGGAGCGTGACGGAACCGGTATCGGTGCGTCGCGTCTCCTCGTGCACATCGCGGGAGACGACACGGGATCGTTCCCCTTCGGCGGCGCCGGACGCGCCGCGGGCGAGGTTCCCGAAGAACAACCCGATGTTGCGCATCAGGGAGCGTTTCTTCGGTTCCTGGGACATGCGTGATGGTAGAGGGTCGGTCGCGGGGCGCGTCAGTGGTGGTGTTCGCCCGCGGCCGCGCCATCGATGAGTTTGGACACGCCTTCGGGCGTGAGGTTCTCGTGAAGGGTGTGATTGAAAAGCGCGACTGGGGCGGTGTCGCAGGAGCCGAGGCACTCGACCTCGACCAGAGTGAACTTGCCGTCGTCGGTGGTGTCGCCGACATCGATGCCGAGGCGGGCCTTGCAGGCTTCGGTGACCTTGGTGTGGTCGCGGCACTCGCAGGCGATGGAGCGGCACACGGCGATGAGCGTGGAGCCCTTGGGCTGGAGCCAGTACTCCTCGTAAAAAGAAGCGGTGTCCCAGACCTCGGCGGGCGACAGGCCGAGGAACGCGGCGATCTCCTCGAGGGCCTGCCACGGGAGCCAGCCCCATCGATGCTGGACCGCGTGAAGGGTGGGGAGGAGTGCGCCCTGTTTCTTTTCGTAACGAGGAAGGATGTCGCGCTCGAGGCCGGCGCGAATCTCGGGCGTGAGGTACGGCTCGTTCCGTCGCGCCACCTTCATCGTGCCGGATGGTTTGGTGATCCAGGGCATGGGGGACAGACTAGGAACCGGGCGCGCGGTGGGCAATGGGGAGCATGGGTCGAAGGGCCGGGCTATTTCTTTCCGGTCGGGGCGGCCTTGGGATCGGGGGTCGGGGTTGGCGCGGGATTGGCCGCCGCGGCGGGGCCGAACACGCCGGGGCTGAACGGCTTGCCGTCAAGATCGGCGTGTGCGATGAACGGACCGCCCGGCGCCTTGCGCTGCACCGAAGCTTGGGCGTTGGTGACGGGCACGTCCTCATTGATCGTGAACGACCTTCCGGCGGGGAGCTTGGCGCCGCCCCAGGAGATGGCTTCCAGGCCCTTTCCGGCGGGGTCGGACAGCAGGACCATGTCGGCGGTGTTGTTGAAGGCCGTGCGGCTCGATGTGTTCTTCGCGGTGAAGACGAGCGCGCCGGCGAATTTCTCGTTGGGGCCCGCGGCGCGCGTGGCGTCACCGATGTTGGATTCCCATTTGGATTCGTCGCCGTTGAACACGACGGCGCACTGCCCGGGTCTGAGCTCGCAGGAAGGAAAGACGAACTTGAACTGGCCTTTCTGCGCCTCGTTGCCGTCGGTGATGACGTACCCCTTGAGATTGATGGGGCGGTCGTGCGGGTTCCAGATTTCGACAAACTCATCACCGGCGACCGCTCGGTTTCCATCACCGCTGGCGTCGCCGCGGAGGCCGGTCGGAACGGCGTAGAGAACCTCGGTGATAACGGGATGCGGGAACGGCAGGAGGGGCGGAGCGGGCTTTGCTGGTGGCGCGGCCTCTGGCGCTGCGCTCTCGGGCGTTCGGGCCGGCGCGGCGGGGGTCCTGTTGGGCGTCGGCGCGGGCTTCTTCTCGGGTTGGGAAGACGACGGGCCCGCCGCGAGGGCGGAGACAAGGAGCGCGGGCACCAACGCGGGGCTCATTGGATGATCTCTTCGACTTGGATCGGTCCACCGGTCTTGTCGCCGGTCTGCGTGACCTTAAAGAAGTTGGTTCCCGGCTTGAGGGTGGCTCGCGCGGGCCCCTTGGGATTGGGAGAGGTGTCCATCACGATCCACGCGCGGCCGATCTCGGCCTGAACGGGCCCGACGGAGCCGCGATCGCCGGGACCAAGGCGCTTCGAATCGAGCAGCACCGCGCCGTTGTCGTGCTGCTCGATGATCTGAGCGAAGAGGGGCTGGGGGGTGTCGTTGCGGACATCCGCGGAGAAGTACCCGGTGCACCCCGCGAGCGGGAGCACAACCAAGGCGACGAGCCAACGGGCGGGGCGTGCGTTCGGTGCTTTCACGGCGGTGTTCATCGTGCCGGGATTACGGGTTCGAGCCGCGAGCGGTTCGGTCGGGCATCTAGTTTGCAATGGTACACCGGGGCTTGGCCCGGGTGCGCGGCGGGCAAGGCGGGACGCGGGTGCGGAACCTGAGGATTTGCGCGACATGCCCTGAACGAGCGGGGACCTTCTCGCTGGGTGCGATGACGCGATACGGGAAATCGTTCTCGGACCAGGGTTGTCATTTCGGCTATGCAGATCGATTGGTCTCTGGTATCGTGGCCGGGTCCGCGAGGATTGTCCGGGCCCACCCCCCCATTCTCATCACAATTCCGAGGAGGACGGTTGTCATGTCGAAACGAGGAACTTCGTGGCTGTGCCTGAGTCTGATCCTGGCAGCGGGAACGTCGGGTGGGATGGGAGCGGGGATGACGCCGCCGGCTCGGTCGGTGGACGGCGTGGCGGCACAGGCGGAGTTCCTGCGTTCGAACCCGGACACGAGGTTCTACCTGACGAGCGGCCGGGTCACCACGATCTACGGCCGGGCCTTCTCGGAGGGCCGCTCGGCGAAGGAATCGGCCGACCGCTTCGTGCGGGCGAGCGCGGCGGTGTTCGGCGCGCACGCGGATGATCTGCTGGCGCGGAGCCTGCGTCCGGACGGGCAGTACCAGATCGGCGTGATGTGGGATGAGGTTTCGGAGTCGTTCAAGTTCACGCTGCTTTCGTATGCGCAGGTGCGTGACGGCGTGCCGGTGTTCCGCGGTGAGTTGCGGCTGCTGGTCCGGAACGAGGAGGGCAACCCGCTGGTGCTGGCGCGGTCGGCGCTGCAGGACGTGGGGAGCTTCAGGGTCCCGGCGGCGGGCCTGCTGGGCGAGGACGCGGTGGTGGCGGCGGTGCGGGCCGTGTTCCCGGATCTGAACGAGTTCACGACGCCGGCGCGGGTGATCTGGGCCGGGTACGAGGGCGCGGCGAAGGCGCGACTCGCGTTCCAGACGATCGCGAGCGGGCCGCGCGACGCGCAGGGCCTGCCCCGGAAGTGGCTGGTCCTGGTGGACGCGCAGACGGGCGAGTTGTTGTTCAAGGAGAACCAGGTCCAGAGCGTGGACGTGACGGGAACGGTGACGGGCAACCACACGACCGGGAACACGGCCGACGCGTGCGCCGCGGAGGGGGTGACGGCGCTGCCGTTCGCGAAGGTTTCGATCACGGGCGGCGCCACGGTGTTCGCGGACGCGAACGGGAATTTCACGATCCCGAACGCGGGATCGGGGGCCGTGTCGGTGGTGAGCGAGATGAAGGGTCAGTGGTTCACGGTGAACGACCAGGGCGGGGCCCTGGACACGTTGACGCAGAGCGTGACCCCCCCCGGGCCGGTGTCGTTCCTGCACAACGCGGCGAACAGCAACGAGTTCGTGCGGGCGCAGGTGAACGGGTACAAGCACGCGAATCTCGTCCGTTCGTTCGTGCTGGGGTACAACCCGACGTTCCCCGTGATCGCCGCGCAGACGGCGTTCCCGGTGAACGTGAACCTGAACTCGACCTGCAACGCGTTCTATGACGGGTCTTCGATCAACTTCTACCGCCTTGGCGGCGGGTGCAACAACACCGCCTACTCGAACGTGGTGTACCACGAGTACGGGCACCACCTGGTGGCGTCGGCGGGCTCGGGCCAGGGCGCGTACGGCGAGGGATTCGGGGACGCGGTGGGCGTGGTGATCGCGGACGATCCGGTGACGGGCTACGGGTTCCAGACGTGCTCGACGGGCATCCGCACGGCCGACAACACCAAGCAGTATCCGTGCGCGGGCGAGATCCACGACTGCGGTCAGTTGATCACCGGGGCGATCTGGAGCACGCGGAACGAGCTGGCAACGACGCACCCGGGGACATACCTGGACATCCTGCGTCCGATCGTCGTGAACTCGGTGCTGCTGCACACGGGAACGGAGATCACGCCGCAGATCACGATCGATTTCCTGACGCTGGACGACAACGACGCGAACATCAACAACGGAACGCCGCACTACAACCAGATCAACAACGGCTTCACGGCTCACAACATGGCGGGGCCGGATCTGCACCCGATGGGCGTCTCCCCGAGCGGCCTGACGAATCACTCCGGCCCGGTGGGCGGCCCGTTCAACCCGACGTCGGTCGCGTACACCCTGAGCAACAACACGGCCTCGTCGATCTCGTACCAGGTGAGCCTGGCCGGGGGTGGGACGGCCCCGATCCTGCTCAACGGCGGGGGCGGCCCGGTCTCGGGTTCGCTCGCGGCCAACGGCACGACCGTGATCACGGCCAGCCTTTCACCCAGCGCCAGCGGCCTGGGCGCGGGGTTGTACACCACGACGATCAACTTCGCGGACCTGAGCAACAGCGAAACGCAGACACGTCAGCACAAGCTGGACGTGGGCCGGATTGTCTACTCGTCGGGCGACGTGCCCCGGCCGATCAACGACAATTCGACGGTGACCAGCACGCTGACGGTGCCCGACAGCTATTGCATCGCCGACGTGAACGTGGGGCTGAATATCACGCACACCTACATCGGCGACCTCGAGGTGGACCTGACCAGCCCGCAGGGCACGACGGTGCGTCTGCACAACCACACGGGCGGTTCGTCGGACAACATCGTCAAGACGTACGACCAGGGCGTGGCCGATCCGGACGGGCCGGGTTCGCTCAACAACTTCAACGGCGAGAACGCCCAGGGCGTGTGGACGCTGCGGGTGGCGGACACGGCCACGGTGGACGTGGGCACGCTGAACTCGTGGAGTGTGCAGGTCGCGCCGACCTCGGGCGGCTGCCCGACGCGGGTGGTGGTGTACGACTTCCCGCTGAGCACCGACCCGGGCTGGAGCCGGACGGGGCAGTGGGCGTACGGCACGCCGACGGGAGCCGGCGGCGACCCGGCCTCCGGCAAGACTGGGACGAAGGTGTTCGGCTACAACCTCGCGGGGGCGTACCCGAACAACATGGCGAGCACGGAGTACCTGCGGACGGGCGCGCTCAACTTGACCGGACGCACGTCCACGAAGCTTGAGTTCTGGCGCTGGCTGGGAGTCGAGTCCGCGACCTACGACCACGCGACGGTGGAGGTTTCGAACAACGGCACGACTTGGACGACGCTGTACGCGAACCCGGCGTCGTCGTTCCAGGACACGTCGTGGACCCGGCAGGTCTTCGACATCTCTGCGGTCGCCGACAACCAGGCGACGGTCTACGTGCGCTGGGGCATGGGCACGACGGACAGCTCCGTGACGTACTCGGGCTGGAACATCGACGACGTCCAGATCACGGCGCTGCAGGTGTGCCGGGTTGACTACAACGGCGACACGAGCGTGGACGACTTCGACTTCTTCGACTTCCTGAACGACTTCAATGCGAACAACTCCGCCGCGGATTACAACGGCGACACGAGCGTGGACGACTTCGACTTCTTCGACTTCCTGAACGACTTCAACATCGGCTGCTGAGCGGGGCCGGCTTGTCCGCCCCTCTGTCACCGCACGATCGAGCATGAGCAAGGGCCGGCCCGCGAGGGTCGGCCCTTTTCCGTTGGAGCTTCGGCGCCGCGTCGCGGAGGACCCGGCCGACCGCCGCGGCCCGTCAGAAGAGATGCTCGGCGATCTGCACGGCGTTGAGCGCGGCGCCCTTGCGGAGCTGGTCCCCGCTGACGAAGAGGTCGTAGCCGCGCCCGTCGGGCTGGCTGGGATCCCTCCGCAGGCGCCCGACGAGAATGCTGTCGCGGCCGTCGGCTTTGAGCGGCGTGGGGAAACGGTTCCCGGCGCGATCGTCAACAATCTCCAGCCCCGGGGCCGCGCGCAGCGCGGCGCGCACGTCGGCCTCGGACGCGGGCCGCGCGAGCGTGACGTTGATCGACTCGCTGTGGGCGCGTCGGACGGGGACGCGCACGCAGGTCGCGCTGATGCGCGCGGATGCGTCCCCCCAGATCTTGCGGGTCTCATCGATCATCTTGCGCTCTTCGAGGTTGAGCCCGGTTTCGAGGTCAACGGCCGAGTTGTGGCTGAACAGGTTGAACGCGCAGGGTTCGTGGAAGACGGAAGGGGCCGGAGCGGGGCCATCGTGCGCCCAGGCACGGGCCTGTTCCTCGAGCTCCCGGATCCCCTGGGCGCCCGCGCCCGAGACGGCTTGGTAGGTGGACACCACGATGCGCTCGACGCCGAAGGCGCGGCGGAGCGGCGTGACGGCCACGACCATGATGATGGTCGAGCAGTTGGGGTTCGCGATGAGCCCGCCCCGAGCGCCGGCGCCGCGCCGCGGGGCGAGGGCCTCGGGGTTCACCTCGGGCACGACCAGAGGCACGCCGGGGTCCATGCGGAACGCGGACGAGTTGTCGATGACCAGGGCGCCGTCGGCGGCCGCCGCGGGGCCGAGCCGCCTGGCGATCGCCGACCCGGCGGAGAAGAGCGCCAGGTCCGTGCCGCGGAGGGAGCCCTCGTGCAGCGGCTCAACAACGAGCTCGCCCCAGCGTGAAGGCAAGCGGGAGCCGACGGATCGCTCGGACGCGAAGACGCGGATGCGGCCGAGCGGGAACGCGCGCTGGCCGAGCACGGCGAGCATCTCGCGGCCGACCGCGCCCGTGGCGCCGACAATGGCCACGACGGGGCCGCTCATGCGCGGGCCCTTCGCGGCTCTTCATTGCGCGCGTGTCCGGGGTTCAAAACTCGCGCTCCACCACGGCATCGGCCAGCGACGCGAGGAATCGGCGCGCGGGAGACTCGGGGACGACCGCGAGGCACTCCTTGGCCTCGAGCACGAGGCGTCGTGCGGAGTCGCGTGCGTGAGCGAGCGACCCGGTGCGATCGAGGTCGGCGGCGAGGGCGGGGGCCTCGGCGCCGTCGCAGGCTCGCTCCAGAAGGAGCAGGGTCCGCCCGCGCTGCGACGGCTCGGCGACCGCGAGGTGATGGATGAGCGGCAGCGTGAGCTTGCCGTTCTGCAGGTCCTTGCCGAGCGACTTGCCGACGACGGACTGATCCCCTGTCAGGTCGAGCAGATCGTCCTGGATCTGGAAAGCGATCCCCAGCCTGGAGCCGAACTCGCCCAGGCGGGCGGCCACGGCGTCGGGCGCGCCGGCGTGGCGGGCGCCCAGTCGGCAGGCGGCGCTGATGAGCGACGCGGTCTTGCGACGGATGATCTCGAAGTAGGTGGCCTCGTCGAGCGAGAAATCGCCGCGGTGATGCAGCTGCAGCAGTTCGCCGGCGCAGAGGGTGCGGCCGACACCGGCGATGATCTCGGCGGTGGCCTGGTCACCGAGACGCGAGCACATGCGGTACGCGGAACTGAAGAGGAAGTCGCCCAGGACAACGGCGGCCTCGTTGCCCTTGAGCCAGTTGATCGTGGCGCCGCGCCGGCGCGTGTCGGCCTCGTCGAGCACGTCGTCATGGACGAGGGTGGCGAGGTGGACGAGCTCGCACACCGCCGCGACGGTGACGCAATCTTCGGCGGGATCGGGCTCGCGGTCCTCGGCCCCGTCGGCGGCGCGCCACGCCATTCCTGAGGCGAGCGCGAGCACCGGCCGGACCATCTTGCCGTGGTACCGTTCGACGTGCCGGCAGAGCGTCCGCACGGGGGGCAGGTCACTCTCCAGGCCCTCGATGACGCGGCGTTCCACGCGGGCCAGCGCCCGCGTGAGCGCGTCGCTCACGGGCCGGAGGTCGTCGCTGACGTGCAGCAGCGCGGGCATGGCACGCAAGGGTAGCGGGTCGATGCGCGGGTGCGCCGGGAATCGGCCGGGGCCGGCGCGAAGCGGTCATCCGATCGCCGCGAGAACCTCGTCGAGGTTCATCGCCGACTTGATCTCGCGCTTCTGGGACCACCTGACCAACCCGTCGCGTCCAACCACCACCGTGCCCCGCCAGGCGACGTTGAGGTCCGGCCAGTAGAGCCCGTATGCGCGGCAGACCGCGCGGTGCATGTCCGCGAGCAGGGGCTGCTTGAAGCCCATCTGGTCGGCCCAGGCCCGTTGCACGGCGAAACTGTCGCATGAGATCCCGACCATCTGGGCGCCGACGGCGGTCCAGCGCGACATCTCGCGCGTCAGGCACTCCATTTCGGTGCCGCAAACCGACGTGAACGACATTGGGTAGAAGCACAGGACCACGTCGCCATTGATCCGAGCCCGGGAGAGCGTCCACTCCTTGCGGTCCTGATCCGGAAGCGTGAAGTCCGGCGCGGGCTCACCCGGGCGGGGCGGCTCGGATCGTGCGATGAGGTGCTCGTTGACCATGATAGATGTTTTCCTGGGGAGCTCGACCGACGATGCGCATCGCGCGAAGTACGGGTGCGGGTAGGTGTACGGGACCCGGGACTATTCACCAACAACAACCGGACTTCCAATCCGGGGACGAAACGTGTACCGTACCCGGCCAGGACGGGTGGCGGCTGGAGGCACGATGCCAACGGTGGACTCGCTGCGGGACAGATTCATGGAGGTTCGGGAGCGGTTGTCCGCCGCGGCGGGGCGTTCGGGCCGTTCGGAGCGGGACGTGGTGCTGGTGGCGGTGTCGAAGTACGCCGAGCCGGACCAGATCCGAGAGTTGATCTCGATGGGGCACCGGGACTTCGGCGAGAACCAGGTCCAGCAACTGGTGCAGCGCGCGGTGCTGATCGACGAGTGGCTGGGGCGCCAGAGAGTGCTTCCCCAGGCGGGGCTGCGCGCGGGACAGCCGCCGCCGACACCCGTCCGCTGGCACATGATCGGGCACCTGCAGCGGAACAAGGCGCGCAAGCCGGTCGAGTTCTGCCGGCTGATTCACTCCGTGGATTCGCTCCGCCTGGCGGAAGAGATCCAGGCCGCGGCGGCCAAGCGTGAGCAGCCCGCGGAGGTTCTGGTGCAGGTGAATGTGTCGGGCGAGGCGAGCAAGTTCGGTTGCGCGATCCCCGCGGCGTACCACCTCGCGGAACAGATCGACACGATGGTCAAGGTGCGGGTGCGTGGGCTGATGACCATGGCCCCGCACGGATCCGGTCCGGAGATTTCGCGCCGTGTGTTCGCGCGCCTGCGCGAGTTGTTCGAGGAAATCCGGGCGATCGGGGTGGGCGAGCCGCATTTCAATATCCTGTCGATGGGGATGACGGACGATTTCGAGATCGCGATCGAGGAGGGGGCGAACATGGTGCGCGTGGGATCGGCGATCTTCGGTCGCCGGACCGAGGGCGAGCCGGAGACGCCGGACGAGGACGCGTGAGCGCCAAGTGAGCGGGCCCCGGATCGACCTGCTGGCGCTGGACCTCGACGGCACGCTGCTCGCGTCGGACAAGACCGTCTCCGAGCGGAACGCGCGAGCGCTTCGGCGGGTCGCGTCCGATGGCGTCGCGGTGGTGCTGGTGACGGCCCGTCCGCCCCGCTCGGTGCGGGCGCTCCTGCGACGGCTGGCGCTCGGCCCCGGGCACGCCGTGACGATCAACTACAACGGCGCGCTCACCTGGGACGCGGATCGAGAGGAGCCCATCGAGCACGTGCCGCTGCCCGCGGACGTGGTGCGGGACGCGTCGAGATTGGCGCGTCGGCTGGACCCGGGGGTGGCCGTCAGCGTCGAGACCCTCGATCGCTGGCTGACCGATCGCGTGAGCGAGCAATGGCGCGTGGAGACGCAGAATCTGGGCGGACCCGATCACCTCGGGCCGCTCGAAGGATTCGTGGACCGGGACGCCACGAAGCTCATGCTCCTCCATGAACCGACCCGGCTCGGCCCCATCGCGGCGGCCGTGCGCGCCGAGCTGGAAGGGCCGGGCCGCTGCACGCTGGCGGTGTCGGATCATCATGTGCTGCAGGTGGTCGCGCCGGGCGTGGACAAGGGCGCGGCGCTCCGCCGATTCTGTGCGCGGGCGGGGATCCCGGCCCAGCGCGTGATGGCGATCGGGGACGCCCCGAACGACGCCACGATGGTGCGCTGGGCCGGCGTGGGCGTGGCGGTCGGCAACGCTTGGGACGAGTTGAAACGCGAGGCGAGGCTCGTGCTCGAGCGGACCAACGATCAGGACGCCGTGGCCCACGCCGTCGACGAGATCCTGGGGCCGACGGGCGCGTGAGACGAACGGCGAAGGCTCATGCTCGGATCGTCATTCGAGCGGCTTGCTCAGGATGAGCGAGCGGTAGTTGGTGTAGGGCCACTGCCACGTTTCGATGAGGGAGTAGCCCAGCCGTTCGTAGAACGCGCGGAGGTCGGCGTCGGGCTCGGCCATGGAGAGAGCCAGGCGAGTGGCGCCCAGCTCACGGGCGCGGGTCTCGAGCGCGCCGAGAAGGCGTCGGCCGACGCCGCGCCCCTGCATATCGGGATCAACCGCGAACTGCGAGAACGACGCGACGCCCGGGCGGCGGAAGTGCGGCGGACCGAGATCGGGCTCGTTCTCATTGAGGATGACGACCCCAAGGACGCGGCCCCCGCACTCCGCCACGAAGGCCTCCCCGGAGTTCAGGCGCCGCTGCGTGGTCGCGTCGTCCTGCCTTCCCGCCAGCGGACGGAGACCCATCTCGATCTGCGGGGCGTACGCACGGTGGAGCAACGACGTGATCGCTCGCACCGGGTCGGTGGGCGAGAGCCGACGGATGGTGAGCGCGGCCAGATCCGGCCTGTCCGGGGAACTCATGCGTCGAGACAGTAGACTCTTCGCCTATGAACGAAGCCTCGCGGGAGTCGGGCGTGACGCCGTTGGCGGACCTGACGGGCACGACCCGCCGCCCGCAACGAGAGGGGATCACCACCGTGCGCGTGCGATACTGCGAGTGCGACCCGATGGGCGTCGCGCACCACGCGTCCTACATCCCCTGGCTCGAGATCGGGCGGACCGAGCTCCTCAGGTCGTCCGGCGTGAGCTACGCAACGCTGGAGCGAGAGGGCACATTCCTGGTGGTGGTCCGGTTGGAATGCCGGTACCGCCGCCCGGCGTTCTACGACGATGTGGTCGCGGTGCACACCCGGGTGGCGCGCGCGGGACGGGTCAAGATCGAGCACGCGTACGAGATCGTGCTGGCTGAGGATGGGGGGCGGTCGCCCCGTGGACCGGGGGCGGCGCCGCGGCGTTCGGGAACCGCGCTCATGGCGGCGACCAGCGTCCTGGGCTGCGTTGGCCCGGACGGATCGGTGCGCGAGCTTCCCGCGTGGCTGTCAGGGGAGTAACCTCCGCGCGGCAAGCCTCAGCCGCACGGCACGGGCCCCGGGGTGAAGGGCCGCGACGATCTATAGTGTTCAACCCTCCATCCCGCACCCGAACCGCGAGGCGCCCCGATGCCTTTTACCCTGAAACCCCACGAACCCGGACTCGGAGTCGACGCCGAGTCCACCTCGTACCTCAGGTCGCACGTGGACACCGGCGAACGCTGGGTGCTCAACTTCGGACCCCAGCACCCCGCCACACACACCACCCTGCGGCTGGTGCTGGAGCTGGACGGCGAGCGTGTCGCCCGCTGCACACCCCACATCGGCTACCTGCACAGCGGCTTCGAGAAACTCGGCGAGCACCTCGACTACAACCAGTACGTCACCATCGTCAGCCGCATGGACTACCTGTCCCCGATCGGCAACGACATCGCCTGGCATCACGCCGTCGAACGCCTGTTCGGAATCGACATCACGCCCCGCTGCAAGGTCCTGCGGACCATCATGGCGGAACTGGCGCGGATCCAGAACCACCTTCTCTGCGTGGGCGCGGCGGGGCTGGACCTCGGGGCGTTCACCGCCTTCCTGTACGCGTTCAACCCGCGTGAGAAGATCTACGACATCTGCGACTTTGTCTCCGGCCAGCGGTTCCACCCCGACTGGACCCGCGTCGGGGGCCTGATGCAGGACCTGCCCGACGAAGAGAAATTCAAGTGGCTGGTCAAGGACTTCGTGAACCGTGATCTCGCCCAGGCGATCGAGGACTGCGAGAAGCTGCTCAACCGCAACCGCATCTTCATCGAGCGCACGGCCGGCATCGGGGTGATCTCGAAGGAGGACGCGATCGCGTGGTCCCTCTCGGGCCCGATGGCGCGGGCCTCCGGCGTCGCCCGCGACGTGCGCAAGGACTATCCCTACCTCTGCTACGCCGACAACTGGGACGGGCAGGGCGCCCGGGCCGTCGAGTTCAAGGTGCCCGTCAGCGCCGACGGCGACGTCCGGGCCCGGTTCCTGGTGCGCGTCGAGGAGATGAAGCAGTCGATGTCGATCATCCGCCAGCTCATCGATGCCATCCCCGGCGGGCCGATCGATTCCTTCGCCGACTCGAAGATGACCAAGCCGCCCAAGAGCGAGGTCTACGGCAGCATCGAGGGGCTCATCCAGCACTTCGAGCTCATCATGAGCAACCGCGGCTGGAAGGCCCCCGTCGCCGAGTGCTATTCCGCGGTGGAGAGCGCGAACGGGGAACTCGGCTACTTCATCGTGGCCGACGGCGGTCCGCGACCCTGGCGCGTCAAGGTTCGCCCGCCCTGCTTCATCAACTACTCGGTGATGGCCAAGATCACCGAGGGGCACATGATGTCCGACATCGTCGCGATTCTCGGGTCGATCAACGTGGTCGCCGCCGAACTCGATCGCTGATCCTGGAAGTTCCGGCCCGGGAAGCCGGTTTTCCCGCGCTGTTCGCACCAACACATCGCAAACAGCCGCCCTCCTGACGTACAACCGTGCAATAGACCATCGACCCGGCGTCATTTTCCGTGTAGCCTGAGCGGACCGCCCGAGCGGTCCGTTCCCGCGCCCGCGCGCCGCC
The DNA here is from genome assembly GCA_016794925.1 of Phycisphaerae bacterium. Taxonomy (GTDB): domain Bacteria; phylum Planctomycetota; class Phycisphaerae; order Phycisphaerales; family UBA1924; genus JAEUIW01. Next base: position 58,248 of record JAEUIW010000015.1, read on the forward strand.
GATGCCCGCGGGGTCAGATGCCGAATCACGCGAGCCCGCCAAAGGAGGAAGCAGATGAACCTGCGAACGTCGGTCGCGACCGCCCTGGTGTTGACCGCCTGCCGCGCGGCCTCGGCCCAGTACACGGTCAACGTGCCGTACGACGCGCCGGATTTCAACCTGTTCGACGGCGTGTGCGACGCCGACGCCGCCACGCCGGGCCCGCAGGTGACCCTCCGCGCCGCGATCCAGAACATCAATCTCTCGTTGCCCGGAGCCTACACGATCACGCTCCCCGCCGGCACCTATCCGCTGTCGGTCGCGGGCTCGGGCGAGGACTTCGCGGCCACGGGCGACCTTGACGTGCGCCGCGATCTCACCATCACCGGCGCGGGAAGCCCGGTCACCACCGTGGACGGGGCGCTGCTGGGCGACCGCGTGTTCCATTGCCACTCCGGCGTGCGCCTCACGCTCCGGCGCCTGCGGGTGTACGGCGGCTCCGCCGCCGGAGCGGTCGGCGGAGGCGGCGTCCTGCAGGGCGCGGGACCGCTCTTCATCGAATCCTGCACCTTCGAGCGGAACAGCGCCGCGGGATCCGCGACGGCTCACGGGGGCGGTGTGAACGCCGACGGCGACGTGTTCGTCTCGGGCAACTCGCTCTCCCAGGAGAACTCCGCCTCCGGCCATGGCGGGGGCTACTACACCACCGGTCATCTTGAGATCACCGGGGGTGATGTTTCGGTCTGCACCAGCGATCGCCGCGGCGGGGGGATCTACTCCGCCGGCACCGCCCGTATCGACGGCGTGTTCTTCGTGGGCAACTCGGCCCAGTTGCAGGGCGGCGCACTAGCGCACACCGACCTGCTGACGGGTGGCGGGAACATCGCGTCGCTCCAGACCTGCCTGGTGCAGGGCAACGGGTCCTTCGGCTCGGGCGGCGGCGTGTACAACTCCGCGACGATGAACGTCACGGACACGGTGTTCCTCAACAACGTCGGCCCCGGATCGGGCGCCGGCCTCGACAACCGCGGCATCCTGACGGTCGCGCGCACCACGTTCGACGACAACCGCGCGAACACGGCGGGGGGCGGGCTCGTCAACGAGGCCAACGCCACCGCGACCCTCGAGGACACCACGTTCGTGCGCAACGTGGCCGGCACCACCGGCGGCGGGATCTCCAACTCCGGCTCACTCAGCGCCAAACGAACACTGATCTGGCTCAACCGCGCCGACAGTTCGCTTCAGGGCGGAGGCGGGCTGTACAACCTCGTGGGCTCCGCCGCGCTGACCAACTGCACCATCACCGGCAACACTGCCACCGCGGGCGCGGGCGGGGGCATCCTCAACCCGATGGGATCCGTGAGCCTGTCCTGGTGCACGGTCGCGTTCAACGCCGCGCCCAACAACCCCTTCGCCGGGCACTCGATCTTCAACGGGGGGACGGGCCCGGCCGCATTCCAACTCACGCACACGATCCTCTTCTCGACCGCATCCCCCGGCTGCGCAGGACCCGACCCGATCTTGACAGCCGACTTCAACATCGATGGGGACGGCACCGCCAACCTGCTCGCCCCGCACGACCAATCCGGCACCGTCGCGGCCCCGCTCTTCCCGGGGATCGAACCACCACTCCCCAACGGCGGGTTCAACGAAACCATGGCGCTCATGCCGCTCTCCCCCGCGCTGGGCCGCGGGTCGTCCGGCCCGCTGATCGACCTCGCGGGGAACATCGTGGCCGAAGATCAGCGCGGGTTCCCAAGACCCATCGGCCGCAGCGACATCGGAGCGTTCGAGGCCCGCTGCCGAGCCGACTACAACGGCGACACCAGCGTCGACGACTTCGACTACTTCGACTTCCTCAACGACTTCTTCTCGATGGCGGCCGCCGCGGACTACAACGGTGATACCAGCGTCGACGACTTCGATTACTTTGATTTCCTGAATGACTTCTTCTGGGGCTGCTGATCGAGATCGCCCTCAAAGGACCGAAATCAAGGAGCCGCCGGGGTCGGAACACACCTTCCGTGCCCGGTTCTCCACCGATCGCTGGCCTTCCCGGCCCGCTGAGGTAGTGTGTGCATATGCCCGCGATCGCCCTGGCCTGGACCGTCGCAGCCGCCGCGCTCTCCCCACCCCCGGATCTGCCCGGGCCGTTCCACGTCGGGCACCGCGCGCTGGTGGTGGTCGACGTGTCGCGCGGGCGATCGATCCCCGTCGATGCGTGGTACCCCGTGGACGCGGCCGACGCCCAGGGCGCCCGCGCGTCGTACACCGACGCGGCCTTCGGACCCGAGGCCGCGTTCGAGTCGGCCGTGGCGTACGCCGATGTCGTCGCGTCGGCGGCGGGCCCGTTCCCGCTGGTCGTCTTCTCGCACGGGTCGCCGAACCCGGGCTACCCGTGCGCGGTGCTGTTCTACGCCGCGACCCTCGAGCACCTCGCGTCGCACGGGTTCGTGATCTTCGCGCCGACGCACCCGGGAGATTCGGCCCCGGACCTGTACGCGGGCACGCTGATGGCGATCCACGATGCCCTGCGCGCCCGCCCGCGTGACGTGTCCTTCGTCATCGACCGCGCGCTGACGATGAACGCCGATCCGCAGGCCCCGTTCTTCGAACGGATCGACCCCGCGCGCATCGGCGTCAGCGGGCATTCCTTCGGCGGCTTCACCTCGTTGGCCGTGGCCAGCGGCTACGAGGATTACGCCGCGGACTCGCGCGTGCGCGCCGTCCTCCCCTGCGGCCCGAGCTCCGACCTGCTCGAAGCACGCAAGCTCAGTTCCCTGACCGTGCCCACGCTGCTCCTCGACGGCCTCGGAGCCCTGGCCGTGCAAGGGCGCACATGGAGCCTGCTCCAGGCCGATCCCGGCCACCTCGCCCTGGTCCGCGACGCCAATCACTTCTCCTTCCTCGCGTCATTCTGCTCGTTCTACGAGACCCTCGAATCCCGCGGCGGGCCCCAGTGGCTGCTCGACGATCTGGCCGGCCAACGCGACGCCGTCTGCCTGGGCGCGGGCGTGATCCCCATCGAGCAGTGCACGCGCCTGACCAACCTTTACACCACCGCGTTCTTCAAGCGGCACCTGTTGGGCGACACGTCATATGACATCTTTCTCACCCAGGCGTACGCCGCCGCCAACGAACCCAGCGTGGTGTACGCCACACGGGCCCAGCCGGACCTCAACGGCAACGGCGTGCCGGATCCCGCCGACATCGCCTCGGGCTCGAGCCCCGACGCCGACCAGGACGGCGTGCCCGACGAATGCCGCGCCGAGGTGCTGTTCGTGAACGCCGCGGCTACGGGCGCCAACACCGGGCTCGCATGGACCGACGCGTTCCGCGACCTTCAGGATGCCCTCCGCGTCGCCGAGTCTTCGCCGCTGCACGCCGCGTCGGAAATCCGCGTCGCTGGCGGCGTATATCGGCCCGACCAGGGCACCCTCGACCGCGACCGGTCGTTCTTCGTCCCCGCCCGCGTCGCCGTGCTCGGCGGCTACGTCGGAGATGAGGCGCACCCGGACGAACGCGACCCGGTCGCGCACCCCACGGTGCTGACCGGTGATCTGCTCGGCGACGACGGCCCCGCGTTCGCGCGTCGGTCCGACAACGCGCGGCACGTCGTCCGTGCACAAGCACTCGACGGCGGCACGGTGCTGGACGGGTTCGTCATCCGCGCGGGCGAATCGGACGGCGGCGACGGCCAGCCCGACGGGGGCGGGCTGCTCGTCCGCTTCGGGGCCCACGCAACCATCACGCGCTGCACGATCGAAGACTGCCGCGCCGCGGGGCGAGGCGGCGGCGTGTTCACGGGATACTGGTCGAGCCCGATGCTGGACCGCATCGTCGTGCGCGGAAATCGCGGCCTCGATGGCGGGGGGATGGTGCTGCAGGACTTCGATTCGCACGCCCGGGTCACCAACGGGCTCTTCACCGACAACGCGGCCGCGGGCGCCGCGCCGGACGGCGCGGGCGGAGGCGTGCTCACCTCCTGGTCCGCGGAGCCGGAGTTTCTCAATTGTGCGTTCCACGACAACCACGCGTCCGTCGTCGGCGGCGCCGCGGCGGCGTCGCTGCTCGGCGCACCCCGATTCATCAACACCATCATGTGGGGCAACGACGCTCCCCTCGGACCGCAAATCGGAGCGGCGCACGACCCGTCCTTCGATGCGCCCGTGACGTTCTCGGCGCGGCACGCCATCCTCGAAGGCGGGCCCGGCGCGGTCTTCATCGAACCGGGTGACGCGCTCGTGCTCGGGCCGAACGTGCTGACCACCGATCCGCGCTGGGCCGACGCCGCGGGCTCCGACTTCACGCTCCAGCCCGGTTCGCCCGCGATCGATGCCGGCGACTCGCTCGCGCTCCCGTCCGGCCTGACGCTCGACCTTGCCGGCTCCCCCCGCCGCGCGGACGACCCCGACGTCGCCGACACCGGGACCGGGTGGCCCCCGATCGACATCGGCCCGCTGGAACTCGCGTCCGCGTCCGGTTGCCCCGCTGATTTCAACGGCGACACCAGCGTCGACGACTTCGACTACTTTGATTTCCTCAACGCCTTTTCCCTGAGCCAAGCCGAGGGGGACATCAACGGCGATACCAGCGTCGATGACTTCGATTATTTCGATTTCCTTAGCGCATTCTTCGGCGGGTGCTGACCAGCAGGCTCGGTTACATCGCCTCGGCGGCCCGCATGCCTTTGTGGAACGTCGTGTAGACGAACACCGGGATCGTGAGCGACCCCAGATGCTGCCGGATCAGCGGCTGCACCGCCTCCCAGGCCATCCCGCCCACGCCCGTGCACAGGCGCGGCAAGGCCAGGCTTTGTACCTTCTCTCGTTCGGCCCACGCGTGCAGATCCCGCAGCGCATGGTTGACGAAATTCGCGTGCGCGGGACCGGGCCTGGCGCCGTGCTCGTACCCGCCCTCCTGCGTCAGCAACGCCACGATCCGGATGGGCCCGTGCTCGCCCACCCCCGACCATGCCCAGATCGACCCCGCCTTCGCATGGTTGGTCTGGCAGTAGTGCCGGAAGTCCTTGTACATCGCCGGCCACCGCTCACGCAGCGCCAGCGCCAGACCGCTGTGAAACGGATCGTTCGGGGCCACGCCGTGGGCGATGGCTTGAGCGGACGAGAGCAGAATGTCACCGGTGACTTCGTGGATCATGGCTCACCCCTAAATAATGGACAATACTATCTGATTATAGCTCGGGCCGATGCCCGAGCAAGACACCGCCCGCTGGGAGTCGCGGCGCGCGCATTCCGGCGCGCGACGCGCCGCTCGCGCGCCCGAACCGTTCGTCACGAGACGACGCCCCCGCGGTTTCTCGTTTGTGCGCGACCTCGACCGAAATCGGCCCGCGAGACGTCCCAAATACCCTCGGCGCACGGGTGACGGTGTGCTATCTTGTCGTTCGCTGCTGCAGGTTTGATCCAGGTGTGTCCCGGAGGGAGCTATGTCCATGCGCATCGCATTCGCGGCCTCGGTTGCGTTGTCCGTTCCCGCTCTCCTCTCGGCACAGACCAGCACCGGCAGCGGCTCGGGGGCGGGGGCCGGTGGGAATGGGGCGGGAATCCGATACACCTCATCGCCCTTCGTGAACTGGGAAAGCCCCCACGTCCACCCGATGGACATGACGCCGGATGGCGGGCGGCTGCTCGTCGTCAACACGGCCGATAACCGACTCGAAATCTTTGATCTGACCATCAACGGGCCCGTGAAGGCCGGGAGCATCCCGGTCGGTCTGGATCCGGTCAGTGTGCGCGCGCGAACGAGCACGGAAGCGTGGGTCGTCAACCACGTCTCGGACTCCGTGAGCATCGTCAACCTGACGACCCAGAGTGTGGCACGCACGCTGAAGGCGAAGGACGAACCATGCGACGTTGTATTCGCCGCGGGCGGTACGCGCGCGTTCGTGACCGTCTCCCAGCCCGACGCGGTGCTGGTGTTCACGGTCGCGGACCTCTCGCTGCCCCCGACCATGGTCCCGATCACGGGTGTCGAGCCGCGGTCGCTCGCGGTCTCGCCCGACGGCAGCCGCGTGTACGCGGCGATTTTCGCGTCGGGCAATGGCTCGACAGTGCTGGGCGGGGGCGGGCTGAACTCGGGCGGCGCCAGCCTTGGCTTCCCCCCCAACGTGGTCTCGAATGTGGCCGGGCCATATGGCGGGGTGAACCCGCCCCCCAATAACGGTGCTTTCTTTGATCCGCCGATCGATCCGGCCAACAACCCGCCGATCAAGGCGAGCCTGATCGTGAAGAAGAACCCGGCCGGCCAGTGGATGGACGACAACAACGGGGATTGGACCGCCTTTGTCAGCGGGGCGCAGGCGGCAAGTTCAGGCCGCCCGGTCGGTTGGGATCTCGCGGACCATGACATCGCGGCGATCGACGCGAACACGTTGAGCGTGACGTACGCCCGTTCGCTGATGAACATCTGCATGTCGGTGGGCGTGAACCCGGCGACGGGCGCCATCGCGCTGGTGGGAACGGACGCGACCAACGAAATCCGATTCGAGCCGGTGCTCAAGGGCACGTTCGTCCGCGTGAACCTGGCCCTGGTGGACCCTTCGAATTTCGCGAACCGCTCCGTCGTGGACCTCAACCCGCACCTGACGTACGAGACGTCTTCGGTGAACCAAAAGGAGCGCGACAAGTCAATCGGCGACCCGAGGGCGATCGTCTGGAACGCCGCGGGGACGCGCGCGTACGTGGCGGGCCTGGGCTCGAACAACCTGGTGGTGATCGACGCTTCGGGCGCGCGAGCGGGGTTGGCGGAGACCATCCCGGTGCGCGAGGGGCCCACCGGCCTGGCCCTGGACGAGGCGCGGGGGTGGCTGTACGTGCTCAACCGCTTTGACGGCTCCATCTCGCTGGTGGACGTTTCCAGTGAGGTCGAGTCGGCGCGGGTGCCGTTCTTCGACCCCACGCCGCTGACCGTGAAGACCGGTCGCAAGCACCTCTACGACACGCACAAGAACTCCGGGCTCGGGCAGCTCGCGTGCGCCTCGTGCCACGTGGACGCGCGCATGGACCGCCTGGCGTGGGACCTGGGCGATCCCGCCGGAGCCATTGCCCCGCTGACCAACCGCAACCTCGGGCAGGGGCTGCCGGGGCTGGCTCCCGGCGCGCCCACGCCGGTGCCCTTCCAGCCCTTCCACCCCATGAAGGGCCCCATGACCACCCAATCGCTGCAGGCGATCATCGGCCTCGAACCGCACCACTGGCGCGGCGACCGGTTGGGCATCGAGGAGTTCAACGGCGCGTTCATCGGGCTGCAGGGCGACGACGGCAACCTCACACCCGGCGAGATGCAGGAGTTCGAGGACTTCCTGGCTTCGGTGACCTATCCGCCCAATCCCTTCCGCAACTTTGACAACACGCTGCCGACCAGCCTCCCGCTGCCCGGGCATTTCACCACCGGCCGCTTCGCGCCCGCGGGGCAACCGCTGCCCAACGGAAACGCGCAGTCGGGCCTGACGATTTACCGTTCGACCACCCGCCTCCTGGACATGGGAGGCTTCGCGTGCGTCACGTGCCACACCCTGCCCACCGGCGCGGGCACCGACTACGCCTGGAGCCTCTCGCAGAACCGCTACCTGCCGATCAACCCGGGACCGCTCGGCGAGCGGCACCTGTCGGTCGTGAGCGTGGACGGCACGACCAACATCACGACCAAGATCCCGCAGCTGCGCAACGAGTACAAGAAGGTCGGGTTCAACACCACGCGGCCGCTCAACACGCTCGGCTTCGGCGTGCTGCACGACGGCTCGGTCGATTCCCTGGAGCGGTTCGTCTCCGAACCCGTCTTCACCGTGCAATCGGACCAGGAGATCGCCAATCTCACCGCGCTCCTCCTCGCCTTCTCGGGTTCGGACCTTCCCGCCGGCAGCGCGACCAATCCGCGCGAGCCGCCGGGACCGCCCAGCGCCGACACCCACGCGGCCGTCGGCGTGCAGGTGACCATCGCCAGCCCCACCCCGCCCGCGGCGGATCAGACCACCATCAACAGCATGATCACGCAGGCCAACACCGGCAAGATCGCCCTGGTCGCAAAGGGGCGCGCCGCCGGACAGGCTCGCTCCTACGCCTACCAGGGCGGCGGCAACTGGAAGCCCGACCGCATCGCGGAATCACTCCTCACGTCGGCGCAGCTCCAGTCGCTCGCGGGCGTGGGTTCGGAGCTGACCTACACCGTGGTGCCCGCCGGAAGCCAGAATCGCATCGGCCTGGACCGCGACTCCGACGGCTGGTACGACCGTGACGAGCTGAGCGTCTGCGCCGACCCGGCGGACCCCTCGATCTTCCCCGGCGGGCAGGGCTCGATCGACGTCAACGGCGACCTGCGTGTCGACGATTTCGATTTCTTCGATTTCCTGAACGCGTTCTCCACCAGCGGGCAACTGGGCGACTTCAACCGAGACGGTTCGGTCAACAGCGCCGATTACCTCGACTTCCTGAACGCGTTCTTCGCGGGTTGCTGAAGGCGGCCGGGGCGCGGCGTAGCCTTGACCGATGCCGGTCACCGCAGTGAATCCAGCGCCCCGGGCCGGGGGAAGCACGCCGCGTCGCGGCGGAGATGGGGGCCCGTCGTCCGCGGGCCTGGGCGCGCGTCTGGCCGTCGTCGCCGGGGAGATCAAGCTCGCGCACTCGATTTTCGCGTTGCCCTTCGCCGTGCTCGGGGCATTCCTCGCCTGGGACGGAGCTCGCCCGTGGCGCTCGTTCGCCGCGCAGATGGCGCTGATCGTCGCGTGCATGTTCTTCGCCCGCACCTGGGCGATGCTGGTGAACCGCTGGGCCGACGCGGGCTTCGATGCCCGCAACCCGAGGACCGCGCGTCGGGCCATCCCCGCGGGCCGGCTGGGGAGCTCGGAGGTCGCGGGCCTCGCGCTGGCCTGCGCGGTGGCGTTCGTCGCGCTGTGCGGCGCGTTCCTGGCGTGGTTCGCGAACCCGTGGCCGCTGGCACTGTCGATTCCCGTTCTGGCGTGGATCGCGTTCTACTCGTTCACGAAACGGTTCACCTGGGCGGCGCACCTGTTCGTCGGCTCGGCCCTGGCGCTCTCCCCCTTGGCCGCGGCGCTCGCGGTCGATCCGCTGACGCTCGGGCGGGTCGGCGCGCTGCCCCTGATCGCCTCCATGGTGCTGCTCTGGGTCGCGGGGTTCGATGTCATCTACGCGCTGCAGGACGTTGAGTTCGACCGGGCCGAGGGGCTGCACTCGATCCCGTCTCGGCTCGGCATCGGGCCGGCGATGTGGATGGCCCGGGGGCTCCACCTGCTGGCGTTCGCGTCCCTCGCGGCGGCGTGGGGGTTGGATGCCCGATTCGGATGGCTCTTCGGCGCCGCGGTCATGCTGGTCGGGGCCCTGCTCATCGCCGAGCACGTGGTGCTGGCGCGACGCGGCAAGGACGGGCTGGATCTCGCGTTCTTTACGCTCAACGGCGTGGTCTCGGTGGTGGTGGGCGTGCTCGGGGTGGCCGACTTGATCAGTTGATCCCCATCCGGGCGGAGCCCCGTCGCGGGCGGTCGCGGGCCCGGCAGATTCCGGGTTGACATCCGTGATTTTCAGAATATTCTGAAAGCATCGATATCCGGGGCCGAGGGTGCGTACCGCCGGGGTTGCGCGGGGCGCCAACCGGCGGAGGGGCGGCTGATGCGGCGCGACACGATCGAGCACGGGAGCGCGGGGCGGGGCGCGTCCGGGACGGCGCCGCGTCGGGTGCTCCTGGAAGCGCAGGATCGGTTCATCTCGGCCTGGGGGCAGATGGGCGCGACCTGGGGCATCTCCCGCACCATGGCGGAGATCCACGCGCTGTTGTTCATCACGGGCGAATCGCTCTGCACGGACGACGTGATGGAGCGGCTGCACATCTCACGGGGCAACGCCTCGATGTCCCTGCGGGCCCTGTGCGACTGGGGCATCGTGACGCGCGCGCACCGGCGGGGCGATCGCAAGGAGTACTTCGAGGCCGAGCAGGACGCGTGGTCGATCCTGCAGAAAGTGGTGCGCGAGCGAATCAAGCGCGAGATCAACCCTCTGCTTGCCCTGCTGTACGAGATCCGCGAGCTCACCGGGGTGCCGGGCGAGACCGAGCGGGCCCGGGAGGCCGACACCGCCGTCTCCGCCCACAACACGCGGATGGACGCGATGCTCCAGCTGTTGAGGGTGACGGACGAGCTTGGGAACAAGTTCACCGCCGCGTCGGGGGAACAGGTGCGACGCACCGCGGACATGCTGGCGGGACTGGAGGACGCGTGAGCGCGGCGGGCACGAAGCGGAATTGCGGCGCGGTCCGCGCCGTGGCGCCCGCGACCGGGTCGGGCAGGGTGCTCGCGGCCTGGGTGATCGACGGGCGGGGCGTGCTGGAGTGGCGGTCGTGCTCGGACGCGGACGCGGACGAGTTCTGGGCCGAGGCGGTGATGCGTGAACGGCCCGGGGGCGCGGCGGGGGAAGGCCTCACGGACGAGGGGAGCGTTTCCGAACGCGTGATCTCCGGTCGGGTGCGCGTGCGACGTCGCCGCGACGAAGCGACCGACGCCGAGCACCTCGACGGCGCGGACGGCCACGCACGCGGAGGCGGCTGGCTGCGGCTCACGACGCTGCGCGGGCGCGTGGTGTATGCACGCACGGGGCTGCTGCAGGAACTCGGCGTTTCGGGCGGGCACGCCGACCGCTGCGGCCGATGACGGCGTTCGCCCGGGGCGCCGTACCATTCGCCCCATGCCCCTGCGCCTGCACAACACGCTGACCAGAGCGATCGAGGAGTTCGTGCCCGAGGACCCCGCGCGGGTGACCTTTTACACCTGCGGGCCGACCGTCTACGACGACGCCCACATCGGGAATTTCCGGTCGTTCCTGGCGGCGGACCTGCTGCGGCGGTTCATCGAGTCGCCGCTGTGCGAGCTGCGGGATGCGCGGGGCGGCGTGAGCCGCGGGCCGCGCCGCGTGGTCCACGTGATGAACATCACCGACGTGGGGCACATGACCGACGACGCCGAGGGGGGCGAGTCGGGCGAGGACCGGATGGCGGTGGCGGGACGGCGTCTGATGGAGGCCAAGAAGAGCGGCACGCTTCCCGCGGGCGTCACCGTGGACCCGTCCGATCCGTATCAGATCGCGCGGTTCTACGAGGGTCGCTTCAAGGAGGACGCACGCCGCCTGGGGCTCAAGCTGGCGCTGGAGTCGGAGCGCGACCCCACGCTCCAGCCCCGGGCCACCGACCACGTCCCGGGGATGATCCGCCTCACGTCCCGCCTGATCGAGAAGGGGTTCGCGTACGTGGTGGGCGAGCCGGGATCCCGGGTCGTCTATTTCCGCGTGCGCGCGTTCCCCGCTTACGGGCGGCTGAGCGGCAACACGCTCGAGAAGCTGCGCGAGGGCGAGGGCGGGCGTATCAGCCGCGAGAACCAGAGCGCCAAGGAACACCCGGCCGACTTCCTGCTCTGGAAGGAAGACCCCCGCCACGTGATGAAATGGGAGTCACCTTGGGGATGGGGCTACCCGGGATGGCACGTCGAGTGCAGCGTGATGAGCGTCGCCGGGCTCATACCCGGAGCCGCCGTCGGCACGCTCACGCGACCCGATGGGCAGGCGCTCATCGACCTGCACTCGGGCGGCGAGGACAACATCTTCCCGCATCACGAGTGCGAGATCGCGCAGAGTTGCGGCGCCTTCAACGCGGACCCCGCGCGGGGCACGTTCGCGCGCATGTGGTTCCATCCACGCTTTCTGCTCGTCGAGGGCGCCAAGATGAGCAAGAGCAAGGGGAATTTTTTCACGCCACGCGATCTCTTCGCCCGTGGGGTCGAGCCCGCGGCCCTGCGCCTGGAGCTCATCCGCACGCACTACCGCGGCAACGCGAATTTCACGCTGCAGGGGCTGGCGGATAGCCAGCGCATGATCGAGCGTTGGCGCCGCGCGGCCGGGACCACGCCGGGCGCGCCCGATCCCGCCGGCGCGGCGCGATCCCCCGCCGCCGCCGAGTTCCTGGCGGCGTTTGCCTCGGCCATGCACGAGGACCTCAACGTGGCCGCGGCGGTCGCCGCCGTCAACTCCTTTGTCGGGCGCACCGAGCCCGGCGTTGCGGACGCCCCGCACGCGCTGCGTGTGATCGATGAGGTGCTGGGTGTGTTGTCTCTGGAACGCCCGGCCGAGTCTCAGACCGGGATCGCCGTGTTCGTGGGGGGTCTCGCGCAGGACGCTTCGGTGGTGGCCAAGCTCGACGAACGCGCGGCCGCCAAGCGCGCGAAGGACTTCGCCAAGTCCGACGCCATCCGGGACGAGCTCCTGAGAATGGGATTCACGATCAAGGATGTGGCTGGAGGCAGGGTCGAAGTCAGCCGCGCGTGAATCGAATTCGGCACGCCTCACGATCAGCTTTGTGGATTATCCGTGGATATTCTGACGAGATTTGCGCTGAGTTTGGTGAACATCGGCCTATCAACGAGAAATTTCTGGCCAATTTTCTGTGATTCACGCTTATGGAATTGTGCAAGGCTTCGTGCGCGCGGAACATTCGTGTTCAGCCGCCCACGCACATTTTAACCCCATACAGGAGGCGTCTTACATGAATCGTCGTCCGCTCGCGATCGTTGCGCTCGCCGCGCTCACCAGCGTGACTGGCTTGGCCAGCGCGCAAACCAATCTCAGCCAAGGGATCACCTACCAAGGCCGTCTGACCGACGGCGGGGCCTCACCCACCGCGCAGTATGACCTGCAGTTCAGGGTGTTCGACGCCCTGGTTGCGGGTGCGCAGCAAGGCCCGACACTGTTCTTCAACAACCAGCAGGTCGTCAACGGACTGTTCACGGTGAATCTCGACTTCGGGGACATCTTCGATGGCGATGAGCGCTTCCTCCAGATCGAGGTCCGCCCCTTTAATTCGGGTGGGGCGTTCACGATCCTGAATCCCCGTCAGCGCTTGAGCGCGGCGCCCTACGCCTTGGGTCTGCGCCTGCCGTACACAACGGATCGGAACTTGGCCGGATCCGGACTCTTCGATATTTCGAACGCGGGCACGGCCCGGGTCGGCCTGTTCAGCAAGACCAGCACGGCAAGCTTCAACTCGGCCCTTCGGGTGGAGTCGGCGGACAACTTCCCGGCCCTGTACGCGATCGGCCAGGGAACGACCTCGGCGGGCGCGCTGCGGGCGGAAACGAATTCGAGTTCGACCGCGCGGGCCGGTCAGTTCTTCAATCTCAACTCCTCCAATGCCAACGCGGCGCTCTACGCCAACACGTTGGGCACGGGCCCGGCGATGCATGCTGACGGCCGGCTGCAGGTCGGCACGGGCGGCACGACGCTCGGCTCGGTGCAGGTGTTCGGCAACGTGGGCACCACCCCGATCGCGGACATCACCGACCTGGGCAGCGGGCAGGGCGGGCGCATCCGGGTCTACGAGGACAACGGCGCCGTGGCGGGCCAGTTCGAGACCGACGCGAACGGCACGGGATCGTTCTTCCGCATCAACCGCGGCACGAACCAAACGGGATTCTCGATCGACGGCAACTCCCTCGGCACGAACGAGCCGTCGGTGACCATCAACGGCTCGACACGGAGCATGCAGTTCCAGCCGGGCGCGGCCAGCGGAAACGCCTCGGTCGTGCTGCCCACCGATGCGATCTCGGCGACCGAGATCCTCGATGAACCCGGTGTGGCCTCCAACACCTCCAACGGCCTGGTGACCGGCGACGGCACCATCCAGACCCTGCTGTCCCGCACCATCACGGCGCCCGCGGCGGGCTTCGTGCTGGTCATCGGCTCCTGCCAGGCGAACATGCTCCACACGAACGGCACGACGGACAGCGCAACGTTCGGCGTTTCCGACAGCGCCACCGCGTTCCCGGCCAACCAGGACGTCGGGTTGCTGGTCAGCAGCACCCTGCCGACGGGCAACTTCATCACACCGGTGAGCGTGCACGGGTTGTTCAGCGTGAACGCCGGCGCCAACACGTTCTTCTTCCTGTACGAGGAAACCGGCGGGGCCTCGAGCGTCAACGACATGCAGCTCTCGTGCGTGTACTTCCCAACCGCGTACGGCACGGTGACGGGCACGTTCTTCGCTCCGGACGGCGCGAACGACAAGGATCCGAACAAGCATCGTCCGGCGTACTCGGCCGCGGACATCCTCGCCGAGCGTGAGCAGGGCCGGGCGTTCAACCAGCAGCGCCTCGCCGCTGAGTTCGCGCGCATGGAGGCCGAGATGGTCAGCCTGCGCAAGCAGCTGGACGCGGCGACGGCCGGTCAGAACGAGAAGCGGGACGTCAAGCCGACCAAGAAGGCCGACCCGATCCCGGTCGAGGGCCAGACTCAGGGCAACTGATCCGAGCGTCACCTACCCATCCCAACGAAAGGAGACTCGCATGACGCTCAATTCCAGCACGCTCCGGCTCATCCTCGTGATCGGCGCGTTGCTCATCGTCCCCTCGCTCGCGAGCGCCCAGACCGGCGGGCCGTACGACCTCACGTGGTCGACCATCGACGGCGGCGGCGAGACATTTTCGACCGGCGGCCCCATCTCGATCGGGGGCACCTTCGGCCAGGCCGACGCGTCCGATGCGCTGGCCATGACCGGCGGCTCGTACGCGATCCGGGGCGGGTTCTGGCCCGTCGCCTTCTGCCGCGCGGACTACAACGGAGACGGTTCGCTCGACGACTTCGATTACTTCGACTTCCTCAACGACTTCTTCGCGAACTCGCCCGCGGCGGACTACAACCTCGACGGTTCGACCGATGACTTCGACTTCTTCGATTTCCTCAACGATTTCTTCGCGGGCTGCTAACGTGATCGGCGGGATCCGTCCGGACGGATCCCGCGGGCAGGCCTGACCGAAAACCCGGTTCGGCTTCACCCGTTCCGCACCTACGACCTCCTCCGCACCCTCGGGACCCTCTCCCGAGGGTGCTTTCATTTTGTGATCCGGGTTCGCCGCTGCCCACGCGGCTGCATCCGGCTGACGCGCACGCCCGGGTTGATGCGGAGCGGGTTCCGCGCCGTTCCACTCGGGGCCGCGCTAGGATGCGCAGTCCCGGGGCCGAAGTGGTTTCGACCGGGCAGGGAAAGTCTGATCTGGCGCGTCGAGGAGCATGCCGGCCTCGTAAAAAGCATGCACACAAACAGTTGCCAACAGCAACTACGCTCTCGCGGCCTAATTTAGGTTGCGCGATCCCCGCCCGAGGCCTCGTGAGGCGGGGATCGAAAACACGAGGCTGGCCCGCGTGCGGCGCACCCAGGAGCGCGGGCGAGACCTGATTGGGGGCTGGTCCCGTCCGCACGTTGCCGGTGGCGGACGAACGGGACGAGAACAACGCACCGGACACACGCGTAGATGGGTCAGGCGGACTGCTCCGGCACGGGGGTTCGATTCCCCCCGGCTCCATTCTTCCGAAACACCGGGACTTGCGGAAACACGCCGCAAGTCCCGGAAATCTGCGGAGTTCTGCGCTTCGGCCCGCTCCGCGCCATTTCCCCGTTTCCACTCGTTTCCGGCCCCATCCGACGCCTTCCGCTGCGCCTGGCGCTGCGCGCAGGCCGTGGCCTTGGCCGCTCGCTCGAAGAGTTCGTCCGGCACGGAGTTGGCGTAGTGCTTCCCGCTGATGGTGATGCTGTGCCCGATCCAGCGGCTCACCGCGAACTGCGGGAAGGTCATGGCCCATTCCTTCTCGCAAGATGAGCGAAGCGTCTGCCACAACCGCGCCCACGGCTCCACGCTGGCCTTCGCCCAGAGGCGTCGCACGCGGCGTATGACGGCCCCTTTGCCTCCGATGGTGACCAGCGGCGTTTCGCCCTCGGGCATCGTCTCGAAGCGGCCCCGCAGCAGAGCCATCAACTTCGGCGTGATCGGGACCACCCGCTGGTCGTGGCCCTCCCACCGCTCCGTCTTGGGGCTGTGGACGGTCAGGCGTGCCCGCACGAAGTCCACGTCGGCCCAGGTGAGGCGGTGCGATTCGCTGGGGATGCGCAGCCCGGCGTAGCGGGCGAGGCCGAAGAGCAGCCGCCATTCAGCGTCGGGGCATGCGTCGATGACCCGCTGGATTTCGTCGGGCGTGATGTACCGGGTGTACTTGCTCGGCGTCGGGCCGCTCTTGAGCGCGTCGAACGGATTTGCATCGATGACCTTCCGCCGTTTGGCCTCGGCGAGCAGGGTCTTGATGTTGCCGCAGTGCGTCCGGATGGCCGCCTCCGACAGGCCCAGCTCCTTGAGCGACCGTCGCCATGCGGTCGCGTCTTCGGGCGAGATCTTCCGCAGCGCCTTGTCCGTGTCGAAAAATGCGAGCAATTTGGTCTCCGTCTGCCGGAGTTTGCGGATGCTCTCGGGCTTGAGGTCGTCCTTCCGCTCGGCGATGCACCGCTCAACCAGCGTGCCGATGGTGGCGCTCTGCCGTTCGAGCACGAGTCCGACCGTCGCGAGTTTGACGTACAGACGGTCTTCGAGCGATGAGAGCCAGCGGGCGGTGTCATCGGTGGGCGAATGCCCGTGCAGCGCGGCGGACGCGAGGTCTTCGACGCGAACCTTGAACGCCTCGGCGTAGCGCTTGGCGACCTGGCCCAGCGTGATGTGCCGCGGGTTGCCTGCGGCGTCGTGGAAGGTGATGAACCGGCTGCCGTTCTTGCGGGTGGTGATGCTCGCCATCGGACCTCCTTGTCACCAGTCAGGCTCGGACGTGCCGAGTGTCAAGCGGAACCGGGGGATTCGGGCGGAATGTGGGCGGATTCACGCCCCGTGGGGCGCGGGTGTGCCGCCTGACGCCGACGAAACCGACGAAACTCCGCCCTGTTGGCCACCGGGGGCGTTTGGGGCCGACGTGGGCGGGGAAGCGTCCGAAGCCGGAATGTGGCCCCGCAGGACGAAACGGCGCGACGGCCGCCCGCCACGCGGCCCGGGTGCAGCCCACGCCCAATCGCCATGTCCGGCTTTGGCAAAGGCATCGAGTTCCGCCTCGGCATCTGTGGCGCGCGCCACCGAGCGGAGGCGTTGCCAATCACGGGTGCTGACCGTTCCGCCGTGACGGGCGATGAGGGCCAGGTGGCGGCGCATCACGCGCTGCTCGGCGGGCTCGGTGATGCTGAGCCGCGCGTGACGCTCCGACGCGGCGAGATAGTCCGCCCAGGCGATGGCGGCGGACATTGTCCCAGCGTCGATGTGCGGTGCATCGCCGGGCGCGCCCGCGCGGGCCCACGTCGCCAAGGCGTGCAGCGTGAGCGCGATGCGGAGTGACAGGCCACAGAGTTTGCCGCCCCACGCCCGCCGCTCGGCCAGATCGCCGAAGCCCAGCGCGGCCTCGGTGCGGAGTTGGAACGTGTGGTAGAGCGCGTCGGCCTCGGGAGAGAGAGCGATGACCGCGGGGCCTGTGTCGGGATCATCGCTCGGCTCGAACGAGAGCAGGCGTGCAAGTGCTCCCTGCCACGCCTCGCGGGATGATGCCCGCACGGGCTCCGGGCGCACATCGCGCATGCCCACGAGGTCCGGCGGGGCGATGACCGCGAAGCGGGCAAGCAGGCCACGCCCTTCGGCCTGCGGGTCGCACCACACCTCTTCGACCGCCGCCCGCTGCACGCACAGGGCCACCGCCAGCGCCGGGCGATCGATCACGTCGGAGGGACGGCCGACCCGCTGCGCCCGGATCGGATCGCCCGCGTGCCCTTTGAGCATCGCGCCATAGTTCCGCACGCCCGAGTACCGGCCCTGCACGATGTCCAGCGCATCGCCCTCGGCGCTGGCGAGCAACGCCCGTCCGTGGTTGTCCTTCATCTGATGCACGAGGGCTTCGGGCGTCGGCTCGCTGGCCAGCAGCGCCGGAGGCGTCGGCACAGGCGACTCCTCCATTTCCTGCGCGAGCCGGATGGCCTCACCCTCGACGACGCCGCGCTTGAACGCATCAGTTTCCTTCGCGGCCCGGTCCTCGATGCAGCGGATGCGCTTCTCGATGATGCGGTGGCGCTGGGCGGCGGCGGCGATGGTGGGGCGCATCTCGCGGGCCTTGTCGGCCTCCCACTTCAGGATCGGCCGCAGCAGTTCCGAGAGCACGGCCGACTTGCGCGTCCCCGGCTCGGAAAGCACCAGCGCCCACAGCGGTGCAGGTTCGACATGATCGCCGTGGCCGCGGATGCACGCGACATTGCAGAGGCACGCCGACGCGACGGCCATCCCGAGCAAAGCGGCCATGCCCGGTGGCGTCTGCGTAGAGCGGGCCAGGTCGGCGAAGTAGTCGCGGATGTCGGCGGTGGCGACTGGGAACAACGGGGTGAGGCTGAACACCGGCGGGGCGTGTTCGTTCGCAGAATCATCCCCATTCGCCGCCATCGGCTCTCCCCGGCTCGCGATCTGGTCGATTCGGGCGTGCACGGCCTCCGCATCGCCACCTTCGAGTGTGAGCACGTCGACCAGGTCGCCCCCCTGTGGCAACTCGGGCCAGTGGTCTGCGAGACGCACGATGCGAACTTCCTCAGCCCCGGTCGCGCGACACAGACGTGCAACCTCGTCGGCATACGCCTCGCCTGCGGCATCATTGTCGGGGAGGATCACGACCACCTTGCCCTTCATGGGCGACCAATCGGACTTGCCCGCGGCCTTGCTGCCCCCGGCGCTGGTCGTTGCCACGACTCCGATCGTCCGAGCGGCGTCCACGCACGTCTCGCCTTCGACCACATAGACCCACGCACCCTCGGGCAACCTCGACAACTCCGGCTGGTGCAGGAGTGGCCGTGGTTCTGACATGGCCGCGATCACCCACCTTCCGCCCCGGCGCGACACCGGACGGACTTCCTTCCCCCCGCTCGGGAGGTTCCAACGAACCGTCTCGCCGGTCGGTTCGCCCGCGGCATTTCGGTAGACCCACCGCAACGAGCACGGGCCGAGCGTCAGCTCAAGCGCTGCGACGGCGTCGTCAGCCGACGCGAACGACCCCGCCAGGTCTGGCGAGCCGACCTTGCGTGAGGCTGTTCGTTTCGCAGGCTGTCTCGCGGCCGGGGGCTGCTCCGGCATCAGGTCTCTCATCCCGAGCCCGAGTGCCGCCACGATGGTCTCGGTGTCGCAGCCCGCGTGGCAGTTGAGCAAACAGCGGCCGTCATCGCCCGTGCCGATGCTCAGGCTCGGGTGTGCGTCGTCGTGCGCGGGGCACCTGCACAGCCAACCCTTGCCGCTGCGGCGGACCTTCACGCCCAGCGCTCGCAGCGACGCGAGGACCGCATCGGTCGGAGTCGCAGTCCCGCTCACTGAGCACCTCCGCTCTCGCTTCGCTTGGCGCTCTCGATGAACCGGCGCAGGTCTGCGGGGTCGATCCGCACGCTGCGACCAAAGCGGACGGCGGGCAACCGGCCCTCGTGGACCAGAGTCCAGAGCGTGCGCTCGGTGACGCCGAGCACCTTGGCGGCCTGCCGGTACGTCAGCAGCGGCGGGAAACCGTCGGAGGAGTCGGGGGCGTGGCGGTTCAAGCCGCACCCCCTTCCGCGGCTCCGCCATCGCGGATGGCGGCGAGGACGGCCTCGCGGTCGAAGCGAAGCGTCTTTTGACCCACCCGCAGACACGGAATGCGACCGGTCCGGGCCCAGCCGCGGATCGTGTCGGTGGTGACGCCGAGGACGGCCGCCAGGTCACGGGCGGTGACGAGCGGCGCGGCCGGCTGCCTTGCAGCGGAGTTCGGGGGTGCCTCGGGACGCTGGTTTCGTGGGGTGCTCATGCCCTCACGCAATCGGATGCGCGGATTCCGGCGCGGATGCCGATCCGGCGTCGTGGATGGGCGCGGATATCCGCGCAGAATCCAAAGACCGATCAGTCGTTGTCGCGGAGCGATCGGGGGTCGTTGCCGAGGTCCTCCGGGCGGACCACGCTTCGGCCCGTGCGGCCGCGGCGCGGCTGGTTGACCCGGCCTTCGGTCATCCGCAGGTACTCGCGGACGTACCGCGACCATGTGTCCCACGCGGGAACGGTCGATCGGCGATCGCCTTCCAGCGGGTACGACGGCCCGCCGTGCTCGCGGATGTGTTCGTACTGCTCGCGCGTGTAACGCTCGGCTGCACTCGCAGCGGGACCCATGTCCGGCCGCTCGCGGCGGACCCACTCGAGTGATGCGCCGGCCCGGCGGACCGCATCCGGCATGTCGCCGTTCGCCGGTTCTCGGCGGTCGCTGGTTGGGCTGACGCTGGGCAGGGCGTCGGGATCAAGGCGAACCAGCATGGGGTACATCTCGTCGAGGATCGCTCCCAGGTGTTCGTACTCTGCCTTGGGCAGGGGCGCATCCCCGGCTACGCGGGCCATGCATAGCACCTTGAGCCACCGATCGGGAACCTCCAACCCCGCCCGGAGCACGTCCCGCTTGCAATCCTCGACGAAGGTGAACAGCGAGCGGGTGCGGACCAGCTCCGTGAACTGCTCGCGGGCCTCGCCGTCCAGGTCGGGGTACTCGGGATGGCCCCAAACCCGCATGTGCAGGTAGACCTGCCAGAGGCGGTAGAGAGCGCTGTAGCGGGCTTCGGCTTCCGTCATATCCCGCGCCCCTCCTGTGATTGCGGGGACGCCAACGCCGAAGCGAAAACGTTGCCCTGGCCGTGATCGAGAATCGCACGATCCAGATGATCGAAATGCGCAGGCCTGGAGGTCATGCAGGCGACGTCCCCGAAGCTGCGTGCGCGGGCTTCGAACCCATGATCAAGGACTCAGCCTCGTCGTGGGCCTCCTGCTCTGCCGAGACAGCATCGGCTCTGAGCCCCTCCGCTTTGACTCTCGCACTTTCGACGCGAGCCATCAGTTGCTCTTGGACTTTCCTTGGCGGCAGCGGAATCCTGATACTCCGCAGTTCGTCGCTGTTGATGTTGTTCTGCATGATCTGACTGCTCAGCGTGTCCACCTGGAGTCGGCCAAGCGCGCCGTTGATGAAGTAGGTGGCGTATCGAGGATTGAGAAGCGCCGTGTCAAATCGCATGCGGATCAGGTACGAGGCGAAAACGAACTCATCATCGAGTTCGAAGACCGCGCACGTGCCAACGAGATCGCGGCTGCCGCTCGTTCTGATCACTACCACGTCGCCACTCTCCAAGCGGAGCGATGCTGCGGCCTTTGCCGAAAGTGGGAAGTGCTTCAAGTCGCTTGTGTCGATCCGACCTGCTTTGATGTTGTTGATCCGCAGTACGGCGACGCCATTTCCAAGAGCGTTTGCCTTCTCACTGGTGCCATACTGCAGCAGGGCAAGGTGCTCCCCAAGAGTCGCCAGCGGATACCTCGAATGATCCAGGTTTGCGCCCAAGCCCGCACGCTGTCCGAATGACACGGACCAGCGGGCCAGCTGATGCCAATGAAGCGCAAACGACTTCGGCGGCGTGATATCCGCGGGCGGAGTCAGACCGAGGGCTTTCAGGAAGTCCGCTTCCGCCGCGCCGTCGAGTTCGTCGGCCTTGATCCGCAGCGCCGCCGCCTTCGCCTTGGACTTCTCGAACGCAGTGACAATTGCTCGCTGCTGCGGCTCGGCGAGATCGGGAACAGGGATCTCCAGCAGATTCGAGACAAAGAGTCGTTCTTTGACCGCGCCCACGCGGTGGCAGTCGATTAGTTCGAGGAAATACCGAGTCCGGATCATGATCTCAACGAACGCTGGCATGAGCTTGCCTGTCAGGCGCCAGACTTGGTACTCCGGGCTCGTGATAGCATCATCCGTCACATCGGGGACGCGGCCGAGCGACCCGACGTTGGCTCGCGTCGGATTGTGGAAGAACCAGTCCTTCTCGATGCGCTTGTAGGCCGAGTTGAAATCGGCCCCGCGCTGGCTGTGGCTGAGGAATGCTTTGTCCAGAACCCTGGCGCAACCGTTGAGGATCCCCGTGCGAACAGTTCGGCATGATGAAGCGAGCGACGGGT
>JAEUIW010000160.1 GCA_016794925.1 Phycisphaerae bacterium
GTAGGGACGCACCGGAGGTCCGCCGATCTCGGGCCGGAGCAGGCCGCCGAGCGCCAGCACCTGGTCGCGTAGCACCTCGGCGTCGAGCCGGGGCCGGGAGCCGCGGGCGAGCAGTCGGTTCGCGGGATCAAGCTCGAGCAGGGATGGGGACACCGACGAATCCTGCCGGTAGGCGCGCGAGGTCACGAGCAGGCGGACGAGTCGCTTCACGTCCCACCCTGTCCGGATGAAGTCCGTCGCGAGCCAGTCGAGCAGCTCGGGGTGCGACGGCAGCGCGCCCTGGGTGCCGAAATCACCCGGGGTCGTCACCAGCCCCGCGCCGAAGAGCTGCGCCCAGAATCGATTGACCGTCACGCGCGCGGTCAGCGGGTGATCGGGACGCACCAGCCAGCGGGCAAACTCGAGCCGCGTGACCGGACGGCCGCCGTTGTCCACCGGGGGCAGGAACGCCGGCACCGCGGCGGTCACGAGGTCGCCGGGCTTGTCATACTGTCCGCGCACCAGGATGTGCGCCGGACGGGGTTCGGGCAGTTCACGCGCGATGGGCGACACCGGTCGCGTCATTTCAAAGTTCACCTGTTCCGCCAGCAGGCGCCGGGCGGCGTGCACCTCGGGTTCCAGCGCCGCGCGCAAGGGGGCGTAG
>JAEUIW010000161.1 GCA_016794925.1 Phycisphaerae bacterium
AAGACACATTTACGCTCGAACTTGTTTGATTACTTGCCGTATCATCGCCATCCCCACAAACTTCGTGGGTACAGCCACGGCAGCAACCGGCTTAATTTGCCTTGTTGCCCGTCAACCAATTCAATTGTCAAAGATCGAAGTTTCCTGCCAGAAGAACAGGAGTCAATACTCGCGGTGCGAATACTGGCTTCTTTTCTCCTGGGTGAATGCTCATTCCGCGGGATGCAAGCCGGAAATGGTGGGCCTGGTTAGACTCGAACTAACGACCTCACCCTTATCAGGGGTGCGCTCTAGCCACCTGAGCTACAGGCCCGAACCAGTGCCCGCGCTCGGCGGTGCCGCTGCCGGGGCCCTGAACTGGTGGAGCTGATCGGAATCGAACCGACGGCCTCCTGAGTGCAAATCAGGCGCTCTCCCAGCTGAGCTACAGCCCCGAGGAAAAGTTTTCCGAGGCCGGTTGGATGCTGCCAGCACGAACCAGTCGCACCAGCAAACGGAAACGTCTTCACCCTGAGCAGAGTTGCGAGACGGATGGAATCGAACGGCTGCTTCTTACTATCCCCGGCAGATCTTAAATACTGCGTCTACCTGGGAGAATCGCTGCTGAGTACACAGTACAGCGACTAACTTCAGAAACTCGA
>JAEUIW010000162.1 GCA_016794925.1 Phycisphaerae bacterium
AGTAGTTGGCCTGACCGGGATTGCCGGTGACGCCCACGACCGAGGTTATATTGATGATGCGGCCAAAGCGGCGGCGCATCATTGGGTGGGTCAGTTCGCGCGTCAGCCTGAACACGGCGCCCAGATTGATGTCGAGCACCGCATCCCAGTCGGCGTCGGACATGCGGACGAACAGGCCGTCCTTGGTGATGCCGGCGTTGTTGACGAGGATGTCCACGCCTTCCAGTTCGGCCTCGGCCTTCTGGCCAAGCGCCTTGACCTCGTCGCGATTCGACAGATTGGCGGGGAAAAGTTTTACGCGGTCGCCAAGCTTGGCAGCCAGCGCCTCCAGTTTCTCGACCTTCGTGCCATGCAGTCCGACGATGGCCCCCTGCGCGTGCAGCGCTTCGGCGATCGCCTCGCCGATACCGCCGGAAGCGCCCGTCACAAGTGCCTTGCGGCCGGTCAATTCGAACATGTTTCGCTCCAATCCTTCAGAGAGCACTCCCTTGGTAAGGGAGAGGTCTATCGCTTCAATTCAGCGCAGCCAAAGCCGCTTCCACGTCCGCCGGCGTGCCGACATTGGCGACGGCTATGTCACGATTGATGCGTCGCGCCAGACCCGAAAGCACTTTTCCGGACCCGACCTCATAAAGCGT
>JAEUIW010000163.1 GCA_016794925.1 Phycisphaerae bacterium
CTGAGCAGGCAGTTGCCCCGAATCCACCGCCGCCCGCACCGAGCACTCGGGCTCGGCCCGGTGGGAGCAGTTCGAGAACCGGCAATGGCCCTCGTGACGTTGCAGGTCGGGCATCAGGCCCGCCAGGTCGGAGGCCGCCACCTGGTGAAGGCCGAACTCCTGGAATCCGGGCGAGTCGATCAATGCACCTTGCGCCGACCCGCCGAGCCAGTACCAGGTCGTGGACGTGGTCGTGTGTCGGCCGCTGGCCAGGGCACGCGAAATCTCGCCCACCTGGGCACGCGCCTCGGGGACGACCAGGTTGACCAGCGTGCTCTTGCCCGAGCCGGACGGGCCGAGCAACAGGCTGGTGCGCTGGTCAAGGAGGGGAGCGAGTTGCTCCCTGGCCTGCTGCGGCCTGGCGCCGAGCGAGCACACCGTCACGGGCAGCCCCATGGCCCGATAGGACGACAGGCGTTGCAGCGCGAGGTCCAGCCCCGGCAGGTCGGACTTGTTGAGTACCACCACGACCGGGATGTCGGCATGGCCGGCAGCCACCAGGCTGCGCGCCAGCAGCCGTTCGCTGAATACGGGTTCGACGGCCAGCACCAGGACGACCTGGTCCAGGTTGGCGGCAAACGACTTGATGCGCCACTCG
>JAEUIW010000164.1 GCA_016794925.1 Phycisphaerae bacterium
CGTCGAAGGCCTGCGCGGCCTCCGCGTCCCGGCTGTGCTCGTCGGGCAGGGCCAATCCGTCCAGCGCCAGCAGCGACTCGCCCGCCACGCCCAACGGTCGGCGCGACGTGACCAGCACGGCCAGCGAAGGCGCGGCGTCGCGCAGCGCGGCCGCGAGTGCGCCCAGCCCGTCCAGGTGCTCGGCGTTGTCCAGCACCAGCAGGGCCTGCAGCGGGCGCAGCGCGCGGGCCAGCGTGGCGTCGTCGGCGTCGGAGCCCGCCGCCAGCCCCAGCAGGCGCGCCACGCTGGGGCGCAGCGCCGCGCCGTCGGCCAGGGCATCCAGGCGCAGCAGCCAGGTGCCGTCGGGGCGCGGTGCCCGCGCCGCGGCCGTCAGCGCCAGCCGGGTCTTGCCCACGCCGCCCGGGCCATGCAGCGTGACCAGGCGGTGCTGCTGCAGGGCATCGGCCAGGCGCTGCAGCTCGGCGGCCAGCTCCAGGGCCAGCGCCTCGGGCGTGGCGGCGGTGCTGGCCACGAAGCGCACCTGCTCGCGCGTGAGCACGGCCTTGGTGAAGGGGCACAGGTTCAGGCCGATCACCGCGCGCTCGAGCCAGCGGCGGGTGTCGGCGATCACGGCCCGGGAGTCCATGATCGGATTGTC
>JAEUIW010000165.1 GCA_016794925.1 Phycisphaerae bacterium
GCTCGCGGCGTGCCGCTGCCCACGGCGCGTGCCTCGCGGGGAGGACGCGTCTGCCGAGCGCGCAGGCGAATCTGCCCGTGAATCCCCGGGCGTGCCCACCGACCAGCGCGGCTCGGAGAGGACGGGCTCAGTCGTGCTCTGGGAGTTCGAGTGGACCAGCCGCAGGCGATGGGCGGCGATCGGCAGCTCGCTCCAGTGGACGCAGGCGATCCGTCGTATGGGGGAGACGCGGGGGGTGACCGGGCTGCGCATGGTCGGATTCCTGATCGAGGGGGGACTCGTTGCCGAGGACGAGGCGAGGGTCGCCGAAGAGCGCCGTGACGGCCTCGAGGAACGAGGTGCGGCCCACGCCGCTCGGGGGCGAGACGAACGAGGGTGGAGTGCCGAACATGACCAGGGGCGTGTGCGCCTCGCCGCGCCGACCGTTCGCGAGCCGGGCGAGCCGGGCGAGGGCGGTGGGATGGAGGCTCCGGTGCAGCTCGAGCGCGACGAGCGAGAAGGAGCCGGAGCGCAGCGCGATGTCGGCCGCGACGTGGGCCTCGGCCGGGTCTTCGGGGCGGACGACGACGAGGCGCCGCTCGAGATCGAGGAGCTCGCCTGGGTGGTAGGTGCCGTAGGTGTCGACGAAGAGGGCGG
>JAEUIW010000166.1 GCA_016794925.1 Phycisphaerae bacterium
CGCCACCGCCGGCACTTCGTCCACCGCGTGAACGTCGGTCAGCACTGGCACGCCGATCTGGGCTCGCACCGAATCCAGAATTTTCAGGCCCGCATCCATCCCCAGGCCACGGAAGCTTTTGCCGGAGCTACGGTTCGCCTTGTCGTAGGAGGCCTTGAAGATGTACGGCATGCCCAAGGCGGAACAGGTTTCCTTCATTGTCCCGGCGACGTCCAGGCAAAGCTGGAGCGATTCGGCCACGCAGGGCCCTGCGATCAGAAAGACCGGTTGATCGAGTCCGACCTTGAAACCGCACAATTCCATGGTGGCTGCTCCTCTTCAGGGGGTTGCCGCGGCGCGGGACTGCGCCAGGGCGGCGCGAACAAAGGCAATGAACAATGGGTGACCCGCCCGGGGATTGGACGTGAATTCCGGGTGGAACTGGCAGCCGACAAACCAGGGGTGAACCTCCCGGGGCAGCTCCACCATCTCGCACAAATCCGTGCCTGGCGCGCGGCCCGCCACCCGGAGGCCGTTTTCCTCCAGGCGGGCGAGTAGTCCGTTATTGACCTCATAGCGATGGCGATGGCGCTCCACGATCTCCGGCTTCCCGTAGACCTCCCGGGCCAGGGAGCCCTCCACCAGACGGCAGACCT
>JAEUIW010000167.1 GCA_016794925.1 Phycisphaerae bacterium
TCGGCCCCCAGTTCCAGGCCCAGAACCCGGTCCGAGACGTCATTGCGGCCGGTGAGGATCATCACCGCGCAGGGCGCCCGCTCCTGAAGTTCCTTGAGGACCTGAAGGCCGTCCATGTCGGGCAGCCCAAGGTCGATCAGGCAGAGGTCGGGGGCAGAGCGCTGGGCGCGTTTGAGGAGCTCGCGGCCGGTCGGCACGGTCTCGGCCTGCAGGCCGTAGTCGGCAAGGCTGGCGCAGATCAGGCGCGCCACTTCGGGTTCGTCTTCCAGGACCACCACCTTCTACCACAGTGTTCGGTCCTGGAGAACGTCCTGGTCCCGACGCTCGTGAGCCAGACCAATCCCACTGAAACGGAAGCCTACGCCCGAACGCTGCTCGACCGGGTCGGTTTGGCCGGCCGGCTCGACCACCGGCCGGCGGAACTCTCCGGCGGGGAACGGCAGCGGGTGGCGGTGGCCCGGGCCCTGGTCCTCAAGCCGACGCTGCTGTTGGCCGACGAGCCGACCGGGAACCTGGACCGGAAGACCGCCCAGGCGGTCGGTGAACTGCTCCTCGACCTCCACCGCCAGGAGAACACCGTCCTCGTCGTCGTCACCCACAGCGGCGACCTGGCCCGGACATTCCCGCGGAGGATG
>JAEUIW010000168.1 GCA_016794925.1 Phycisphaerae bacterium
CTTTCCACCCCTGGCTTTCATGAATGTATATGCCATACCGCCGCCAATGATGATATCGGTGGCCCGCTGAAGCAGGTTTTCGATGATCAGTATCTTATCGGATACCTTGGCCCCGCCAATGATCGCCGTAAAGGGTTTTTCCGCTCCGTGAAGTACTTTCTCGGCGCTTATCACTTCACCTTCCATGAGCAAGCCGAACATCCGGTTGGCGGGTGTGAAGAATTTAGCGATCACGGCAGTAGAAGCATGGGCACGATGGGCGGTGCCGAAGGCGTCGTTCACGTATACATCTCCCAGTTTGCTGAGCTTCTGCGCAAAATCCTCATTGCCCTTTTCCTCTTCTTTGTAGAAACGAAGGTTTTCCAGCAGCAGCACTTCTCCTCCTTTCAGCATGGAAGCTGTAAGTGCGGCCTGTTCGCCGATGCAATCATCCGCGAAGAATACCCGGGTTTGCCCTCCCAATCCTTCGACTCCGCTCAGGAGTTCATGAAGATGTTTCACCAGGTGCTTCAATGAGTATTTATCGGCAGGGCCCTCTTTCGGCCTGCCCAGGTGGCTCATGAGGATCACCGAGCCGCCATCGCCCAATATCTTACGGAGTGTAGGCAAGGTGGCCCGCATGCGGGTGTCGTC
>JAEUIW010000169.1 GCA_016794925.1 Phycisphaerae bacterium
GGTGAAACCCGGCGAATTCCTGATGGGTTCGCCGGAGACCGAACCGGGCCGCGGCCCGGAGGAAGGACCGGTCGGCAAAGTCGCAATCGATCATCCGTACTTCATCGGCACGACCGAAGTGACCAGCGGCCAGTACCAGCAGATCATGGGTAAATCGCCGGCATGGACGGCGGGCCGCGTGCGCGGCGGTACCGAATGGCCGGTTGAAACGGTCTCCTGGCTGGAGGCGCAGGAGTTCTGCAAGAAGCTCAACGAACGGGACCGGGGCCGACGCCGCGGGTGGGACTACCGGTTACCGACGGAGGCCGAGTGGGAATACGCGTGCCGCGCCGGCACCGACACGGCCTTTGCGCACGGCCCGGAACTGTTGCCGGAACATGGCGAGAACATCCAACTGCCGAAAAACGAGCTGCCGGAGGACGAAGGCAAACCAAAACCCACCGAAATGCCGAGCAAGGTCGGCGCGTCCCGGCCGAACGCCTTCGGGTTGTTCGACATGCACGGGAACGTATCGGAGTGGTGCCAGGACTATTACGAACGCGGATACCCGGAAGGCGTGCGAACGAACCCCGCCGGGCCAGCAACGGGCGACCTCCGCAGCGTGCGTGGCGGGGCCTTCGACGAACCCGCGAC
>JAEUIW010000016.1 GCA_016794925.1 Phycisphaerae bacterium
CACATCGCGGGTGAGCACGCGGCCGTACGGCTCGTACGTCCACTGCTGCATCACCGAGGCGGTCGGGGGGGTGGGAGTTGAGACTGGAGGGGTGGGCGGCGAAGACGATCAGTTCGTTCCGACTCCGGAGGTCATCGTGATCATCGGGACGAGGATGGAAAGGAGCAGGGACCCGATGACCAGGAAGATGAAGACGATCATGGCGGGTTCGAGAACGGCCAGCAGGCGGGAGCTGCGGCGCTCGACTTCTTCGGTCATGTCCGAGGCGAGGGCGGAAAAGGCGGCCTCGAGGTCGCCGGAGCGCTCGGCGGCGATGAGCAACCGGCGCGTGGTAAGGGGCAGGGCGTCGACTTCCTCGATGAGGTTCTTGAGGATGCCGCCTTCGATGAGGCGGGTGCGCAGGCGTTCCAATTGCTGACGCAGGGTGCGGAGTTTGACGGCCTTGTTGCCCACAGCGAGCGCGTCGCTGAGCGGCACGCCCGAACGGGTCATGGCGGCCATGACGGAGAAGAAGCGAGCGGCCTCCTGCGCCAGGACGACGTCTCGGAGCATGGGTGCGGCGCGCGAGAACCGGCCGATGGCGTCGCCGACCTTGCGGTTAAAGATGAGCAGGGCCACCGCCGCGGCGGCCAGCACGACGAGCAGGAAGGTGCCGTTGTCACGCAAGGTTCGGCCGAAGGACATGACGATCTGGCTGTAGCGCGGGAGAGGGATGTTGGCGTCGGCGAGTTGCTCACCGAGCTTGGGGACAATCGTGGTCAGGAGGATGGACGCGACGACCATACTGATGACCAGCACAATGCTCGGGTAGAGCATGAGCGTGCCGGCCTTGCCGGCGACCGCGATCTGCCGCTTGGCGGTGGCGGCCAGTTGGCGGGCGGCGCCGGCAAGGTCGCCGGTTCGCTCGGCGGCGCGGTAGACGGAGACGGAGACGTCGTCGAACCCTCCGGCGGCCTTGCAGGCGTCGGCGTAGGAGGACCCGCCCGAGACCAGCTCGCGCAGGCGTTCGACCCGGGGGCGCACGCCGCTGCTGACCGCTGAGGCGGTGACGTCCAGGGCCTCGACGAGGGGCACGCCGCGGCTGAGGAGCTGCGCGAGCACTTCGTTGAGCACCGCGTAGTCCTTGAGCGAGATGCGGCCTTCGCGGTCCAGCCAGGAGGGGAGTCGCCAACTTTGGAGCAGAAGGAGCTTCTCGCGGCGAAGGACCTCCGCCAGGGCCGGGCGGCTGCGGGCCCGGCGCACGCCCAGCGTACGGCCCCCGGCGGGCTTGACGGCGACGAACAGGAAAGGGGCCGGGGCGGCCTGTGACATCGTGAGGATCTTATCGATCGACGCCGGGGTTCATTGCGGGGATGGGGGCGATTCGAGGGAATTCGTGGGGCGGGGCCCGGAAGAGGATGTTGGTGGGGCGGTGCGTTCGTGGGCGGCTATCGTTTTGACATGACCTCCGTTGCCCCGACCGTTCGTCCCGCGGCGCCTGTCCCTGCATCGACCGCGCGGGTGATGCGGGCGCTGCACAAGCACCACGCGGGTCCGGAACTCGCGCTGATCCAGAAGCCGGTTCCCGAGCCCGGGCCGCGCGATGTGCTGATCCGGGTGAAGAAGGCCGGGATCTGCGGCACCGATCGGCACATCTGGGAATGGGATGCATGGGCGGCGGGCCGGATCCCGGTTGGGATCACGACGGGGCACGAATTCGTGGGGGTCATCGAGCGGACGGGCGCGGCGGCGACGCGGTACGCGCCCGGGCTGCGGGTTTCCGCGGAGGGCCACATCTCGCCGGGCACCGGGTACAACGCGCGCACGGGCAACGCCCACATCGCCTCGGACATGGTGATCCTGGGCGTGGACCGGGATGGGTGCTTCGCGGACTACGTCTGCGTCCCGGAGGAGAACGTGTGGCCGGTGCACGAGTCGATCCCGGACCATGTGGCCGCCGTGCTGGACCCGCTGGGAAACGCGGTGCACACGGTCATGTCGGCGGGCGTGAGCGCCAGGACCGTGCTGGTGACCGGGGTCGGGATCATCGGTCTGATGGCGGTGACGGTCGCGAAGGCGGCGGGGGCGAGCCGTATCTTCGTAACGGACATCGATCCCAAGCGACTGGCGTTGGCACGGACGTTGGGGGCGGTGGAGGCGTACGACGCGCGCGAAGGAGACGGGTGGGTGGCGGACATCCGGAAGCAGACGCGCGGCGACGGGCCGGACGTGCTGCTGGAGATGTCGGGCTCGCCGCCCGCGATTGACGCGGGGTTCCGGGCCTTGCGGATGGGGGGCACGGCGGCCCTGCTGGGTATCCCGTCGCGGCCGATTACGTTCGACCTCAACAGCCATGTTGTGTTCAAGGGGGCGACGGTGCTGGGTATCAATGGGCGGAAGATGTTCGAGACGTGGTACCAGATGGAAGCCTTGCTGCTGTCGGGACGGCTCCGTCTCGAGGAGATCATCACGCATCGGATCCCGCTGGAGCAGTTCCGGCGCGGCTTCGAACTGATGCGGACCGGTGAGGGGATCAAGGTGGTGCTGGAGGTCGGCTGAGACCGTCGCGGCCCCGCTGCGCAGAATCACGAGGGAGCCGCGCGGGGTACGCTGCGCGGGCACATGCTGTGGCTCGCGTTCAAAATGCTGCTGGGTGACACCACCAAGTGGCTGGGGGTGGTGCTGGGCGTGTTCCTGTGCACGTTCCTGGTGACGCACCTTTTGTCCATGTTCTCGGGGATGATGGCGCGCTCGTACGCGCTGGTCTCGGACATCCCGATCGCGGACGTGTGGGTCATGGACCCCGCGGTGGAGTACGCGGACGAGCCCGCGGGACTGCCCGACACGGCGCTCTCAAGGGTGCGGTCGGTCGATGGGGTGGCATGGGCGACGCCGCTCTTCACGCGGTCGCTGCGGGCGCGGCTGATCAGCGGGGCGTTCCGGTCGGTCCTGGTGGTGGGGGTGGACGACGCGACGCTGGTGGGGGCCCCGTCTGAACTCGCGGGGGGCAGGCTGTCGGATCTGCGGCGCGCCGACGCGGTGATCGTGGATGAGGGATCGGCGGCGACGCTCCTGCGCGTGCCGCTGCGGCCGCCGGCGCCGGGCCCCGGTTGGAGGCAGCCGGAGCTGCGCGCCGTGGCGCGGGCGCTGACGCCGGGCGATGAGCTGCTGATCAACGACCGACGGGTTGTGGTGGTGGGGCTGGCGCGCCTGGCGGCGCGGTTTCTCGCCAAGCCCGTCGTGTACACGACCTATTCGAGGGCGGTGTCGTTGGCGCCGGTGGAACGGGGGGCCTTGTCGTTCGTGCTGGTCCACGCGCGGGAAGGGCAGGACCCGGCGGAGCTGGCGGCGCGGATCGAGCGCGTGACGGGGCTGAAATCCCGTACGCGCGGGGCGTTCTCCGATGAGACGTACGGGTACTACGTTCGGATGACGGGCGTGGTGGACCGCATCGTGTTCATGATCGGGATCGGGATCGTGGTGGGGGTGTCGGTGAGCGCGCTGCTGCTGTACCTCTTCACGAGCGAGAACCTGCCGCTCTACGCCACGCTCAACGCGCTGGGAATGACCCACGGCACGCTGGTGCGGATGGTGATCGTGCAGGCGATGATCGCCGGGGTGACGGGATACGGGCTCGGCGTGGGCGCATCGGCGCTGTTCGCGACGTTGCTGCACGTCAGCGCGATGCCGTTCCGGCCGACGACGTGGAACCTGGGGCTCACGGCGGTGACCGTGGTGGGCGTGGCGGGGTTTTCCTCGGCGCTGAGCGCGGCGCGACTGGCCAGGCTGGAGCCGGGATTGGCGTTTCGGAGGTAGGGCCCGGAGCGTTCGGCGGGGTGGGACCGGGCCCGCCGCTACCCTGTGCCTCCGTATGGGCCCGACGCCGTCCGCTCCCATCCCGTCCGATCTCGAATCGCTCTACGAGGCCGAGCGGGGACGGGCGCTGCGCCGACGGTTTCTGGTGTACTGCTTCCTGGTGCTGTGCCTCGTGGCGGTATCGGTGGCGGGCACGCTGAGCGACGTGTACCTGCCCACGCCGGGTGAGCCACCCGTGCCGCGGGAATCGGTCGTCCTGGATACGTCCGTGGACGGGGCGCTGGCGCTGCTGCACCTGGGCGCGGCGGCGGTGGTGCTGTTCCGCCCCTTGTCGCGTAAGGGGCTGGTGGCCCTGATCTCGTGGTTGATCGTGCTGGTGGCGGCGGTGATGATCTTCACCGAGGGGATGTCGCGGCAGATCTCGATCGCCTCGGGGCACGGGGTGTTCGGCGGCTTGGCGGATCCGGCGCAGGTGCTGCGGCGGAACGAGACGGCGTTCCGTGAGGGGCTGTGGGTGCTGACGAGCGTGTTCGTGATGCACGTGCTGGCGTCGCTGCTGATCGCGCTCTCGCCCGCGGAGGGCCTGCGCCCGCTGGCGCCGATCCTGGCGTTGTTCGCGGCCCGGACGTTCTTCTTCACCGACGCGGACACCAAGGTGCGGGCCCTGCTCGTGGGACTCTCGCCGTTGGCGGGGCTGCCCGGGTTCGTGTGGTCGCTGTGGAGGCATCGCGCCTTCCGGCAGACGTTCGAGACCCGGTACAAGCTGTCGCGGTACGCGGACATCTCCCGCGAACTCGCCGAAGCACGCCGGGTTCACGAGGCACTGTTCCCGCCGCCGATCGCGCGGGGCGCGGTGCGGGTGAACTACGAGTACGAGCCCCGACTGGACATCGGGGGCGATTTTCTGTTCGTGCGGCCGCTGGCGTTCCCGCCATCGGCCCCGGTGGGGCCGGTCTCGGTGGTGCTGATCGACGTGACCGGGCACGGCGTGTCGGCGGCCCTCGCGGTGAACCGGCTGCACGACCGGCTGGAACGGATGTTCTCGGAATCGCCGCACATCCGCCCGGGGGAGGTGCTGCGGCGTCTGAACGAGTTCGTCCTCGCGACGCTGGCGCCGCAGGCGATGTTCGCGACCGCGGTCTGCCTGCGGGTGGAGGCCGGGCCTCGTGAGGGCGCGGGGGCGGTGGAGTGGGCGAGCGCGGGTCACCCGCCGTCGTTTCTCCGGCGTGAAGGGAATCTGATCCAGATGTTGGAATCGACCGCCCCGATGCTCGGGGTCGTGCCGGACGCGGAATTTCCGGAGGAGGCCCGTCGCTCGCCCATGGGCGCGGGGGACGTGTTGATCGCGTACACGGATGGCGGCATCGAGGCGGAGGACTCCAACCACCGCCGGCTGACGATCGAGGGTCTGCGTAACGCGCTGCTCTTCCACGCGCCGGCGCTCGCGCCAACCGCGGCGGGAGCCGCGAGCGCCGGAGGAGGGGCGCTGGCCCGGGCGCTCATGCGGGCGGTGGCGTCGCATCGGCACGGCCCGCCCGCCGACGACACGCTCATCGTGCAGGTGGACCTGGCCGGGAGCTGACCCGCCCGGGTTGTGGGCGCGGGCGCTTCCTGCTACACAAGCGGGCCTATGTCGCTGACGCTGCTGGCCCTGGGGATCGTTGCACTGCTGAGCGCGGGCTACGTGCTGTACGGCTCGTTCATCGCGCGGCAGTACGCGTTGGACGACCGGCGCGACACCCCGGCGGTGCTCCGGAATGACGGCGTGGACTTCGTGCCCGAACGGCCCTTCTACCTGATGGCGCAGCACTTTTCGGCGATCGCCGCGGCGGGCCCGATCGCCGGCCCGATCCTGGCCTGCCTGGCGTTCGGCTGGCTCCCGTGCCTGCTCTGGATCGCCGTCGGCGTGGTGTTCATCGGCGCGGTGCATGATTTCTCGGCGCTGGTCGCCTCGGTCCGGCACGGGGCCCACTCCATCGCGGAGATCGCGAAGCAGAATCTTGGCAAGCGGGCCGGGATCGCGCTCGTGTGGTTCATCTGGATCGCGCTCCTGTACGTGATCATCGCCTTCACGCAGATCACCGCGTCGAGCTTCGTCGGCGCGGCGGAGGAGTTCGAAGGGCTCGCCACCCCGTTCAACAAGGGTGGCGCGGTGGCGGCGGCGAGCGTGCTCTACCTGGGGCTGGCGCTGCTGCTGGGCGTGACGCAGCGCATGTTCCGGCCGCCGCTCTGGTTGGTGACGGCGCTGTTCGTTCCCGCGACGTTGGGGTGCGTGTGGCTGGGAACGAAGGTCGACGGCGTGCTGGTGCTGGACCTGAAGTGGTGGTTCGTCATCATCCTGGCGTACTGCCTCGTCGCGTCGATGCTCCCGATGTGGCTGCTGCAGCAGCCGCGCGGCTACCTGGGCGGCTTCGTGCTGTACCTGGCGCTGGCCGTGGGACTGTTCGGGGTGCTCTTCGGCGGGTACGCCGTGAACCAGCCGGCGATCTCGGCGAACGCATGGCGGATGCTCGACCCGGTCCCGGTGCTGGCGGGCGCGGAAGGGGCGCCGCCCATCGATCGCGGTCTGCTGGTGCCGTTCCTGTTCGTGACCATCGCGTGCGGGGCGTGCTCCGGGTTCCACGGCCTGATCTGCGGCGGGTCCACCTCGCGGCAGGTGGCCCGCGAGAGTCACTGCACGCCCATCGGGTTCGGCGCCATGCTGCTGGAGGGCTTCGTGGCCGTGATCTCGCTCGC
This sequence comes from Phycisphaerae bacterium, assembly GCA_016794925.1. Classification (GTDB taxonomy): domain Bacteria; phylum Planctomycetota; class Phycisphaerae; order Phycisphaerales; family UBA1924; genus JAEUIW01. Next base: position 6,532 of record JAEUIW010000016.1, read on the forward strand.
GACGGTGATGATGCTCACGCCCGAGCAGGCGGCCGGGCAGCCCCCGGCACGGATCTACGGCGACGGCCTGGCGCGCTTCCTCACCCTGCTGCTGGGCAAGGACGCGTTCGTGTTCTGCGCCACCTTTGGCGCCATGGCGTTCTCGACCTTCGTCTTCGACACCCTCGACGTCTCGACGCGGCTGGGTCGCTACCTGCTCCAGGAGTTGTTCGGGACGACCTCGCGGGCCGCCGGCGCGCTCGCTTCGGGCGCCACCGCGGGGATCCCGCTCGCGGTGCTGCTGGCGGCGGACCCGAAGTCGTACCAGCTCTTCTGGACGCTCTTCGGCACCTCCAACCAGTTGCTCGCGTCGCTCACGCTGCTGGGCGTGACGGTGTGGCTCTACCGGCAGCGCAAACGCATCTGGTACACGCTGATCCCGATGATCTTCGTGATGTCGATCACGGTGCTGGCCCTGCTCATCCAGATCTGGACCGGCCTGCGCGACGCGGCACGCGGCGCCTGGCGCACGCCGACCGGGGATTTCAACCCCACGATCCTCAACGCGGGCGTGGCGCTCGCCCTGCTGCTGCTCGCCGTGGTGTTCGTCCGCGAGGCCCTAGTCGTGGTCGCGGCCCTGCGGGCCGAGCGTCGCGACGCTCAGGCCGTGCCGTAGAGGCGGTCGCCCGCGTCCCCCAGCCCGGGCACGATGTACCCCTGCTCGTTCAGGCCGCGGTCGATCGCGGCGGTGTAGACCGTCAGGTTCGGCTCAGCGAAGAGCACGCGCCGGATGCCGGTCGGGGATGCGACCAGGCACATCAGGCGCAGGTCCGCCGCGCCCGCGTCGCGGAGCATGCGCAGCGCCGCGACCGCCGAGCCGCCCGTGGCGAGCATGGGGTCCACGAGCAGGCACGGCCCGGCGTCGAGGTCCCTGGGCAGGCGCTTCAGGTACGCGATCGGCTCCAGCGTGCGCTCGTTGCGGTAGATGCCCAGGTGCCCGACGCGCGCCTCGGGCATGACTTCCAGAATGCCCTCGGCCATCCCCAGCCCGGCCCGCAGCACGGGCACCACCGTGATCTTCCCCGCCAGCTTCCGCGCCCGGGTCCGCTCGATCGGGGTCTCGACCTCCACTTCGGTCGTGGGAAACGAACGCGTCGCTTCGAACACCATCAGCCCCGCGATCTGGTACAGCAGCGCGCGGAACGGACGGTGACTCGTCGCGCGGTCGCGCAGGTATGTCAGCTTGTGCTGGATGAGCGGATGGTCGAACACCCGCACGGTCGGGAATTCGTTTGAGGCCGATGCCATTGCGGTAAGCCTACACAAGCCGGGCGGCTCGTGGAAGGCCTCCCCATTCATCCCGCGCTACCTCGGAGCCGGAGCGCTCGATTGCCGGTACTTCTCTCGGTATTTCTCCGCCAGACGCGAGTGCTTGTTGGACAGGTCGATCTCGCGCCCCGAGACGAACGCCCGCACCACGTGCGTCGAGATCTCCAGCGGGTCGCCGTCGGTGAGGATCATCGTCGCGTCCTTGCCCACCTCCACGGATCCCACACGGTCCGCGACCCCCAGGATCTCCGCCGCCGAGAGCGTCACCGCGCGCAGCGCGGCCTCGCGCGGCAGCCCGTGCGCGGCGGCCAGCGCCGCACCGTACGGCAGATTCCGCTCGTGCGCGGTATCGTCGGCCTGCGCCAGGCACCACCGCAGCCCCGCGGCCTCCAGGCGGCTCGGCAGCGTGTACGCCTCGTCGTACGCCGCGTCAGCCCGACGCGGGAACGCGAACGTGGTGGGAACGATGACGCTCACGTCGTGCTTCTTGAGCAACTCCGCGGCCAGGGGCGCATCGCGCCCGCCGATCACCACCACGCGGAGACCGAAGCGGCCGGCCAGGTCGAGCGCCGCGGAGATCTGATCGAAATCGTCGGCCCGGATGAAGACGCGCAGGCGGTCCGGCCCGGTCATCGTCTTGGCGAGTTGCTCCCAGCGCAGGTCCAGCGCGCGGGACGGGTCCGCCGCGCGCTCCTTGGCGTACGCCGCGGCTTTGGTGAAGGCGTCCTCGATCAGGGCCACGTTTCGGCGGATGTCCTTGAGCTGCTCCTCATCGCTCTTCTCCATCCACCACGCGCGCACGGTGCGCATCATCGGCCAGTCCACCGCGATGCCCACCTCGGGGCGGACGGTCATCTCATCCGGCGTCCAGCCCTCCAACTGCACCACACCGGCGGTCCCCGAGATCGGGCCGCCCGTGGGGAAGACCCCGCACACCAGCACGCCCGCCGCCCGCGTCACCGGCAGGATCGTGGAATCCGGATTCACGGCCGTCACGGCGCGGACCTCCGGCGTGACCGCGCCGGTCTCGTCATGATCGACCGTCGGCCGCACCGGCGGGAACTCCACCAGCCCCATCTGGGTGTGGGCGCCGATCAGCCCGGGATACAGGTGCGTGCCGTCAGCCCGGATGACCCGCGCATCGCCGCCGATCAGATCGCTGCCGATTCGGATCGGCCGCACCTCCGTGATCTTCCCGTTCTCGAACACGACCACCCCGCGCTCGATCACGGGACCCGAGATCGGGTGCACCGTCGCGCCGTCGATCACGATCCGGCCGCGCTGGGGCGGCGACTTGATTGTCAGGTCCTGCGCCGCCGCGGCCGAGATCCATGCGAGAAGCGCGGCGATGCTCAGGACGTTCCGAAGCGTGTGCATGGGTGCTCCCGTGTGCGAGATTCGGTTGGGATCGCTGGTGGACGGTGCGGGAAAAAGCCTCAGCGGTCCCGCGTTTCGCTCTGGCCGCAGTCCCCGCAGCCGTCGGTGGGCATCGAGCCCGGGTCGATGCCGCGCCGGAGCAGATCGAGGTTGCGTTGGCGGAGTTGCGCGAGGTGGTCCCCCTCGCCCGCGGCCCGCTCGCGCGGCCCGGGCGCTCCGTTCTTTTCATCCGATGCGCGATCCGCTTTGGGCTTGGTCTTTTTCTTCTCGGCGAGCAACTTGGCGAGGAGCCGAGTCCGTTCCTTGGCGATCGTCTCGCGCGCCCGCGCATCGGCCTCGAGCGAGAACAACGCTCGCCCGTCCACCCAGGTCGCTTCGCACCGGGAGAAGGCGCTGAGCGGGTCGCCGGACCAGAGCGCGAGGTCGGCGTCCTTCCCCGCCTCGATCGAGCCCGTGCGTGCGTCGATCTTCAGTTGACGCGCGGGGTTGATGGTGACGAACTTCAGCGCGTCCTCGGGGGACAGCCCGTCGCCGTACCGGGCGGCCTTGGCGGCCTCCGTGTTCATCCGGCGCGCCATCTCGTCGGAATCCGAGTTGTACGACACCACCACGCCCCGCTCGTGCAGGATCGGTCCGGCCTGGGGGATGGCGTCCTGGACCTCCACCTTGTAACTCCACCAGTCGCTGAACAGGCTCGCGCCCAGCGCGGACCGCTTCACCTCGTCCGCGACCTTGTAGCACTCCAGCCCGTGCTGGAACGTGCCGATCGTAAAGCCGAATTCCCCGGCGACCCGGCACAGCATGAGGATCTCGTCCTGTCGGTAGGAGTGGCAATGCACCAGCCGCGTGCCCGCGAGGACCTCCGCGAGCGCCTCCAGCTCGAGATCCCGCCGGGGCCGATCCCCGGGCCGACCGCCGCGCGCCGCCCACGCCTCCATGACCCCGGAGTATTCACGCGCCGCCGCGAATCGGTCGCGCAGCAACGTCTCGACGCCCATGCGCGTTCGCGGGTAGCGCGGCGCGGCACGGTCCGACCAGTTGGCCTGCGTCACGTTCTCCCCCAGCGCGAACTTGATCCCCCCGACCACGCCCTCCATGTGCATGTCGTCGGGACGCTCCACCCCCCAGCGGATCTTGTTCACGCAGTTCTGCCCGCCGATCGGGTTGGCCGAGCCGTGGAGGCTGTTCACCACCGTGAGCCCCCCCGCCAGTTGCCGATACCAGTTGATCGCGTCGGGGTCGGTCACGTCCGCGATGCGCACCTCGGCGGTGACGGCCTGACCCGCCTCGTTCACGCCCTTGCTGATCCCGGTGTGCGAGTGGCAGTCGATCAGGCCCGGCGTCAGGTGCTTTCCCGTGGCGTCAATCCGATCAGGCTCGGCCCCGCCCAGCTCACGCGCGAACCGCGTCCACTCGTTCGCGTCGCCCACGAAACGGATCTTCCCCGCATCGACGTACACCACGCCCCCGGCGATCGTCCCCCTCGGGCCGCTGGTCCACACCGTCGCGCCGACAATCGCGACGCGTGCCGCGCCGGGAGGTGCGGGCACGCTGTAGGGGCCGAAGGGAAATCCCGACGGCTCGGGCACGCCCTCAGCCAAGGCCCCGAACTCCGGTTCGTCCGCTTCAAGGCCGTTCGTGGTGTCAGGTGGAGAGACCGATGACACCGAATCAGGTCGGTCGCCCTCGGTGCGGTCACGGGTCTCGCTCGAATCCACCGGAGGAGTAGTGGCGGACGGATCGGTGGGCGCGGCCGGAAGGGGGGTAGGGGGGGGAGGGGGGGTGGGGGGGGTGGGGGGGGTGGGCGCGGCACTGGGCCGGGGCTTGGGCAGTTCCTTGCTCGTCCGGGCAGCTTCCCAGGTCCAGGTCCGCCCCGATGCCACGGCCGCGCCGATCATGCTCTCGCCCTGCGCCAACGCGGAGAGCACGACGGGCTCGGCGGAATCGCTCGGGCCCAGTTCCGCGACGAACGACACCCGCGAATCAACCAGGGACGTCTGCCGGGCCTTGCGGGTCACGGGCGTGTCGCCCGTCCCCGGGAGCTCCACGCGGATCACGTTCTCGTGGTCGATGAGCAGCCGCCATCGTGCGCCGTCCGAGCCCCGCGCCTCCCATGTTCCCGCGATCTCGCTCGTGCGCGGCGTGATCTCGTGCCGCGCACCCTCGATGTACACCTCGCGGATCTTGGTCTTCTTGCGGAACAGCGGTCCGTCCGCCACGATCAGGCTCGCGGCCATTCCCTTCGCGATCGTGCCCAGCCGGTCGGAGACGCCCAGCATCTCCGCCGGGCGCACCGTCAGCGCCTCCAGCGCCAGGTCCTCGGTCAGCCCGAACGCCACGGCCTTGCGCAAGTTCGCGGCGAACACCGAGCGGTCCTTGAGACGGTGGGTGGTGAACGCCACGGCCGTGCCCGCCCGGATCAGGCGCGCCGGATTCGCCGGAGCCTGCTCCCATGTCATCAGCGTGCGCAGGTCGGTGGACTCGGCCTCGCTCACGCTCCCGACCTTGGGATCCTCGGGGAAATTAAGGGGCAAGATGATCGGGAGCCCGTCGCGGGCGATGGGCGCCAGCCGGCGGAACTCAAAGCCCGAGCCCAGCAGCAGGGCGGGCCGGTCCATTTCCCCGGCGATCTTCGCCGCGCGGAGGGCCTCCAGCTCGTCCGTCGTCTCGAACAGCAGCGGCCGGCGCGCGGACCGATCCAGCGCATCCAGACAATCCGGCCCGCCGTCGCCGGACGCCGGCCGGGTCGTCGCCCGGTGGTCCGCGTCCAGCAGCGTCTGCCGGATCAGCGCGATCGCGCCCATCTGCGAGTCGGGATACCCGTCCCACCCGAATTCACTCGGAGAAGACCCGCCCCGCGCAGGCTCGAACGACAGACTGTGATACGCGGCACCGCGGTAAACGGTTGGGGGCGGGCGGCTGGGATCCTCGTCGGGCTGCGCCAGGGAGACCACGGCGCTGCTGCCGCGCACGGTGCCCCCCTTGGGCGTGATGGCCGCCGCGACGAAGCCCAACTTGCGGAGCCCCTCGCTGACCTTGGCGTCGGGACCGCCCCGCCCTGACCTCGAGGCGTCCAGCGCGGACCGCTGCGGCGTGACCCGCGCCGACCAGTGCGCGCCGGGCTGATCCCGCTTCGGCGCGGGCACATCGATCTCGAGGTATGGCTCGATGAACCCGGCGTAGATGTGCTGTCCCGTGGCGTCGATCACGGGGAGCGTCGGGTCGGTCCAGCCGGTGGTGCCCGGGTCGATCACGTCTCGAACGATCCCGTCACGAACGACCACCACGCCGCGTTCCACCACGATCCCGGGACGTGGGTGCACCGTTCCCCCGACCAGGGCAAACGAAGTCGGATCCGCGCGCCGGGGCCCGTTCGGCGGCGCCGCCGGCGGAGTCGCGTTGCCGGGGATCGGGGCGAGCAAGGCCGCCGAAACAAGGAACGCGATCGTGGCCGGAACGTAAGTCAAAGCAATCCTCATGCCGCCAGTCTACCCGACCACCTCGGTGTTCGAACGCGGGAATAACTCCCCGGCCAGAGGGTTTTCCCAGCTGTGTCCCGCGCCCTCTCGGCGCGGAAACGCAACGGAGCAACCCGCATGGTGAGCGAGATCGTGGACCGCACGCGGCGGGAGTTCGTGTCAAACGGCGCGCCCGATGCAAATCCGAATTCGGTGCCGTCGGGTGTCGCGCTCGCCTGCATGGAAATCTGGGGGGGCAATCGAGCGGTCGAGACCGCCCTGAGCGTTCCGGGGATCGACGCGTGGATCCTCTCCCAGCCCTACCGCGAAGCCGACTCCGGCGGTGACATCCACTACGTCTCGATGTGCGCGGCAGGTCGCATCGCACGGTTCGCGCTCGCGGACGTCTCCGGCCACGGCGCGGGCGTCGGTCCGCTCGCCTTGGGTGTGCGCGCGCTCATGCGGCGGAATATCAACACGCTGGATCAGACCCGCCTCGCGCGCGCGCTCAACGAGTCGTTCAAGGAGCTGGATCCGCGGGGCCGTTTCGCCACGGCCCTGCTGGCGACCTACTTCACCCCCAGTGATCACCTGGTGCTGTGCAACGCCGGGCATCCCCCGCCGCTTCTGTATCGCGCCGCGGCACGAACCTGGGAATACCTGACGCCCGATTCGGAGGGTGTCTCCGGACGCGGGGACGAACTCCCGGGTGCGTCCAACCTGCCCCTTGGCGTCATCGATCCAACCGAGTACGCGCAGTTCGCGGTTGAGCTGGCCACCGGTGACGTGGCGATCCTGTACACCGACGCGCTCCTGGAGGCCGCGGCCGCCGGGCCCGGCCCCAAGCGGCTGCTCGGCACGGCTGGCCTGCTCGAGATCGTGCGTGGGATGGGGGCGGGCAACGCGTCCGATCTCGGGCGCGAGCTGGTTCGCCGCGTCGATGCGCACGCGGGCGTGACCTCCCCGCGGCAGCGCGACGACGACCTGACCGTGGTGGTGCTTCGGCACAACGCCGGCGAGCCTCCCAGGCAGGGTCTGGTCGAGCGTATTCGGATCACGGCACGCATGCTGGGGCTGAGCTGAGTCGGCGCGCGGAACGTGCGGAGCGTTCCACGCCCGCGCACGGTTCAATCGGAGATCGACGGCCCGCTGCGGCGCCGGGCTTCGCGCCGAGCCGCGCGCGCCAATTCCAGTAGGCCCATCGGCCGCACGCCCTGCGCGCGCCGCACGGCGCCGAGCTCGTACCCACGCCGCCACTGCTCGAACAGGATCCCGTACGAGCGTCGGATGGAGAACGTCGGATCGTAGAGATTCGTCGATTCCGAGAGGGAGCCGTTCACCTCGACCACGGCAAAGCCCGAGCCGCGGCGCAGCGCCGCGTCGGATTCGTACCGGATGTCGAAGCGACCGAAATCGAACGCGAACGGCTCCGGCGCGCCCGACGCGGCGCGGCCGTGCCCGGCCGGGGGCGCGAACGCGTCCGCCAGGCGCGAGAGCGCCCGCGTCAACGCCGGGGTGATCAGGTCCGCCCCGTCCCGGAACAGTGTTCCCTGGCAGTGATTCCCGGCCTCGGCGAGTCGGATCGGCGCCCCCATCGGCGGGACCTCATCGAGCCGGTCCGAGAAACGGGCGAAGAACACCCGGTGCTGATTCCGGTGCCGCGGGTGATCGAGGATGAGCTCGCGCAGCGTGCGCGCCCCGTCCGGATTGAGCAGGGGGAATTCCTTGCGGTTGATCGAGAAAATGAAGCCGGACGGACCGGTTCCCGAGCCGCCCGGCGTGTCGGCGGTTCGCGACGGGTGACGCATCCAGAACACGCCGCATTCGTGCGGCCCGGGGTGATAGGGCTGGACGACCGCCGGCGCGAGCATCGAACGGAAGTAGGCCGCCACGTCGGCGTCGCGGCGCGCCAGCCGGACCGCGTGCCCGCGCTGGGCCGAGTCCGGCTTGAGGATGAACGGGAACGCGATCCCGCGCGCGCGGGCGGCCTCCAGCGCGACCCGGGCGCGCTGATCCGGTGGGGGGCCGGAGGGAACCAGCGTCGTGCCGAGGATGGCGGCCCCGCCCCCCGCGAAGCACTCCATGATGTGGTGCTTGGACTCGCCCACCGCGCCGCCCCCCGGGCCGAACCCCGGGTTCACGCACGTGAACGCCATCAGCGAGCGGTGCCGCGCCGCCAATCCGACCAGAATCGGGATCAACGGCGCGTAGAAGACCGGCGTCGGCCAGTATTCGTGCCGCGTCAGTCGGGCCCATCGGGCCATCAGGGTTCGGCGTGACGTCCGCCCGAGCATGTGCGGAGCCTACCCGACCGCGGCGCGCCCGCGCGTGCGATCGTGCTCGAACGGGCGCGCGTACCGGGCGGTTCCCGGGCCGGCCCGGCGTTGATCGGGCCCGTCGGGCTCCGAAGGATCGGGCCGTGCCGACGATCGAGGCCCAAGTCGTGGTGGTGGGCGGCGGGATCGCCGGTCTCTGGACCTTGCGCGAGCTGCTCGGGGCGGGCGTGGACGCCGTCCTGGTCTCGCGCGGCCCGCTGGGGGGGGGGCAGACGATCGGCTCGCAGGGGATCGTGCACGGCGGCATCAAGTACGCCCTGGGTGGGAAGGCCCAGCGGGCCAGCCAGTCCCTCGCGGAGACCGTCGGTTCCTGGCGCGCGGCGCTGGCCGGGCGCGGAATCGTCGATCTGCGTGCGGCCCGGGTCCTGACCGATCATCAGTATCTCTGGACGACGGGCGGGCTGGGCGCGCGCGTCTTCGGCTTCGCCGCGAGCCGCGTGCTGCGGTCGGGCGTGACCGTCGTGCGCGCGCCGGAGCGGCCTGACGTGTTCAACGGCGCGCCCCCGGGCATCGATGTGTACCGGGTCGAAGAGGTCGTGCTTGATCCCGAATCGCTTGTCCGTGCCCTCGCGGCGGACGTGGGAGTGAGGATTGTCCAGGGGGATCAGGTTCGAGCCTGCGGCGACGGCGGGGTCGTCGAGCGCGTGACCGCGCGCTCCGACGGCGTCGAGGAGCGAACGCTCGTGGGCGCGCACTACGTGCTCGCCGCGGGCTCGGGCAACGCCGCGTTGCTGGGCTCGATCGGATCGGTCATGGGGCCGGGGGCGGGCGGGGAGGGGCTGATGCAGCGTCGTCCGCTGCACATGGTCATGGCGCGGGGCGCGGCGCTGCGTCCGATCTGGGGTCATTGCCTGGGCGCGGGGACGCTCCCCCGCGCGACGATCACCACGCAGCCGGACCGGGGGGGCCGGGTGGTGTGGTACATCGGGGGCGGGCCGGCGGAGTCGGGCGTGTTGCTGGACCGTGCGGAGCAGATCGAGGCGGCGCGCCGCGAGGTGGCCTCCTGCCTGCCTTGGGTGTCGCTCGCGGGCGTGGAATGGGCGACGCTCCGCATCGACCGGGCGGAGGGTCGGATGCCGGACGGGTCGCGTCCGGACGAACCGGTCGTTTTGCGACCGGCGGAGGCGTCCAACGTGGTGGCGGCGTGGCCGACCAAACTCGCGTTTGCGCCGCTGTGCGCGCGCCGGGTGATCCGGGCTCTGGGTTTCGAGGGGCGATCGAGCGTGCGGCCCGCGCCGGCGCCGATCGGGGGCGGCGACGCGCCCGCGGAGCCCACGGTTGCGCGGCTGCCGTGGAACGAGGAGGGCCTGGAATGGAGCTGAGGCCCCTGGGAACGTCGGGCATCGCGGTGAGCGTGCTGGGTCTGGGCACGGTCAAGCTGGGTCGGAACCGGGGGGTGCGGTATCCGGCGGCGTTCGAAGTCCCGACGGACGAGGCGGCGGAGCGCCTGCTGCGGTGCGCCGCGGAAGTCGGCGTGACGCTCCTGGACACGGCACCGGCGTACGGGGCGAGCGAGGAGCGGCTGGGGCGGCTCGTGGGCCGGGTGGGGCGGCGGGACCGGTGGGTCCTGTGCACCAAGGCGGGTGAGGAGTTCGAGCCCGCGGCGGCCGGGGGCGAGGGGGCGTCTCGGTTCGATTTCTCGCCCCGTGCGGTCCGGTCGAGCGTGGAAAGAAGCCTGATTCGGCTGGGGGTGGAACACCTCGACATCGTGCTGCTGCACTGTGACGGCCGCGACGCCTGGATCGTGCGCGAGTCCGGCGCGCTTGACGAGTTGCTGCGATTGAAGCACGAAGGGAAGCTCGGCGCGGCGGGGGCCTCGACCAAGACGATCGCGGGGGGGCTGGCGGCGGTTGAGCGTGGCGACGTGGTGATGGTGGCGTACAGCCCGTGGGACCGGGACGCCGAGCCGGTGATCGACGCGGCCCGCGTCGCGGGCAAGGGCGTGCTGGTGAAGAAGGCGCTGGGCAGCGGTTGGCTGGGGTCCGACGCGTCGGGCGCGGGCCACGCGGGCCGGGCGGACCCCGGGGCGGCGTTGCGTTTCGCGGCGGGAAAGCCGGGGGTGTCGAGCGTGGTGGTGGGGACGATCGACGAGGTGCGGCTGCGCGCCAACGCGCGGGCGATCGATCAGAAGGGGACGTCCTCCGGCTCGATCTCGTGAAGGGTGAGGTCCTCGGGCGACTCGCGGCGGCGGATGATCCGGGCCCGCGAGCCGTCGATGAGCACCTCGGCGGGGAGCGGGTGCGAGTTGTACCGCGAGGCCATGGACATGCCGTACGCGCCGGCGGAGAAGACGGCCAGGAGGTCGCCGCGGGCCAGCGGCGGCAGGGGGCGTTCGCGGGCGAGGAAGTCGGCCGATTCGCACACGGGCCCGACGACGTCGCAGGGCTCGAGCCCGGGCAGGTCGAGCCGCTCGGCGCGGCGCGGGGGTTCGTGCTGGGGCGCGACGGCGGCGGGCCACACGAAGTGGAACGAGCCGTAGAGCGCGGGCCGGATGAGCGTGTGCATCCCCGCATCGCAGACGATGTACTTCTTGGGCCCGGTGAGCTTGACGTACAGGACGCGGGTCAGGAGCACGCCGGCGTTGGCGCTGATGGTCCGGCCGGGTTCGAGGATGATGCGCAGCCCCGCGGCGGCGCGTTCCCGGAGGAGGGGGACGAGGGCCGCGGCGTACTCGGTGTACGACGGTGACGTGTCGGATTCATAGTCCGCGGCGAACCCGCCGCCGAGGTCGAGGGCGGTCACCGTGACGCCGTCTCGGGCCAGGGCGTCGATCAGTTCGAGCGCCTTGCGTACGGCCTCGACGAAGGGCGCGGTATCGGCGATGGAGGAGCCGAGGTGGAGGTGGATGCCCGCGAGGGAGAGGTGTTTCTCGTGCGCGAACCGCCGGATCAGCTCGCGGGCGTGCTCCGGCGGAACGCCGAACTTCGAGTGTGCCGCGCCGGTCGCGACGTAGGCGTGGTGGCCGGCTTCGATGGCGGGGTTCACGCGGATGGCGGCGACGCCGCGCGCGTTCATGGTGCGGGCGATGGACGCGATGAGCTCATATTCGGGTTCGGACTCGACGTTGAACTGCGCGATGGGTGCGTCGTCGATCTCGTGCGCGCCGGCGCTGCCGCCGAGGGCGTCGGCGATCTCGCGTTCGGTCTTGCCGACGCCCGCGAAGACGATGCGTTCTCCGGGCACGCCCGCCAGGCGTGCGCGGCGCAGCTCACCCCCGGAGACCACGTCCATGCCGCAGCCGCGGGCCGCGAGCGATCGCAGCACGTGGATGTTGGAGCACGACTTGACCGAGTAGCAGATGAGCGGTCGCAGGGGGGCGAAGGCCGCGGCCAGGCGGTCGTAGTGACCCGTGAGCGTCGCCGCGGAGTACACGTAGGTGGGGGTTCCGACGTGCGCGGCAAGGTCGGTGAGGCGGACGCCCTCACCGAAGAGCTCGCCGTCGTCATAGCGAAAGGAGTCCATGGGGGACGGTAGGGGACCGGCACACGCGCGGGGCGTTGGTCGGCGCTCAGCGGTCGCGGACCAGCCCGGCGACGGCGAGGGGCACCAGGGAGCGGCCACGGATGTGCGCGCTGCCCAGTTGTCCGCACGCGCCCATGAGTTCCCGCCCCTTGGTGCGGCGGCGCTTGGCGTACACGCCGAGTTCGGTGAGCCGGCGGAGGAACTCCGCGACGCGCGCTTCGTCCGGCGCGGGCCAGGGGCTGTCGCGCCTGGGGTTGTAGGGGATGAGGTTCACGACGCAGCGCGGGGACGCCCGACGGGTGGAGCGGGCGTAGTGCTCGTCGAGGGGCGTCACGAAATCGGCGATCTCGCGCGCGTGCGAGGGTGCGTCGTTCACGCCCGGAATCAGGACGTACTCGACGCAGAGTTTGCTGCCGCCGTACATGGGAAAGTCGAGCAGCGCGGCCCTGAGTTCCGCCAAGCTCCAGCGGCGGTTCACGGGCATGATGCGCGATCGGACCTCGTCGTTGGGAGCGTTGAGCGACACCGCCAGCCCGAGCCGGCGCCACCCGGGTTCGTGAAGTCGTTCGCCGAGGCGCCGGATGCCGTCCACGCGGCCCACGGTGGAGATGGTGATTTTCGAGACCGGGACGGACGGGCCGTTGTGGTCCTTCAGCACGGCCACCGCGTCGAGCACGTTGTCGAGGTTGTCCATGGGTTCGCCCATGCCCATGAACACGATGTTCGCGGGTCGGAGGCCGAGTCCGAACGCCGCGCCGAACCACTGGGCCACGATCTCGTCGGCGGTGAGGTTGCGGAGCAGGCCCATCTGGGCGGTCTCGCAGAACGTGCATCCCATGGCGCAGCCGATCTGGCTGCTCACGCAGAGGGTGTAGGTGCGTTCGCGCCGCTTGCCGATCATGGGGATGAGCACGCTCTCGGTGCGGAGGTCCTCGATGCGTCGTGCGGGCTCGCCCATACCGAGCGTCACGCCCGGGACACGGAGCGTGAACTTGACGACCTCACCCTCGGGCCCGGCCTCGCGCTGCACGGTGCGGATTTCGGGGAGGGGGAAGGCACCGAACGCCTGGCGGAGCCCGGAGGCGTCGCCGGTGCGGAAAAGGGCGCGGTACGCGGCGAGGGCCCCGGCCTCACCGCCCTGGCGATTGAAGATGATGCGCCCCGCCGCGGCGGAGCGGACCTGTTCCGGGGTCATTCCCAGTGGTGATCGGAGCGGGGGTTTTTCAGCGGGGTCTCCCATGCGAGCAATGATAGAGGAAGGGGGTGACGATCTTGGGGGTCCGAAAAGGTGCTCGGTGGAGCGTGCTCCGAAGTGGGGGGTGTGAACCGCCCTCGGAAGGGGTGGTTGCACGGTTTCGTGCGAGCGGCCCGAATGCGGCTTGCCATGGGTGGTCGATCGTGTATTCTGAACGCACCGACCTCGCTCGGGGTCGGCGGGGGCGGAGGCCCGAACCGGGGGCCAGGAAAGGACGCGGTGGACATGGGCGCTCGGCGCGGCGGCGCGTTCACGTTGATCGAGTTGCTCGTGGTGATCGCCATCGTGGCGCTGCTGGTGAGCATCCTGCTGCCGATCGTCGGGTCGGCGCGGCGTGCGGGCCAGGCGAGCGTGTGCCTGTCGAACATCCGCCAGTTCACGATGGCGGCCAACGGTTACGCGAACGATTGGAAAGAGCAGGTCTGGCCGGCGCAGGACTGGGCGCGCGTGAAGGAAGAGGACGACCCGAACCGGTGGAAGCCGGGGTTGCTGTTCAAGTATTGCTACAACGTGGGCAAGGTGGCGGAGTGCCCCATCAACAAGCGCCGTGGGCGCAACGGAGAGGATTACGACAACGGCGGGTACAACAACCAGGGTGATCTTTTCGGGGACTACACGTACCTCGACTTTGATTACACCATGGTGCGTCGCATGCAGGGCGCGAAGCTGGGGATGAACACGCGCATGGCGTACCTCTCCAACCCGGGCGAGTACGCCGTGAATGTTCGCCCGCCGGCGACGCTCCCGGACCAGTCGAAGCTGACGATGTTCAGCGGCACGCCGCTGTTCGTTGAAGAGAGCACGTGGTGGTACAACGACGCGGTGCGCGACGGTCTCTTCGGCAACGAGGACCAGTGGACCATGCGTCACGGCAGGGCGGGGATGATCGCGTACCTTGAGGGTCACGCGGACTCGTTCAAGCCGACGTCGGGTCCGAACGAGCGCGACCGCGAGCGCAACGACCTCGAGACGAACGATCTCTACGTGCGCAACCTGCGCGAGTGGGTGCGTCTGGAGACGGGCAACGACGGCACGGGGCCGTACGGCTACGGGTGGATCAACAACCCGCGAACGACCCAGTGAGGCCGGATCGGTGGCGGCCGGGGCGGGCCGCGCGTGGGCGCGCACGGGTGATCGTGGTTGCGCCCCTACCATGCGGGCTTTGCGGCGTATTGCAGGAGCGAGTGCATGGCATGGCTGCGCGTGGTTGATGCGCTGAAGGCCCCGGTGGGAACGGCGGTGACGGTGAAAGGGTGGTTGCGGACCCGGCGGGACTCCAAGGCGGACGGGGGGCTCTCGTTCCTCGCCGTGCATGACGGGACGTGCTTCGACGCGATCCAGTCGGTCGCCAAGGCCGATCTGGTGAATTACGCCGCCGAGATCGCCAAGCTCACGACGCACTGCGCCGTTGAGGTTGACGGGGTCATCTCGACCACGCCCAAGGGGGGCAACGAGATTCAGGCAACGGCCGTGCGCGTGCTGGGGATGGTCGAGGATCCGGACCACTACCCGATCCAGCCCAAGCCGCACAGCTTCGAGTACCTGCGCGAGCACCAGCACCTGCGCGTGCGGACGAACACGTTCGGGGCCGTCGCCCGCATGCGGCACTGCCTGAGCATGGCGATGCACCGGTTCTTTCACGAGCGCGGGTTTTATTACGTCCACACGCCGATCATCACCGGCAGCGACTGTGAGGGTGCCGGGCAGATGTTTCGGGTCTCGACGCTGGACATGATGAACGCGCCGCGGGTCAGGCAGGAGGGCCTCAAGCCCGGGGCGCCGGCGCCGACCGACGGCCCGGTTGATTACGGGCAGGACTTCTTCGGCAAGGAAACGCACCTCACCGTCTCGGGGCAATTGAACGTCGAGACGTACTGCTGCGCCCTGTCGCGGGTGTACACGTTCGGGCCGACGTTCCGCGCGGAGAACAGCAACACGTCGCGGCACCTGGCCGAGTTCTGGATGATCGAGCCGGAGATCGCGTTCGCGAACCTCCAGGACGATTCGGTGCTGGCCGAGGAGTTCATCACGCACCTGATCCGAACGGCGTTGGCGGAGCGGGCCGACGACATGAAGTTCTTCGACGAGCGGATCGAGAAGGGGTTGCTGGCCCGTCTCACGCACGTGCTGGAGGCTCCGTTCGTCCGCGTGTCGTACACCGAGGCGGTCCGGATCCTGGAGCGGGCGATCGCGGGCGGCAGGAAGTTCGAGTACCCCGTGAAGTGGGGCACGGACCTGCAGTCCGAGCACGAGCGGTTCCTGACCGAGGAGCACTTCAAGGGGCCGGTGATCCTGATGAACTACCCCAAGCAGATCAAGGCGTTCTACATGCGGTGCAACGACCCCGGCACCGACGGATTCGGCGGCGGCGCCCCCGGCGACACGGTGGCCGCGATGGACGTGCTCGTCCCCGGCGTGGGCGAGATCATCGGCGGCAGCCAGCGCGAGGAACGGCTCGATCGGCTCGACGCCCGCATCCACGAGATGGGCCTGCCGATCAAGGAATACTGGTGGTACCGCGACCTCCGCCGCTACGGCACCGTTCCGCACGCGGGCTTTGGGCTCGGCTTCGAGCGCGCGATGATGTTCATCACGGGCATGCAGAACGTCCGCGATGTGATCCCGTTCCCGCGGGCGCCGAAACAGGCGGAATTCTGAGCGAGTCTCGAGGTTCTGTGCGCCGCCGCGGCCCGTCGAGGGGTCACCTGAATACCATCGGCGGCCCGGTTGTGCTCGGGTGTGCGCGAGCCCGGCGCGGCCGGCCGTGCCGCGGGATGTCCCATGAACGACTCGTTCCTGCTCACCGTGGTTGGCGTGATCGTCGTGGTGCTCGCGGGCGGCGTGGCGATCACGCTGGCGTGGCGGAGATTGGCGGGCGCGGATGAACCGGCGCGACGTGAGTGGACCGCTCCACGGCGCCGCGAACCGGATGAATCAAGCGCGGTTGCGGACGTCTCGCCGATGGGCGCGGCCGCGGACGAAGGGGCCCCGCGTCTCGGCGGGTCCGATTCGCGTCATCACGGTGACCAACACGATGCGGAAGGGGGTGGGCCACACCCATTGGATCACGCGGACGGTGAGGGTGGGCCTGATGGCGGGGCGGACGACGGGGCCGGCGGAGGTGATGGGGGAGATGGGGGTGGGGGGGGTGGGGGTGACGGCGGAGGTGGGGGAGGCGACTGAACCAGGGAAGGTGGACCGATGAGTCAGGCGGGAAATGCGGCTGTGGGTGGGAACGAGATGCTGGTGGGAGCGATCGCCGCGCTGCCCTGGAAGCAGCGGCTGGAGTTCCTGGTCGAGACGATGCGCGAGATGAGCGCGCAGACCGACCCGGCGGAGATGGTGCGGGCGTACGGCGCGCGGGCGCGGCGGCTGTTCAGTTTCGAACGGATCGTCTCCGTGAGCCGGCGCGGGCTCGAACGCCCGTGGTACCGCATCACACGTTCCAGCACCTGGACCGAGCAACCGGATCCCTGGCGGAACCGTGAGCGATTGCCCCTGCTGCGCGACGGGCTGCTGAGCGAGCTCCTGTGGGGCGACGAGCCCGTGGTGATCAACGAGCTGAACGTGAGCGAGTCGGACCCCGCCCGGGAGTACTTCTCGGGGATGCGATCCCTGGTCGCGATCCCGCATTATGACGGCGGCGTCGGCCTGAACATGGTCGTGACCATGCGGAGCGAGCCGAACGCGATCAACGTGGAGCGCGTGCCGGAGGACTTCTGGCTCTCGAACCTGTTCGGGCGTGCCACCAACACGCTGGTGCTCTCGCGGCAGCTGCGCGAGGCAAATGAGGCGATGGACCGGGAGATGCGGACGGTCGCGGATATCCAGCAGTCGCTGCTGCCGATCGCGCTCCCCGAGCTGCCCACGCTCTCCATGGCCGCGTTCTACCAGACAAGCAAGAACGCGGGTGGCGACTACTACGACTTCTTCAGGCTCGGGGATGGACGGCTGGGGGTCCTGATGGCCGATGTGTCCGGGCACGGGACGCCCGCGGCGGTGCTGATGGCGATCCTGCACGCGATCGCGCACCTCGCGCCCGGAGGGCAGCGGGACCCCGCCGCCTTCCTTGCGTTCCTGAACGAACAACTGGTCGAGCGGTACACGATCCAGAGCGGGACGTTCGTGACGGCGTTCTACGGGGTGTACGACGGGGCGTCGCGCGAGCTGACGTATTCCTGCGCGGGGCATCCGCCGCCGCTGGTGGTGCGTTGCGCGGGGGGCGTGTCGGTGCTGGACGAGGCCCAGGGGCTGCCGCTGGGTATCCAGGCGCCGTCCGAGTACGCGCGGGCGACGCGGCGGCTGCAGCCGGGGGACACGGTGGTGATGTACACCGATGGGATCACGGAGGCGCGCGGGCCCGGTGGTCGGATGTACGGAGATGCGCGGCTGGGCGCCGCGGTCGCGAGCTGCCCGCTCAAGGCGGGCCCGATCGGGAGCGCCGAAGGCCAGCTCCGCACGATTCTCGAGGACGTTCAGAGTTTCACGGCGGGCGTCCCGGCCAGCGACGACCGCACGATCCTGGTGGCGCGCGTCCGGTAGGGGAGCCGTCGCCCGGGAGTTCCGTTCGCGCGAGGATTGGAGCGGCCGGGGCGGATCACCCGCGGCGTACGGTTCGGTGTGCCCCGTTACAGGTTGACCATCGCGTACGACGGCACGGCCTTCTGCGGCTGGCAGAAACAGGAGCCCCCGGCCGCGGAACGGCCGATGGACTCGGCCGGCCGCGCGGCGCGCGCGTATTCGGCGCGGACGCCCTTGATGGACACGGCGCGTGAGGGTCGCGTCGCGCTCCGAACCGTGCAGGGGGTGGTCGAGGCCGCGGTGCGGCACGTCGTGCGGCAGCCGGTGGAAGTGCTGGGCGCCAGTCGCACGGACTCGGGCGTTCATGCGCGCGGCCAGGTTGCGGCGTTCACCTGCGGCGGGGACGAGCCGGCGGTTCAAGAGGGCGACGAGACGGCGACCGAGGGCGGCGGCTGGCCCTTGGCCCGGGGTGCCGACAGGCTCGTCGCGGCGATCAACGCGCGTCTGCCGGAGGACGTTCTGGTGTTGCGCGCGGAGGCGACAGAGGCGGGCTTTGACCCGGTCGGGCACGCCCTTCGGAAGGCGTACACCTACACGTTTCATGTTGCAAGGGATCGCCCCTTGTGGGATCGGCACTACGTCCACCACGTGTGGGCGCCGTCGGGGCTCGACGCGCAGGCGATGCGCGAGGCGGCCCGGACCCTCGTTGGAGAGCACGATTTCGCGGCCTTCGCCGCGGCGGGGCACGGCCGCTTGAGCACGGTTCGGACGGTCTTCGCGTGCGGCGTCGAGGAAGTGCCGCCGGGGGGGTGCCGGGGCGGCGCGGCGCGGCGGATCGTGGTGCGGATCGAGGGCAGCGGGTTCCTGTGGAACATGGTCCGGATCATCGCCGGGACGCTCATGCAGGTGGGCCTCGGGCAGCGGTCAGCGGCCGAGATCCGCGCGGTCCTCGCTGGGCGTGACCGGGGCCGGGCCGGTCCGACGCTCGGCCCCGAGGGCCTGTGTCTGGAGTGGGTTCATTACGGGCCCGGCGAGCTTCCGGGGGCCTCGGGCTGAACCAATGATGCCCGGGTTGGTCGTCTCTTCATGCGCATTCTCCACGTCTCAACCCGGCTGATTCTCGGCGGCTCGCAAGAGAACACGGTGCTCTCGTGCGAGGGTCAGGCCCGGCACGGGCACGAGGTGCATCTGGCGTTCGGGCCGATCTTCGGGCCGGAGGGCTCGCTGCTCGATCGGGTGCGAGCGTTCCGCTCGACGGACGGCGCGGGGATCGAGACGCACGTCGTTCCCGATCTCGTGCGCCAGGTCGATCCGGCCCGGGACCTGCGCTGTTACTGGCAACTCCGGCGGCTTGTGCGGCGACTCCGCCCCGATGTCGTCCACACCCACAGCAGCAAGGCCGGAATTGTCGGCCGGGCCGCCGCGTGGGCGGAGCGACGCCACCGGCCCGGTCTCGACCTTGGGATCGTGCACACTGTCCACGGCCCGCCGTTCATGCCGGTCGAGGGCCCCCTCGGCCGGCGGTTGATGATCCGTGCGGGCAACGCGGTGTACGGCGTGGCGGAGCGGTACGCGGCACGACGGTGCCACGTGATCGTCTGCGTGGCGGACGCCATGACGGCGCTGTATCTGTCGAAGCGAATCGGGCGTCGAGAACAGTATGTGACCGTGCATTCCGGGATGGAGACGGAGACATTCCTAAGCCCGGCGCCGGGGCAGGACCGCCGCTCGATCCGCGCGAGCCTGGGACTCGACGAAGACATGTTCGTGATCGGCACGGTGGCGCGGCTCGCCGAGCACAAGGGGCACGATGACGTGGTCGATGCGCTCGCCGATCGCCTGCGCGAGCGTGCGGACTGGCGGCTGCTCTGGGTCGGCGACGGGTGGTGGCGCGCGCGGCTGGAGGGCCGTCTGCGTGCCGAAGGGCTGATCGACCGCGTGCTCATCACCGGTCTGGTGCCCCCGGAGCGCATCCCGGGGCTGATGCGCGCCATGGACGTGCTCTGTCATCCGTCGTATCGAGAGGGGCTCCCGCGAACCGTCCCGCAGGCGCTCCTGTGCGGCACGCCGGTGGTCGCCTATGACGCGGACGGAACGCGCGAGGTGTGCATCGACGCGATCGGATCGAACACGGCGGACGCCACCGGGCGGCTGGTCCCCGTGGGCGACCGGGCCGCGCTCCGGGCGGCGATCATCTGGATGCACGATCGGCCCGCGGATCGGGCCATTCTCGCGGAGCACGGACGAGCTCGGTGCGCCGAGCGATTCTCCGCGCACCTGATGGTGCAGCGCCTCGACGCCGTGTACCGCCGGGCGATCGCCGAGGAGGCACGGGCGTGAAGCATCTCCGGATCGTGTGCCGGGCGTTCACGGTCGCCGCGGCGGCGCTGCTGCCGGCCGGGGCCTCGGCGCAATTGGACCTTGATTCGACCCAGGCCCCCAAGCCCGGCGAGGGACGTGCCGCGCTCGAACGAGCGGATCGACTCGAAGCCGACGCGGAGCGGATGGCCAAGGCCGGGCGTGCGGAGAAGCCCGACCCCGCGCCCCGACGTGATCGGACGGGAAACGATTCCGCGTTGGGGCCGGCGGATGCCGCGCGGATCGCGGCGCGGCGGTTGGCCGCTCGGCTGCTCCGCGCGGGCGAGGAATCCGGTGAATCGGGGTCGGTGCGGGTGCTCGCGGGCACCCAGTTGGATCGATCGATGGCCGCGATCGATGCGGCCCTGACCCGAGCCGGTCTGGACGAGGCCGAGCGCGAGAGGTTGGTTGAGTTCGCGACCTTCTCCGCACAGTTCGATCCGCGTCGCGCCGGCGCCACGGAATGGGAACTGGCTTTGGTGCTCCGGCCGCTCGTGCCGTCCCTTCGCGCCGCGGCGAACGACGCGGACTGGGCTCGCCCCGGAGCCGTCGCGGGCTGGTTCCGCGCGTCGCCCGATGATCGGAACGACGAGCCGATCGGCGAATCGGCCGCCGCATGGAGAGCGGCGGGGCTCTCCGACGAGGCTGTCCAGACGCTCGCCGCACTCGACGCGACGGCTCCCTTGGGGGCGAGGGCGCTGGCGCGCCGGGCGTCGCGCGTGCTCAGTATCGAGGGTGACTGGATCGGCGCGGCGGCGCGGCCGGCCTTGGCCCGGCGGTTCGGGGACGCCCTGAGCGTGTTCAGCGGGAGCCCGGGCCCGACCCTCTTCGAAGATTGTGTCCCGCGGTTGGAGTCGCTGTCCGCGGCCGCCGACATGGCGGAGCGATTGGCGAGGATCGCGCGCGAGCGTAAGGGAGTGAAGGGGGTCCGCGAAGCCGGGACGGCGGTCGCCGGTGTGCTGAGCGCCGGTCCGGCCGAAGCGCAAAGCCGAGTGGAAACCGCCCGTGCACTCGGGCGCGTGCTCGACCTGCTCATCCGGGGCATGGAGAGCATGGGTGAGAAAGACCTGGTGCGCGAGGTTCGACCGGCTTTCCGTGCCGCGGAGCGTTCCGCCCGCCTGAGCGAGGGGGACCTGATCGAGGGTATTCCCAGACTGGCGCAGGGCCGCACGGGCGCCACGGACCCTGCCGTGGTCGGCCTGGTCGGCGTGCACGCTCGGCGAGTCGGGGACCTGGTCGCCCTGCGCCGCGTCAGCCGTTGGCTCGAAGGGCGGCCGCTCGATGCTCCCGCTGCATCGACGCCACCGGTGACGGCGCCTGATCGGGCGACGGCGGCGGCGCGGATCCTCAAGCTGGGGCAGGAGGCCGCGGATCCCCGTCGCGCGGAGGCCGCGTTCGCCGACCTCAGGCGGATCGCGGAAGATCTTCCGTGGCTTGAGTCGATCCCATCCGAATCGGCCTTGCGGTCCGTCGGCGCCGCGGCCGATCGGTACAAGCCCGTGATTGGCGATCGGGGACGTGAGATCCTGGGGGCGCTGGATCGAGCTCGCCGGGGATGGCGCGACGCATGGGGGTTCGAACCGCGCCGAGCCGGTGGAAAACCCGGCGAGACTCCACCTGCGCCCACGCCCGAGGGCGCATCGGCCCGTTTGCGTCTGCTCGCGCACCTCGGCGGGATGCTCGAGGACCTCTCGCTCGTGCATGAGATGGGTGCGCGTGCGGATCGATCGCAGCCCAACGCTCTCGACGGCTGGGCGGGATGGGCGCTCTCCGCGCCCGCATTCGACCGGCTGACCGCGGGGATGGAGCCAGCCGCCGGCGCGCTCGTTGAGGTCGCGGTGACGGCCGATGAAATGAAGGCGAGGCCGTTGATCGACACGGCGAATCAGAACCTGGCGGCGTGTCGGCTGGTGGCAAGGCTCGAGCGAGACGCTCGCGGCCGAGACCTCGCATCGAGCACGCCGGCGGTCGTGCAACTCGCGTCGGACATCCCGATCAACCCGTGGTGCTGGCGACAGCGCGAGGGTGTCGCCGCGGTTTGCCGCTATCTGGAAGAGGAGGCCGCGGCCCGCGGGCGCGGCGACCGCGCCCGGGGCGATTCATTCCGAAAGGCGGCGATTGGACGAGCCAAAGCGGTCCTGGACCAGATCGGACCCGACGGAGTTGGTGAGCATGGAGATCCGTGATGGACCGAGTTGACGCGCCGGCAGACTGGCGAACGATGTGATTCTGGGCTCGATCCGGGGCCCGTTGCGTCGTGCGCTTGGATTCGCCGTCCGCCGCCCGGCAGTGCGCCGCGGTTCATCCCGCGTTCTCGCCGCCTGGATTCCGGCAGGTCAGGACCAATTGAACCCGCGACCGTACGCCCAATGCCTGGTAAATGCGCCGAACGTGCGAATGCACCGTGTCCGGTGACCGGTTCAGCCGTTGCGCGATCTGATCCTCCGTGAGATCGAGGAGGAGCATGCGGAGAATCTCGTTCTGCCGAGGGGACAGCACTCCGCCGGAGCCATCCGCCGCCGTGCGACGCCACAGAACGCCCGGGGGGCTCACGTGCCGCATGAGGTCCCGGGCGAGGTGCTCGCAGAGGACGGTCAGCAGGGACCGATCGTTCTCGGAAAATGGACCAGCCTCGGCCGACCGTTGCAAAATCAGCACGACCCGGCGGGGGGTCTCGCTGCCCGAGATGACCGCGTCCAGAGCGTGCTCGAGCACGTTGGGTGGCGCCGACGCACGGTCCGGGTCGGCCCGGCTGGCGGCGCGGGTTCGATCGATCGAAGAGCGTGACCGGACCTTGATCTCACCCCGTGTGACGTCAGAGATCAGCGCCGCGAGGCCGGCGTCGAGGGGAAGCAATCGTCTCTTTTTCTTCTTCTCGCGCGGCGAGGACGGAGCCTCGTCGTTCTCATCGGCTTCGATCACGTCGTACAGCGCGGCGGGCGCCATCCCCTCGGCCTGGGGTTCCGACCACGCCATGCTTGCCGATCCGGCGTGGAATGCGACCACCAGCGACGCCAGCAAGTGCACGACCCACACCCGCCCGCGCGCGAGGGACTTGAGCTCCGCGATGGTCTGGAGCAGGCAACTCAGTTGAAACGGCTCAAGCACCAAGGGCGGCGCCGCGGGCCCGATTTCCGATGCCGAGCCTCCGCACGTCTGGCCGTTCCTCATGTCCACGCCTCGCTGCATTGCCCGACGCAGCCTAACGCCATTCCATGACAAATGGAAGCGCCGATCTTTGCGGGTACGACCCGGGAGACGGGCCATCCGGTTGCGTCGCTGGCATTGAATGATGTCCGCGCCGCCGCGGCTCTACTGAATCACCCTGCTTCCGAAATTCAGTCGCATCGCGGTCTTCGCCGCCAGCAGCGTCCCCTCGGCGACGGCGTTGGCCCGCCTGATCCCCCGGCGGATGACGTCGAGCACGACGCCCTCTCCTTCAGGTGTTTCGAGCCGGGCGCGTCGCTCTCGCATGGGGGTGAGCAGGGTGTTGATCGCCCCCCCGATCTCGGCCTTGACGTGCCCGTCCATCACCTCGCGACCTTCGGCGTACATGGACCGGATCTCTTTCGCACGCTCGGCGGGCAGGAACGCGTCGGCGTACTGCAGCAGCACGTGGCGCGGATCGATCGGCGCCGTGGGTGACGCACGCCCGGTCACGATCCCGTTGATTTTCTTCTGCACCTGCTTGGGATCGTCATAGAGAAAGATCGCGTTGTTCAGCGACTTGCTCATCTTGTTCGTGCCGTCGGTTCCCACCAGGCGCGCCACGCGACCGATCTTCGCCGAGGGTATCGGGAACACACCCCCGGCCTGGGCGTGCTCCGCCGCCGGCACACGATTGCCCACCCCGCAGTAGAGCTGGTTGAATTTCAGGGCCACGTCGCGGCACATCTCGATGTGCGCCTCCTGATCCTCACCCACCGGCACCAGCTCGGGACGAAAGGCCAGGATGTCCGCGCACTGGCCCACGGCGTACATGGGGAAGCCGAACGGATAGGAGTCGCCCAGACCCTTGGTCTCGATCTCCGTCTTGAGCGTCGGGTTCCGCATCACCTTGTTGAAGGGCAGCAGCATCGCAAACAGGAACGTCAGCTCCGCGATCGCGGGGATCTCACTCTGCAGAACGAACGTCGAGCGGTCCGGGTCAAGCCCGACCGCCAGCCAGTCCTTCACGATGCCGAGCGTGTTCGCACGGATATCGTCCGGACGCTCCGCCAGCGTGGTGAACGCATGGACGTTGGCGATCAGGAAGTAGCAGTCGTACCGATCCTGGAGCTGCAGCCGGTTCTCGAGCGAACCCACGTAATGGCCCAAGTGAAGGCCGGTGGAGGTCGGGGTGTCGCCGGTGAGGATGCGGGGTCGTTGGTCGGACATGAGTCGGTTAGCGTACGCGGCCCCACCCCGATCGATCGGCCTTCCGGCGGGCGTGCCGGCCGGCGTCCGTTGCGTGCTCAAGCGGGGAGCATCAGCGCGATCACGACGTTCGCCGCGTTGAACAGCGCGTGGGCCCCGATCGGCACCGCGATCGAGCGGGAACGCTCGAACGCGATGCCCAGCGCCACCGAGAGCGTGAAGAGCGCCGGCATCGCGTACCACGGCGCCACCGTGTAATGGATGGCCGCGAACAGCGCGGAGGTCGCGAAGATTGATGGCCACGGCCGGCCGGTCAGCCGGAGCGCCGCCGACTGGACAAACCCCCGGAACACCAGCTCCTCAACGATCGGCGCCGCGACGATCGCCAGCCCGATCAGCGTCCACACCCACGGGTCGTGGCGGTCGTTTGTCAGCCGACGCAGGAAATCGTGCGCCAGGAAATCCGGATCTTCCCCCGTTCTGGACCGATAGACCCGCATCGCGATCCACGAGGCGAGTTGCACGATCGGAGCGGCGAGCGCCAGCGTTGCCACCGCCGCCAGCAGATCGCGCAGCCTCGGCGTGCAGAACCCACCCCCTGCCGCGTGCGGCAGAATCAGCCTGACCAGGGCCGCGGCGGTGATCAAGCTTGCCAGGTACCCGCCCAGGGAGAGGATGGCTTTGTCGCGCGAGCCCCCGCCGTTCGCGCCAAAGAGTGCCGCCGCGCCCGCCGCGCCGAACTGCGTCGCGCTGTAAAGAACAAACGCGGCGAAGAGCCAGATCCACCACCCCAGCTTGCCGAGCTCGCGACGCCCCCCCCGGTCGAAGGAGGCGGGCCGGATCACATCTCCAACCCACAACCCGATAAGAACCAGCGGCGAAGCCGCCAACAGCAGTGTCACGAGACCAACGCCGCCGAACGTCGGCCCGTCAGCCGCGCCAATCGTCTGCATGAAGATGTGTGTGCGCACGGCAAAGCGTAAGGCCCGCTCGAACCGCGGTGGACCCGTGCCGTACGATTGCCGATGCCATAGTGCCGGTTCTCGTTTGGGTCTGATAAAGGCGTACCGCCGGCGAATTCAGGAGCACGAGCGATGATCGGGACATGTACGAGGTTGGCGGTCGGTCTGGTTTTTCTTGCCGCCGCGACGGTCTCGCACGCACAGGACGACGGCGTGGCGGTACTCAGGGAGTCCGCTGCCGCCATCAAAGCGCTCAAGGGGGTTACCTACAAGATCAAGCAGACACTCGATTCCCCGCTGGGGCCGTCCGGATCGGAAGGCGAGGTCAAGCTCCTTCACGATGATGACGGCGGCAAGGGCGGCGGGCGCGGCTTCAAATCGCTCGTCATCGGGAACTCCAAATCGAGCAAGCAGGTCGAGGCGAAATTCCACACCATGATTGCCGGTGAGTGGGCGACCTGGATCGACGACGCGCAGAAGAAGGTCTTCGAACGTCGCGCGCTTCAGCGCACCGATGCCGACCGCATGGCGAAGTCGGCACGGATCCTGATCCCGGATTTCTTCACCGTTCCCGACCCGCTCGCGACGGAAATGAAGGCGAAGAAAATCACCGTCGAGGGCGTCGGCGAGGTCCATGGAGAGGTCTGCCACATCGTCCGCGTGGCGCAGGACGAGCGGCGCTTCACCACGTGGTTCATCAGCTCGGCGGACCACCTGCCGCGGAAGAAAGAAGTGCGGTTCTCCACCGGCGACAAGTCCGCGGGCATGACGGTCGAGCTGTGGGACGTGAAGTCCAACCCCGAACTCAAGGACGCGGACCTCGAAATCGCGCTGCCCGACGGTTATTCCAAGATCACCGATCGTGGCGCCGAGCCCCTTCCCGCCGAGCCCGTGACCCCGCTGACGCCGCCGGCCAATCCCGGCGATCCCGCTTCGGTCGCCCCTCCCCCCGTGCCGCCGCCCCAGCCCCCCGCCCCGCCGCGTGGGCTGAAGGTCGGCGAGTCCGCGCCGGCGTTCGAGCTCAAGGGCGCCGACGGCGCCAGGGTCACCCTCGACTCCCTTGGCCCGACCGTTCGGGTGCTGTATTTCTGGGGCACCACCTTCGCCAAGAGCGCGCAGGCCGGCCCCATCATCCAGGACGTGCACGACAAGCTGAGCGGAAAGGGAGTCAAGGTGCTCGGGATCGCGTGCCGCGAAAAGGCGGACAAGGACCCTCAGGACGCGATGAAGAACCGCGGCCTGAGCTTCCCGCTCGCGCTGGGGGGTGACGACACCGCCAAGGCGTACGGCGTGCGCGGGTTCCCGAGCGTTTGCGTCGTGGGCAAGGACGGTAAAGTGGCGGCCTTCTTCAGCAGCGTTCCCTCAAAGGACGAACTGACCAAGGCTGTCGAGGACGCCAACAAGTAGGCGTCGCGCGTTCCGACTGAAATACAACTGGTCCCGGCCGACCCCGGTCCCCGCCGGGGCTGTTTTCACGTGCCCGTGCTCGCGCCCCGGTCTCGACGATCCCCGGCGTTCGTCCGAGAGCCAGACGACGACGGTTGGGTCTGAGCCGCGCGGGCCGCGTGAACGGGCCAGACGCGGGTTATGCGCCGCGCCCGGATCTCGACCCGTTGCAGCCGGGGGCGGCTCGGGTCGATCCCCTGAAGTCGGAACGGGCGGACATGCCCGAGGAACGTCGTGCGTCGCAACCGAAGAGGTGCGCCTTGGACAAGTCCAGTCTCATCGGGATGATCATCGGTGTGGTGTGCCTCGGCATCGTGTTCTACGAGGTGTCGCACGGCCATTTCGCGATGTTCATCTCGACCGAGGGTTTCCTGATGGTCGGAGGCGGGAGCGTCTCCGTCGTGTTCATCGCGATGCCCATGGAGAAGATCAAGAAGGTCCCCGGCTACGTCCGGCGGTTCCTGTTCAACAAGAGCAAGGAGACCACCGAGGTCGTGGCCCTGATGAACACCCTCAGCGAGAAGGCCCGTCGCGAGGGCATCCTGTCGCTGGAGGCGGACATCCAGAAGATCAACGACCCGTTCCTGGCGTCGGGGCTGAAGATGGCCATCGACGGGGCCGCGCCCGACATCATCGAGCAGACCCTCCGCATGGAAGTCATGGCCATGCAGGAGCGCCACAAGGCGGGAAAGAAGTTCTTCGACCTGATCAAGGTCTACGGCCCGGGCTGGGGCCTGGTCGGCACGCTGGTCGGGCAGGTTGGTCTGTTCGGCAAGCTCGGCGGGGCGATCGACGAGATGGGCCATGCGCTGGCCGTCGCCGTCGTCGCCACCATGTACGGGGCCGTCATCGCCAACGCCGTCGCCGGCCCCATCGGCGACAAGCTCGCGCTCCGTTCCGGTGACGAGATCCTCGGTCGCGAGATGATGCTCCAGGGCATCCTCTCCATCCAGGCCGGGGACAACCCCCGCGTCACCCTCGACAAGATGCTCGCCTTCGTCCCCCAGACCGACCGCAAGAAGCTCAAGATCGCCGCCTGATCCGCCCCGGGGTTCCGAACATGAGCGACGAACACAAGGACAAGGCCCACGATGAGGGCCATGGCGGCGGGGGGCACGGCGGCCACGGGGGCGGCCACCACGGCGGGGGCGGTGGTCACGCCGAGGGCGAGCACGAGGGCGCCCCCGAGTGGCTCATTTCATTCGCCGACAACGTCGCCCTGCTCATGGGCTTCTTTGTCATCCTCCTGGCCATGAACATGAAGGCGCCGAACACCGGCGGTATCGGCGGCGAGAAGGGCGACGGAGCCCCCAGCTCCCCGGACATGATCGACGCCGCCATCGCCATCCGCCAGGCGTTCAACTCCCCCGTTGACATGGGTTCGAGCGACCCCGCGGATCAACCCCTCATCCGCCGACTCCGAGAGCGTGCGGGGGGAGAGGAGGTCCGCGAGCCCGGCCCCAAGGGCAATGACGACCGCGCCCAGTCCGTGCGGCCCAGCGACTACACCACCCTCGGCGGTCGGGTGGAGTTCGAGACCACCTCCGCCACGCTCTCCGCGCACGCGCGCGAGGTCGCGGCGGACATCGGCCGCCTGGTCCGAGGTCGGCGTTGGGTGGTCGAGGTCCGGGGTCACGCCAGCCCCAGCGAGACCGGCGGCAAGGACGTCGACAAGGCCTACCGCCTCAGCTACGAGCGGGCGTTGGTCGTTGCCCGTGCTCTGGTCGAGCACGGCGCTGCGTGGAACCAGATCCGTCTCGTCGCGTGCGGCGATCAGGACCGCGTGACCGGGCGCGCGTTCGATCGAGAGGGCCAGCGCCCCAACCAGCGCGTCGAGGTGGTCATGACGAAAGACCCGATCCCCGACGATCCGCTCGCGATCGAGCCGAGCGATCGGTAGCCGGCCCGCCGCGTCGGCGCGATCCCCGCCGAACCGCGAGCATCCACGCAACCGGGCCGCGCCGGGGCGGCGGAAGGAAGGCCTCTGCCACTTTCCCGAACACGGCGCGCGCATCCGCCGCGCCCCTTGGCCGCGCCTCGTTCAGGCTTGGTCCGCCATGATGGCCGCCTGCGCCGCGGCCAGGCGTGCGATCGGCACGCGGTACGGCGAGCAGGAGACGTAATCCAGGCCGCAGGCGTGGAAGAAGTGAACGCTCGCCGGGTCCCCGCCGTGCTCGCCGCACACCCCGACTTTCAGCCCGGGCTTGGCGGCGCGCCCCTTGGTGGTGCCCATTTGAACCAGTTGCCCGACACCCACCCGGTCGAGCGACTGGAACGGGTCCCCCTCGAGCAGCTCCATCTTGAGGTAGTCGGGCAGGAAGGTGTTGACGTCGTCGCGTGAATACCCGAACGTCAGCTGCGTCAGGTCGTTGGTGCCGAACGAGAAGAAGTCCGCTTTCTCGGCGATCTGGTCGGCCGTCACGGCCGCGCGGGGAACCTCGATCATGGTCCCGATCGGGATCTCGATCCGTTTCGCCCATTGCTTCTCGGCCTTCACGCGCGCGATGACCTGCTCGGTCATGTCGCGCAGCCAGGCGAGCTCCTTCCGCGTGCCCACGAGCGGGTGCATGATCTCCGGCATCGCCTTGACGCCCGACGCGTGGCACTCGATCGTCGCCTCGACGATGGCGCGGATCTGCATCTCCAGGATCTCGGGGTAGGTCACGCACAGACGGCAGCCGCGATGCCCGAGCATCGGGTTCGCCTCGTGCAGCGCCGCGACCCGCAGCCGGACCTTCTCGGGGCTGATCCCCAGCGCCTTGGCCACCGCCTGCTGGCCCTTCTCGTCGTGCGGCACGAACTCGTGCAGCGGCGGGTCGAGCAGGCGGATCGTCACCGGGTAGCCCTTCATCGCGGTGAGGATGCCGACGAAGTCGTCACGCTGGTACGGCAGCAGCTTCGCCAGCGCCTCCGTTCGGGCTTCCACGGAGTCGGCCAGGATCATCTCGCGCATCGCCGTGATGCGGTCGCCCTCGAAGAACATGTGCTCGGTGCGGCACAGGCCGATGCCCGCGGCCCCGAAGTCGCGCGCCTTCCGGGCGTCCGCGGGCGTGTCCGCGTTGGTGCGCACCCCCAGGGTGCGGTACTTGTCCGCCCAGCGCATCACCTGGGCGAAGTCGCCCGAGAGCTTCGGCTCAACCGTCGCGACCGTGCCGACCATCACCTCGCCGGTGAACCCGTCGATCGAGATGGTGTCGGAGCGGCCGAAGACACGCTTGCCCACCGTCATCGTTCCCGACTTCTCGTTGATCTGCAACTCCGTGGCCCCGACCACGCAGCACTTGCCCCACCCCGCCGCCACCACCGCGGCGTGGCTGGTCCGCCCGCCCGTGCTGGTCAGGATCCCCGCGGCCGAGTGCATGCCCTCGACATCCTCCGGGCTGGTGAACTCACGCACCAGGATGACCTTCTCGCCCTTGTGCGCCCGCTCGACGGCCTCCGCCGCGTTGAAGGCGAGCTTGCCCACCGCGCCCCCGGGCGAAGCGGGGATGCCCCGGGCGATCGTCTCGGCCGTCTTCTTCTTCGTGCCGTCGAAGCTCGGAAGCAGCAGCTGGTACAGGTCGCCGGCCGGGATCCGCAGCATCGCCTGCTGCTCGGTGATGAGCTTCTCCTTCACCATGTCGCACGCGATCCGCACCGCGGCGAATCCCGAGCGCTTCCCGGTGCGAGTCTGAAGCATGTACAGCTTCCCCCGCTCGATGGTGAACTCGATGTCCTGCATGTCCTTGTAGTGCTTCTCGAGCTTCTGCTTGATCTTCAGCAGCTGCTCGTACGCCTTCTTGTCCCACTTCGGCATCTCGTCGCAGCTGCGCGGCGTGCGGATGCCCGCCACCACGTCCTCGCCCTGCGCGTTGACGAGGAATTCGCCGAAGAACTTGTTCTCGCCCGTGGTGTTCGAGCGCGTGAAGGCCACGCCGGTGCCCGAGTCGTCCCCCATGTTGCCGTAGACCATGGTCTGCACGTTCACCGCCGTGCCCACCAGGCCGGAGATGCCGCTCAGCCGCCGGTACGCCACGGCCCGCTCACCGTTCCAGCTCTTGAACACCGCCTCGATGGCCAGCTCCAGCTGCTTGAACGGATTCTGCGGGAACACGTCGCCCACGTGCGTCCGGTACACGTCCTTGTACCGCTCGCACAACTCGCGCATTCCCTCCGCGGGCACGCCGGTGTCCTCCGCGGCCTTGTACTTGGCGCGGATCGATGTGAACGCCCGTTCGAAGTGCGCGTGGTCCACGCCCATCACCACGTCCCCGAACATGTTGATCAGGCGGCGGTACGCGTCGAACGCGAAGCGCGGGTTCTTCGTCGCGCCGGCCAGGCCCTCCGTCGCCGCGTCCGTCAGACCCAGATTCAGGATCGTGTCCATCATCCCGGGCATCGAGACCGCGGCGCCCGAACGGACCGACACCAGCAGCGGGTTGTCGTTGCTGCCGAACTTCTTTCCTGTTTCCTTCTCGAGCAAAGCGATGTACTTGTGGACCTCGTTCATCAGGCCCGGGGGCATGTGCTGCCCACGCTGGTAGTACGCCGCGCACGCCTCAGTTGTGATCGTGAATCCCGGAGGCACGGGCAGGCCGATCGAGGTCATCTCGGCCAGATTGGCGCCCTTGCCGCCCAGGAGCGGTTTCAGCGTGCCGTCACCTTCGCACAGCTTGCCGCCAAAGTAGTACACCATCTTCGAGGGCTTCTTTGAAGCACCGTTGGAAGTCCCGTTCATCACGCTCGTCTGGGCCGGCTTGGACTTGGTGAGGGTTGGCATCGCTCTCGCCGTTCGTAAGGAATTGTGAATACTGAAGTTGCGGCGCGCCGCAGCACCGCGAAACACACCCGGAACCGCCCCTTCATCCGCTGCGGGTGGACAGAAATACTAGGAACCCTGCCGCAAATCGCCTAGCGAGATGCCCCCCGACGCGGGTTTTTCCGACCGAAGCGGCTCCGGTCCTTCCGTAGCATCATTGGATGTCGCTCCCCCAGCCCCCGATCCCGATGGACTGGATCCTGAGCCCCACCGAATTGATCGAGCGCTGGCCCTGCGACCGCCCCCTGGCCGTTCTCGCGTCGGGAGGCGGAAGCGGCACCGAATCTCCGGAATCGCGCTGGACGATCATCGCGAGTCCCATCGAAGTTCGGACGCTTCAGCCAGGACGTGTTTTTTCAGCAGGTCTGGAGGCCCAATTCAACCGCGCCACAACGAACGATCGTGACGCGGGATCTGGCATCCCGCCTATTCAAGGGGGATTTTGGATCGGCTGCCTCGGATACGAGCTCGGGCGCGAGCTCGAGCCTTCCGCTCGCGACACAACCGAGCCCGCCGACGACCGTGGCTGGCCAACCGGCATGTGGCAACGTTGCCCGTGGGCTTATGTCCATGATCGACTGACCAATCGTTGGTGGCTCGTGGGCTCGGCGCCGCGGGGTGTCGAGTTGCCGCCGGATGAGCATGGAACGCCGGGCGAACGGCCGCCGGTTCCCGAACTCATGCCGCGGGCGGACGCACGAGAGCGGTTCATCCGCGCCGTCCGCCTCGCCCAGGACCACATCGCACGCGGCGACGTGTACCAGGTCAACCTGTCGCACCGTCTCTCGGGTCGGTTTCGCGGTGATGCGCGGGCCTTGGCGATGCGCCTGATGGCGCGCGCGGATCCTTGGTTTGGAGCGTTTTTGAGTTTCGATGACCCTGTTCGGGGGGTGCGTCGCGCGATCATCTCGCTCAGCCCTGAGCTGTTCCTTCGTTACGACGCGACGTCGCGAGTCGTCACGACGAGACCGATGAAGGGCACCCGGCCGGGCAGCGCCGCGCCTGAGGAGCTGGAGCGATCCGAAAAGGAGCGAGCCGAACTCACCATGATCGTGGACCTGATGCGCAACGACCTCGGACGGGTCTGTCGCCCCGGCTCGGTGCGGGTGGAGCGGGCGCGCGCCATCGAGCGGCACGCCCGTGGAACGGTTCTGCAGGCCGTGGCGACGATCCGCGGCGAAGTCGAGCCGGCGTTCGGCATCGGTGACCTGCTCCGCGCGACATTCCCGCCCGGCTCCGTCACCGGAGCCCCCAAGATCGCGGCCATGCGGCTGATCGAACGCCTCGAGCCCGTTCGCCGCGGGCCGTACTGCGGAGCGGTCGGCTTCGTGAGCGATTGCGGCCACGCCGCGTTCAGCGTGGCCATCCGCACCGCGTGCCTCACTGGCGTCAGCGCCGCGACGGCGCCCGACCGGTTCGACTCGGCCGACTTCGATTACGCGGTGGGCGCGGGCATCGTCGCGGACAGCGATCCCGAATCGGAGTGGGAGGAAACGCTCCACAAGGCCGCGGTCGTGCTCGAGCGCGCCGACGCGCGTACGGTGCGTGCATGACCGCGGGCGATGCCTATCGGCTGGAGGTCGGGGGCGGGGCGCGACTGCGAGCGGACATCATCGATGTCTACGTGTTCCGGAGAGGCGTGCCCAGCGAACGCGACACGGACGGTCGCCTGCAGACCGAGTTCCTTCAACTGCTGCGCCGCGGCGCGCCGCTGGACGGCACCTGGCAGCCCGTCATGGGTCACGTCGAGCGCGGCGAGAGCAGCGTCGCCTGCGCGCTGCGTGAGCTGCGCGAGGAAGTGGGCCTCGCGCACGCCGACCCGCGCTTCCTCGGGCTGTACGCCCTGGAGCAGGTCCATCCCTTCTACCTGGCGGCGATCGACTCGATCGTCCTGAGCCCGCGGTTCTGCGCCGAGGTGTCGCGGGATTGGGCGCCGCGTCTCAACGACGAGCATTCCGACCACCGCTGGGTCGTGCAGGGCGACGCCCCGCTGCGGTTCATGTGGCCCGGCCAGGTCGCGTCGTGCCGCGAGCTGATCCAGCACGTGCTGCGGCCGCAGTCGTTGTCGTACGCGCCGAGCTGGGTGCGGGTGAACGGTCTGGGCGATTCGCCCCGGCCTACGCCGCGGTACCCCGGGCCGGGGACCGGTCCACGCGCGCCATGACAGGGTGCGTACACGCGGCGCGTGTGGCCTTGGGCCCGCGGGCGCCCAGCCACGGGAGCAGCACCCTGCTTCCGACCGGGTCGGGCGAGCCCGCGTCGAATGCCTCCAGCTCCTCGCGCGCGTCGAGCATCGGTCCGGGCGAGAGCGTGCCGATCACGCGGACCTCCGCCTCCCGCTCATCACCGACGATGGCGACACCGAGCTCCCGCAGGGCCCGCTCGATCAGATGGTCGTTCTTGCCGCGCCGCACGATGCAGGCGCTCGAGAAGTGGGCCAGCTCGCGCGCCCGTCCCAGCGCCGCCCGGGCATGGGCCAGGCCGGTGAATCGATCGAACAGATCCGCGCCCATGGGCGTGCGGCGCTGCCGCCCGAGCGTGAGCGCCGCCTCGCACGCGCCGGCCACGAAGCCCCCCAGGGCGCGTTCGAGCGTCGCGATCCGGCCGTACCGCAGCACCAGCCGGCGGATCTCGTCGGCGCGTCGATCCGCCGGCGCGTAGCGCGCCATGACCCACGCGTTGTTGCGCACCAGCCGCCGCAGGATGCGGCCCATCGACCGGTTCGCCGCGACCTTGTGGTGATGCACGCGGAAGCGCGGATCGAACACCACCCGGAGACCCGTCATCAGCAACCGGGCCGACAGGTCGTACTCCTCGGCGTAGTAGTCGAACGCCGGGTCGTACCCGCCCAGCTCCAGGAACGCCCGCGCGCGGACCGCCGCGCCGCAGCCGACGAAGACCTCCGGCAGCCCTCCCGATTCCCGCCGACCCTCGCCGTGCTCGGGCAGGTGGATGTCGGCGCTGATCGCGCCGACCGTCTCGTCCGCGTCCCGCAGCGCATCGAAGAGCCCGGCGTCCGTCGGGTACGAGTCGTCGTCGAGCATCACGATCCACTCGACGGCGGCCGTGCGCGCCGCGAACTGTGCGCCCGCGTTCCGTGCCGCGCACCCCTCGTTGACGGGCCTGGGCACGACGTGAACGTCCAGATCGTTGGGCAGCCGCACGGGGGCCCGCGTCGGGCTTGACGAAGCGTTGTCAACGATGACGACCATCCCGCCGCCCACCGGCCCGTGCGGCGGCAGCCGCCCCAGGGCAGCCAGAGTTCGGTCCAGCGTCGCCCGGCGGTCGCGCGTGGGCAGCACGTACGCGATCATGACGCACGCAGCCCCGCCGCGGGCGTGCTCGCGAGCGGCACGCCGATCCTCGGCGCGTCGAAGTCGGCGGGCGCCCACGCGAGATGGGCCGTGTGCAGCCGCACCACGCCGTGGCGCAGGTCGGTCGCCGAAACCGCGATGTTCCCCAGCCGCTGGGCCTCGACCGCCGCCGCCACCGACCCCAGGAACGCCGCCGCCAGCGGGCCCGCCCCGGCGACCATGGCCAGCGTGGCCGCGGCGAGCAGCGCGTCGCCACAACCCAGCGGGTCGACCGCGTGCGCCGCCAGCGCCGGCACGTGCTCGCCGCGCAGGCGCGAGCGGAACGCGTCCGCGCCGGCCCCGGCATCACCCGGCAGCGGGTCGAACAGGATCAGCCCGTCGGCCCCGAGCGTGACGATCGAAGCGCGCGACCGCGTCCGTTCCAGCAGCCGCCACGCCACCGTCGAAAGACCCTCCTCATAGTTCGCCAGCGCGTCGCGCAGTTCCTGCTCGCTCGGGCACAGCAGGTCCATGCCCGCCATGCGCAGCAGGCCCGCGCGACGACCCGAAACGTCGCCCGTCATCACCCCCACGCGCGGGCGCACCGCGGTGCACATCTTCTCCAGCGTCAGGCCGGACAGCAGCCCGTTCCCGAAGTCCGCGATGATCGCGCCGTCGCACCCCCGCGCCGCCTCCGCCGCAGCCCCGCACAGGCGCTCCCGGCGGGCCGCGTCCAGCACGATCGGCTCGAGCTGGTTGAGCTTCATCACCTTCTGCGCCCCCACCAGGTACCGCTGCTTCTCGGCGATGGGCGTGTCCACCTCGATCGCCCGCACCTCGATCCCCTCCGACGCCAGACGCCGCCGGACCGCCTCGCTCGCGGGCGAATCCGGCAACGCGGTCACCAGCACGGGACGCGCCCCCATCGCCGCGAGATGCCGCGCGATCACCGCCGCGCCCCCGTCGTACCCGCGCCGCTCCAACGGGCGGAGCGTCATGATCGGGCTCTCGCCCGCGATCTCGGGGCGGTCGCACAGCACGTACGTGTCGAGGATCGTCTCGCCGACCACCAGCATCCGCCGGCCCCGGAACGACGAGATCAGCCCGCTCAGGCGGGCCCCGTCCAGCTCCGGGAGCCGCAGCAGCGCCGTCAGCCGCGCGTGGAACGGATCCGCCGAGCGCTCCAGCGCGGCGATCAACGCCGTCGACGAGAACACCACGTCCCCCGACGTGAACACCACGCGGCCGCCCCCCCGCTCCACGGCCGTTCGTTCCGCCCGGAAGCGCGGATCGGCGTTCACCTCGTATTCCTTCCCCTTCACGTACACGTCCGGCCGCACCTCGGACAGGAGCTCCGCGGCGGTCTCCCGCTGCTCGACGTACACCCAGTCGACAAAGTCGAGCGCGGCGAGGTTGTCCGCGCGCAGCTCCTCGGGGATCAGGGGCCGGCCCGTGCCCTTGCGCATCGTGGCGTCCCCGGTGATGGAAACCAGCAGCACGTCGCCGTGCCCCTTCGCCTGTCGCAGGTGCCGCACGTGTCCCGGATGCACGATGTCGAAGCACCCATGACACTGCACCACGGCCCGTCCATCACGTCGCGCCACCTCCCGCTCGGCCAGCAGGCGCTCGTGGCTCAGGATTTTCAGGGCGCTCGTGCCGCGCGGCGGGTCAACAGGCATCGCCGTGTTATCGGTTGCACAACGCTCCCTCCCTCACACCCCCGCGGCCGTGCCCTCAAGATTGACCTGACCGGCACAATCCGCGCGGTTTTGCCTACCTCGAACCCGCCGACGGTCGATGAACCGGATCATGACGGCTGTATCGGCAACCGCGATAGGGGTACGTTCGGGTTCGACCGAACGCGACGTTGCGTCCCCTCTCGGTGCATCCCGCGCCGCGTCGAATCCCGCGGCCTCGATGACGCTCGGAGATCTCATTCAGTTCGGCCGCGCGGATCGTCCCTGGGAGTTCCTCCCACTCGCCGCCCGCGCGCTGGTTCAGGTTCCCGATGCACACATGCTCCGCCTGCTCGCGGCCGCGAACTTCGCAAAGCTCGGGCTTCGGGCGCTCGCGTGCGAGTGTCTGGACGACCTCCCGCATGACCTGCGTGCCGAGCCCAGCGCCGCCGCGTTGTCCCGGCTCGTCGAGCAGTTGCCCGACGACCGGATCCCGCGCCCGGTGCGGGAGCAGCGGGCACGGGACGCCTGGATCGCGCTCCGCGCCCGCGCCGTGGCTATCGCCGGCGCCGATGCCCCGTTCGAGCAATGGGCACGATCGGAGGCCGATGTCGAAGCGTTCCGCACCCGCGATGGGAACGTGGTCCGTCGCGACGCGGCCACGCGTGGGTCGGCCAGCCGCTTCTTCCGGTGGGCCGATGACGTTGGCGCCGCGGCGGCGCTGCGGCTTCCGCCGCTGGGCCCGGCCGCGGCCCCGTTCACGATCGAGGGGGTGCTCCCGCCCTGGCTGCTCATGCGCGTCTGCCGCGAAGCCCCGCGTCAGCCCGACGGATTCTGGCCGCGGATCCGCGTGGTGCAGCGGGACGTGGGCGAACTGCTCACCGGCCTGAGCATGGACGATCTGGCGGACACCGTGGCGCAAACCAGGCTGGAGTGGCACGTCGGCCCCGACGCGGCCCGCGGCCTTCGGGCGGCACTCCATGCGCAACGCGCCTGCGTCATCGCCGGGCCGTCCGTGACGCTCCCCGGCTCCCGCGCCCCGGGGGCCGGCGAGCCCGCGCCCGGTCCAGACGTCGAACGCATCATCGCCGACGCCGCGGCGGATCAGGAGCGTGAACGTGCCGCGCTGCAGGCGCACGTCGCCGCGCAGTACGCCCCGCGCGACGCCGCATGGTGGGCCCGCCGATTCGCGGCGGCCCTTGCGGGGAAGGACGGGGGCGGCCCGCCCCTGCGCGTGCTCATCCCCACCTACCGGCTCTCAACGTATGTGCGGCACGCGAGCGCGGACCTCGCCGAGGCGCTCCGCGGGTCGGGCTGCCGCGTCGAGCTCCTGATGGAGCCGGACGAGAGCAGCCGCCTGTGCGAGGTCGCGTACCTCCGCGTGCTGAAGGACTTCGATCCGGATCTGATGGTGCTGATCAACTACCCGCGCCGTGTGCTGGGCACGGTCATCCCGGCCAACCTGCCGTTCGTCACCTGGATTCAGGACGCCATGCCCCATCAGTTCGACGAACGGGCCGGCGCGGGGCTCGGGCCGCTCGATTTCCTCATCGGTTTCCTGCACCGCGAGCTCTTCACTCGATTCGGGTACCGGCGCGATGCCCGCCGGACGCTCGACTTCCCGATCGTCGTCAGCCCGGCCAAGTTCCACCCCGGCCCCATCGGGCCCGATGCGGCCCGGAGACACGAATGCGAGCTCGCGTTCGTCAGCCATCACGGCCAGACACCCGAGGCGCTCCACGACCAGCTCGCGCGCGAGGCCGCCGCGGACCGCGCCCTCTCGGGCGTGATGAACGACCTGCGTGACCCGATCCTCGCGCTCGCCCGCGCGCCCATGTCCCCGGGGTTCTCGCTGCAGGGCGGCCTGAACGCCGCCGTCGCACGGGCCGTCGGCGTTGGGTACCCCGACCTCGACGACGCGGGCCGCGCCCGGGCCGCGGTGCTCGTCAATCGGCTCTACGCCTCGCGGATCGCCGAGCGTGCCATCCGTCATCAGACCGTCGCGTGGGCGGCCGAGATCGCCGAACGCCGCGGCTGGCGGCTGCACCTGTACGGCCGGGCCTGGGAAACCCATCCCACGCTGGGCCGGCACGCGCGCGGCGAGCTCACGCACGGCGAGGACCTGCGCGCGTGCTACCGCGCCGCACGCGTTCACCTGCACGCCTCATCCAATCAGCTCTGCCACCAGCGCGTGATGGAGTGCGCGCTCTCGGGCGGCCTGCCCCTGTGCCGGCTGCACGACGGAGAGCTCGGCGTGATCCGCCACGCCCTCTGGCGCACGCTCGCGCTCCGGTGCGAGCCCGACGTCACGTCCGGGGCCCCGGCCCAATGGGGCGACGCCGTAGGCTTTACCGTCGCCGACCACCCCGAAGCGATGGCCTACGCGGCGCTCCTGCAGCGCCTCGGGTGGCCCGAGCCCCACGGGGGCGTGATCTGGATTCACCGCGCGCGATTGGACGCGGTGCGCGCCGACGCCGCCCCCCTTCCCGACGAGCGCCGCGCCGATTGGCTGCTGGGCGACCTGGCCGAGACCACGTTCTGGTCCCCGCAGGGGCTGGAGCGGACGGTGATGCGCGCCGTCGAGGACGACGACTGGCGCGCGGGCTGGTCCGCGTTCATCGCCGCTCGTGTCCGCGCGCGGCTCACCACCGACAGGCTCGCCCGGCGCACCCTCGAGCTGGTGTGCGGCGGACTCGGGGAGCCGCGCCCATGAACCGCGCTCCTGTCGTGGTGCCCGAGACGTCGTCCCCGGCCCCGGCGGGCGCGACCCGATCCCCGAACGTCGTCGCGCTCATGGGCAATCACCCGCTCAGCGGCGTCAGTGTCTGGTGCGAACGCATGACCCGCCCCGGCTCCGCGGCGACCCCCTGGTCCGTCCTGGTCGTCGGCGAGGGGCTGCGCGCCGAGGATCTCGCCGAATTTCCGGGGTGGGGAAGCGAACGAATCCACCTTGCGGCGTGGCGCCGCGGCGACTCACCCGTCGATCAGGTCCTGGCGGTCCGCGCCGCGCTCCGTGCGCTGGACGCCGACGTGGTGATCCCCAACGACGTCCCCCACGGCTTCGCGTGCGCCGCCCTCGACGCGGCCCGTGGCCTGCGTGCCGCCGCCGTCATCCACGCCGACGACCCCCGGTACGAGGAACTCCTTGCCCGCGCCGCGCCGCACGTCGCCGCCTGGCGTGCCGTCAGCCGCGGCGCGACCCGACGCGCCGCGCCGCTCGCCAACCTCCAAGGAGAAGCCGGCCCCGGCGGCGTGATCCCCTGCGGGGTGGACGTGCCCGCGCTCCCGAGTCCCCGGCCGACGGGCGCCACGCTCCGGTTGCTCTACGCCGGTCGGCTTGATCATGCGTACAAGCGCTGCCTCGATCTCGTCCGGCTTGCCGATGAGCTTCACGCCCGCGCGTGCCCGTTCGTGCTCACCGTCGTGGGGGACGGACCCGCGTCCGATGCGTTCGCCCGCGCCGCGGCCGAGCACGCATTGGCCGGGCGCATCCGCCTCCCGGGCCGTGTCCGTGCCGCGGAGGTCCGCGGCCTTCTCGAATCGCACGATGCGCTGGTGATGGTGAGCGCGTCCGAGGGGCACCCCACCGTCGCCGTGGAGGCGATGGCCGCGTCCCGGGCCTGCGCGCTCACCGAGGGCTGCGGCGGGGCCGCCGCGCGCGCGCGCGACGGGATCGACGCGATCATCGTCCCCATCGGGGACATGCACGCGATGGCCGGGCGGCTCCACAACGCCTTTCTGGCCGGGACATTCGCCCGAATGGGGGCGGCCGCGCACGCCGCCGCACGTCGGGAGTACGACCTTGCCCGTCTCGCTCCCGAGTACGACCGCCTGATCGCCGAGGCTCGTGGGGTCGTGCCGCTCTTTCTGGGGGGATCGCCCGCGAGCCTTCGCGAGGCCTGGCACTCCGTCCTCGCCATCCTGGAGTCGATCGGTCCCTGCACGGAGAACAAACTCGCCGACCTGGCCCTCAACTGGCTCGCGTCGCTGGGTGTCCCCGTCACGCACGCCCGTCGGGGTCAGTCGGCACTCCGCGTCGGCGCGCTCGAACTTCCCCTCCGCGCCCCGGGCATCCCGGCGGTCGCGGAAGTACGCCTGGCGCGCGCGGCGCGCGATTTGCGCGCGCAGGGGGTGTCCCGCATCGCCCTGTATGGGGCCGGGCTCCACACCCGACGGCTGCGGCACGTTGTCGAATCCCTCCCCGAGATTGTCGCCATTCTCGATGATCGCGCCGGCCTGCCGCCCCCGCTCGGGCCCGGTGAGCGGCTCTGGAACCTGCCGATCCTCTCCCCGGAGCGTCTGCGAGAGGCGGGCGTGGGGGGCGTCATTATCTCGAGCGATGAGCACGAGGCGAACATGCTCCGCCGCGCCAGTCACTGGCCCGTGCGCGTGGTCCCGCTCTACGCCGCGGCGTAGCCCCTCAGCCCCGGTCGTACAGCCGTCGCACGCGTACGCCCCGGGCCCGGTGCGGCTCGCTGGACCGCCACATCGCCTCCTCGTGCCAGTCGCTGCTGAGCAGCGCCACGTCGCCCGCCCGCAGCCGGTCGGGCGGGATGATCTCAAAGCCGTAGCGGCTCCCGCGCACGCGGTCGTCCACGATCCCCGCCACCGGGACGCGGAACGACCCCGGATCCTGGAGCAGGAGCCGGGTGTGATGCCCCGCGCCCCACAGGTACACGTACTTCGCACCCGCCGCGGCCAGCTCAGCCGTCGCCTCGCGCACCAGCGCCGACCGGCCCGCGTCGATGGCCCGGCGTGACACGGGTGGGCTGTGCCAGTCGTCCCACAGCCACGCCAGCAGTCCCTCCCGCGTCGGGCCTTCTTCCGCGAGCGCCGTTTCGATCGCGGTTCGGCCCACCGCGTGCCCGACGTCCGACAGCGCATCGCGCACCCCGGCACGGATGTCCTCCGGGCGCGCGCTCGGCGGCAAGCCGCGCCATTCGTGAGTCAGCAGCCGTGACACGATCTCCGCCTGGTCGGGGGAGGAGCGTGCGGGGCGGCTTTCGTCGCGTCCGGTGTGGCGATAAAGAACGTCGGGAACGGATCCCACCCGCGCCGTTCTGGAGAGCCGCAGCCACAGCTCGAAGTCCTGGGCTCGCTCCAGGCTCTCGTCGTAGCCCCCCGCCTCCAGCACCGCCGAGCGACGCAGCATCATGCTCCCGTGCGCGAGCGGGTTGCCCAGCAGCAAGCGCCAGCGCAGGCACCGCTCGTCGGTGGGGGGAAAGACCCGCGAGAAGACCCTGCCGCCCGGGTCGGCCAGCTCCCACGCCGACCCGATCGCCGCCAGCCTCGGCCGGTCTTCCATGGCACGCACCTGGAGCGCGATGCGCTCGGGCGGGCACCAATCGTCGGCGTCCATGCGGGCGACGAGTTCATGCTTGGCGGCGCGCAAGGACGCGTTCAGCGCCGCGGCCAGGTGCGGCCGCGCGAGCTCGATCACGCGCACGCGGTCGTCCCGGGCGGCCAGGGCCGCCGCGCTCGCCCGGGCGGAGTCGTCGGCCCCGTTGAGAACGATCATCACGTCCAGGTCGGCATGGGTCTGCGCCAGGATCGCGCCCGCCGCGGACCGCAGGCCGGGCGCGGCGCGCGCGACGGGGAGTGAGACGCTGACGCCTCCCATATCGCGGCCTCATCGGCCGGACCCCGCCTTCGCGGCCAAATTCTGCCGAGCGCCCCTCGCTCCGTCCGATACCACCTCTCAAGGGGGACTCCCCGTTCCGCTCACGCCCTCGATTCCCGGAGTGTGCGCCATGAGCACCGTCCGTGCGTCCGCCCCATCTGCTTCGATCTTCCCTGGTGCGACGACCATTCAACCGGAGGGCGTGACGCCCAAGCCCGACCGCCGCTACACCACCGAGTTCCGCTACACGGACCGTGACGGCAAGGCTCGCTACGTCGCGATCAAGTACGCTCCCCTGCTCACGGGTTCCGTCCTGGACGTCGGGTGCGATCGGGCCCGCCTGCGCACGCACCTGAGCGACGCGGTTCGATACACCGGGGTCGATCGGAGCCGCGACGGCGGCGCGGACGTCGCGGTGGATCTCGATCGCGATGAACTTCCCTTCGAGCCCGCTTCGTTCGACACGGTGCTCTGCACCGACGTTCTGGAGCACCTCGAACGTTGCCACGACGTGTTTGATCAACTCTGCCGCGCGGCGCGTCGGCACGTAATCGTGTCGCTTCCGAACCCGCTGCGGAACATGCTCGAGTCGCTGGTCGTGGGGCGCGCCGCGGTGAAGTACTACGGCCTGCCCGTTGAGGCGCCGGGCGATCGGCACCGGTGGTTCTTCGGCTTTGAGGATGCCGTCCGGTTCGTGTCCGAGCGCGGTCGGCGAGCGGGTTTCTCCGTCGAGCAGCTCGATTTCGAGCATCAGGCGCAGCTGTCGTGGCCGGCTCCGGCCGGCGCCGATATCTTCGCACACCCGAGCGTCCGGCCGGGGACCATGTGGTGCGTGCTGCGACGCGACCCCGGGCCGGGGGAGAGCCGTTGAGCCGGCCTCCCGCCGCGATCGCCGATGCGCTCATCGTGACGCTGACGCGGGGCGGATCGCTCGCGGCCTGGCGCGACGCGGGCTTGCTGGAGCGCGAGTGGGCGCTGTACGCGCGGCTGGCCCGCCGCTACCCGTCGATTCTGCTGCTCAGTTACGGCGGCGCGGACGAGGATGCGCTGGCCGCGGCGCTCGAGCCCCGGCCGGTCGTGATCCGGCCCGAGCGGGATGAGGACCAGTTCGCGTTCCTGGCGCGCGCGCCATCCGCGGTCGCCGCGGCCCTGCCGGGGATCGGTTCGGCCGTCGTGAGGACCAATCAGATGGAGGGGGGGGAGGCCGCGATCACGGTCGCGGCGGAGCTGCGTCGCCGGGGCGTGCGCGTGGGGCTCGTCGCGCGGGGCGGGTACGGCTGGTCGCGGTTCCGCGCCCGGGAATTCGGCCCCGATTCGCCGCAGGCGACCCGGGCGGCCGGCGAGGAAGGCGAGCTCTGCCGCGCCGCGGATGTGGTGATCGGCACGACGCGGTCGATGCTGGACGAGCTCTGCTGGCGGCACGCGTTCGCGCGCGCGCGGACGCGAGTCGTGCCCAACTACGTGCTCACCGATGCTTCGGTCGCGCCGATATCCGAACGTGAGCCGGGGATGGTCCTGTTCGCGGGACGGTTGGTTCCGCAGAAGCGGGTGGACCTGCTGCTCGATGCCGCGGCGTGCCTGCCCGCGCCGCTGCGGTCCACGACCCGCGTGCTCATCGTCGGATCGGGACCCGAGGAGAAGAGCCTCCGTGAGCGGGCCGCGAGGCTTGCGGGTGCGGGCGTACGCGTCGAGTTCCGAGCTCGCGCGCCGCATGCCGCGGTTCTCGAACTCATGCAGCGGTGCGCGGTGTTCGCGCAGTGCTCAGAGTTCGAGGGTCACCCCAAGACGGTGTTCGAGGCCATGAGCGTGGGCGCGCCGGTGCTGGTGACGCACACCCCGGGGCTGGGCGAGGCCGTCGTCCACGAGCACACCGGGCTGCGCGTCGAGCCCGACGTTCCGGGCGTGGCGGCGGGGCTGGCCCGTCTGCTCGCCGATGCGCGTCTCCGTGCGTCGCTCGGGACCGGGGCGGCCGCGTGGGCACGAGCCGAGTTGGGCGTCGATCGCATCGCCGCGCTCGAGGCGGAGGTCCACGCCGAGGCCCTGTCCGGCCCGCGCGGGAAAGAGCCGGGCGAGGCGGCGGCGGACCGTGCTCCGCCGGTCGCGCCGGTGCGATTCGAACCGGCGCTGCTGCAGGGCGACCCGGCTCATTCGGCGCGTCGATTCGCGGACTGCCTGCATGGCTTCGCCAAGCGGCTGCCGCCGCGGGCGCGCGCGGTGTTCGTCGCCG
Organism: Phycisphaerae bacterium; assembly: GCA_016794925.1. Classification (GTDB taxonomy): domain Bacteria; phylum Planctomycetota; class Phycisphaerae; order Phycisphaerales; family UBA1924; genus JAEUIW01. Next base: position 50,985 of record JAEUIW010000016.1, read on the forward strand.
CGCTGGACGCGCCGCTCTACGCGATGCAGGGCGAGGCCGCCATCGCGGCCGAGGGCGGCTTGCACCCCAAGCACCGGCTCACGCGCTACCACGATTTCTTCGTTGAGCGACTCGGCCGCGGGGAGCGCGTCCTCGACCTTGGGTGCGGCGTGGGCGCGTTGGCGTTGGCCATGCAGGTTCGGGCCGGCGCGCGCGTCACGGGCATGGACTGGTCGGAGAAGAACCTCCATCGCTGCCGCGCGGCGGAGGCCGCGGCGGGGCTCGATCGGGCGTTGACGTGGCTCCGGGGCGACATCACGGTCGATCGGGCGCCCGGTGGCTTCGACACGGTGGTGCTGTCGAACGTGCTGGAGCACCTGCGCGAGCGGCCCGCCTTGCTCCGGCGTTACCGTGACTGGTACGGCGCGAGACGGTTCCTGATCCGCGTCCCGGCCTTTGACCGGGAGTGGCGCGTCCCCTGGAAGAAGGAGTTGGGAGTGGAATGGCGGCTCGACGACACGCACGAGACCGAGTACACCGAGGGATCGCTCAGGTCCGAGCTGACGGAGGCCGGTTTGGCCGTTTCCGAGCTGATCATCCGGTGGGGTGAGATCTGGTGCGTCGCCGAGTGAGCCGGGGGGCTCGCACCGTCAGGTGGGGGGCGGGGATCGGGTGGGGGTGGGGGCGGGTCTTCGGCCCGAATAAACCGCACCGTCGGAATAGCCGATACAGCAGCATCTGCACGGGCGTGCCCGTCCCGGCGCAGCGTTGAACGGGAGCCCCACGCGTGACAACCCTTGCCGCCGATCGATCGATTCAACATGCCGACCCTTCGGCGCGCGCGTCGGTCGCGCCGCCCGAGCACTACGGTCTTCCGGCCGGTTACCGTCAGTTCGCCGTGAATTACACGGTGGACGAGAACCGCCGTCCGGAGCACGGGGAGTACTGGACCCCGTCCCGGATCGCCATGAGCCACCGGTACCAGCGTCACGTGTATCGCTGGGCGGCGCGGCTGGTCACGAAGCTGGGCGCGAGATCGGTGCTGGACGTGGGGTGCGGGCTGGGGACGAAGCTCGCCGAGCACATCCTGCCCCGCTGCGCGGACGTGCTCGGCCTGGACCAGGCCTCGGCCGTCGAGCGGGCGCGGGCGCGGTGCCCGGGCGCGAACTTCCGGGTGCTGGACCTCGACCGCCCCGCGCTGCGCGCGGACCGCACGTTCGACATGATCCTGTGCGTGGACGTGATCGAGCACCTGCTGGATCCCGACCCCGTTCTCCGGCTGATCCGGTCGTTCGCGTCGGCACGCACGCTGGCATTGTTCTCCACGCCTGATCGGGATCGGGCCCGCGGCCGGGACAGCATGGGCGGCGAGAAGCCCGAGCACGTGCGTGAATGGACCGTCGCGGAATTCGACCGTTTTCTTCGCTCGCGCGGGTTCGCGCCGATGCGGACGCGTCTGCTGCCGCAGGACGACGCCAACCCGCGTCGGCTGCACGCGGCCGAGCGCGCGTTTGTCGAGGGGCGCGCCCGCCTGTCGGAGCTGTCCTGTCAGGCCGTCCTCTGCCGCGTGACTCCGCTGGTCGTCGGCTGAGCCGAGTTCGGCGGCGGTGCGGCGGGGCTCTCGGCGGCCAGCCGGGCGCGCACGTCCGCGCGGATGGACTCCGGATCGGCGCGGGTCGAGAGCGATCCGGCCCGGGCGTGTTCGAAGGCCGCTCCGTACGAAACCGCATCCGAACTCGGCGCGCGGGCCGCGGCGAGCATGCCCGCGCACGCGAGGAGCAGCCGCGGCTCGCCGGGCAGCGAAGCGCTCCGTTCGAGCACACGCCGGCAGATCGGGAACTGCCGCTTCATCCAGCGGTGGTAGCCGAAGTGGAAGGACTGATGGTCGTTCGCGTAGCGGCAGTGCCAGGCGAGCGGCTCGTCGAAAATGCGCCAGACCCGGGCGCGCTCCCGGGGCGGGGCCCGCAGCACGTTGTTGGCCCGATCCGGGAACAGCTGGCCGGGCGCGAAGGCCGCCCAGTCGAACTCAACGCCCTGGCTGTAGAGGTGGATCCCCATCATCGGTCCGCCGGTGAAGAAATCGTCCACCGGATGGGAGACTTTGAGTGCTCCTGTGGCCGCGATCCGCTCGACCATGAGCCGGACCGCGTCGGGCCGCGCGAGGACCATGTCGGCGTCGAGCCGGACCATGTACGCGGCGCCGCTGTCCTTGAACGTGCGGTACAGGCGGAGATTGGCCTCGGGTTCGGGGAGGTCGGAGATCACGTACTGCGAGCAGGGGATGTCCTGGCGCTGCACGCTGGCCCGACCGTGCTCGAAATCCGCCTCGCCGCAGTGCAGGGTGCCGATCAGAACGGGCTCGGGCATGGTGCGGGTCGCCTAATGGGGTGAGGGCGGGGGGCGGGGGGCGGGTGCTCCCGGGCAGCTCCAACCAGTTCCGGCGAGTCAGTATCGGCCCGGGCGGGATCGGTCCTGCACCGGGCCTCGGGCGCGGGCGGCCGGCGTCGGAAACTGTCCACGGACGGGAGATCGGGTCGATGGAATGGGGGGTTCTCGTCGGGCGGCAGAGTTGGCGGACGCGCGGGCGCTGGGAGACGGTCGAGCCGGCCCGGGAACGAACTGTGCGGGACAAGCGGAGATGCGCGCAATCCGGACGCCCACCATCGGAACGCCGATCGAGCCGCCCCCGAACGGCGCGCGCGGGGCGTGCGCGGGAGCGGAATCGGGCGCGCCCGGCGGCGTGGCGGGCGCGGAGCACGACCTGTCTTACTCGGTGCGCCGCGCCTTCGTTGACGCGTTCTTCGAACGCCGCGTGACGGCTCTGTCGCGGGGGTCGCGGGTGCTGGACCTGGGGGGGTTGAAGGGGGCCAAGCGGGGGCGTTTCAATCTCGCGGCGTACGACCTGCGGGTGACGGTGGCGAACATCTCGGCCCGGGCCGAGCCTGACGTGGTGTGCGATTCTGCGCGCGTGCCGCTGCCGGACGGGTCGTTCGACGCGGTCGTTCTCGGTGAGGTGGTGGAGCACCTGCACGATCCCGGAGCGACGATCACCGAGTGCGCGCGCCTGCTCCGTCGGGGCGGCGAATTCCTGGCGACCGCGCCGTTCATGTTCCGGATCCACCCGGATCCCATCGACGTGGGCCGGTACGCCCCAGATTGGTGGACGCGGACATTGGGCGGCGCGGGATTCGAGCGAATCGAGATCGAGCGGCAGGGGGCGATGCTCTCGGTGCTGGCCGAGATCGTTCGCGGCTGGGTGTATCACCTGGAGGGGCGGCGCGCGTTCTGGCCCGGTGCGCGGCCGCTGGCGCTTGACGGTGTGCGTTGGCTGAGGCGGCTGGCGGAGCGGTGGGAGGCGAGCCCGGAGTTCCGCGACCAGGAGTACTACGCCTCGTTCACGACCGGGCTGGGGGTCAGGGCCATCCGGGGCGGCCCGCGCGGCGATGCGCGCGCGAGCGGGGCGGTGGGCGCATGATCCCGGTCTATCTCTGCGACGGCGACGGCTGCGGCTGGGCGATCGACGAGGACGTGCGGTTGACCCGTGCGGCGCTGGAGCGGACCGGTCTGGTGCGGTTCGTGAAGGAACCGGACGAGGCCCGCGTGATCCATGCGTGCTGGTGGGAGCCGCTCATGCGGCTGCCGTTCGAGCGTGTACGGGGGCGGCACGTCGTGTGCCACATGGTGGGCGAACCGGCGCGCTGCCTCGCCGAGCCGCCGTTCCAGGCCGCGATGGCGCGGGTGACGCACTGGATCGCGCAGTCCGCGCAGGCGTTCGAGCAACTGGCGTGGCTGGCGCCGTCGGCGGGGTTCGGGCTGTCGCGGATCCCGTACGCCGTGGACGTGGCGGAATTCGCGTCGGGCCCGGAGGCGGACGCGGGCGACCCCCTCGCCGCGGCATTGCGGGAACGAATTCCGTGCGGCGCGTACGTGGTCGCGAGCTTCCATCGCGACACCGCGGCGGCGGGCCTCGGGGCCGCGGGCGGGTCCAAACCGTCGGCGAAGCTGATCAAGGGGCCGGACGTGCTGGTCGAGATCCTGGCGCGGGCGCGGGAGCTGGGCGCGCCCGTCTTCGCGCTGCTGGCCGGCCCCCGCCGGCACTGGATCCGCGAGGCGTTGCGGCGACGCGAGGTTCCGTTCGCGTTCGTGGGGGAGCTCCGGGCCGGCGACGACCTCGACGTCAACGTGCTCCCTCGTCGCCGCATCGGCACGCTGTACCGGGCGGCGCACGCGCACGTCTGCACCTCGCGCTCCGAGGGCGGCCCGCGCGCGATCCTCGAGGCCGCGGCGGCGGGTCTCTCGCAGCTCTCGACGCCGGTGGGGCTGGCGCCGGACGTGCTCCGGCCCGAGTGCGTGTTCCGCGACGCGATCGAGGCCGCGGAGAAGCTCGCGCGCGACGCCCGGGACGGGTGGCTGCGCCGTCTCGCGCCGGTACACGCCCAGTCCGTGCGCGTGGAGCACACCGTTGACGCGAACGTGCCGCGCTTCGCGGAGCTGTACCAGGGCCTGGGAGTATCGGGCCCGGCGGCGCGGGCGCCGCGGGCCGCGCGCCCCGCCGGCGCGCGCGAGCGTCCCCGGCGCGTGTGCCTGTGGAACCACTTCACCCCCCCGCCCTGGGGCGGGGGCAACCAGTTCATGCTGGCGCTGCGGGGCGCGATGGAGCGAGCGGGCGTCGAGGTGACCGTCAACGGCGAGGATCACGAGCGCCGTCCCGCGACGGCGCACATCCTCAACAGCGTGCAGTTCGAGGTCGATCGCTTCCGGGCCGTCGTCCAGCCCGGCGGGGCCCGCGTCGTTCACCGCATCGACGGGCCCATCTCGGTGCTGCGCGGCACGCCGGATTCACTCGAGCAGGATCGTCTCTGCTTCGCGCTCAACGCCCGGTACGCCACGGCCACGGTGATCCAATCGCGGCACACGTTGCGGTTCCTTACCGACATGGGCTTCGAGCCGGTCCGGCCGGCGCTGATCACCAACGCGCCCGACCCGGCGAATTTCTTCCCGGCCGCGGCGCCGGCGCGCCCGGAGCACGGCGAGCCGCTGCGGATCATCGCCAGCGCCTGGTCGCCCAGCCCCGGCAAGGGGGCCGCGATCTACCAGTGGCTCGACGAGCATCTCGACCCGTCGCGATTCCGATTCACGTTCGTCGGCAACTGCCCGGCCGTGTTGCGCCATGCGCGGGTGGTGCCGCCGCGGCCCAGCCGCGAGCTCGGGGAGCTGCTGCGCGAGCACCACGTGTACCTCACCGCGTCGCGGAACGACCCCTGCTCCAACGCGCTGATCGAGGCGCTCTGCTGCGGGTTGCCGGCCCTGTACCTCGATTCCGGCGGGCACGCGGAGATCGTCGGCGCGGGCGGGCTGCCGTTCACGCGCCCGTCCGAGATTCCCGCGGCGCTGGAGCGCCTGCGTGATCACCTGGCCGTCTATCGGAGGCTGATCCAACGGCCGGGGATCGACGCGATCGCGCGGGCGTATCTCGATCTGGCCCTGGGCGAGGCGCCGTACCGCGAATGACCGCGCCCGTGCTCATCGTGCTGCCGCAGGGCCTGAACGTATCCGGCGTGACGGTGTGGGCGGTCCGGTTGGCCGGCGCGCTCGCCGCGCGGGGCCGCCCCGTGACGCTCCTGCTCCACGCCGAGCCCGCGGTCCAGGGGAGGATCGGGGTGGCCCCGCACCCCGACGTGCGCGTGCTCCGACCGGCCGGGCTCCCGGCGCTGGGGCCCGACGAGCCCGACACCGGCGGGCCCTTCGAGGCGCGCATGTCGAAACTGACTCCCGCGTACCTGGCCGCGTTCGATCAGGCCGGGCCCGGATCGGATGCGCCGCTCATCGTCATCCCGAACCTGCACGCGGACAGCTACGCCGCGGCGGTCGAGGCCGCCCGCGCCCGCCCCGGTCGCACGCGTGTGATCGGCTGGCAGCATTCCGACATCGCGTACGACCTGCGTGTGCTGGAGCATTTCGAGCCGGCCCTGAGCGCGATCGTCGCCGTCAGCGATCGGATCGAGTCCCGCTGGCGCGACGCGCGCGCCGCACGCCCCGGCCCGGTCGCCCCGCGAGAGGGCGAGCGGCCCCCCCCGCCGATCGAGAACATCCCGTACGGCGTGCCCATCCCCGGGGCCGTCCCCGTCCGGCCACCCCTGCGCGGCGAATCGGGCCCGTGCCGCCCCCTTCGCCTGATCTACTCCGGACGACTGGAGCACTTCCAGAAGCGGGTCCTCGCCCTGGTTCATCTCTCGGATCAGCTCGCGTCCCGCGACGTGTGGCACGAAATGTCGATCGTGGGCGACGGCCCGGCGCGGGCGGACCTCGCTGGCCTGGTGCGCGAGCACGGGGCCGCGGGCCGCGTCGCGTTGCTCGGGCCGAGCGGCCCGGCCCGGGTGCTCGAGCTTCTCGACGCGCACGACGTGCTCGTGCTCCCGTCACGGTACGAGGGGCTGAGCGTCTCGATGCTGGAGGCGATGTCGCGCGGCTGCGTCCCGGTGCTGGCCCGGACGGATTCGGGCGCGGCGCAGGCCGTCACGCCAGGTGTCGATGGCGAGATCGCCCCGGTCTCGATGCGTGCGGACGAGTCGGAAGCCGGGGTCGCTCTGGCCGAGGCGACCATCATGTTGCTGCGGCGCGACCCGACGCTGGAGCGGACCCGTGCGGCGGCGTATCGGACGGCGGGCGAGCGATTCTCGATCGGCGCGCACGCCGACCGCGTGTCCGCGCTCCTCGACCGCGTCGCCTCGGAGCCCTCGCGGGCGTGGCCGCCGGATCGCCCTGTCGAGTTCGGCGGGTCCGTGGGGCCCGACGCGAGCGTGAGGCTCGCGGCCCTTCTGGATCAGCTTCGCGGGCGTGCGGTGGCGGTCCACGGCACGGGACGGCACACGGCCGAATTGTGGCGCGTCTTCGCCGCCGGCCCCGCCCGGCTGGTGGCGCTCTGCGACGATGACCGCCAGCGGCACGGGACACGCGCCCACGGCCTGCCCGTGGTCGCGCCCGAGGAGGCCGGTCGCGCCGGCGCGACGGACATCATCATCTCATCGTTCATGCACCAGGACGCGATCTGGGCCCGCCGCGATGTGTACCGCGCCCAGGGGCTCGCGGTCCATCGGATCTACCGCTGATCGCGCCGGCGCTAGATCACCATCCCGCTGATGCGCGATTCGAACACCAGCCGCCCGTTGACCACGCCCTGGATGTCGCTGATGAACCGGCGGGCGCTGACCTTCACCTCCTGGCAGAGCAGGAAAAGGTCGTCCCCCGGAACGACCGCGGCCCGGAACGTGGCGTCCTCGATCCGAAGGAACCCGGCAAGCTTGGGCTTCTCGAAGCGGACGTTGTAGAGGAAGCTCCCGAGCTGCGCGCCGCACTCGACCATCAGCACGCCCGGGAACATGGGGCGGCCGGGGAAATGACCCGAGACCCAGAACGCATCGTTGCGGATGTGCTTGAGCGCCACGCCACGAGCATGGTCATCGGACTTCCACACGATCCAGTCCAGCAGCGCCATCCGATCGCGGTGGGGGTTCCATCGCTCGAGGTCCTGGCGCGACAACGTCCGGCGTGACAGATCGATCGCGCCCAGGTCGAAGAGGAACGGCTTGATGCCGCTCGTCCCCGTTTCGGCGTCGGTCTGCACCCCGGTGCCGTGGCTCATCGCGCGGGCCTCAGGCCTTCTCGCCCTCGGCGGCCTTGGACTTCACCAGCACCTCCTCGCGGATCTGCTGGGCCAACGCCTTGAGGTCCTGCATCGCCTTGCGGATCCGGACTCCCGCGGCCTTGTTCCCGCCGTCAGCCTTGGCCATGTCGGGCTCGATCTCCGCGATCATCTGCTTGAGCTTGTGATACGTTTCCACGGGGCGTTCCTTGTGGCGTGTGGCGCGCAGGCCCAACCCGCGCAAAGCCGATTATAGGGTGCGCGGCGACGCCGGGCTGTCGCCCGAACTCAGTGCCAGTGGCGGGCCTGCGGCAGCAGCCGGGTCAGCGTCTCCAAGGCCGCGCCCACGTACCGCGGGTGCCCTTCCTTGGTCAGGAACGCGGGCACGCACGCCGCCATCAGCAGGCGACGCACGTTCGCCAGCGTGACGTAGTCCTCGTGCCCGTTCAGGCCCTGGCGCTTGCGTGCCGCGGCCAGCGCGGCAACCACGTTGAGGCCCCCCAACTGCTCGGGCCGACCCCAGTGCAGGCGTTCCAGGTACAGCGCGTCCTCGACCCAGTGCCCCGCGTGGACCAGCGCCAGGTCGATCAGCACGCACGTCCCGTCGGACCGACGCAGCGCGTTGCCCGGGTGCAGGTCCCCGTGGCACCAGGTGTTGATCGGACGCGCGTTCCACCGCTCCATCAGGTGGGGCAGCAGGTGCTGCACCTGCTTGATGTCCTTGTTCCAGCGCTGCGACTGCTCCATCCCGGACGACTTCGCCGCGTCCCGCGCTTTCGTCAGCAGCGCGTCCCAGTCCGGTGTCGCGGGCGCATCGCCGGGGGGCGCGGTCGCCGCGGTCCGCGCGTACCAGCGCGCCGTCGCATCGACGAGGTCCGTGGCCGCCCGCGCGTCGAATTTCACCGAGAGCGGCTGTCCCGGCAGACGCTCCATGACCAGCCAGCACAGGTCATACCCGCCGATTTCCATCCCCGAGGCTTCCACCCGGGGCGTGGGTCCGCTCGCGCTGCCGCGCGGCACGGAAGCGTCCGAGCCGAGCCCCACCGTCCAACGGAACTCGTTCGGGCCCACCGGCAGCTTCACCACGACATCCGATGTTGTGCCCGCCGCATCCGTCCAAGTCGCGAGGCCCGTCGCCGCGCCGCCCTTCTGCCACGGCGACTTGAACCACTGGATCTCGCTCAGCCGACCGTCGCACATCGATCGAAGCACCGGCGCCAGCGCCGCCGCCAGCCCTGACGCGTCCCCCGACGGTGGCGAGGGTCCCGCAGCGGGAACCTTGACCGGGCCGCGTGAGCCGTTCGCGCTGCGTTCCGCCGCGGACGAAGCGGGTGCCGCGGCTGGCGCCGCGCCCGGTCCGTCCGCCTTGCGAAGGTCCTCAAGCATCCGCTCGGCACCTCACTTCCCGGGGCGCGCCGACCCGCACACCCCAGCCGCCGTTGTCGCCGCGATCACTTTCTTTCTACCGCGCCGTCGCTCTCCCGTCCATACGTTGCCGGTTGTCCACCGGACCGGCGCCGCTCGCCCCAATGTTCCCGTTGTGGTCCGCTATCCAGTTCTGGTCGTAATCTGGTCGCACAGCGCGGCAATCTGGGCAACGCTCAGAGCTTCCGCGCGCCACGACCGGCTCACCCCATCGGGGAGGGTCAGGCCGCGACCGTCGCCCGGTCTCACTCCCAGCTCCGGCCACTCGATCCGATCCAGCACCCAGCCCAGTTGCTTGCGGCGGTGCGCGAAGAGCAGTTGCGCGAAATCCGCCAGCCGACGCGGGTCCGTGTGCCCCGCACGTTCCCGCCGACGCAGCACGACCATCGCGCTGTCTACGTCCGGGCGCGGCCAGAAGCACTCGGGCCCCAGCCGGCCGATCACGCGGATCTCGCACACCGCCGACGCGAGCACCCCCAGCGGGCCGAACGCTTTCGAGCCCGGTCCCGCCGTGAGCCGGTCCGCGGCCTCGCGCTGCACCGTCACGGCCATGACGCCGCACTCGGGATGTGACCCCATCAGCGTCATCAAGAGCGGCGTCGCGGCGCCGTACGGCAGGTTCGCCACCAGCGCGAACGCACGCCCCCGCAGCTCCGCGTCGAGCGCCCGCCCGAGCGTCCGCTTGTCCGCCAGGCAATCCGCGTGAACGACCCGCAACCGCTCGCCGCTCGGCATCCCCGCGCGCCGCGCCTCCAGCGTGGCCGCCAGCGCATCGTCCAACTCGCACGCGATCACCTCGCACCCGCGCGCCAGCAGTTCCTCCGTCAGCGTCCCCGTCCCGGGCCCGACCTCCACCACCAGCGAACCGGGCCCGACGCCCGACGCGTCCGCCAGCCGCCTCAGCATGTTGTGATCGATCAGGAAGTTCTGCCCCAGCGAGCGCTTCGGCCGGGCCCCGGCCGCCTCGAGGATCGCCCTGATCTGAGCCAGCGTCTGCACGCGCGCACGCCTCCGCCGGGCCGGCCCCGATCACCACGAGCCCTCGAGGATCCGCTCCAGCGCGTACGCCACGCCGTCCTCCGTGTTGGACCTCGTGGTCCGCCCCGCCGCCGCCAGCACCGCGGGCCGCGCGTTGCCCATCGCGATCCCCAGCCCCGCTCCCCGCACCATGTCCAGGTCGTTGGTCTCGTCGCCCACCGCGACCACCCGCGCCGGCACGATCCCCTCCCGATCCGCCAGCCACCGCACCGCCGACCACTTCGTCGCCCGCGGATCGAACAGCTCGACCACCGTCACCGGTGCGTCCAGGCCGTGCGCCGCGGCGTCGCTCGGCAGCGCCAGCGGCGCGAACCGCTGGATCATGGCACGGCTCGCGAACGACGACTCCAGCCGGCCGTGCAGGCCGTCCACCGCCCGCCCCGTCGCCGTCAGGCCGATCCGCACCGTGTGCTCCGGGTGCTCGTCCTCCGCGACCGACGCCGCCACCCGCACCCGCGCCCCCATCGATCGGAACCACCACCGCGAAGCAGGATCCACCGACCCCTCACCGTCCGGCGCGGCGACGAAGTAGTCGTACCCCGCCGCGTGCGCGTCCTTCAGCATCACCGCCGCGTGGCCGTCGCCGAGGATCTCCGCCGCCACGTCCCGCACCAGCGCGCCGTCCATCGCGAATCGGAAGAGCGTCGCGCCCGTTCGTGGGCAACTCACCATCGCGCCGCCCGAGACGATCACCGGGTCGTCCCGCCCCAGCGCGTCCAGCGCGTGCCCGCACTCCCCCAGCCCCCGTCCCGTGCAGATCACCACGCGCATCCCGGCCTCCCGTGCCCGCTCCACCGCCAAGAGGTTCGCGCGCGAGACGCGCCCCGCCGGGTCCAGCAGCGTGCCGTCCAGGTCCAGGGCGACAAGGTCGTAGCGCCCGCCGGATCGGCGCACCCCCGCCGCGGTCGATGCCGGACGCTCGGACCCGCTTGTCATGGATCAAGGCTACCCCGCCCGCTCGACGGGCGCGGCCGCCGAGACCGTCACGCGTCCGTTTCGCACACCCCGCCCTCGCACACCCGCCTCGCCCCCGGACCCAGCGTGATGACGTTCTTGCCCTGCCGTTTGCTCTGCAGCGCGAGCTCGTCGGCCCGATCCAGCAGGTCCTGCGCGCTGGTGCCGTCCCAGGGGTACGTCGCCAGCCCGCCGCTGATCGTCAGCGTCCCCGCGGCCTGGTCGCCCAGCTTCGGGAACCGGTGCTCGCAGATCTGCCGCTGGAACCGTGTCGCCAGCCGCCAGATGTCCGACGGGGGCTTGCTCGCCGGCTGCCGCGGCCCCGTGGGCTCGAAGAACACCACCGCGAACTCGTCCCCGCCGATGCGGCACACCCGGTCCGACGGCCGGATGCCGCTCTTGAGCAGCCCCACCGTTTCGCGCAGGATCTCGTCCCCCGCGGCGTGCCCGTAGCGATCGTTGTAATGCTTGAAGTTGTCGATGTCGAACAGCAGCACCGATACCGTCTGCCGCTCGCGCCGCGCGTGCTCGATGGCGTGGCCGAGGTAGGTCTCGAAGTACCGCCGGTTGAACGCCCCGGTCAGACGGTCGGTGAACGCCATCTGACGCAGCCGCCCCAACCGATCACGAAGCGAAAGCCACAGCCCCAGCCACCGCGCCGCGTCGGCCAGCCCGGCCCGATCCAGCACCGCGCTCGAGAGCGACCCTGTCGGCTCGCCCGCTCCCGCCTCGGCGCCGATCGGGACGCTGGTCCGACCCGCGGGGGATGCCTCACCGGGCGCGTGCAGCACCACGTCCCGCGCCCCTGTCCGGCGGCGGATCAGCTCCAGCGCCGGCAGCGCCGCGTCCCGGCCCGCCAGCAGCGCCCGCAACACCGACTCCTCGCCCGCGAATTCCGCCGCGCCCGCCATCGACCTGTTCTCGATCGGGGCCGCCGGTTCGGATGCGGCCGCCGCGGGCGCGGAGACCGCTCCGGGAGCGTGCGCGTGCGGCTCCTCGGGCCGAAGCGACGCGATGAGGCGCTCCGCAAGCTGATCCAATTCCGCCGTCCCCGGCTCGGTCTCCCGACCCGGCCGCGACTCCTCGTGTCCGCGCTCGCTCGGCCGCTCGCCCCCGCCCGCGGCACGGCGAACCTCGTCCGGCCCCGCGTCCGGGCCCAGCGCCCCGTCATAGTCCGGCCGCTCCGAACCCCCCGTGCGCACGATCACGCGCCGCGCGCCCGGATCCACGCGCCGCACCGCCGCCCCGAAGTCGTCCCGCTCCGCCGCGCTCATCGACCGGTCCGACTCCTCGCTCACCAGCACCACCGCCGTGTCCGGGCTCTCCGCGTCGATCGGGCTTGCCAGCTCGCCCACCGCCTCGATCGGGCCAGGCGCGGGCTGCAGCTCGAATCGCCCATCCCGGCGCAGGGACGATTCCAGGCCCGTCCGCCCAACCAGCACCACGCGCAGGGCGCCGCGCGCGGGTGCGTCGCCCGCGCCCCCCGTCCCGCGCCCCGATGCCGCCGATGGTCCGCTCACGCCGTTCACCTCTCGTCCGCTCGACCCCGCGGCTCATCTTCTTCCCCCAGAAGCATGGCCAGCTCTTCCGCGCTCAGCTCCACTCCTCCTGTTTCCCCGGCGTGTGCCGGCGTCCCTTGGGAGGTTCCCTCCCCTGTCCCGGGCCCCCAGTCTTCTTCGCTCGTCAGCCGCAGCGGCGGTGGCGTCCACCGTCGCTCGGGCCCGCTCTCCGTCTGACCGCCAACCGTCGCGATTCCCTTCTGAGTCACCACCACCCGAGGTCCGGCGTCGGACGTCCCAACCTCCATACGGCCGCGGCTCAGCTCCGGGTTCGCGCCCGCACGGAAGTACCAGATCGCCACCCCGGGCGCATAAACCGTGAGCGCTGCCGTCACCCGCGCCAGTTCGGGGAGCGATTCGGGCTCCGCCGCGATCATCACGATCCCGTTGTGCGCGCCGGGCCGCGCCCACCCGCCATCCCGGGCGCGCCGCGCGGCCACGCACGCCTCCGCAACCACTCCCGCCGCGCCCGTGTGTACCGAGCACGGGTCGCCGCGCTTGGCGATGCACTCCAGCAATCGGACGGGCGCCGGCGCGCCGCGGTTGTGCCACACGATGAACGACGCGCGGCGCCCCTCGGGCTCGGCGTTCGAGCGTCCCGGTCGGCCGGAGCTGTTCACGGGGTCATTGGAAGTAGGGGAGCCCACGGCCCAAGTCTACCACCAACGTCCCGGGGCGATCGTCCGAGAACGTGTCTGGCGGTCGATCACGTGACGCTCGCGCGCGACCATACCTCCAATATCCCCTCCGCGACCCGCTCCGCGCCGTCCGCCGGGCCCAGGCCCCGGATCGCCTGCACCATCCGATTGCGTGCCGGGGCGTCTCCCAGCAGGCGGGTCAAGGCCTCGCCCGCGTCGGCCATGTTCGCCCCGGGCTCGATCCTGTCTCGCACCACTTCCGCCGCTCCCGCTCGCTCCAACGCCCGCGCGTTGAAGCGCTGGTGCTCGTCGCGGTGGTAGGGATAGGGCAGAAACAGGGTCGGCACCGAGTTCGCCCAGCACTCGGCGACGCTGCCCGCCCCGGCGCGGCTGACGGCCAGCTCCGCCCCGCCCCACCATTCGGCCATGCGATCGCTGAAGCGCTGCACGATCGCGCGCACGCCGCGTGCTTCGTAGGCTGCGATGAGCACCGCGTTATCGTGCTCGCCCGTCTGGTGCAGCACCTGCCAGCCCCGCAGCGCGTCCGGGCGCGACTCGACCAGCGTCCGCATCAGCGCGTTGATGGACCGAGCCCCCTGGCTGCCCCCGGTGACCATCAGCACGGGGAGGTCCGGGTCCAGGCCGAGTCCGCGCCGGTACCCGGCGCGCGGGCCCGAGGCCCGGGCCGCGTCGCGCACGATCGGTCGCACCCATTCCCAGCCCTCGGGCATCGGCTCGACCGACGCGGCGGTGAAGGTGCGCGCCGTGTGGCGAGCGATCCAGCGATTGGCCTTTCCGGGGCGAGCATCGAGGTTGACCAGGACCACCGGGCACCGCTCCGCGCGCGCCGCCATGACGACGGGCGCGGCAGCGTACCCGCCCATCGCCGCGACCACCGGCGAACACCCCGTTGATCGTGCCGCGCGGATCAGCGCCGTTCCCCGGCGCACCGACGGGCCCCAGCCGCGCAGGAAGCGCCACAGGCCGCGCGGCCGCAACGAGACCGGTTTCGCGGGCAGTGGTTCGAACGACGCGCCCGCACGGCTCAGGATTTCCGCGTCCAGCGGGCGATCGCTGCACGCGAAGAGGCTGGACGCGCCCGGCCGCATGCGAACCAGCGATTCGGCGACCGCCAGGCCGGGAAACAGATGCCCGCCCGTGCCCCCGCCCGCGAAGATGACGCACGGCTCACGCATGCGCTCAGGCCGAGCGCCGGAGCGGCGCCGCCCCTTCGATCCAGAGTCGCCCCTGCTCGGTGACGACCACCGGGCTCGCGGTCGGGATGGTCGGACTCTCCGGCTCGCCGGGAGTGTGCGGCATGGCATGGGATTCGCTGGGGGTCGAGATCGGCTCGTCCGCGGCCGGCGCATCGTCCGACCGGTTGCGATGGCGGCGGTCCATCCCCACCAGCAGGCCGAGCGATGCCGCGGTCAGGATCCAGCCCGTGCCGCCCGAGCTGAGCAGCGGCAGGGCGATGCCCTTGGTCGGTCCCACGCCGGTCACGACGCAGATATTGATCACCGCTTGCACGCCCACGGTGGTGAGCACACCCAGCCCCACGAGCTTGAGCGCCACGGACCGCTCGCGGCGCACGATGGCCAGGCCCGCCCAGATGAGCCCGACGTAGAGCGCGACGACCACCGCCGCGCCCGCCAGGCCGAGCTCCTCGCAGATGATCGCGAACAGGAAATCGGTCTGATCTTCAGGGAGGTAGCCGAATTTCTGGAGCCCGTGGCCGAGCCCGCGTCCGGCGACCTGGCCGTTGGCGACCGCGTTCATCGACTGGATCATGTGGTAGCCCGAACCCTTCGGCTCGGAGAACGGATCCAGGAACGTGCGCAGCCGCTGCATGCGGTACTCGCTGGTCAGGACGGCGAGCGCGAGGCCCCCCGCCACCAGCGGCGCGGGGAGCAGGAAGTGCCACGCCTTCGCCCCCGCTCCGACCAGCACCACGCACCCGGCCATGCCGATGAGCACGCCCGTGCCGAGGTCTTCCTTGACCACCACTGCGCAGATTACGCCCAGCGCCAGCGTCGCCGGCAGCAGGCCGGTCCAGAACGACCCCAGCTTCCGCCCCATTCGCGCGCCGTACCAGGCCAGGAGCAGCACCATCCCCCACTTGGCGAACTCGCTGGGCTGAATCGAGGTCGCTCCCAGCCCCGGCACCGGAACCTCCAGCCAACGGTGCGCGCCCTTGCGCGGGCTCTTGATCCCCGGCACGTACACCAGCGCGAGCACGGCCAGGATGCACGCCGCGCCGATCCACAGCCCCGGCATCGCCCAGCCCGAAACGCGCCCGTCGATCGCGGGCGTGACGGCCCCGCCGCGATCCCTGCCGACCAGCAGCCTCCGCAGCGGAAGGAACGACGCGACGAGCATCGCCGCCAGCGCCATGAGCATGAACAAGGTTGACTTTGAGAGGAAGATCGACTGGATGGTGATGGCGTGCCGCTCGCCGACGCTCATCCCCGCCGAGTTGACCATCACCACCCCCAGCATGAGCAGGGCAAGCACGCACAGCACCACAGCCTGGCCGGGGCGGATCATCCAGGGATTATCGTCCCGTCGCGTTCGGACCCTCCACCCGAGGAATTGGCCGTTTCAAGCAATCGGGTTTTCACGGCCAGGCGCGATCGGCGCGTCGCGGGCGGATCTGGCCCCGGATCGCGTCGTCGATCGCCATCAAGCGAACACCCCAAATCAAACCGTCAAGTGTGCTCGAGCACAGGTGGGGGCCGGTCGTAATGGGAGCACCAGGCCGGGCGAATATCACCTGAACGAGTGGATTTTTTGACATCGCCCTTAATTGCCTTGGTTGGCGATGCTCTGCTGTCTTGATAGCAAAAAGCCCGAGAATATAGTTATTGGACCAATAATTAGGGGGCGAGCAACACAATTCATGGCCCGATAGCCGCTGAAGGAAGCGGTTTTCGCCCATCAAAATTGGCCTGACTCGAAAAGCGCGGCAACACTTCGATTGGCGTTCCGTACCGCAAGGTGCGGGTCGCTCCTGCTGGCCGGCCACCCGAGCTTCGCTCGGGGTCACTCTCTTGGACCGTACAGCAGGAACATCAAGAAGGGGATGCAAAGATGCGCCGTACTCTCTCCGGCTCTCTTGTGGTTTTGGTCTGCGCGCTCACCGCCAGTGGTGAGGTCATCAGCTTCAGCGCGGATGTCGTGGACACGCGGACCAATTGGGCCACGACGGTTTCCGTACCGCAGTTCGACCCCGCGTTGGGGACGCTGACCGCGATCGGCTTCTCACTGACTGGGCGCGTGGACGGCACGGCCTCGTACGAGAACCTCTCGCCGAGCCCCGCCAACATCACCGTCAACCTCTCATCCGAGATCAAGCTGCAGCGACCGGACGCGACGAATCTGCTCGTCGTGCTGCCGATCGTCTCGCAATCTCAACTGACCGGCGCCTATGACGGCGCGATCGACTTCGGCGGCTCGTCGGGCGCCGTGGTCAACGCCCTGGCCGGCAGCGCGAGCAACTCGCAGATCAACTCGCCCACCCCATCGGATTTCACGACGTTCGTCGGCAACGGCAACGTCGTCATGCCCGTGACGGCGATCGCCCGGTCGTACGCGTCCGGATCCGGCAACATGGTGGCGGCGTTCCAGACTTTCGCGGGCGCGGGCGTCACGGTGTCGTACACGTACACGCCGGTGCCCGGTCCCGGGTCCGCAGCGCTTCTGGGACTTGCGGGCATGATCGCCGGTCGTCGGCGCCGGTGAGGAAGGTTCGATAGTGCGTAAGCGGCCCCGGTTTGCTGGCGGCCGATGCGGTGTGAAGTAGAGTTCGACCGTCGAAAAAGGAGCACACGGGGGGAGTTGGAACGCCCCCAGGATCGGGTCGCGATTCGCGTACACATCAAGAGGGGGGTCACGATGAAGCGTTGCGTTACTCTGTTCGCGCTTCCGGTGGTGGGGGCGCTCGTCGGCGGGATCACGGGCTCGGCCAGGGCGGAATCGGTCGATTACTCGGCCAGCATCTCGCTCGCGACCACCAACTGGTCCGATTCAATTTCGATCCCGTTGTTCGATCCGAACCTCGGTTCGCTCGTGAGCATCGAGTTCTACCTGTCGGGCATGGTCGCCGGCAACGCGGCCTTTGAGAGCCTCGACGCCGCGCAGTCGATCGTTGACCTGAGCCTGAAGGCGGAGATCAAGCTGATGCGGCCCGACGCCAGTTCGCTGGTCGTGGTGCTCCCCGAGGTGAACACGTCCGACTCGGTGCAGTCGTTCGACGGGAGCATCGATTTCGGCGGTGACTCCGGCCGCACCCACAACGGATTGACCAGCAGCATGACCGAGGCGTTCTTCAGCCCGCCCCCGGTTTCGGACCTGGCGCTCTTCACGGGCAACGGCACGATCAACCTGCTCGTCTCCGCCGCCGGGCTGTCCTCGGCATCTGGCGCGGGCAACCTGATCACGTTCTTCCAGACCCAGGCCTCCGCCGACGTGCGGGTGCGGTACAACTACACCACCATCCCGCTCCCCTCGGTGGCGGGAATGGGCCTGTCCGGCATCGCATGCATGGGACTTCGCCGCCGCCGGTAATCGTCGGCGTTGGAGGAGAAGAGATCCAAGGGGCCGTCCTTCCAGGGCGGCCCCGCTTTTCTTTGCGCGCGGCGGCGCCGGCGCGGGCCCTTCGCACCCGGCGTCGCGCCCCGTCGGTGTCACTTCGTCCGGTTCAGTTCGCGCACGCGAACATCCCGGAACCGAACCTCCATCATCGCGTCGGCCTCGCCGACTCCGTGCACCTGAAGTCCGATCCGCCCCCGTTCGTCCATGGCGTCGAAGATGCTCGCGGCCGGAACGCCGTTGATCCACGTCCGCACCACCGGCCCTTCGGCCGTTACGCGCAGCCGGTTCCAGTCTCCGGGCCGGTAGGCGCGGCGGGCGTAGGGCGCATCGATCAGGCGGTGCAGCCACCCCCGACGCGACTCGTCGTAGAGCCCGCCGGTGTAGGCGCGAGCGCTCGGGTCGAGCTCGACCTGCGGGCCGCGGATCGTGCCGGACCGATTCTCAAACCCGCCCGTCACGCCGCTGCGGATCTGCACGCCGCTGTTCAGGCCCGGGTCCTGCTTGAACTCCATCAGCAGCTCGAAGTCGCCGAACTCGCGCTCGGTCATCAGGAACGTGTTGCCGGTGCCGGCGCGAGACGTCCCCACGACCTCGCCGGCGTCGAGTCGGAACGTCGCCGCGCCGCCGCGCACCGCCCACCCCGACGGGACCTCGTCCGTCCCGCTCCCGCCGGCGCCGCGCAGCAGGTCCATCCATTCACCGGGCGCGCCGGGCCCGCGTTCGAGCGGCGCGACCCACACGTTGCGGAACCGCACGGGGCCCTCCGCCGCGGATTCGTGATTCTGCAGCCGCAGCGGCCCGACCTGCACGCCCCCCGGCGTGATCGTCGCGCTCGCGCCCGGTTCGCCCCCGGTCGCGCGCATCCCCGTCGGGCCGGGGATCTCGACATCGTTGTGCACGAGCGTGCCGTTCCAGCACATGGTGAGGCGCGCGGCGCGGGTCCTTCTGCCGTTCTCGAACCGCGGCGCCACGAACCACACGTCGTAGGCCTGCCAGGTTCCCGGCCCGGTCGACGCGTTCGCGTCCGCGGCCTTCATGCCGTAGATCGATCCGGCCTCGTCCTTGCCTGGGATGCGATCCCCGGCCTCCGTGCCCAGCACCTGCACTTCGTACAAGTCCTGGATGTAAACGCCGCTGTTGCCCGCCAGCTGTCCGGTCCCGCCCGGCGGGCACAGCCACTCGACGTGGAGCCGACAGTCGCCCAGCACGGTGCTCGTGATCAGGTCCCCGGATCCCTTCTCGAGGCTGACGAAGCCGGGCAGCGCCATGAGATCCTCGGCGCTCCGTCCGCCCTCCCGCGGGAGCTGGGCCTCGCTCGATCTGCGGAACGCCGGATCGGCCGAGGCGGCGATGAGGGGAACGCCCTCCGCCGGCGGCAGCACTCCCACCCCCACCCCCTCGCGCGCGGGATCGATCGCCCGTCCCGCGATCGTCGCGGGCCGCGCGGGCGCGCGCGGCGGGATCTCGTTGAGCGTGTACCACGCCTCCGTGGACCAGATCGCCTCGCCCCGGAGCGAGACCGGGTCCGTTCGCAGCGAGACGCATCGGCCCGCCCGCAACCCCGGGATCTCGAGCGTCACACGCCGCCCATCTTCGGAGGGCGTCGCCCGGCCCACCGGCAGCACCTCCACGCCCACCTTCGGTCCGCCGTATTCCGCCGTCGGGGCGTACGCCCACTGCTTGATCGTGTAGTGCGCGGCGTCCGCGAGCCACGCGCGGTCCACCGTTCCGGTGAACTCAATCTCGAAACCGGTCGGCGTCGCGCGAATCGCAAGCATCTCGAACGCCGTCAATCCCGTGGGCGACAGCCGCTGCAGACCGGACCTGGTGCCGCGCCAGTTCCAGTTCCCGCCCGCGCCGATCCCACCGGCATACAGCGCGCCGTCGGGTCCCCAGACCAGCCGGTTGACGCCGCACTCCAGCCCCTGCGTGAACTGGAACACCGCGCCCTGCAGCTGGCCGTTCACACGTTCCAGGCAGACCCTGCGGATGCCGCCCCCGGTGAGCTCGCCGAGGTACAACTGTCCCGCGTACGGACCGGAGGGGATCAGTTGCGGTTGCGTCGGCGAGTTGCTCAGCTCGTTGTGCGGCAGGAGCACCGCCGCGGGGGTCCGGGCCCGGTCGCAGAACACGCTCGGCACACCCCCCAGCGGGAACCGTTCCGCGAGGTTGGGCACGAAGTTGGTCCGGTTGTGGTGCCCGTAGAACCGGCCCGGGATCACCTCCGCCAGTTGGCTCGTGGGCATCCACGCGCCCTGGTTATCCAGGTACAGCAGGATCCCGCCGGGCCCCAGGCCGATCCCGTTGGGCGCCCGCGTGCCTCCCGCGATCACCGACGCCCGGTTCGACGACAGGTCCACCTCGAGCACCCCGCCGCGCATCGGTCCGTTGGGCGCGGCGTTGGTGCCCATGCCTTCCCATCCCGGCGGTGCCATGGCGGTCGAGAGCGTCGCGTAGAGCCGCCCATCCCGATGCACCAGGCCGAACGTGAACTGGTGGTAATTCCACGCCTCCCACCCCTCCGCGACCGCCTCGTGCGTCTCGTAGAACCCGTCGTGATCCAGGTCCCGGAGCCGGGTGATCTGCTTGCGGTGCGACACGTACAGGTCGTCGCCGACCGCGCACAGCCCGCACGGCTCGTACACCCCGTCGGCGGCGACGCGGACCGTCACTCTCGATGCGTCCCCGCTCGTGACGCCCTCGAGCGCGTACAGCTTGTCGGGCGGCTTGGAGTCGATGTCCGGCAGCGCCCGATCGTCCCGCTGCACCGGGTTGAACGTCCCCACGATGAGCCGCCCGTCGGACGCGAACGCCATGGCGCCCACCATGGGCGCGAACGACTCGGGGTGGATCGTCGTGACCGCCCACGCCGGGTGGACCCCGTCCACGGGTTTGCCGTCCCCGGCGCGGCGGCGATCGTCATCGGTCCGCTTGAACCCCGGGGACGTGACCCGGGTCAGGTCGCGCTCGGTCCGCAACACCTCCGCCGGAACGGGCACGAACGCGTCGCTCCCCGGGGGCCGCCACTCAAGCGTCAGCCGTTTCTGCCCGCCGTGATCGAAATGCTCGATGCGGAGCGGGTGCATCCCCGCCGCGAGCGCGACCCCGCGGCTGGCCTGCGCCGTGGCCGCGTGACGCCCGTCGTGATCGATCAGCAGCCGTCCGTCGAGCGTGAGGCGAGAACCGTCGTCGCTGGTCAGACGGAACGCGTACGTGCCGGGCGTGTCGATCACGATCCAGCCCGTCACGATGGAGACGAACGAAGCGGGAACATCGCCGAAGGCCGCGGCATCACGGAAATCGACGGTCGGTCGCCGCTCGTCGAAGTTGGGGGTCTGGTCCGGCGCCAGCGTCGGGAGCGACTCCGGGTCCCGCTCGACGCGGTAGACGCGGAGCGTCACGCCGGGGTCGAGCTCGTCGGGGGTTGGCGGCGCACCCCGGCCCAACGCGCCCGCGGCGATCGCAAGCAAGAGCGTGCCCACGCGGCCTCCGGTTGCTATTTCGTGCGTTTGCTCATGAACTCGAGCACGTCGATCTTCGAGACGATGCCCACGATCTTGTTGTTGTCCACCACCACGCCCACCTGGTCGGTCTCGAAGATCCGGAACAGCTCCTCGATCCGCGCCTTGGGATAGATCAGCCCGCCGATGGGATGGGACACGTCCTTGGCCGGTGACGAGGCGCTCACACGCCCGCTCTGCAGGCCCCGGAGCACGTCAACCTCGTGGACCATCCCCACCGGGTTGCCCGGGGCGTCGACGATGGGCACCTGCGAGACGCCCCGGCTCTTGAACGTGTCGATGATCTGCCCGATCGTCGTGCCCGGCGTGGCGGTGTGGATCGTGCGCGGCGGCATGGCCTTGAGCACGTCCTCCACCAGGCCCAGGTCGCGGTCACCGCCCAGGAAGCCGTAGTCCTTCATCCACGCGTCGTTCAGGAACTTGGTCGTGTACCGTGTCGCCGAGTCCGGCAGCACCGTGACCACGGTCTTGCCCGCGCCGAGCTTCTGCGCGACCTTCACCGCGATGTGGACGTTGCACCCCGACGAACCGCCGCAGAACAGGCCCTCCTCCCGCACCAGGCGGCGGGCCATCGTGAACGCTTCCTTGTCGTTGGTCTGGTGGAACTCGTCCACGACCGAGTAGTCCATCGCCTCGCACAGGATGTCCTCGCCGATTCCCTCCACCTTGTACACGTGCGGGGTGGGCATGGTCTTGGTGTAGAAGTAGTGGTAGTGAACGCTGCCGATGGGATCGACGCCCACGATGCGAACGTGCGGGTGATTCTTCTTGAAGTAGCGGCCGGTGCCCGAGAGCGTGCCGCCGGTGCCGGCGCCCAGAACGACCGCGTCCACCTTGCCGCCGGTGTCGCGCCAGATCTCGGGGCCGGTCGAGCGTTCGTGCGCATCGATGTTCAGCGGGTTGTGGTACTGGTTCACGTAGAACGCGCCCGGCGTCTCGCGCGCGATGCGCTTGGCCGTCTCGACGTAGTGCTGGGGTGAGTCGCCCGGCACGTCCGTCGGCGTGATCACCACCTCGGCACCGAACGCCTTGAGCATGTTCACCTTCTCCATGCTCATCTTGTCGGGCATCGTGAACACGCACCGGTACCCCTTCACCGCCGCCCACATCGCCACACCCTGTCCCGTGTTGCCCGATGTGTTCTCCACGATCGTCGCCCCGGGCCGGATCAGCCCGCGCCGCTCGCTCTCGTTCAAAATGTGCACCGCCATGCGGTCCTTGATGGAGCCGGTGGGGTTCATGTACTCGCACTTGACCAGCACCGCGGCCGAGCCCGGCGGCACGACCTTGTTCAGGCGGACCAGGGGCGTGTTTCCGACGGCGTCGAGGATGGAATCGCAAAAGGGCATGAGATGCTCCCGGGCGTGAGGGGCAGTGTACGACGCACGCGAGTCGCCGCCGACGACCGATCGGCGCCCGCCGGTTTCGCCCGATGGCGACCATCCCGCGGTCGCACGCTCGTACGGGGTTGAGCTCCCGCCGCCCCCGGGTCCGAGAAGTTGCATCCCGAGCCCCTGGCGGTTGCGGGTACCCTTTTCCTGTGACGTCAGCCCGGGAATTCGCGCCGTTTCGCGTCAGATTCCGTAGACCAATTCGCCGCGCCGTGGCATACTCAGGGGCTCCGGTGCGGTTACCGGCTACGCTCTCGCAGCGTCACTTGGTTGGTCTTTGGTCACTCGTGAGATGAGAGGGAGAATTTCATGCGTTATTGCACAATGCTCGCCGTGCTCGCGACGGGCGCGGCAGCCTCGTCGGCGTCGGCCGACTACAAGGTCATTGGTCCCTTCTGCAACTGGGACAACGGCGCCAGCATCACCATGAGCGACATGGGGGGCGGGACCTGGGAGGCCGTCATTCCGGCGACCCCGAACGCGGTCAACGAGTTCAAGGTCAACGTCGGTGACTGGAGTTCGAGCTGGCCCAGCACGGGCAACGTCAAGGTCGCGGCCACCGGTTCGTCCCTCACGGTCCGTTTCTACGACAATCCCAACCCCAACGACGGCTGGTCGCCCAACGCGGCCCGCGTGGGCTACGTGGATCAGGGCGGCACCGGGTTTGACATCATCGGTTCCTTTGACAACTGGACCAACCCCATCGGCTCTCTGGCGAGCCAGGGCAACGGGCTCTACGTTGGAACGATCGCCATCGCTCCCGGCAACTACAATTTCAAATTCCGCTCCTCCCAATATGGCTGGGGCATGAGCGGCGGGAGCAACCTCGCCGACTGGGACAACGACATTGCGCTGGCCGTCGGCGCCGATCCCGTCAAGTTCTCGCTCGACGTGACCAACGGCCGCTGGAAGACCGAGAACGTCCCCACCCCCGGCGCGCTGGGACTCCTGGGCCTGGGCGGCCTGGTCGCGACGCGCCGTCGCCGCTGAATCCCAACGCTCTCGCCATCATCAACTCTCGGGAAGGCCGTCCGGAGGGGCGGCCTTTTCTCTTTGACGCGCGCGCCCGTGGAGCGCGGCGGGCCGCCGCTACGCTAGCGGGATGAAGATCCTGCTCACCAACGATGACGGCGTGCACGCCGCCGGGATCGCCGCGATGTACGACGCGCTCATCGATTACGACGGCCACTTCGGCCGCCCGCTGGCCCAGTCGGTCTATCCCATCGCGCCGCAGACCGTGCAGTCCGCGGCCAGCCACGGCATCACCTTCCACGATCCGCTGATGATCACGCCGGCGCAGGTCAACGAGCGGATGTCGGGCATCGCCGTCGACGGCCGGCCCGCCGACTGCGTGAAGCTGGCGCTCACGAGCCTGTGGCCCGAACGTTTCGGCGCCGGGGCGCGCCCGGACCTGGTCATCTCGGGCATGAACATGGGCGCCAACGCCGGCATCAACGTGATCTACTCGGGGACCGTTGCCGCGGCGATCGAGGCGGCCTTCCTCGGCGTGCCGTCCATCGCGGTGAGCCTTCATCTGGGCCGCGGCACGGCGCGCTACGACGTGGCGGCGCGTCACGCCCGGCGCGTCATCGAGCGCATCCTCGCCGCGGGCCTCCCCGCGGCGCACAGCGTGCTGAGCGTCAACGTGCCGATCACCGAGGACGACGGGCCCATGCCGCCGGTGCGCGTGGCGCCGATGAACACGCACAGCCACGTCGACAGCTACGACCGGCGCGTCAGCCCGTCGGGCCGGGTCTACTACTGGTCCGACGGAGGATCGCTGGATTTCCACGCCACCACGCCCGGCAGCGACGTGGAGCTGCTGCACCGGCGCACGATCACGGTCACGCCGCTGAAGTACGACCTGACGGACGCGGATTCGATCGGGGCGTGGCGCACGCGCCTGGACGGGGGCTGAGCGGCCCGCCCGGCCCCGTGCTCACGCATCGCCCTGAAAGGCGGTCACGCGAGTGTCACGCGACCGCCCGGAGGGAGAAAAAGAGATCCAGCCGCGGGCCCGACGGGCCGGCGTTGCGTGTACCTTCGGTCAACTCATGACCTGCTCTGCAGCTTTCACGGCGTCGGGCAGGCCGGCGAAGATGGCCTCGAGATCCGCCGCGGAGACCCGGACGGTGTCCAGCACATCCTGCGGGACCTGGGTGTCGGGCACGTCGAGCCGGAAGGAGCCCGGGAGGCGTGCGGCGAGGTGGTCCGCGATGAAGATCATGCACGGCAGGAGCCGGGAATCGCCGGGGAGGTCCATGGGCCGGTGGTGGAAGCCCGTGACGTTCTGGAAGCTCTTCGGGAACTTCCACTTCTCGCACAGGGCCATGCCGAAGTCCTGGTGCGTGGCCCCGTACACCGCCTGCTCGGCTTCCATCAGCCCGAGCGTGGGCCGGCCGTCCTTGTCCGGGGCGCAGCGGGTGATCGTTTCGACGAGACGGTTGCGGTCGTACTGGAGCTCGACCATGATGCCCACGTCGTGGAGCAGACCGGCGAGGAAGGCCTCGTCCGCCAGTCCGAGCTTGAGCTTGTCGGCGATCATCTTGGTGCCCGCCGCGACGCTCATGGCGTGCGTCCAGAGGTCCTTGGCGGAGAGGTTGGGCGTCAGCTCGCCCCCCTTGAAGAGCTTGGTCAGCGACGCGGCGATGGCGATGTTCTTGACGGCGTTAAGCCCCAGCAGCACGATCGCCCGGTTGATGGAGCCGATCTGGCCCGGCAGGCCGTAGAACGCGCTGTTGACCACCTTGAGGATGCGTGTGCACAGCGCCGGGTCGTTGGCGATGAGGTGGTGCAGGTCCTGCGCGGTCGAGTTGGGGTTCTCGACGAGCTGGATGATCTTCAGCGTGATCTGCGGGAGCGTGGCGATGTGGCTGATCTCGCGGATCGCCGTGGAGACCGCCTTCTCACGCGCAAGTGTTTCGACGCTCATCGGGTGTGCCCCTTCGTGTTCGTACCCCGTGGCTATCGGCACCCGCCCGCCCGCACTTTGCGCTTCCCCGGGAAGCGGGCACCGATCGTCGGTTAGCGGACGCGGGAACACGCGTCCTCCCGGGCGGCGTGCTCCCCTGTGTCGACGAATACGCTTGAGAATGCCGCGGATCCCCGACCTGGAATTGGCGCGCCGGCTGGAAGGAGCCGAGGCCGCGTCCGCGCGTGCGTTCTGCGACGCCGCGGCGGGGGTACACCCGGGCCGGGGTATCCGGTCGATCGCATGCGGGGGCGGTTTCGGCCTCTTCTACGGCCCGGGCGATCCGCTCAACGCGGTCAAGGGCGTGGGGCTCAATGGCCCGGTGGGGGGGCACGACTGGGATGCGATGGAGGGGTTCTTCCGCGGGCACGAATCGCCGGTGGTCATCGATCTGTGCCCCTTGGCGGACGGGGATTTCGTCGCCATGCTGGGGCAACGCGGGTACCGGATCGGGTCGTTCGAGACCGTGACGTTCCGCCCCATTGACGTGGAAATGCCCGAGCCACCGCCGATCGCGGGTTGCCGCATCGGCCCGCCGGAGGACGCGGCGGTGTGGGGGCGGGTGCTGGATGTGGGGTTTGCCGATGGCGGCGAGCCCATGAAATTCGCCGTGGACTTCGGGAAGGTCCGAGAGAGGCTCGCATCGTCTCGGATGTTGCTGGCGACGGTGGACGGTCGGCCGGCGGGAGCGGCGAACATGTCGATCCACGAGGGCGTCGCCCACATGGGGGGCGCGGCGGTGCTGCCGGAGTTCCGGCGGCGGGGATTGCAGGGGGCGTTGACCGCCGCGCGTCTGCGGCTGGCCCGGGCGCACGGCTGCGAGCTGGCGAAGCTGGATGTGCACGCGGGGAGCGGGTCGCACCGCAACGCGGAGCGGGCGGGGTTCCGGGTGGCGTACACCCGGCCGCAGATGATCCGTTCGTGGTGAGACGGCGCGGAACTATGCTCGGGCATGGCTGGCATCCCCCTCCCTCCGCCCGTTCCCCCTCGCGGCGTGCCCTACCGGCCGTACCGCCCCGGTGTGCCGCCGGAGGACGCGGCCAGGCGCGAATTCGAGATTCTGAACCAGCGGCGATCGGTGCGGTTCTTCTCGGATGAACCGGTGTCTCGGGAGACGATCGAATGGATCGTGCGCGCCGCGAGCACCGCGCCGTCGGGCGCGCACAAGCAGCCGTGGCGGTTCGTGTGCGTGGATGACCCGGGCTTGAAGCGGCGCGTGCGTGCCGCGGCCGAGGAAGAGGAGCGGGAGTTCTACGCGCGGCGGGCCTCGGACGAGTGGCTGGCGGACTTGGAGCCGCTGGGGACGGACGCCAACAAGCCCTTCTTGGAAACGGCGCCGTGGC
>JAEUIW010000170.1 GCA_016794925.1 Phycisphaerae bacterium
CTCACTTCGTGCCGGTGGTGAACACCCACGTCTTGCTGAAGGCCGCGCCGCCGCTGGTGCCGGCGATCTTCACCGTGTACTTGGTCGACACCTTCAACGGCGCCTTCGGGATGAGGTAGACCTGATCGGCGGGGATGAGGCCGGTGGAGTCGGCGCCCTTCATGAGCATGACGTGCTCGAGCGCGCCGGTGCCGCCGTCGATGGTGTGCTCGGTGATGGCGAGGGCGCCGGTCGCCGTCAGCGAGACCGGGTACCCGGCGAAGGTCTGGCCGGCTTGCGCCAGGGTGCTATGAAGATTCGGGGCCGTCAACGCGAGCGGGCACGTATTCCCGGTTACCCCCTCGATGGATCCGGCGAACAGGGCAATATAGTTGGGTTGACTGGGATGGGTGATGCCGTGAGAGTTGGTCAGCAGTGCGCCTCTGCGGACCAGTGCGTTGAGGTAGGGGGCCGACGGTGAGTCGATGATTTGGGCGAACGAATGGTTCTCCTCGATCACGATTACGATATGGTCGGGTTTGGGCAGCGGCGTCTCGGCGGAAACGGGTTGGATCCCGAAGAGGAGAGCCATCCACAGGATACAGACGGCCAGGACGCATGAGCGCATGTGAAGTCCCTCCCCGTTACACGGG
>JAEUIW010000171.1 GCA_016794925.1 Phycisphaerae bacterium
TGGAACACGATCGACTGAGCGGCGGCGAACGGCGACGACACGGCCAGGAACAACGCGGATGAGATCCAGTGCTGCATGGGCACCTCACTTGGGTTGAACGCAAATCGGACGGTGGTCATTCTGTCACGAACGGGGCAGGCCTGCGCGCGCAGGTGCAATTTCTCAAGCCGATGCAAAATCTGATTGCCTCTACCGACCGCAGCCGTGGAAACCGGCGCCGGTTGCCAGCCTCCGACGGTGCGCCGCGGCTGGTGCAGGCAGCGGGCGGCGGGCGGCGGGCTCCGCATTCGGATCCGTACTCCGGCGGTTGGCGGTCGGACGATCGGGCCGCATAGTAGTACGCATGTCCGCCACACAAGCTTCGAAGGCGACCACGCCTCTGTCCGCGACGTCCATCCCGACCGGCCCGCAACGCGCACCGCGCGGCACGCAGATGACGTGCAAGACTTGGGGCGCGGAAGCGGCACTGCGCATGTTGATGAACAACCTCGATCCGGAGGTGGCCGAAGATCCCGCGAACCTGATCGTGTACGGCGGCAACGGCAAGGCGGCGCGTGATTGGCCGAGCTTTCAGCAGATCATCGCGACGTTGCGCCGACTCGAAGCGGACGAGACCTTGCTGGTGCAGTCG
>JAEUIW010000172.1:0-228 GCA_016794925.1 Phycisphaerae bacterium
GTGCAACACGCGGAAAAGCTCGGCATCGCCTTTCCCCGCGCCGAAAGCTACAAGAACCAGTCCGGGCGTGGAGCAGAAGGGGTAGTTGACGGACATCCCCACTTCGTCGGCAATCACCGCTTCGCGCACGAACTCGGCGTATGCAGCGAAGAGATCGAGCAGCGGCTCGCGACGATTGAAAGCCGCGGCCATTCCGTCGTCGTGGTCGGGCACCGGCCGCACGACGGC
>JAEUIW010000172.1:238-630 GCA_016794925.1 Phycisphaerae bacterium
TGTTGAGCGGCGACAACCAACGCACGGTGGACTTTATCGCCAAGCAAGTCGGGATCGATGATCCGCGTGGCGATCTCTTGCCCGACGACAAGGTCGGAGCGGTGAAGGCACTGCGCGAAAAATACGGCGTGGTCGGCATGGTCGGCGATGGCGTGAACGACGCCCCCGCGATGGCGACCGCCACCGTCGGCATCGCGATGGGCGTCGCCGGAACGGACGCCGCGATCGAGACGGCCGACATCGCGCTCATGCAGGATGACCTCGCGCAGATCGCCGAGACGATCCGGCTCGGCCGGCGGACGCTGGCGATTATCCGGTTCAACATCGCCTTTTCCCTTTCGCTAAAGCTCATTTTTCTCGTTCTGACGCTGCTAGGCTATGCAAGCCTCTGG
>JAEUIW010000173.1 GCA_016794925.1 Phycisphaerae bacterium
CGGTCGGCAACCTGCTGCGCGGCGCCTGGCTCGAGCCCCTGTCCCCGGCCGCAGCTGCCGGCGCCTTGCTGGCGCTCGCCGCCCTCGTCGCCGCCGCGACGCTGCTGCTCCCCTCGGCCTGGGCGGGCGCGGCCGCCAGGGCCGCCATCGCCGCCGAGCACGGCGCCACCATCGGGCGGGTCGAGGCCGCCGCCCCCGGCGACCAGGCCGCCGCCGAGGCCGCCCACGCCATCCAGCGCGCCGGCCTCGAGCACTCCCTCGCCGGGCGCTTCGGCCGCCTGATCGAGCCCGCCGTGCGTCCCCTGGGCTACGATTGGCAGATCGGCATCGGGCTGATCGGCGCCTTCGCCGCACGCGAGGTCTTCGTCTCCACCATGGGCGTGGTGTACGGGGTCGGAGCGGTGGACGACGACACCCGCTCGCTGGAGGAGCGCATGGCGGACGCCCGGCGCGCCGACGGCACGCCGGTATGGTCGCCGCTGCTCGCGGTCTCGCTCATGGTGTGGTTCGTGCTGGCCATGCAGTGCCTGAGCACGGTGGCGGTGATGGTGCGCGAGACGCGCTCCTGGCGCTGGCCGCTGATCCAGCTCGCCGGCATGAACACCCTCGCCTACCTCGCCGCCCTGGCGG
>JAEUIW010000174.1 GCA_016794925.1 Phycisphaerae bacterium
AGCTGCGAATCGGACTCAATCGCGCCCGGGCGGCTGCGGTCGCAAGGGCAGCGCGTGGTGCGGGTCGGCGGGGCCTGCGTCCGGCGCGGGCGCGTCGCCCCTTGCAGCGTCCGCGGTTCCGACGCGCGCGACCGCTGGCGCCGAGCCTTCGAAGCCATCGGCCAGCAATACGTCGCTTTCGCCCAGTTCGTCGTACACCGCAAGCCCGCCCACGCCGCCCGGGCCACTGTTGAAGCTGGCCAGCACCGCGCCGCTCTCGATGTCGACGCGGAACACGCTGCCGCTGTTGAGGCCCGCGGTCCAGAACGAGGTCCCGTCCGGATCGAGGTTGAGGGCGAACAGGCCCCCGGCATCTGTCTCGCCGATGCTCTGCCGGGTGTACGTGCGCAGGTTCGCGCCCAGCGCGCTGAGCCGGTGCACCGCGTCCTGGCAAGCCACCATCAGCTCGCCGTTGGGGCGCAGGCGCAGCGCGTAGCAGTACGGCGCCGTCAAGCCGGTGGCGAAGTCCGGCAGCGCGCTGCGGGTACAGACGTTGTAGCGGCGCACGGTGGTGTCCTCGGAGGTGTAGTAGAGCGTGCACTGGTTGGCCGAGAGCTCGATCCAGTCGGTGCCGCGGGTGCCGGTGGGCA
>JAEUIW010000175.1 GCA_016794925.1 Phycisphaerae bacterium
GTTCGCGTTGCGGTTCGCGCAGCGCCGGCATGATTCTGTGCGCCATCAAATGGTTGGACGAGAAGAGCATCGCCCCTCGCTCGCGAGGGGCGCGGATTGAAACGAGGAGATCGAGGGTGTCGCGCGATTCGGCGTGATCGCATCGCCCCTCGCTCGCGAGGGGCGCGGATTGAAACGTAGACGTGCTCGGCGCCGATCTCGGGTCGCGGCTCGCATCGCCCCTCGCTCGCGAGGGGCGCGGATTGAAACATCCAACGCACGCATCGAGCAACCTTCCCACCACGCATCGCCCCTCGCTCGCGAGGGGCGCGGATTGAAACACGAAGGGACGGGTGTGCAGGTCGCTGCGGGTGCGCATCGCCCCTCGCTCGCGAGGGGCGCGGATTGAAACGTTCGATGAGCCGTGCCCGGACCTCATGATCGCGGCATCGCCCCTCGCTCGCGAGGGGCGCGGATTGAAACCAGCGTGATGTGCGACGCGGGGTAGCCTTTCAGGGCATCGCCCCTCGCTCGCGAGGGGCGCGGATTGAAACAAAGTAAGCCGCCTGCTGTTCCGGGGTTGGATACGGCATCGCCCCTCGCTCGCGAGGGGCGCGGATTGAAACCGGGTGGTGATAGAGCGCGGTGA
>JAEUIW010000176.1 GCA_016794925.1 Phycisphaerae bacterium
CATTGAAGGTTCGAACGGCTCGGCACGCTCTGCCGCGACACGTCGTCTCCGCGGCTCACAAGCCGCGGCCCCATTGAAGGAACGACGGGAAGCTGACCGCGGAGGAGTTTGCGGAGTCTCCGCGGCTCACAAGCCGCGGCCCCATTGAAGGTGCGTAGTCGAGTCCTGAGTTGGCGGCGTCGCGTTCGTCTCCGCGGCTCACAAGCCGCGGCCCCATTGAAGGTCTTGTCGCTCAATGCAGAACGCCGGCCGTCGCGGGTCTCCGCGGCTCACAAGCCGCGGCCCCATTGAAGGCGTGAGTTGCCTCGCCCGTTGCGGATCGGTGGTCGTGCGTCTCCGCGGCTCACAAGCCGCGGCCCCATTGAAGGCTCGATGCGGTGAAGCAGTTCGCCCCGGACCACGGGTCTCCGCGGCTCACAAGCCGCGGCCCCATTGAAGGTGGCCGTCAATCCCCCACAGCCGCACCTGGCGCGACGTCTCCGCGGCTCACAAGCCGCGGCCCCATTGAAGGAGAGACAGTGACTCAGGTACGGGCGCACGTACGCGGGTCTCCGCGGCTCACAAGCCGCGGCCCCATTGAAGGAAGTATTCGAAGCCTCGCCTCGCTCGCCAGTCATAGTCTCCGC
>JAEUIW010000177.1 GCA_016794925.1 Phycisphaerae bacterium
CCCCCACCACCACCCCGCTCGCGTTCCTCCGGCATTTCGACCCCGTCTTGGCGAGTGCGCCGGGACATCGGCCAGGCGTGCGTCGTCCCAGTGCGCCGCGTGGTCGCGTCGGGGATGAGGTTCCTGGATGAATGGATCGGACGGCTCGCGGCGCCCGTTCATCGGGATCGGCACGCTCGCTGTCAAGGGTGGCCAACGGGACTCGAACCCGCGACAACCGGGACCACAACCCGGTGCTCTACCAACTGAGCTATGACCACCATCGTCCGCCGAGGTCGGCGGCGGGCGCAGGACCCGCGGGCTGCGTCCGAGTGACGGTACGTCGCCTCGTGCCGCGAGGCAACCGCATCGCCCTTCCTCGCGCTTGGCCGCCCTACACTTGCCCCCCCACCCCCCAGCCCTTCCGTGGGGCGCTCCCCGCCTTTGGCCCGTCGATCGGGCGCGGCGCGAGCGGCGGGGAGGGACGGGCACGCCTTGCAGGAGTTTCGCCATGTCCACGAGTCCCACCCTCAACCTCTCCCCGGATCGGTTCTCCGTGAACCTGTCCTCCGCCGAACTCATCGAGCGCGCCATCGCCGCGGGCGAGGGCAAACTGGCGTCCAACGGCGCCATCGTCTGCATGAC
>JAEUIW010000178.1 GCA_016794925.1 Phycisphaerae bacterium
GAAGCTGGTCGAAGTGCCCGCGGGCGACGAGACGAGCGACGAGGCGTTCCTGGACGAGGCCCGCGAAGAGGCCGAAGACCTGGGCGCCGCGCGACCTGGCGAAGAGACCACCATCAGCGACAGCCAGTCGTTCCGCGGCTTCACCGCCCTGGCCGAAGCCGAAGAGGACAACGACGGCGGACCGCTGATTGGCCAGGAATCCAAGGCCCAGGAAGTTCAGGTTGCCGACGACGACGGAGACGACCCGGCCGATTGAGGCCGGGCGTCTTGAACGCCACCGCAGCACACGCCGCATGCCCGCACGCCCACCATCGCCCGGCAAGGGAGATCCTTGGTACCGCGATGGCCTGCGCTTTCAATGCACCATGTGCGGCAACTGCTGCACGGGTCCAGAAGGCGTCGTGCTGTTCACCGCGGACGAAGGGCGTGCCATGGCCGACAAGGTCGGCATGCCCGAGTCGGAGTTCCTGGCTGCGTACAGCCGCCGGGTCGCCGGCACGCAGCGCAGCCTGAAGGAGAAGAAGACGGAGTTCGGCAACGACTGCGTCTTCTTGGATCGCCAGACCATTCCAGGCAAGGCCGTGTGCGGCCTGTACGAGGCGCGCCCCGCGCAATGCCGAACGT
>JAEUIW010000179.1 GCA_016794925.1 Phycisphaerae bacterium
TGGCCGCGGGGGCGTTCGCCCTGGCGTCGAGCGCCGGCTACGTCGTGAACGACCTGCTGGACCGCGTGGCCGACCGGTCGCACCCGCGGAAGCGAAAGCGACCCATCGCGGCCGGGCATGTCGGAGTTGGCCAGGCGGCGGCGTGGGCGGGGGTGCTGGGGATGGCGTCAGTGGCGTTACTGCTGGCGATCGGGATGCCCACGGTGGGGTGGGTCGCACTGACGCTCGGGCTGTATGTGCTCAACGTCACGGCGTACAGCGCGTGGTTGAAACACGTCCTGATCCTCGACGTGATCGGCCTGGCGCTGGGCTTCGTGCTGCGGGTGATGGGGGGGTGCGCCGCGGCGGGCGTGGAACCATCGGTCTGGCTGCTGAACGTGACCTTCTTCCTCTCGATGTTCCTCGCCTTCGGCAAACGGCTGGGCGAGCGGAAGGCGCTGGCGGATGATGACGGCGACGGCGGACGAGCGATCGAGCATCGCCGGGTGCAGGCCGGGTACACCGACTCGTTCCTTCAGATGGCCGTGATCGTGACGGCGGGGGCCACGCTGCTGACCTACGCGTCCTACGTGCAGAGCCTTGGAAGCAGGCACGTCGTCGGATTCAACCTGATGTGGCTGACG
>JAEUIW010000017.1 GCA_016794925.1 Phycisphaerae bacterium
ACGACTTCATGCTCACCTACGGCGACGGCCTCTCCGACGTCGACATCCCCGCCCTGCTCAACTTCCACCAGGCCCACGGCCGCGCCGCCTCCGTCACCGGCGTGCGCCCGCCGAGCCGCTTCGGCGAGCTCGTCGTCGCCGGCCCGCAGGTCCGCCGCTTCAGCGAGAAGCCGGTCGAGACCGGCCACATCAACGGCGGCTTCTTCGCCTTCAAGCGCCGCTTCCTCGACTACGTCAGCGACGACGAGTCCTGCATCCTCGAGCGCGCCCCGCTCGAGCGCGCCGCCGAGGACGGCGAGCTCATGATGTTCGAGCACGCCGGCTTTTGGCAGTGCATGGACACCTACCGCGACCTGCTCAAGCTCGAAGAGGCGTGGAACGGCGGCAACGCCCCCTGGAGGACCTGGTAATCATGGCATTTTGGACCGATCGTCCGGTGTTCGTCACGGGCGCGACCGGCTTGCTCGGCAGCCACATGGTCGCCGAGCTGCTGGACCGCGGCGCCAACGCGGTGTGCCTGGTCCGCGACCAGGTCAGCCAGAGCCACTTTCAACGCCTCGGCCTCGACCGCCGCGCCGTCATCGTCCGCGGCTCCCTCGAGGACTACCCGCTGCTCGAGCGCGCCCTCAACGAGCACGAGATCGACACCGTCCTGCACCTCGGCGCGCAGACCATCGTCGGCACCGCCAGCCGCAACCCCATGTCCACCTGGGAGGCCAACGTCCGCGGCAGCTACAACCTGCTCGAGGCCTGCCGCCACAACGCGAAGAAGGTCCAGCGGGTCGTCGTCGCCTCGAGCGACAAGGCCTACGGCGACCAGCCCGTGCTGCCCTACACCGAGGCCTCCCCGCTCGAGGGCCGCTTCCCCTACGACTGCTCCAAGAGCTGCACCGACCTCATCGCCCGCTGCTACTTCGAGACCTACCGCCTCAACGTCTGCATCACCCGCTGCGGCAACCTGTTCGGCCCCGGCGACCTCAACTGGAACCGCATCGTCCCCGGCACGATCCGCTCCGCCATCCGCGGCGAGCGCCCGATCATCCGCTCCGACGGCCACTTCATCCGCGACTACGTCTACGTCGGCGACGCCGTGGCCGCCTACCTCGACCTCGCCGAGCAGATGCACCGCCCCGAGGTCGCCGGCGAGGCCTTCAACTTCTCCGACGAGCGCCCCCAGAGCGTCCTCGACATCGCCGCCCACGTCCTCATCGCCGCCGGCCGCCCCGACCTCGAGCCCGTCGTCCTCGGCGAGGCCAGCCACGAGATCCGGGCCCAGTTCCTCGCCTCCGAGAAGGCCCGCGAGCGCCTCGGCTGGCGCCCCCGCTTCGGCCTCACCGCCGGCCTCGAGCGCACCGTCGCCTGGTACCGCGAGCTGCTGACCTGACCCCCAGGACATGTCCCAAAGCCCAGCCCAACCTGGCCCCACGGACATGTCCCGAACGCCAGGCCTGCAGATCGCCGTCGCCGGCGGCCACGGCTTCATCGGCCGCCGCCTGTGCGCCGCCCTCCGCGCCCGCGGCGACACCCCCGTCCCCTTCGGCCGCGAGGGCCCCCCCCCCCCCCCCCCCCCCCCCCCCCCACCGCGCCCCCCCCCCCCCCCCCCCCCCCCCCCCCCCCCCCCCCCCCCCCCCCCCCCCCCCCGCGGCCCCCCCCCCCCCCCCCCCCCCCCCCCCCGCCCCCCCCCCCCCCCGCGGATCGGGGGGTGACTCGCGCGCCGAACGGGGCGCGCGACGGGGACGGAGTCCGGGCGGGCGGCACCGGATCGTGTGGGATGAGAATGAGGATTCTGGGACGGAAGTTAGAGGCCGGGCGGTCTGCGCGGGCGCGGCGGCCGTATCGGCAGACCCGGTCCGATTCTGGGACTGTGCCACGTGCGTCGCGTATTCGACATTGGAGTGTGTGAGATTGCGATCGGCGGGGTTGCGGGCGGTCGGCGAGGGGGAGGAGCGAGCATGATCCGTTGGGCATGGATCGCGATTGTCGCGTTGCTGGCTGGGGCCATGAGCCTTGTGGGCGGGTCCTCGCACGCGGCGCCTCCATCTCCCGCGTCCGAGTCCCGGGGTGAGGGGCGCGCGGACAGTCCGGTTGTTTCGCACTCGGATCCGGCTGGACCGGACACGGAGCGGGTGGTGATCTCGCTGCCGGACGGGCGACGGTTGGAGCGGTGGGTGCCGCGCGGCGTGGTGCTGGGTCGGATGCCGGGCGGGTTGGTCGCGCCGAAGCTGTCGGAATGGCGTGGCGCATCGAAGGGAGCGAGCGCGGGGGCGGTGCGTTCGGTGCAGTCGGGATCGGCGGGCGCGGCGATGCCGGGTCGGGCGAAGATCGTGACCCGGGTGACGGAGAAGCCGGCGGAGCTCGGGGCCGTGCGCGCGGGAGCGGCGACCGCGAACGACGGCGCGCGAACCGTGGCGGCGGGCACGGGGAGGAACGGGGAACGGCAGACCGCGGTGGCGGGCGATGCGCCGCGGCCGGAGAAGGTTGGCCGCGGGTGGGCGGCGGGCCGGGATGACGACGGCGGGTATATCGGGGACGGATCGAACGGGGGGGCGGACGGCGGGATGGGTGGGAATGACGGTGGGGGAAGCGGCGGTGGGGGCGGGAGCGGGGGTGGGGGTGGCGCGAGTGGATGGACGGAGTTCACACCCAGCGCCGACACCAAGCGCGTGTACGTGAGCAGCGTGAGCGGGCTGGATTCGAACCCGGGCACGGAGGCGGCGCCGGTGCGGACGATCGCGAAGGGCTTCACGCTGCTGCGGGACGGGTTTCCGGATTGGCTGCTGCTGAAAAGGGGCGAGACGTTCCGCGAGGCGTTCCCGCTGTGGAACAAGAGCGGCCGTTCTCCGGCTGAGCCGATGGTGGTGTGGAGCTACGGCGCCTCGAACGACCGGCCGCTGGTGGACAGCGGGAACACGCACGGCATCTTCCGGATGAACCCGCCGGCGCGGAAATTCCTGGCGTTCGTGGGGGTCCATTTCTGGGCGAGCACGTTCGATGGTTCGACGGATTGCGGCGGGATCTTCTGGCTGGACGACGGGGACGACCTGTTGATCGAGGATTGCCGGTTCCAGGGGTACGGGACGGGGATCTGCATCCAGGGCTTCCGGGGCACGGTGACGAACGTGCGGATCCGGCGGTGCGTGGTGGACGGGAGCTTCAACGCGTCGGGCGGGTCGTCGGGGCTGTACCTTTCGAAGGTGAACAACTGGGTGATCGAGGAGTGCATCCTGGACGACAACGGCCGGAAGACGGCCGCGGATTCGTCGGCGCGGCGCGGGCACAACATCTACGTGCAGGACGACACGGGCCCCGGGATCGTGCGTCGGAACATCATCTCACGCGGGGCGTCGCACGGGGTGCAGGTGCGTTCGGGCGGGATCGTGGAGGACAACGTGCTGGTGAGGAACGCGATCGCGGTGCAGTTCGGTCGCGGGGACAGTCCGGTGCCCGGGGGCGTGTCGGGCCGGATCAGCCGGAATGTCGTGGTGGAGGCGACGGACATCAACGCGGAGAACTCGCGCGGTCTGGGCTTCGACGTGAACAACATCGGGCCGCAGGGCCTGACGATCGAGGACAACATCCTGGCGAACAAGCTCTCGGCGGGGGCGGGGACGTCGATGCTGCTGGCGGACCCGCTGTACGGGACGTTCGGGGCGGGGTTGCAGAACGTGACGGTGCGCGGGAACCTGATTTACAACTGGCGCGGGGCGTTGACGGTGTCGGCGCCGGGCGGGTCGGCGGTGTACACGAACATCCGTTTCGAGCGGAACACGCTGGTGGATCCGTCGTCGAGCCCGCACGCGGAGCTGATGTCGTTCTACTCGGCGGCGGCGCCGATGTTCACGTTCACGGGCGACGGGTACAAGACCAACCGCCCGGCGGGGCAGTGGTTCACGCTGGCGGGCGCCAACGTCTCGCTGGCGCAGTGGATGAGCGCGTCGCGGGAGGCGGACGCGGTGCTGGCCGCGGGGGCGTACGTGAACGCGGCGGCGAGCACGGCGGGGTTCGCGACGGAGAAGGGGTTCGGATCGACACACGAGTCGCTGATGGGGGCGATGGTGGGGAACGGCCCCTCGTCGGGGCAGTCGCGGTTCCGGTGGAACGACGAGCTGAGCGTGGACCGGCTGCTGCAGTATTTCCGCGCGGCGTTCCAGCCGCTGGGCGGGTGATCGGATGACGGAACTCGAGACGTGACGGCGGGTGTGCTCCGGCGCGTGGCGGTGGTGGTGGGCGTGGCGCGTGGCGACGACGGCGCATCGGCGACGCTGCGCCAGCGGGCGATCCTGGGCTCGGTGTGGACGTTCGCCGGGTACGGCGCGAGCCAGGTGATCCGGCTGGGCGCGAACATGATCCTGACGCGGCTGCTGGTGCCGGAGGCGTTCGGGCTGATGCTGCTGGTGAACACGTTCATCATCGGCCTGCAGATGTTCAGCGATCTGGGGCTGGGGGCGGGGATCATCCGCGCGCGGCGCGGGTCGGACGCGGCGTACCTGAACACGGCGTGGACGATCCAGATCATCCGTGGCTTCGCGCTGACGCTGGCGGCGCTGCTGCTGGCGGGGCCGTACGCGCGGGCGATGGGGAAGAACGTCGATGAGCTGGTGATGGTCGCGGCGGTGACGGCCGTGATCAGCGGGTTCAACTCGACGTCGCTGTACACGCTCAATCGCGAGTTGTCGCTGGGGCGGCTGACCGTGCTGGAGCTGACGGCGCAGAGCGCGGGGGCGGCGGTGATGGTGGCGGGCGGGCTGTGGTACTGGGCGGCGGTGGCGCGCGAGTTGCCGGGAATCTCGGAGCTGGGTTCCTGGGCGACGGGGGTGCCGGCGGCGTGGCGGTGGTGGTTGTTGCCGCGCCCGCACGAGCTTCCGACGGCGAGCTGGCCGCTGGTGGCGGGCGCGATCGCGACGGCGCTGGTCAAAGCGATCGGGAGCCGGTTCCTGTCGGACCGGCGGGACGCGTGGGGGTGGGACCCGGGCGCGGCGCGGCAGATCCTGGCGTTCGGGGCGGGGATCTTCCTGTCCACGGCGTTGCTGTTCGCCTCGGACCAGAGCGAGCGGCTGCTGCTGGGGTACACGATCGATGAGCGGGCGCTGGGGCTGTACGGCATCGCGCTGACGCTGGCGACGATGGGGACGCAGCTGCTGGACATGCTGATGCAGAAGGTGATGTTCCCGGCGTTCTCGGAGATGCTGCGTGAGCGGCGCGAGCGGGCGCTCGGGCATTACCGGCGGATGGGCCTGCTGGTGGGGTTGGCGGCGGCGGGGGCGTTGGTGGGGCAGTTGCTGCTGGGCAAGCCGATCATCCGGTTGCTGTACGACGACCGGTACCTGGACGCGGGATGGATGCTGCAGGTGATGGGCGTGCAGGCGGCGGCGTTGATCCTGCGCACGCCCGCCGCGTGGCTGCTGCTGGCGGAGGGGCAGACGCGGTACAGCGTGTGGTCGAGCCTGACGAAGATCGGTTGCATCGCGGTGTTCCTGCCGTGGGCGCTGGGGACGGGCGAGCTGAAGACGGCGGTGTGGGTGGTGTCCGCGGCGAGCGTGCCGGCGTACCTGGTGTACGCGTTCGGGGTGGCGCGCGAGTTTCCCGGCCTGCGGGCGCGGGAGGCGGGCTGGGCGGCGATGATGGTGGGGGGGGCGGTGCTGGTGTACTGGGTGGTGCATTGAGATGGGCCTGATCGCCCGAGCGCGGTACCGGTTGGCGCACGCGTGGCAGGCGCGTCGGCTTGGCGCGCTCGGGGCGCGCAGCGCGGTGATGCGGCCGGAGATGATCGGGGGCGGCGAGGGGATCCTGGTGGGCGCGGACGTGACGATCCGTCCGCACGCGCGTCTGGAGTGCGTGCGCGACGGCGGCTTCCGCGGCGAGATTCACATCGGGGACGGGACGGACGCGCAGCTGTACCTGCACGTGGGCGCGGCGGAGCGGGTGACGATCGGCCGCAAGGTGCTCATCGCGGGGCGGGTGTACATCTCGGACCATGATCACGACTGGCCGGACCCGACGATGCTGAAGCTGGTGGTGGCGCCGGTGGCGATCGGGGACGGCTGCTGGCTGGGGGAGGGGTCGTGCGTGCTCAAGGGGGTGACGCTGGGTGCCGGCTGCATCGTGGGCGCGAACGCGGTGGTCACGCGGTCGTTCCCGGAGCGGTGCATGCTGGTGGGGGTTCCCGCGCGTGCGATCAAGCGGTTCGACCCGGCCGCGGGCGCGTGGCGCGGGTGCGGGCCGCGGGGCGAGCCGATCGACGCGGCCGGGGGCGGGCGTGACGCGGGGAGGGCCGGGGCGTGACGCTGACGGTCTACCTTGCGTTGTTCGCGTGGCCGGTGCTGACGCTGTTCCTGTTCGCGGCCATGCCGTCGCTGCGGGCGACGGTCGTGAGCATGGCGGCGGGGTGGATGTTCCTGCCCGTGGCCGGGTTCAAGCTCCCTGGCCTGCCGGACTACACGAAGCTCACGGCCATCAGCCTGGGTGTGCTGCTGGGGACGCTGGTGTTCGACCCGGCGCGGCTGGGGCGGCTGCGGCCGCGGTGGTTCGACGTGCCGATGCTGGTGTGGTGGCTGGTGCCGATGGCCTCGTCGATCACGAACGGTCTGGGGGCGTACGACGGCGGTTCGTCGATGATGAAGGGGACGGAGTACTGGGTGATCCCGTACCTGATCGGGCGGCTGTATTTCAGCGACGCGGCCGGCCTGCGCGAGCTGGCGATGGGGATGATCGTGGGGGGGCTCGTGTACGTGCCGCTGTGCCTGTTCGAGGCGCGGATGAGCCCGCAGCTGCACACCTGGGTGTACGGGTACCACCAGCACCAGTTCATCCAGTCGTGGCGCTTCGGGGGGTGGCGTCCGACGGTGTTCATGCAGCACGGGCTGATGGTCGCGGCGTGGATGGCGACGGCCAGTCTGGTGGGCGTGTGGATGTGGCGGGTGGGGGAGCTGAAGCGGTTGCGGGGCTGGCCGTTCGGCTGGTTGCTGGCGGCGCTGGTGGGGACGACGCTGCTGTGCCGCTCGGTGGGCGCGATCGCGCTGCTGGCGGCCGGGCTGGGGGCGATGACCGTGGCCCGCACCTGGCGGATCACGGCGGCGGTGTGGGTGCTGGCGACGGTGCCGTTCCTGTATGTCGGCGTGCGGGTGGTCAGCCAGTGGGACGCCTCGGAGCTGATCGCGGTTTCGAAGATGATCAGTTCGGAACGGGCCGAGTCGCTCAAGACGAGGATCGACAACGAGAACCAGCTCATCGCGCGGGCCATGGAGCGTCCGGTGTTCGGGTGGGGGCTGTGGGGCCGGGCCCGGATCATCGACGAGGAGGAGGACCAGGATCTCTCGCGCACCGATGGGATGTGGATCATCGCGTTGGGCAACCACGGGGTGGTGGGCCTGGGCGCGTTCTTCGGTTGGTTGATCCTGCCGCCGGCGTTGCTGCTGTGGAGGGCGGGGCCGGGGGTGTTCAAGCATCCCGGGGCGGCGCCGGCGGTGGCGGTGCTGGTGTCGGTGCTGCTGTTCACGATCGACACGCTGCCGAATTCGATGATCAACCCGCTGCTGGTCGCGGCGGCGGGGGGCCTGGGCCCGGTGGCGATGGCCGTGGGCGTGCGCCGGGGCGTCGGGCGCGCGGGCGCGGGAGTTCCCCGGGGCGTTCCCGCCGTGGGCGGAGCGCAGGGGGGCGGCGCGTGAGGCTGAAGGTGTTCTATCCGAACTACAGCTCCGGCCGAGCGATCAGCCACATCTGTCTTTCGCTCTGCGAGGCGATGCGGGGCGAGGGGATGGACGTGGACGTGACGATGCCGGCGTCGGACGCCGCGGGGAGGCGGGAGTTCACGCGGGACGCGGTGCCGTCGTGGATCAAGCGGCTGGTGTACCGGCTGGACCGCTCGGAGCGGCGGGTGCGGGACTTCGCGGCGCGCCGGTACCTGGCGGGTCTGGAGCGGGGGGACGTGGCGTACGTGTGGCCGGGGGCGCCGCTGTGGGTGTACGAGGAGATCAAGCGGCGCGGGCAGGTGCTGGTGATGGAGCGCATCAACACGCATCAGGCCACGGCGAAGCGGATCCTGGACGCGGAATTCCGGCGGCTGGGGATGCCCTCGACCCACGGCATCACGGACGAGGCGGTCGAGCTGGAGCGTCGGGCGCTGGCGCTCGCGGACCTGGTGTTCTCGCCGAGCCCTCTGGTGGAGGAATCGCTGGTCGAGCACGGGGTCGCGCGCGACCGGGTCATCGCTTCGAGCTACGGGTGGGACCCGTCGCGGATCGACGCGCACGCGCGGGCATCGCTGCGTCCGATCGACGGGCTGACGGTGGTGTTCGCGGGGCGCGTGTGCGTGCGGAAGGGGCCGCACCTGCTGCTGGAGGCGTGGGCGGCCTCGGGGGTGAAGGGGCGCGTGGTGTTCGCGGGGAAGGTGGACCAGGATGTCGCGGAGCGGAACGCGGCCTTCCTGGCGCGGGCCGACGTGACGTGCCTGAGCTACGTGAGCGACATCGGCGGGGTGTACCGCTCGGCGGACGTGTTCGCGTTCCCGACCCTGGAGGAGGGCAGCCCGCTGGTGACGTACGAGGCGATGGCGTGCGGGCTGCCGGTGGTGGTCTCGCCGATGGGGGCGGGCGGCGTGGCGCGGGAGGGGAAGGACGGGCTCATCATCGACGGGCACGAGCGCGAGGCGTGGGCGGGGGCGTTGCGACGCCTGGCCGCGGATGCCGAGCTGCGGCGCGGGATGGGCGAGTCGGCGCGGATCCGAGCCCAGGGGTTCACGTGGTCGGAGGTGGGGGCGAGGCGAAGACGGGCGCTGCTTGAGGCGCTGGCGCGGCTCGCCGCGCCGCACGCCGGCTCCAACGGGGCGGCGCCGCTGGGCGGCGGGGACGGTCAGCGCGTCGCCGGTCTGGTGTAGGACGGAGTC
Organism: Phycisphaerae bacterium; assembly: GCA_016794925.1. Lineage (GTDB taxonomy): Bacteria > Planctomycetota > Phycisphaerae > Phycisphaerales > UBA1924 > JAEUIW01. The sequence continues at coordinate 8,882 of JAEUIW010000017.1, forward strand.
TCAACCTATGAAGAAGCAGGTGTTCGCGGCGGCCAAGGCGATCGTCCCGATGCGCGTGCGGGAGCGTGTGCGCACGCTCGGGCCGTACCGGTGGGTGTTCCGCAAGCTCTTCGCGGAGGACACGAGGTACCACGACCGGTTCTACACACAGGAGTACTACGACGGGGAGATGAAGGGCCTGGCCGGTCAGAGCGCCGACCCGATGGCGCGCGCGATCGTGGAGCGATTCCGACCCGCGAGCGTGATCGACGTCGGCTGCGGGACGGGCGAGTACCTGGCGGCGTTCGGGAGGCTGGGCGTCGGGGCGCGTGGCGTGGAGCTGGCGGACGCGGCCCTGCGGGCGTGCCGGGACAAGGGCGTCGAGGCGCGGAAGTTCGACCTGACCAAGGAGCCCTCGCTCCCATGGAAAGCGGACCTCGCGTACAGCTTCGAGGTCGCCGAGCACCTGCCGGAGAAGTTCGCGAACCGCTACGTGGGCATGCTGACGGGGGCGGCGTCCCGCCACGTGGTGATCACCGCGGCGTCGCCGGGGCAGGAGGGCGTGAATCACTTCAACTGCCGGCCGAAGTCGTACTGGATCGATTTGTTCGCGGCCGCGGGCTTCGCGTTCGACGGGCCGCAAACGGAGCAGTGGGAGGCGGAGAACAAGAGGCTGAACCTGGCGCCCTGGTTCTGGCTGAACCTGCTGGTGTTCGCGCGTCGGTAGGGCCGATCGCGCGGGGCCTGATCCCGGGTCGGAATCGCAATCGTGAGCGTGCTAGTCGCCATCGTGAACTATCGAACGGCGGACCTGGTGAGGGGCTGCCTGGAATCGCTGGCGCCGGAGCGAGCGCTCGCGGGCGACGTTCGGGCGGTCGTGGTGGACAACGACTCGGGCGACGGCTCGGCGACGACGCTGGAGGCGTTCATCGGCGCCGCGGGTTACTCCGACTGGGCGCGTGTGGTCCGGCTGCCGCGGAACGGCGGGTTCGCGTTCGGGAACAACGCCGCGTGGCGGGCATCGCTGGAGTCGGGGTTTCGCCCGCGATACGTGTTCTGGTTGAATCCCGACACGCTCGTGCGGTCGGGCGCGATCCTCCGGCTCATCGAATGGATGGATGCGCATCCGGAGGCGGGAATCGCGGGGAGCAGCCAGGAGGACGGGGCGGGCGTGGAGGTTCCGTCGGCGCACCGGTTCCCGAGCCTGCTCGGCGAATTCCAGCGGGGCGCGAGGCTGGGCCTGGCGGATCGCTGGCTGAAGCCGGTCGGTCCGGGGGCTGGTGAGCCGCGGCGCGTCGATTGGGTTTCGGGCGCGGCGATCATGGCGCGAGCCGAGGTGGTGGAGCAACTGGGCGGCATGGACGAGGGGTTCTTTCTGTACTTCGAGGAAGTGGATTTCTGCAGGCGCGCGGCGCGCGCGGGATGGCACGTGTGGCAGGTGCCGGGGTCCCGCATCGTTCACCTGGAGGGGAGCGCGACGGGCATCGCCTCTGCGGGGCGTCGGCGCGGGCGGTATTGGTTCGACTCGCGCCGGCGGTATCTCGTGAAGCACCTGAGCGTGTTCGGCCTGCTCGCGGCGGACGTGCTCTGGCTGATCGGACACGTCAGCCTGGCGGCCCGTCGCCTGCTGGGTCTGTGCGGGCACGACCAGACGAACCCGCGGCTGTTCGCGTGGGACTTGCTGTGGGGCGACGCACGGGCGCTGCTCACTCTGCGGGTGCCGATTTTCACCTCCGACGGGAGGGCTTCGTGAGCGTGCCGGGCGGAGTGGGCGTGGTTGTCATCGGCCGCAACGAAGGGGAACGCCTGGTGACGTGCCTGCGCTCGGTGGACCGCTGGCGGGCCTCAGCGGCGCGGCGGGGCGATGTGGTTGGGCCGATCGTGTACGTGGACAGCGGGTCGGCCGACGCGAGCGTGGAGGTGGCGCGGGGCTTCGGGGCGGAGGTGGTGTCGCTCGACCCGACGCGGCCTTTCACCGCCGCGCGGGCCCGCAACGAGGGCTTCGATCGGCTGCTGCGCGTGGCTCCCGGGGTGGGGCGCGTGCAGTTCATCGATGGTGATTGCGAGATGTCGGAAGGGTGGTTCGATCGAGCCGTGCAGGAGCTCGATGCGCGGCCCCGGGTCGCGGTCGTGTACGGCCGTGTGCGCGAGCGTTTCCCGGAACGCAGCGTGTACAACACGCTCTGCGACCTGTCGTGGGACATGCCGGTGGGCGAGGTGCGGTCGTGCGGGGGGATTTTCATGGTCCGCTGCCCTTCGTTCCGCGAGGTCGGCGGGTTCAATCCGGCACTCATCGCGGGCGAGGAGCCCGACCTGTCGCTCCGACTGCGGCGGCACGGCGGCCTCATCTGGCGCGTGGACGCGGAGATGTGCCTGCACGACTCGGCGATGCTCCGCTTCGGCCAGTGGTGGCGGCGGAGCGTCCGTACGGGCCACAGCTACGCGCAGGGGCACCACATGCACGGGGCCGCGGGGGAGCGGCACTGGGCGTTCGAGGTTCGCAGCATGCTCATCTGGGCGCTGCTCGTCCCGTTGCTCGCGGCCGTGCCGATGTACTGGACAAGAGGCCTGAGCCTGGGCGTGCTCGCGCTGTACCCGTTGCAGTGGTGGAGGATTCGCGCCGGCCAGCGGCGCCGCGGCCGGACTTCGCGCGAGGCGAACATTTTCGCGACTTTCATCCTGCTCGAGAAGTTCGCGAACCTCGCCGGGGCCGCGACGTTTCACTTCAACCGTTTGCGCGGTCGCGAAACGACCATTATCGAGCACAAGCTCCCCGCGCCGGGCGCGGCGGCCGGGACGCATACCTGATGTCGGGCTGGCTGGCGGTGATCGCGGCACGCGGCGGGTTGATCGACCCGAGCGCGTGGTCGCGCGCGGTCGGGCGGGCGGCGCCCATCGGGGAACGGCTGACGGAGCGCGATTTCGGCGCGGCGCGGATGGCCGTGTGGCGGCGCGGCCCGGGGGGGGATGGATGGGCCGGCGAGTTTCCACGCTCGGGAACGCTCACGCGGGCCGACGACGGGAGCACCACCGCGTGGGTGGGGCAGTGCGTGGAGGACTCCGGCGACGCGACCGACGCGGCGATTGCGGTCGTTTCCGCGGGCGGGGACCTTGGTTCGCTCAACGGCGCGTTCGCCGCGGCGGTGTGGAGTTCATCCGCCGGACGGTTGCGCGTCTGCACCGATCGGCATGCGCATTACCCGGTGTACATTGTGCGTGGACGCGGGATCGTTGCGGCGGGCACCGAGCTTCGTGCCGTCACGCCGTTCCTCGATGAGGCGCGGATCGATCGCGACGCGCTGGACCTCTTCCTGCGGATCGGGGAGACGCTGGAGCGGAGGACGATCTTGAGCGGCGTGGGGTTCATGCCGGGCGGGACGGTGCTCGAGCTGGACGGCGCCGCGGGCCGTGAGCGGGAGTACTGGCGCTTCCGCAATGCGCCGGATCGGTCGATCTCGTTCCGTGACGCGACCGAGGAACTGGCGCGACGACTGACGCGCTCGGTCCGCCGGATGGAACGGGCCTGCCCGCGCCTTGGTGTGCCGCTGAGCGGCGGCCTGGACTCAAGGCTGATCCTGGGCTTGTGCGAGCACCCCAATCGCGTTCCGAGTTTCACCTGGGGCCTTCCGGGCTGCCGCGACCTTGCGTACGCGGAGCGATTCGCGCGGCTGGTCGGTTCGCCGCACACCGCCCGTGAATGGAACCCGGCCGCTTTCCCGCCGTTGTGGGCCGAGGGCGTGGCGCGGACCGGCGGCTGCTTCGGCGTGCATGAGATGTTCGTGCTCCCGTTCGCGTCGATGGTGGCGCGGGCGTGCGATGTGACGCTCAACGGGCTCGCCGGTGACGTGTTCCTGGGGGGCAACTTCCTGAAGCGATCGTGGTTCGCGGCGGAATCGATGTCACGGCTCGCGGACGCGACGTGGTCGTGGCGCACCGGGGCCGGGGCCGAGGGGTGGGTCGATCGCATGACGCGTTCGTCCGGACCCCGGTCGCGTGGTCGGTCGCTGTGGTCGGCCTCGCTGGAGGGCCGCGCCGGGCCGCGACCGATCGAAGCGCTCAACGACTGGCTCTTCGAGAATCGCATTTTCCGCTACACGAACTGCGGAACGATGCTGTTGCGGGGCGATGTCGAATCGCACGCCCCGTTCTGGGATCGCGATGTGGTCGATTTCCTGTTGCGCGTGCCGCTCGAATACCGTGTGCGTCACCGGTTGTACCTGGCGGTGCTGAATCGCGCGTGCCCGACCGCCGGGCGCGTGGCGTGGCAGCGAACCGGCATCCCGCCGTCGTGGGGTTTCGTGGCTTCGCTGGGGGCGCAGGCGTATCACAAATTCGCGGGCGTGGCGGGGCGCCGGGTGGGGCTGCGGCCGTTCGCATCGATGGCGGTCGCCGACCCCGCGGGCTGGTTCCGAGGCCCTTGGCGAGAGGCCGCGCGGCGGCTCGTGCTCAGCGAACGCTTGGCCGACCGCGGGATCATCGACCACGATGCCGTGCGTGCCGCGTTCGACGCGCACCAATCGGGCGAGGACCTCACCCGTCAGATCGGCGTGCTGGTCGCGGTGGAGCTGCTGTGCCGCGCGGAGATCGATCGCGAGGTGCTGCTCGCTCGCGACACGGCGGATCGGCCCGGCGCGGGAGCGACCCTGACATGACGGGTCGGCCGATCATCCGGATGGTCTTCAGTCTGGCGGCCAACACGCTGGCGGCGGCGTGGCGCGCGGTCGGGCCTGTGACGTCGCCGGTGGCACGCCTGGGCCGGCTCGCCGCGCTGCGCGCGCGGGCCGGCACGGCCGTTCCCGCGAGCACGCAGTTCGATGGCCCGGTGCGGGTGGGGGAGGGCGTGCTGCGGCTTTCGCTTGGAGCGGCGTGCCGGCTCGGCCGGGACGTGTACCTGGAGACCAGCGAGGGCGGGAGGATCGAGCTGGGCTCGCGCGTGCGGTTGAACTCAGGTGTGTTCGTGGTGAGCTACGCGCGGGTGCGCATCGGCGACAATTGCCTTATCGGCGAGCGAGTGAGCATCAGGGATGCGGACCACGGCAGTGCCCCGGGCACACCCATGCGCGATCAGCCGCACGTGTCCGCCCCCATCACCATCGGCGACGACGTGTGGATCGGTTGCGGAGCCGTGATTCTCAAGGGCGTGACGATCGGCTCGGGAGCCATCATCGGGGCCGGGAGCGTCGTGACCAAGGACGTGCCGCCGATGGGCATCGCCGTGGGGGCGCCGGCGCGGGTGGTCCGTGTCCGCGGCGAGCCGGGGGGCGGATCGTGATCGGGACCGAACCGTGGGGCTGAGGTCGCTCGGGTTGCGGGCCGCCTACGTTGCGGCGCGGGCCTCGGGCGTGCTGGCTCGGCACGAGTCCGCGATGCGCTCCGTGGTCACGATTCTCACGTACCACCGCGTGCTCGGGGATGGCGACGCACGGGCGTACCCGCTGCCCGCGCTGGCCATGCCCCGGACCGCATTCGCGGCGCAGCTCGACTGGCTGAGCAAGCGAGCGGCGGTCCGCACGCTCTCGCGGGCGCTCGACGAGCTGCGCGGCGCAACCCCGCGATCCGACCGCCCGACGGTGTGCATCACCTTCGACGACGGTTACGCCGACAACGCCGAGATCGCGGCTCCGGAGCTGGAGCAACGGGGGATGCGGGCGACGTTCTTCCTCGCCTCGGGCTTCGTCGGGCGCGCGCAGCTGATGTGGTTCGACCGGATCGCGTTAGCGTGGTCAACCCCCGGCGCGGCGCGAGCCCGTGTGCTGGACGCGGTGCGCTCGCTCGACGCGGGCGCGCGTGCGAGCGAATCCTGGTCCGCGTCGCGCGTGCTGGCGGTCTTCAAGTCGCTCGATCCGGAGACTCGGCGGCGCCTCGTCGCGACCGTCGGCACCCCCGGCGAGCCCCCGGCCACGCATCGGCCGATGACCCCCCGGCAGGCCGCGGCGCTGGCCATGTCCGGTCACGAACTCGGTGCGCACAGCGTGACGCACGAGCTTCTGCCCCAGCTCGACGACGCGCGGCTGCAATCGGAGCTGGTTCTGTCCAAGCGCGAGGTGGAATCCTGGAGCGGAAAACCCGTCGGGTGCTTCTGCTACCCAAACGGTGACCACGATGATCGCGTGGTCGAGGCGGTCCGGCGGGCCGGGTTCCGGTACGCGTGTACCACTCGCCCCGGCGTCAGCACGACCGAGTCCGACCCGCTCCGCCTGGCGCGGCGCGACGTCACGAGCGGCAGGGTCGGGGCCCGAGGCACGGGCGGGGGTTGCTCGATCGTCTCGTTTCGTGCCGAGATCAGCGGTCTTGCCGAACGCACGCGAGGTGGCGCGTGAGCGGCGGAGCGGCCCATCGAGCGCGCGTGGCGTACCTCAACGTGGAGTACCCCAGTCTCTCGCACACGTTCATCGAACGAGAGGTCCGCGCCGTGCGGTCGTGCGGGGTCGAGGTCGAGACGTTCTCGATACGGCCCGCCAACGCGAACGGCGTCCTGGGCTCGGCCCACATGGAGGCGGCGCGGCAGACCATGCCCCTGACTCCCTCGCTCGGAGCCCTGCTCGCGGCGCAGCCGGCCGCGTGGGCGGCGGCCCCAGTTGGGGCGGCGCGAGGGTTCCTCCGCGCCCAGCGTGAATCACTTCCGGGGTTGGATCGCCGGGCCCGCGCGGCCGGGTACGCGATGCAGGCCGTGCGGCTGGCGCGCGAGATGCGCCGGCGCGCCTTGCGGCACGTCCACGTCCACATGGCCAACAACGCCGCCTCCGTCGCGCACCTGGCGTGCGTGATCGACCCCAGGCTGTCGTGGAGCCTGTCGATCCACGGGTCCGCGGAGTTCTTTCACGTCGACTCCTGGCAGCTGGCGCTCAAGGCCGAGTCGGCCCGCTTCGTCCGCTGCATTTCGGATTTCTGCCGCGCCCAGGTGATGACGTGGACGCGTCCCGCCGTGTGGGATCGTCAGTTCGTGGTGCGGTGCGGCATCGACCCGGACGTGTACCGGCCGGCGACGCGCCGATCCGATCAGGTCTTTCGGATCCTCACCGTCGGGCGGATGCAGGCGATCAAGGGGTACACGGTGCTGCTGGACGCGTGCCGCGCGCTCGGCGCGTTGGGGGTGGAGTGGTCGCTGGACATGGTCGGCGACGGCCCATTACGGGCCGAGCTGGCCGGCCGCATCGCGGCACAGGGCCTGGGCGGGCGGGTGACGCTCCGTGGCGCCGTGGGGCAGGACGACATCCAGTCGCATTTCGATCGCGCCGACGTCATGGTGGTCAGTTCGTTCATGGAAGGGGTCCCGGTCGTTCTGATGGAGGCCATGGCCAAGGAATTGCCGGTTGTCGCCACGGCGGTGGGTGGCATACCGGAACTGGTTGATCACGGCGTTTCCGGGCTGTTGGTCCGCACGGGCGCCGCGGCCCCGCTGACCGAGGCGCTGCACGCGCTCGCTCGCGACCCCGCGCGCCGTGCGTCGATGGGTCGAGCGGGGCGAGCCCGCGTCCTGGCCGAGTACAACGTGGAGTCAACCGGGCGTGGGATGGCCGAGCTCTTCGGTCGATTCGTCAAGGATGATTGACCCACGCCGCGCTACCTTCAGCCGATGATCGCATCCGATTCCTATCGTGGACGTTCCGTGCTGGTGACCGGCGGCGCGGGGTTCATCGGCTCGCATCTCACGGACGCTCTCCTTGCCGCCGGCGCCGCGGTCACCGTGCTGGACGATCTGAGCACGGGCTACGCCTCGAATCTGGAGCACGTCGGTTCGCGGATCCGGTTCGTGCGCGGCTCGGTGACCGATGCCGACGCCTGCCGCGAGGCCGTCCAGAACGTCCGCACGATCTTCCACCTCGCCGCGTATGTTTCCGCCGCGGGCTCGGTGTCCGAGCCTGTTCGGTGCCACGAGTGCAACACCACCGGCACGCTGCGGATCCTGGACGAAGCCCGGCGGCGAGCCGGATCCGCCGCGCCGGTCGAGCGCATCGTGCTCGCGTCCAGCGCCGCGGTGTACGGCGAGAGCGAGGTGGTGCCCAAGCGCGAGGATCAGCCGGTGGCACCGGTTTCCGTGTACGCCCAGAGCAAGGCCGCAGGCGAGCACCTGCTCCAAGTCTGGTCCCGCTGCTACGGCGTGGACGGTGTCGCGCTCCGGTTTTTCAATGTCTTCGGGCCGCGCCAACGCGCGGATTCCGCCTACGCCGCCGTGATCGCGGCCTTCGCCAGCGCGCTCCTGTCCGATAAGCGGCCGATCATTCACGGTGACGGCGAACAGACCCGCGATTTCATCCCCGTCGCCAACATCACCGACGCGCTCCTTGCCGCCGGCGCGCACGGCGACGCCCTGCGCGGGTCCGTTTTCAATGTCGGCATGGGAGTCGGGACCAGTGTCAACGCACTCTTGTCGATGATGCGGTCCGTGCTCGGCAGGCCCGGCGCGGCGGACTTTCAGGCCCCTCGCGCCGGCGACGTGCGGCACAGCGTGGCCGATGTCGCGCGCCTGCGTTCCGAGCTCGGGTGGTCGCCCCGGGAAACCGTGAAGCAGGGCATGGAGAGGACGCTCGAGTGGTACTCGCAACAGGCCGCCCGTGCATGAACGCCTCCTCGCCCGCACTCGTTCCCGCGCGTGCCGCCGCCGCGCCCCTTTGGGGCCCGAGCGCCGGGGCGCCGCGCGGACGCCGATACGTGATCGTCTCCCCGTGCCGGGACGAGGCGGCGTTCATGCGACGCACGCTCGAGAGCGTGTCTCGCCAGACGGTGCCGCCCGCGCTCTGGGTGGTCGTCGACGACGGCTCCACCGACGAGACTCCCGCGATCCTCGCCGAATACGAGAAGAGGCTCCCCTATCTCCGCGTCGTCCGTCGCACCGACCGCGGCGGGCGCAGCGTCGGTCCGGGCGTCATCGTGGCGTTCTACGAGGGCCTCGCTCGTGTCGACCTGTCGTCCTTCGAGTACCTGTGCAAGCTGGACATGGACCTCGACCTGCCCGAGCGGTACTTCGAGACGCTCCTGGCTCGCATGGAGGCCGAGCCGCGTCTGGCCACCTGCTCGGGCAAGGCGTACTTCGCCGAAGCCGGCACCGGGCGCCTCATCAGCGAGGGCGTGAGCGACGAGGTGTCCATCGGCGCCTCCAAGTTCTATCGCGTCCGCGCGTTCGCGCAGATCGGTGGATTCGTGCGCGAGGTCATGTGGGACGGCATCGACTGCCACCGCTGCCGCCTCCGGGGTTGGATCGCGCAGAGCTGGGACGAGCCGGCGCTCAATTTCCTCCACCTTCGTCCCATGGGCTCGAGCGACCGCGGTATCCTCCGCGGCAGAGTCCGGCACGGGTTCGGTCAGTACTTCATGGGCACCAGCGCGGCGTACATGTTCGCCAGCGCCGTCTACCGTCTGCCGCACCCGCCCGTCGTGATCGGCGCGCTGGCCCACCTGTGGGGTTTCTTCATCAGCGCCGCGAAGCGGGTCCGCCGATACGAAGAGCCCGGATTTCGTCCATTCCTCCGGCGCTACCAGTGGGCCTGCCTCATCAAGGGCAAGAAACGGGCCACCGCCGAGATCAACGAACGCCAGCGGAGCGTCTGGAAGCCGGATGAACCCGGCCTGGGTGTCGATCAGCAATTCACTTCCGTCCCCGCCGCCGTCTGACCCGTCACGCAAGGATCCTCCAGCATGAACGCGTACGAGACCCTCAAGTCCAAGCTCCAGAACGGCACGGCCTTGGTCGGCGTGATCGGCCTGGGCTACGTCGGGCTTCCCCTCGCGCACGCCCTGCACCAGGGCGGCCTGCCCGTGCTCGGGTTCGACATCGATCCCGAGAAGATCGACGCCCTCGCCAAGGGCGTCAATTACCTCAAGCACCTCGGCGACGACATGGTCCGCGACCTCGCCGGCTCCGAGCGCTTCCGCGCCACCGTCGACTTCTCGCGCCTGGGCGAGTGCGACGCCGTGCTCGTGTGCGTCCCCACGCCGCTGGGCAAGCACCTCGAGCCCGACATGTCCTACGTGGTCGCCGCGGGCAACGCGATCGGCCGCTGCATCCGAGCCGGGCAGCTGCTCGTTCTGGAATCCACCACGTACCCCCGCACGACCCGCGAGGATTTCCTCGAGGCCATCCTCAACGCGGACCCGGCCCGCTCCCGGGGGCTCCTGCAGGGACGCGACATCTTCGTCGCCTTCTCCCCCGAGCGCGAGGACCCGGGCCGCAAGAGTCACTCCACCAGCACCATCCCCAAGCTCGTCGGCGGGCTGGAGGAACAGGCCACGGAGCTGGCGACCATGATGTACCGCCGCGGCATCAAGCAGGTCATCCCCGTCTCCAGCGCCGAGGTCGCCGAGAGCGCCAAGCTGCTGGAGAACATCTTCCGGGCTGTCAATATCGCTCTCGTCAACGAGATGAAGACCATCCTCGAACCCATGGGCATCGATGTCTGGGAGGTCATCCAGGCCGCCGCGACCAAGCCCTTCGGCTTCATGCCGTTCTACCCCGGCCCCGGACTCGGCGGCCACTGCATCCCCATCGACCCGTTCTACCTCTCGTGGAAGGCTCGCGAGTTCGGCAAGCAGGCCAAGTTCATCGAGCTCGCCGGTGAGATCAACAGCCGCATGCCCCACTACGTAGTCGATCAGACCGCTCGCGCGCTCAACGCGGAGGGCAAGGCCACCCGCGGCGCCAACCTGCTCGTGGTCGGCCTCGCGTACAAGCCCGACGTGGACGACACCCGCGAGACCCCCGCGGCCGAGATCATCACCCTCCTCAGCGAGCTCGGCGCCAAGGTGGCCTACCACGATCCCCACGTCCCCGAGTTCCCGCGCATGCGCAAGTATGACTTTGACATGCACTCGGTCGCGCTCTCGCCCGAGACGCTGGCCCGTTTCGACGCGGTGGTCATCGTCACCGACCACGCCGTGATCGACTACAAGGCGATCGGCCAGCACGCCCGCCTCATCATCGATACCCGCAACGCCATGAGCAAGGCCGGCCCCTGCCGCGCCAAGGTCGTGAAGTCCTGAGCGCCCCGGGGGGCCGCCGCCACATCCGGCGCACCGTCCGATGTCCGCGCCACGCGCCCCCGCCTGGCGCCGCGGCCGTTCGCTCCAGGCGATCCACGAACGCGGAGCCAAGCCGATGAACCCGCCCGCGCCACCCGTGCTCCCCGCGCCCGTTCCGCTCGGCGCCACCACCATCCACCCCGTCTCCGAGGAGCACGCCGTCTCCCACGTGATCGGCTCCATCCTCGCCGGCCGCGGCGGGTGGCTCATCACCTGCAATCTCGACCACCTCCGCCGCTGCGGGTTCGATCCCTCGTGGGCCGAGCTCATCGGTCGGGCGGACCTTCGCGTCGCCGATGGCATGCCGCTGGTCTGGGCCGGCCGACTCCAGGGCACGCCACTCCCGGGGCGGGTCACGGGCTCCAATCTCATCCGCTCGGTCAACCGCGGGCTGGGTCAGCACGGCCGCTCCGCGGTCTTCATCGGCGGCAACCCCGGCGCCGCCGAGCAGGCCGCAACGATCCTGATGCGCGACTATCCCGGTCTGCGCATCCTCGCGTGCGCGTGCCCACCATTCGGCTTCGAAAAGGACGCCCGCGCCATGGCTGATCTGCGAGACATGCTGGCACGCACCCGTCCCGACGTGGTGTTCATCGCGCTCAGTTCACCCAAGCAGGACTTTGTGATTCGTGATCTCCGCGACGCCCTCCCCTCCGCGTGGTGGATTGGCGTCGGCATCAGCTTCAGCTTCGTGACCGGCGAGGTCGCGCGGGCGCCGAAATGGGTTCAGAAGCTCGGCCTGGAATGGTTGCACCGCCTCGTCCAGGAGCCCCGCAAGCTCGCCCGCCGCTATCTCATCGACGGCATCCCTTTCGCGCTGCGGCTCCTGCTCGGATCTGCCTTTGCGAGGCTTCGTGGACCCCGAGCGCCGCTCGTTTCCAACGAATCCTCCACCCCCGCACCCTAGAATCTCGCCATCCGAAGCCCGCCCAGCGGTTACCGGTCCCGATCCGATTTTCGTCCCCCTCCCGACGGCACGCCAGATCCGATTCCACCTTACCGGGGCTGACTGCTCGCGGTCCCGATGGTCGATCTTCAGGACCTCGGAACCGATGCCCGCGTGTAAGGTCGGTGAACTCCCGGGAACGGTCGGCGATTACGGATGGCGGCAGGGTCCAGGGGTGGGGGCGGCGAGAGTCGGAGACCGGGATCCATGGCGCTCGCACCCACCATGTCAGACAACCGAATCAACCCGATGCCGCATCCCGCCACCTCCTCCAGACCCCTGCGGGCCTGCGTCATTCTCGCCGGCGGGCTCAAGCTTTCGCCTCTGACCGAAGCGTGCGGCCTGAGCGTGCTGGACCTTCCGTTGACCGAGCGGCAGACGGTTTTCAGTGTGTGGCTCAGCCGCTTGGACGCGGTGCGTCAACCCGAGGATGTGCTGCCGGTCCGAGTGATTTTCGGCGATAACTACCCTCCCCCGCGCTCCCGACCTCAATTCGCTTCGATCCGTCTCGAGGTCAGCGCCGAGCCCCAGCACTACCGCGGCCCCGCGGGAGTTGCTCGGGATGTCCTGGCAGACATCGGCCCCGACGAACTCGTCTTGATCGCTGAGGCGAACCGCTATTGCGGCGCGCCATTGCAGGACCTGATCCGTTCGCACCTCGCGTCCGGAGCGGACGTGACGATCGCGGCCAATCCTGATGGCACCCCGGCGGGCCTCTACCTCATGGCCCGGAGATGCCTCGATCTCGTTCCCGCCGCGGGGTTCATGGATCTCAAGGAGCAATTCCTGTCAAAGGTCCGCACCGAAGGCCGGGTTGCCCGGGTTCATGCTCTGGACCCTCCGGGATCCGTGCTCATACGGACGCGCGAGCAGCTTCTCGACGCCGCCGCAACTGCAAAGGGGATTCAAGGATCGGATATCGAACATTTTGCGAACATTTGGCCAATGCAAGGCGAATCTGGTGAACCATCGGCCTTTCAGGTCGTATGCTCGGGGAGTCTCATCGATCCCCAGGCCGTGGTGGCCGACTCTATTGTCATGGAAGGTGCGCGGGTTGGGCCACGCGCGATTGTCATTCGTTCAGTTATAGGACCAAACATCGAGGTGCGCAGCGCCGAAACAGTTGTTGATTCGATCCGCTTTGCGCCTCCGATCCGTGCCCGTCAATCGGCCTCGCCGGCCGGGAAGGAAAGACCGACGCGATGAGCGGCCGCAACTCATGGCGATTCATCGACGGGGTGCTCCTGATGATCCTCGTCGGCCTGGCGGTCTTCGCCGCGCTCTCGATCTGGGAGGAGCTCTTCCTCACCGGCTGGCGCGACGAGGAGCAGTCGCACATCCTGCTCGCGCCGATCGTGGTCGGGTGGCTGGTGTGGGTGCGGCGGGAGCGCGCGCGCGATTGCCGCGTGCAATGGAACGCCTACGGAGCGATCGTGATCGCGCTGGGCTGGGTGCTGGCTCGAGTCGGCTTCGAGCAGGGCCACGATCTCTTCCGCCACACCGGCGCGATCACGATGGCGTTCGGCGCCGCCCTTGCCGTGGTCGGTCCGCGAACCGTCATCCGGTTCCTGCCCGCGGTTGTCGCGATGGGTTTCCTGCTCCCGGTCCCCGGGAGGATCCGGCACGGCATCGCGCACCCGCTGCAGGAAGCGACCGCGGTGGCGACCACGGCGCTGCTGGAGTTGTTCGGCTTGCCCGTCACGCGCGACGGCAACGTCATGAACATCAACGGTCACCAGGTCGCCGTGGCCGAGGCGTGCAACGGCATGCGCATGGTCGCGGCGCTCGGGCTCGTGTCGTACGCGTTCGTGTTCAGCACGCCCATGCGGGCCAGCGTGCGGGTCACGATCCTCATCCTCAGCCCCGCCGTGGCCTTGCTGGTCAACATCATCCGCATGGTCCCCACGGCGTTGTTCTACGGCTACGCCTCGTTGTCCGCCGCGAACCTGTTCCACGACGCCAGCGGCTGGTTCATGCTCTTCGTGGCCCTGGGGCTGCTGTGGGCGTTCGTGGGGCTCCTGAAGTGGATCGAGGTGCCCGTCGAGCCCTACCCGGTGAAAGCGAGATGAACCCATGAACCTCCCGCTGCTCGACCGGCTCCATCGGACCGGCCCGTTTCTCGCGGCCGCGGTGCTGATCGCGTGCGCCCTCGCGGGCGGCATCTCGGTGACGAAAGCCGAGGGCACCGACGAGTACTTCCAGCACTGCAAGAACGTGATCGAGGAGGTCCCGTACCGGATCGGCGACTGGATCGGCCGAGACGAGGAGGTCCAGCCCGCCGCCGCGGAGCTGCTGCGGCCCAACAAGATCCTGCAGCGACGCTACATCAACACCACCACGGGCCACAGCGCGGTGCTGATGATCGTGCACTGCAAGGACGCGATCGACATGGGGGGCCACTACCCGCCCAACTGCTACCCGAGCAACGGCTGGGAGAAGGGGCCCGCCGCGCCCGACTCCATCGAGGTGGCGGGCGTCCGGTACAACGCCATGCGGTACGAGTTCTCCAAGTACGCGGGCGGCGTGCCCGCGCGCATCCGCGTGCTCAACTTCTTCATCGTGCCCAGCGCGCGCGGCGCCATCCACCCCGACATGCGCGAGGTGGAACGGGCCGGCGAGTTCAAGCAGCGCGCCGGTCTGGGCGCCGGCCAGGTCCAGATCATCACCACCTACGACACCCCCGTCATGACCGACGAGGATCGACGCGCCGTCGAGGAGCAGTTCGTCCGCGCCGTCGAACCCACGATCGGCGCGATCGGCGGGGGCATCCGCCCCTCCCAGGGAGGCCACCCATGAGCGACAACCGACTCTCCATCTTCGATGCGCACGCCGGCGGCCCGCTGGCCACGATCTCGCCCTCCGACCGCGCCCCGCTGGCCGAGGCCGGGTCGGCCCCGAACCCCGCGCTCACGCTCCACCGCATGCTGCGCGGCCGGTACCTGCTCGTCATCCCCGCCGCGCTCGCCCTCGCCTGCGCGGGCGGGTTGGCCGGGTATTTCGCGCGGCCGCCGACCTACACCAGCACCGGGCTGGTGCGCGTCGCGCCCAACATCGAGAGCTCGGTCTTCCGAACCCAGCAGTCCGAGATCATCCCGTTCTACGACGCGTACGTGCAGGCGATGGCGGGCATGCTCCGCAGCCGTCGCATCATCGACCGTGCCGTGGACGATCTGGCCAAGACGCAGACCGGCTGGCCGCTGGGTTCCGACGGGGTCGCCAAGATGATCGAGGCGCTGCAGGTCGACTCCTCCCGGCAGAGCCAGCTCGTGGCCGTACGCGTCGAGGCCGAGACTCCCGTGCTGGCCAAGAAGGCATGCGACGCGGTCCTGGCCGCGTTCGACGACATGGTCATCAAGAACGACCAGCAGCGGGCCGCGGCGGACGACGCCGCGCTCGAGCGATTCACGCGTGACATGCGCTCCCGTGGCGCCCAACTCCGCGACGGGATCCGCAAGATCGCGGAGGACGCGGGCTACGCCACCGAGGACCTCGCGCCCGTTCACGCCGCCCGCCTCGAAGCCATCCAGAAGCTCGACAGCGACATCAAGGGGCTGGAAACGCAGATCACGTTCCTGGAGGCCGCCGCCCCCGGCTCGCCCACGCCCAAGCCCGCTCCCGCGGGCTCCGATTCCAAGGCCGCCGGGTCCGCGCCGGAATCGGATCAGGCGGCCGCCGCCGCGCCGTCCATCGCCGCGCCCGCCGGAGCGCCCACCGCCGAGGATTTCGCGGCCGACGACCAGGAGCTCGACCGCCTGCTCCAGGACATGATCAAGTATCGCTCGCTCCTGGATGCCAACCGCACCAAGTTCGGTCCCGAGCACAACGAGATCAAGGGGCTCAACCGCCGCATCGAGGCCCTCCAGACCGAGATCGACGCCCGCGTGAAGCTCCTCGCGGAACGCAGGGGCTGGACCGTCGGCTCGACGGGCAAGGGCGGCGCGGGCTCGCTCGCGCAGATGAAGCAGAAGCTCGCCCAGCTCCGCAAGGTCCACCTCACCCTCACCGACGAGGCCACCAAGATCTGGCGCGCCAAGGACGAGATCCGGACCAAGAAGGACGAACTCGACGACGTCGCCAAGAACGTCGAGTTCGCCCGCCAACGCCAGGAGGAGCGCCGCGTCGAGAAGACCAGCATCGAGCAGGGACGCCTCTCGATCGCGTCTCCGGCCGACCTCCCGCCCGGGCCCTCCAAGGACCGCCGCCTGATGCTCGCCGCGATGGGCGCCGGCGTCGGCGGCGTGCTGCCCATCGCGTTCGCGATCGGCATCGCCCTCGTGCGCGGCAGCTACCGCTACATCGACGACGTCGAGGCCGGGGAGACCGGGCTGCGCCTGCTCGGCACCCTCCCCGATCTGTCCGGCGGCACGCCCGAGGACGAGGAGATCGCGTCGCTCGCCGTCCATCACCTTCGGAACATGCTCCAGCTCCAGGTCGGCGACGTGGAGGGCCGCGCCCACATCTTCACGGTCACCAGCCCTTCCGCCTCCGACGGCAAGACGTCGCTCACGCTCGCCCTGGCGATGTCCTTTGCCGTCTCCGGAAACCGCACCCTCGTGCTCGACGCCGACCTCGTGGGCCGGGGACTGTCACGCAAGCTCAACCTGCTCGACGTCCCGGGGCTCACCGACGCGATCGAGGCCGGCGGCCTCAACGGCCAGGTCGTCCCCGCCGGCGTGCCCAACCTCTGGGTGCTGCCCGCCGGCACCAACGACTCGGTCGATGCCGAGAATCTCTCGCGTGCCAAGGTGCGCCGCATCATCGACTCGCTCAGGGCCAAGTTCGACAGCGTCATCATCGACACCGGCCCGCTGCAGGGCAGCCTCGAGGCCAACCTCGTCGCGCCCCTCTCCGATCGCACCATCCTCACGATCTCCCGCGGCACCCCCGCGAAGCTCGTTCGCGCCACGGCCGAGCGCCTGCGGCGCATCGGCGCCGTTTGCGCCGGCCTTGTGTTCAACCGTGCCGTCTCCGCCGACATGACCGGCAGCCTGACCAGCGCCTCGATCTCCATCCGCCACGCCTCCACCGCTCGCGTCAAGGCGGATTCTCCCGAACTGCCCTCCAAGACCAAGACCGAACGCTCCGCGATGGCTCGCGCCATCCGGAACTCGCGCCTCCGCGATGACGACGCGAAGGGAGATGGTGCGGCTGCGTGACGACGGCCCCAGCCCCAGCTCGTTCCCCGGCCCGTGCAGGCGCGCCCGCCCGCGCGCCGTTGCCGGGCGCGCCCGTCTGGGGGCTCGACCCCGTCGCGCTGCACGATCGCCTGTGGGCCGCTCGCCACGTTCAGGTCGTCAGGCTCGGACGCGGCCCCGTCGACGCCCAGGGGCCGTCGCTCTATCTGCTCGTGGAACCCACGGACCTGCTCGCCTTCGATTTCGGGCCCGTCCTGCGGCGGCTGAACTGGGAACGCCCGCTCCTCGTCCGGATCCGTCTCGTCACCCCCTCGGACGACGACTACGTGGAGTCCGTACAGGCCGATGACGACGGCCGCCTGCTCGCCGTGCGCCGTTCCTACCGCGCCCGCGTCCACGCCACGCACCGCTGCTGGCTCACACCCGACCCCGGTGTCGCCACTGCCTGGGCGGCCGCGACCGATCCGCGGGCCGGCCGCGAGGCCGTCATCCGCCTCGCCGGCACCAGGCTCCTCTCCCACAAGGCCCGCGCACAGGTCCACGATGCCTCCGATCCCGGAGAAGTTCAGCGCTACGCGGCGGCGACCATGTTCCGCGGCGAACGACCCGGCGAGGTGCTCGACGGCGTCTACGAGATCGAGCCCGGAGTCTGGCTCCACGAGACCGTCCACGTTCCCGAGGGCGCCCGCTTCATCGCGCCCCTCTGGATCGGCGCTGGTGCACGCCTGGCGAAGGACGCCGTCCTGTGCGGCCCCCGCGTCATCCCTGATCATCCCGCCGCGGTTGTCCAGCCTCGCCCCATGCGCTGGGACGACATCGAGCTGTCCCTTCCCCCCGTGGAGAGCACGCGTCGCCGGCGTTCGTTCCGCCGCGCGCTCCGGCGCGCCTCCAAGCTGGCGTTCGACAAGGCCTTCGCCGCGTGCGTGCTCCTGGCGTGCCTGCCCGTCTTCCCGCTCATCATGCTCGCCATCTGGCTCGAGGACGGCCGCCCGTTCTACTTCGCGCACACCCGCCAGACCCTGCGCGGCCGGAACTTCCCGTGCTACAAGTTCCGAACGATGATCAAGAACGCCGATGCGCTCAAGGCGCAGCTCGCCCGGCAGAACGTCTGCGACGGCCCGCAGTTCTTCATCAAGGACGACCCCCGTCTGCTCCGGGTCGGCCGTCTGCTGCGCCGGTGCCAGCTCGACGAGTTGCCCCAGTTCTGGAACGTCCTGCTGGGGCACATGAGCGTCGTCGGCCCCCGGCCCAGCCCCGACAGCGAGAACCAGTTCTGCCCCACCTGGCGCGAGGCCCGGCTCAGTGTCAGGCCAGGCGTGACCGGCCTGTGGCAGGTCCGTCGAACCCGCGCGCCCGAGACCGACTTCCAGGAATGGATCCGGTACGATCTCGAGTACGTCCAGCACGAGAGCTGGCGCCTGGACCTCTGGATCATCGTGCAGACGATCGCCCGCGTTCTCCGCGGCTAGGAGCCCCCAATGACCCGTCGAGCAAAGAAGCGCATCCTCATCCTGGGCGCCGCGGTGGTCGCGCTCGTCGCCGCCGGCGCCGCGCTCGTTTTCGTGCAACGGGCCCAGCGCCACCGCCTCGTCACCGAAAAGCTCGCCTCCGCCATGCAGGCCGAAAAGGAGGGCCGTTTCGAGGACGCCGTCAAGGACTTCCTGTATTTCTACGGGCAGAAGAAGGACAACGCCGAGGCCAACCTCGCCTTCGCCCGGGCCCGGCGCGCCGTGCCGGAAGAGGCCAACCGCCACCTCGGCGCCGCGGTCCTGCTCGCCAAGGACGCGGCCCAGCGCATGCCCGGGCAGAAGCCCCCGCTCGAGCTCCTCCTGGACCTCTACGCCCAGATGGGCATGGTCCCCGAAGGCCTGGCGACCGCCGACGATCTCCTCAAGATCGACCCCAAGCACGCCGAGGCGCTCCTCACCAAGTGCGGCGCCCTCATCCAGCTCGGAAAGAACGAGGACGCCCTCTCCGTCGCACGCGCGTACACCACCGCCTGGCCCGAGGACGTTTCCGGCCACATCCTCGTCTTCGATCTCTCCACCCGCGTGGGCAACCTGCGCACCCAGCAGGAGCGCGAGGCCCTGGCCAAGGAGCTGCGGGACGAGGCCGACAAGGTCTCCCAGCGGTTCCCCGAGAACGTCGCCCTCGCCATCCTCCGCGCCAAGATCCACGGCGCCACCGGACAATTCGCCTCCGCAGTCGAGATCGCCAAGCAAGCCGCCGATATGCGCGTCACCAAGGCCGAGGACCTCGCACAGCTCCTCGGGCTCCTCGACGCCGTCAACCTCGGTGACCGATCCGAACGCGTCCTGGAGCGTGAGATCCAGGCCGGCACCGTGCCCGACGCCGTCGTCGTGGCCGCCGAACGTGCGTACAAGACCGGGCGTGTGGAAGTCGCCCGCAACCGCCTGGGCGAATCCGTCCGCGACCCCCTGAAGGCCTCCGACCGCTCGCTCGGCTGGTACCTCACCCTGCAGCAGTCGCTCCCCGGCGGCATCCCCAAGGACTCGCCGCTCTTCGCCGAACTCAAGCGCCGCAAGAGCACCGAAGCCAAGACCTGGGCCTCGGTCATCGAGGCCCGCACGTCCCTGCTCGCCGGGGACTTCTCCGTCGCCCGTCTCCAGTTCATGAACATCGCCGGTCGCGGCGGCCCCGGCGACCTCTCCCTCTTCTTCCTCGGGCAGGCCGAGGCGAGCCTCGGGGAGTGGCGAAAGGCCGTCAAGGCCTGGGCCGCGGCCATCGAGCGCGACCGCTCCTGGATCACCGCCCACGTCGCGCTCATCACGACCCTTCTGGCCAACGACGAGCTCGACGACGCGTTCGAGGCCGCCCGGCGCGCCTTCCAGGCCGCCCCCAGCCTTCCCACCGCGGTCCTTGTCGTCCAGACCGTCACCGCCCGCGTCGAGGCCAAGCGCGCCAAGCCCGAAGAGGTCGCCGACGCCGTCAAGATGCTCGACCAGATCGCCGTCACCCTTACCAAGTCCGGCGACCTGCTCGCGATGCGGGCCCGCATCCTCCTGGCCACCGACAAGATCGAGGACGCCCGCAAGGTCGTCCGCACCATCATCGACACCCCCGCGCTCCCCACCGGCGCCACCTTCGCCGAGCTCGCCAACGCCCTCCGCAAGCGCAACCTGAAGGAGGCCGACGAGCTGCTCGCCGTCGGCGGGCGCCTCGCCGCGCCCGATCCCGAGACCGTGTTCGCGCTCGCCATCAGCGCCTGGGAGAACGGACGTCCCGACGAGGGCAAGGTCGCGCTCCGCAAGGCCATCGACACCGCCGAGCCCGTCGACAAGCGTCGCTTCGAGTTCGTGTACCTCAATTACCTCGACCGCATCGGTGACCCCGAGGCCGCCGACAAACTCGCCGCCGTCGCCAAGGAATACCCCTCCAGCGCCGCCGCCCAGCTCACCCTCCTCAACTCACAATCCGGGTGGAACAAGCCCGAGGCCGTCAAGGCCGCCATCGAGCGACTCAAGCTCGCCTCCGGGGAGAAGTCCTCTCCCTATCTCCTCATGGAGGCCCGCCGCATCCTCACCTTCGAAGCCTCCGACCAGGGGGCCGCCTCCGTCATCACCATCCTCGAACCCCTGACCCGCGGCGACACGCCCGACGCCACCGCGCTGAGCCTCACGGCCGAGGCCTTCGTCATGCTCAAGGACCGCAAGAAGGCCATCGACTTTCTCACCCGCGCCGTCGTCACCGCCCCCGAGCAGCCGCGCTTCTACCCCCGGCTCATCTCGCTCCTCCAGCAGGCCGGAGACACCGAGAACGCCGAGCGCCGCCTCCGCGAGTTCATCCAGATCCCCAACGTGCCCACCGTCTTCCGTCGCGTCCGCGCCGACTTCCTCGTCAACCAGGGCATGTTCGCCGAGGCACAGGCCGAGCTCAAGGTGCTCGCCGACGCCGGCGCCGAGAACGACCAGATCGCCTACGCCAACGTCCTCGTGCGACGCGGCCTCAACGACGACGCCGCCAAGGCCTACGACGCCCTCCTCAAGCGCGCCTCCGTTTCCGCACCGGCCGTCACCGCCGCGGCCGAGTTCTTCGCCCTCCGCGGCGACGTCGATCGCGCCATGAAGACCATGGACCGCATGCCCGAGTCCGTCTCCCCCGAACGCCGCGCCATCGTCCGCGCCACCCTGCTCGGCCGCAACAACCGCGCCGCCGATGCCGAGAAGATCCTCAAGGACGCCGCCGTCGCCGGTTCCGGCGCCCCCGCCGCGGACGTTTACGCCGAGCTCGCCCGGCTCTACGCCACCCAGAAGAAGAACGACCTCGCACTTGCCGCGGTCAACGAAGGGCTCAAGAAAGCCCCCGACCACGCCCGCCTCCGCGGCCTCGCCTCGCTCCTCCGCGTCGCCGGCGGTTCCAAGGTCGGCAACGAGTCGCTCCCCGACCTGGAGCAGGCCCTCGCCGCCGGCGCCACCACGCCCGCGGCCAAGGAGCTCGTCAAGATCATGGCGGACATGGACCGCAACCCCGGCGACATCGAGGGGGTGCGGAAGCGCCTGGCCGCAATCACCGACACCGAGCCGACCTACTACCCGGCCTGGCAGCTGCTCGTGGTCGTGCAGATGCGCGCCGGACTGGTGGACGACGCCGTCCGCACGTCGACCGCCGCGGCACGCACCCTTCCCTCCGATCCCCGCCCCGCCCGTCTCGCCACCGAGGTCCTCTTCGCCGCCGGCCGCACGACCGAGGCGTACACCATGGCCCAGCAGTGGCGGCAGCGCTGCCTCGAGGACACGTTCTTCGCCGACGTCACGCTCACCCGCCTCGAAACGGTACAGGGCAAGCCCGAAGCCGCGCTCAAGCTGATCGAACCGTGGAAGGCACGCATCAACGCCGACCTGGAGGCCAACGCCGATGCCCTCGCCCTGCTCGGCGAAGTGCTCGCCCTGAACGGCCGGGACAAGGACGGCGACGCTCTGCTCTGGCCCCTCGCGCAGAAGGACCGCGAGTGGGCCATGCGCTACCTCGCAGCCGCCAAGAACCTCTGCCCCGGCCGCAACGTCCCCAAGCCCAGGCCCGACACCGCCCGTGACTGGTTCACGCGCGTGGAACCCCTCATCGTCAACGAGCCGCGCGGCCGGCTGATCCTCGGGCAGGCGTGGCTCGACCTCGCGATCACCAGCAAATCCGCCGCGGACTTCGCCCGCGTCTCCGGCGTGCTCGAGCCGCTCGTCCAGGATGCGGCCCACAAGCTCGATGCGCTGCTCATGCTCGCCACCGCCAAAGACCTCGCCAACGACCTCGCGGGCGCGGAGAAGATGTACCGCGAGGCGATGGCCGTTGCGCCCGACAAGCCCGATCCCGCGGTGCTCAACAACCTGGCGTTCCTCCTCGTCCGCTCCGAACGCAACGCCGACGAGGCCGTCGCCCTCGCGACCAAGGCGCTCGATCTCGCCTCCAGGGCCAAACGCCCGCCCGCGTTCATGGTCAGCCTGCTCGACACGCTCGGCGCCGCGCAGCTGCTCGCCAAGCAGCCCGCCGAAGCCGAGAAGACGTTCCGCGAGGCGATCAAGATCGATGCCCGTCGGCCCGATTCGCTCCTCGGTCTGGCCGAAGCTCTGGCCGATCTGGGAAAGAAAGAGCAGGTGACGGACATCCTGAACGGCTTGGAGGATGATGTGACCTCCAAACGGCTCGACCCCGAGTTGATCAAGCGCCACGCGGACCTGCGGCGTCGAGTCCAATAACAAGGACCGAAACGTGATGCAACGGTCCAAATACCACCACAACAAGGGTTGATCAAGAAAAGCGAGCCCGCACACACCCGATTCGTGGTAGTAAATTGGATCAGGCTGAGTCCAAGCACGTCGGGAATCACATCGAGGTCCTATAATTATACTATTATTTTGTTAGGTATAATTCACTATTTGGATAACTGGTTTTTTGCTGCCAGTGCGGTATCCTGTGATTGACTCTCTCTGACTCGCGCAGGGTGCGCAAGCCCGGCGTCGAGTCGACTGGAAGGGGAAGACATGAAGCTGACACTGTCAGTGTGCGCGGCAGCCGCGACGTTCGTCGCGGCGTCGGCGTGCGCCGACACTGTTCAACTCAAGTACACCGGAACCGGGAAATACCGGACGGTGACCGCCGCGGGCACAATCTTCAGCGGCAATGTCAAGGCCGGCGAGCTTCTGCATGAGGCGCAGAGCGGCAACGGCGAAGCCAGCGTGCTCTCGGGCACCATCTCCACATTCTGCACCGAGCTCACACAGTCCGTTACCACGTCGTTCAAGACGTACACGATTCGCACCGTGGATCAGGCGCCGCGTCCCGGCGGCGGCATGGGCGGAGACAAGGCCGGCCTCATCTACGACCTGTACAACGGTGCCGCGGAGCGGCAGTACGAGTCGAATGACAAAGCCGCCGCGTTCCAGCTCCTGATCTGGGAAATCGTCTACGACTACAACGGATCGAGCCTTTCGAGCATCGATTATTCCGTAGGCGCCCTGCGGTTCACCAACCTCGGCAGTGGTGTCGTGACCTGGTTCAACACGTTTAAGGCTCTCTTGGGTCAGCACACAGTGGCGCTGTATTTGCGAGCCGCGACCAACGACACCAAACAAGACCAACTCATCCGTATTCCGACTCAAGTTCCGTTGCCCGGTTCGATCGGGCTTGGAATTATGGGCCTGTCAGTTATGGGACTGCGTCGTCGAGTACGATGACCCAATGCGGTTATAGGACCGGCATGTTTTGCTGCGTGAATCGGGACAGAATTGAAAATTTGGGCCTGTTGCAAGAAAAAGAGTGGACTCAAGCATCTTCTGGGAGCATACTGTCGTAGGTTCGGGGGAATTTCTCACTCAGAGTGTGCCCACACTCTCGGTGGGAGGGGAAGAAACATGAAGACTCGCAACGCAACGCTCATTCTGATTGCTGGCTCTGTTCTCGCTGTCGCCGGCAACGCGATGGCGGTCCAGACGCTCCAGTACGACACCAACAACCTCAGGTCACAGGCAACGCCGAGCGGGGGCGGCTCACTGCCCTTCAGCACGACGTTCACGGGAACCGTGAACGTCACCGACGATGCCAACGCTCGCATCGCGGGCCTGATCCTGAATGGCCTGGATCAGGGCGTGGGTCCCATCAGTTCGGCCAACTTTGATTTCCTGCTCACCATCACGCTTGTGAACGGCGGGGTCACGGGCGGGAGCATCTCGGTCGCGACGATGGACAACACCTACTCGGCCAGCATCCTGCCTGGCTCGGGAACGATCAAGACTCAGGCTGGTCAGGGGTTCCAGATCGACGGCCTGACGTTTAACGGCAATTTCACCGGCATGGGCCTCGCGGGCAGCCCCGGCAACACGACTGTTGTTGGCGTTGATATTTCGGCCTTCATGGTCGGATACCCGCTGGTCGGTTCGTTCCTCAACTTTGCATTCAGCCCGAATTCGTCGGGTACCGACGCGAACGCGGATGTGGATCTGTACGTGCAGGTTCCTCTCCCCGGCGCCGCGTGCCTCGGCCTGGTCGGGATGGGCATCGTGGCTGGTCGGCGTCGCCGCTGATCCGCCGAGACTGATTCGTTCGTTCGGATGAGATGTGTCTGAGATCGGAAGTCCTTGGCCGTTCGCCTTCAGGTGAGCGGCGCGGGGGAAGGAGAATGGGAATGAAGATCTCGAAAATTGCGATCCTTGTGGCTGCGGTCGGCATGAGCTCCGCGGCATTTGCTGCTGACGAGTACGCGATCGATGTGAACGACGTGATGGCGATCACCAGCGGTGGTCTGTTCAGCACGTCGTACACCGGCACCGTAACGGTGGCGGGCGATTCGAACTCGGTTCTGGCGAGCGTGCGTCTCGACGGCGATGACGCGGCCCTGACCAGCACCCTCAACGCTCTCTCCGTCACGTTCAACCTCTCCGGCGGCGCCGTGACGGGCGGCAGCGTGAGCCTGTCCGCGATGGACGGCAGCCTGTACACCTCGACCCTTATCGCGGGTGGCGGCGGCGGCGTGAAATTCCAGGCCGGTCAGGGCTTCTCGATCGATGCCCTGGTGTCGAGCCCCACGTTCAACGGTCCCACCTTCGCTGGCGCGGACGTGAGCAGCTTCCTGGTGCCGCACGACGGCGCGGTGCTCCTGTTCAGCTTCGACCCCGGCGTGGGCACGAGCGACAGCATCTCGGACTTCGAGATCTACGGCCAGATTCCCTCTCCCGGCGCGCTCGGCCTTCTTGGCCTTGGCGGGTTGGTGGCGACCCGTCGTCGCCGCTGATCGTCGCTCGTTCTGCCAGATACTGACATCAACGCCGAGCCGGGATTCGTCCCGGCTCGGTTTGTTTTTGACTGTGCGACCTTTGGAAATGGAAACGGGAGACGATCAGGTTCGCTGGGATGGGGGTTGGGTGGTGAGGGGTGGGACGGCTAAGGCGTGAAGCTGGCCTGGCGTGTTTTTTTCGACGGGTACTCGCGGCGAGCTTGGTGAAATGGGAATTCTGGGGGCGGGGAGAAACGGGAGCCGATGTAGCGGGTTGCCGCTCGGGGGCGGCGGTGGTTCCGTGGGCGGGTACAGAGGGAACGAGTCATGGCTGACGCGGGCCAGGCACAGAATGCGATTTCGCCGGATGACGTCGGCGGCAGCGCTGTCGCCGCGCCCAAGGCGTCCGCGGTGGAGAACGCTCCCGTGGCCGGCGCCGCCGCGACGGGCGACGTCTTGGGGGCGGACGGTGTGCGGCCCCTGGACCTGCCGTCGTTCGGAGGAAAAACGACCGGCGGTCCGGCGCAGGGGATCAACCTGCTGGGAGACGTGAACCTGCACGTCCGTATCGAGCTTGGCCGGACACGGATGCTGGTGGAGGATGTTCTGAAACTGGCGGAGGGCTCGGTGGTGGAGCTGGACAAGCTGGCCGGCGATCCGGTGGACGTGTACGTGAACGACCAGCACGTGGCGCGGGGCGAGGTGCTGGTCCTGAACGACAATTTCTGCGTCCGGGTCAACGAGATCGTGACGCAGGCGGAGAGCGAGGCGGCGTGACCGGCGCCGGGCGGTGAGTGAACGCGGGCGGCGGAGCCGTCCGGGGAATGCCAGGAAGGCGACATGCGGCGGGCGCGATCGAGGCTGGTGTCGGTGTTGGCCGCGTGCGGCATGCTCGGGTTGGGGTGCGCGGCGGGGGCGATGGGTGGTGCGCCGAGGGTTCCGGGGCCGGATGCGGCGCTCGGGGAGGAGTTGTCGGAACACGGTATCGCGCCCAGCGTCCAGGGCCCGGCGGCGAACGAGAGAAAGGGGCTGGGCGTGCCGCGGGGTGCGGCGCAGGGTGATGCGGAGCGGAAAACGCCCATCGGGGGGGAGGCGGGGGATTCTGCGTACGGGTGGCTGCGGACCGTGGGCTCGACGGCGCTGGTCGTCGTGCTGGCGGCGGTGGTTCTCGTGGTGGCGCGGCGGCTGGCCCCGGTGGGGGGCCTGGCGGGCGCGCGGCGGTCGCGTGCGCCGGCGGGGATCCTGGAGTTGCTGGGGCGATACCCGATCGGGCGCGGCCAGATGCTGCTTCTGCTGAAGGTGGATCGCAGGATCGTGCTGCTGTCGCAGTCGGGGAGCGGGTACCTGCGCGGGAGCGGCCCGATGTCGGTGCTGTGCGAGATCACTGATCCCGAGGAGGTTGCCGCGATCCTGGTGCGTTCGCGTGACGAGGCTGGCGATTCCATCGCGGCACGGTTCCGGACGCTGCTGGATCGGGCATCCGGGACGGTCGAATCGGAGCGCGAGGTCGTTGAGGTCGGGATTGGCGCGGGGTCGGGGTCAATCCGCGGCGGCGAGGGCTCGGGTGCGATGGCGCTGCGGGAGCGGCTTCGGCGTGTGACGAGTGGTCGCGCGGCGGCCGGGGGAGAGGCCGGGAGCCGGGGGCTGACCGCATGAGGATGCTGGCGCGGGTCATCGCGGTTCTGGCGTGGCTGGGTCTGGCCGTGGCGGCGTTCGGCCAGGGCCGATACGTCGTGCCGCAGGATCCGGTCATTCCAGCGACCGAAATCCGGAGCATGGCGACCGGCGGCGGTGGGGACGAAGGCGTCAGTGGAATCGAGGGATGGCCGCTGGACGCGGGGAACGGGCTGAATCCCGCCTCGATCCTCGCGGGAGCCGCGCGGGCGCTGCCCTTGGGCCAGGGCGATGCGAGCGAGATCGGGGCCGGCCGGGCCGGGAAGGGGACGCGGGGGACGGGCCTGTCCACGGCGTTGAACATCATGCTGGTGCTGACGGTGATCACGCTGGTGCCGTCGATCATGCTGATGACGACGTGCTTCTTGCGGATCATCGTCGTGCTGGGCCTTCTGCGGCAGGCGCTGGGGCTGCAGACGATGCCCCCGGGGCAGGTGATCCTGGGCCTGGCGCTGGTGATGACGCTGCTGGTGATGTCGCCGACGATCGAGCGGATCCGGCTGGAAGCGGTCGTGCCCTACCGCAACGGCGAGGTGACGGGGTACGACGACCTGTGGGACCGGGCAAAGCAGCCGGTGCGTGACTTCATGTTCGACCAGATCGAGGCGACGGGGAACTGGTCGAGCCTGTACATGATGCTGGACTACCGGGGCGTGGACACGAGCCGACCGGAGCTGCTGACGCGAGCGGACGTGGACATGGTGTCGCTTGTGCCGGCGTACGTGCTCAGCGAGCTGAAGACGGCGTTCCTGATGGGATTCCGGGTGTACCTGCCGTTCCTGGTGATCGACATGGTGATCAGCAGCCTGCTGATCTCGATGAGCATGATGATGCTCCCGCCGGTGCTGGTGAGCATGCCGTTCAAGCTGCTGCTGTTCGTGCTGGTGGACGGGTGGACGCTGGTGTGCGGGAGCCTGATGCGGAGTTTCGTGACGCACGGGGCGGTGGGGGCGGTGGGGGCGGTGGGTGGGGGGTAGGGAGTGGAGCGGGAGGGGGGGAGGGGGACACGAGGAGCGGCCGATGGCGTACGACGAGGTGATGCTGGAGCTGGTGCGCGAGACGCTGATCGTGTCGCTCAAGATCGCGGCGCCGATCCTGCTGGCGGGGGTGCTGGTGGGGCTGGTGATCAGCGTGCTGCAGAGCGTGACGAGCATCCAGGATCAGTCGCTGACGTTTGTGCCCAAGATCGTGGTGATGCTGCTGGTGGCGGTGGTGCTGCTGCCGTGGATCGTGATCCGCCTGGCGGCGTTCGCGACGGCGATGTTCCGGCTGATGTAGGAGCCTGGCGGCGATGGCGGAGTGGCTGGCGCATCATGGCTCGGCGTACCTGCTGGTGGTGTTCCGGCTAGGCGGGCTGCTGGTGTTCTCGCCGCTGCTGTCGAGCGCGGCGGTGCCGGGCGCGGCGCGGGTGCTGCTGGTCGCGGCGCTGGCGGCGGCGATGTTCCCGGTCGTGCCTCCGGTGTTCTGGGGCGCGGGACGGGAGGCGGGGCTGGACCTGCTTACGCTGCTGCTGGCGGTGATGGGGGAGGTGGCGCTCGGGGCGTTGCTGGGGCTGATGGCGTCGCTGCCGATCATGGGCGTGCAACTCGCGGGGCACCTCGCGGGCCTGCAGATGGGGTTCGGGCTGTCCGGCGTGTACAACCCGATGATGGAATCCGAGAGCGACATCCTGGGGGAGTTGCTGGCGTACGTGGCGATCGGCGTGTTCCTGTCCATGGGGGGGTTGGAGGCGATGTTCGTCGGGGTGGCGTCGACGTTCGCGTCGCTGCCGGCCGGCGGGTTCGTGGCGTCGATGTCGCCGCGGGAGCTGTTCGTGGGGCTGCTGTCGAGCGCGGTGGCGCTGGGGGTGTGCGTGTCGGCGCCGGTGATGTGCGTGATCGTGATCGAGACGGTGGCGAGCGCGCTGATCATGAAGACGATGCCGCAGATCAACATCATGAGCATCGGTTTCGCGGCGAAGATCATGCTGGGGCTGGGGATGCTGGCGGTGTCGATCTTCGCGCTGCGCGAGGCGATGGGAGCGGAGGTCGAGCACGGCTTGCGGGAGGTGGTGCGGTGGGCCGCGGGCCTGGGGGCGCGGGTGGGGGAGGGGGCCGGCCGTGGCTGAGGAGCTGGGTGAACGCACCGAGATGCCGACGCCGCGTCGGCTGGGCCAGGCGCGTCAGCGCGGGCAGATCGCCAAGAGCAAGGACCTGAGCGGGGCGGTGGACCTGATCGGCGCGGTGCTGCTGCTGTGGATGATGGGCGAGCGGATGGCGGCGGGGCTGGCGGTGATGGTGCGCGAGGTGCTGGACGGCCGGGCGTTCACGGTCGGCGCGTCGCTGACGCTGGAGGGCGTGACGGGGATGGGGTGGTGGGCCGCGGAGCAGGGGGCGCGGGTGCTGCTGCCGATGCTGGTGATGATGTTCGCGGTGGTGTACCTGGCGGAGTTCGCGCAGGTGAGGTGGCTGTGGAGCAAGGAGACGATCCGGCTGGACGTGAACCGGCTGAACCCGCTGAGCGGGTTCGGGCGGATCTTCAGCACGCGGACGGCGGCGAAAACGGCGGTGAACGCCGTGAAGCTGGTCCTGGTGGGTTCGATCGGGGTGACGGCGGGGGCGTTGCGCCTGCGGGAGATGGCGGGGTTGGCGCTGCTCACGCCGCTGGGCTCGTACCTGGCGATGGGGAAGATCCTGCTCGAGGTGCTGGTGTGGATGCTGGCGGTGATGCTGGTGATCGGGGTGGCGGACTGGATGTACCAGAAATGGCAGCACACGCGGGATCTGAAGATGACCAAGCAGGAGGTAAAGGACGAGCGGCGGAGCATGGAGGGCGACATGGAGGTGAAGGGGCGGCGCCTGCGGATGGCGCGGGAGGCGTTCTATCAGCGGCTGGGCCAGAGCGTGCCCCGGGCCGATGTGGTGGTGACGAACCCGACGCACTTCGCGGTGGCGCTGCGGTACGACGAGGCGACCATGGCGGCGCCGGTGGTTGTGGCCAAGGGGACGGACCTGGTGGCGCAGCGGATCCGCGAGATCGCGGCGGTGGCGGGCGTGCCGATCGTGCAGCGTCCGGCGCTGGCGCGGGCGTTGTACGCGGAGGTGGACGTGGGGCGGACGGTGCGTCCGCAGTATTACGCGGCGGTCGCGGAGGTGCTGGCGTACGTGTACAAGCTTGAAGAACGGGCGGCGTGATGCGGGCGGGCGAGCCCCGGGAGTCGCGACGGGTGGCGGAAACGAGGGTCAAGGCGGCGACGGGGGCGGTGCCGGCGTGGATGGCGGCGGTGGCGCGGTACCGCGGGCTGATCGTCCCCGTGTCGTTCGTGGGCCTGCTGGCGGTGATCGTGGTGCCGATGCCGCCCTGGGCGATGGACCTGCTGATCTGCGCGAACTTCGGGCTGTCCCTGCTGGTGCTGCTGACGACGATCTACATGCGCGAGCCGCTGGAGTTCAGCGTGTTCCCCTCGCTGCTGCTGGGTCTGACCCTGTTCCGGCTGGTGCTGAACGTCGCGTCCACGCGGCTGATCCTGAGCGCGGACGCGGCGACGCCGGCTGAAGCGGTGGGGATCGCGGGGGCGGTGATCAGCGCGTTCGGCCAGTTCGTGGCGGGCGATTCGCTGGTGGTGGGGGTGGTGATCTTCCTGATCCTGGTGATCGTGCAGTTCGTGGTGATCACGAAGGGCGCGACGCGGATCAGCGAGGTGGCGGCGCGGTTCACGCTCGACGCGATGCCCGGCAAGCAGATGGCGATCGATGCCGATCTGGCGGCGGGGGCGATCAACGAGGCCGAGGCGCGCCGGCGGCGGGAGCGGATCGCCCACGAGGCGGATTTCTTCGGAGCCATGGACGGCGCCAGCAAGTTCGTCCGCGGCGATGCGGTGGCGGGCATCATCATCACGGCGATCAACGTGGTGGGCGGGTTCACCATCGGGATGCTGGAGCGTGGCTGGCCGGCGGGGCAGACGGCGCACGTGTTCACGATCCTGACGATCGGCGACGGCCTGACGGCCCAGATCCCGGCGTTCATGATCGCGATCGCCTCGGCGCTGATCGTGACGAGGTCGGGTTCGAAGGACGAGCTGGGGCAGGAGCTGACGCAGCAGTTGACCGCGCAGCCCAAGGGCCTGGCGCTGACGGCGGGGTTCCTGGGGCTGCTGGCGCTCACGCCGCTGCCCACGATCCCACTTCTGGGCGCCGGGGGCGCGTTGGCGGGGCTGGCGTGGCTGATCGCGCGGAATGAGCGGGTGGCACGGCGCGCCGTCAAGCAGGCGGAGGAGCGGTCGGGAAGGCCCGAGCCGCCATCACCCGAGGCGCTCCTGAAACTGGACTTGATGGAGCTGGAGGTGGGGTACGGGCTCGTGGGGATGGTGGACGCCGGGCAGGGAGGAGATCTGCTGGAGCGGATCAGCGCGATCCGGCGTCAGCTCGCCGCGGAAGTGGGGTTCGTGATGCCGCCGGTGCGGATCCGGGACAACCTCCAGCTCAGGCCGCACGAATACCGGATCAAGGTAAAGGGCGCGGTCGTGGCCAAGGGGGAGACCATTCCGGGGAAACTGCTGGCCATGGACTCGGGGGTGGCGTCGGGGACGATCGAGGGGTTGCCGACGAAGGAGCCGGCGTTCGGCCTCGACGCGTGGTGGATCGAGCCGGAGACGAAGCCCCGGGCGGAGGCGGCGAACTACACGGTGGTGGACGCAACGAGCGTGCTCTCGACACACCTGACCGAGACGGCCAGGCAGCACGCCGCGGAGGCGTTGACCCGGGAGGAAGTCACGCGGCTGGTTGGACAATTGAAGGAGAAGTCGCCCAAGCTCGTCGAGGAGGTTGTGCCCGCGGTGGTCAAGACGGGGGAGCTGCATCGCGTGCTGCAAAGCCTGCTGCGGGAGCGGGTTCCTATCCGCGACCTGGAGACGATCATCGAAACGCTCGCGGATTGGATTCCCAAGACCAAGGACCTGGATGTGCTCACGGAGTACGTGCGGAACGCGCTCAAACGCTCGATCACGAGCCAGTACGCCGCGCCGGGAGAGGACGGCCGGCAGAGGTTGGTGTGCGTCACGCTGGACCCGGCGCTGGAGGACCTGATCGCCGGGCATATCGATCGCTCGGCCAACGGGACGGTCAACACCATGCCCGCTTCGACGGCGGGCCGCGTGGCGGGAGAGGTCGTCAAGGCCCTGGCACGTCTGACCTCCGCGGGTCACCAGGCGGTGGTGCTGGCTTCGCCCCAGGTGCGGGCGGTGGTGCGGCAGCTCATCGAGCCGTATTCCTCGACCGCGGCGGTGCTCGGGTACAACGAAATCGTACAGGGAGTTGATGTTGAGACGATGGGAATGGTCCCGGCACCTTCGGCCGAGGCGATTGGGGTCGCGGCTCCGCAGGCTGCATGAGGATCCGGTTTGGACCGCGCCAAAATGATCCACGGGTTTTCCACAAATCGGGATCAACGCACGCCGGCTTGAAGCGCAGCGTCTTGGTGCCCAGAATGGGGCGTCGGCGAGCGAATCAGGCAGGAGGCCGAGTCGCCGGCAGCCAGGGACGGCGCCATCATGAAGCTGAAGACGTACCGCGCGCAGTCGATGGGGGATGCGCTCGCCGCGGTCAAGCGAGAACTCGGGAAGGATGCGGTGATCCTGCACACGCGCGTGTATCGCGTGGGTGCGTGGTTCGGCATGGGCGGTCGCGAGGTGGCGGAGGTCACGGCGTCCGTGGACGTCAAGGTGATCCGGCGGTCGCGCGACCCCGAGACTATGCCGGCGCGAACGGCGGTGAACGGCGCGGCGGCGAAGGGCGCGTACGCGGCCAGCGCGCCGTTGGCAGCGTCCGTGCCGATGGGCGCGCCGGCGTCCCCTGGCGCGGCGGCACCGGGTCCGACGGCCAAACCGATTTCGGTCGGCTGGGAGAGCGAATCTCGGCTGACGCTCGAGCGAGAACTGGCCGCGATCAAGCGGATGGTGAGCGAAGTATTGCGTTCGAACGTTCGCCCGATGGATGCCACCGGCGCGGTCGTGGGCGCCGGAGCGTTGCGGAAGCACTACATGCGGCTGCTGCAGCATGAAGTGTCGCGGGAGATCGCGGATGCGCTGGCGGGCGCGCTGCAATCGGAATTGAGCGCCGAGGCGCTGGCGGATGATGAAGCGGTCCGCGAGGCCGTGCTGGCGAAACTGGAATCGCTCGTTCCTGTTGCGGCGGAATGCGACGGGATCGGGGAGCCGCCGCGCCCGGCGGACCGTCCGTTCACGGTGGTGCTGACGGGTCCGACGGGAGTGGGCAAGACAACCACGATCGCGAAGCTCGCGGCGGCGTACAAGCTTCGTCATGGTCGGAGGGTGGGGCTGGTTACGGCGGACACCTATCGGATCGCGGCGGTGGAGCAGCTTCGGACGTACGCGCACATCATCGGGCTGCCGCTGCGCGTCGCGGCCACGGCGGCGGAGGTGTCCAAGAGTTGCGCAGCGCTGCGGGAGTGCGACGTGATTCTCATGGATACGGCCGGGCGGTCACCCCGGGACGGGGCGAGGTTGGAGGCCTTGCGGGAGCTGATCGGCGCGGCGCGAGCGCATGAGACGCACCTGGTGCTGTCGTCCGCGGCGTCGGAGCGAGCTCTGCTCGAGGCCACGGAACGATTCGCGGGGCTTCGGCCGAACCGCGTGATCTTTAGCAAGCTCGACGAGGCGGTGAATTTCGGAGTTCTGGTCAATGTGCTGCAACGGTTGGATGCGACGCTCAGTTTCATGACGACCGGGCAAGAGGTTCCGGACGACATCGAGGCCGGCAGTCCGGCGCGGCTGGCGAGGCTCGTTCTGGACGGTCCCGCGGCGGCGCGCGTGGCGCAGGAGGCCTGAGTTGCGATCGGGAGGATCCGCCATTTCGCCGCCCGGTGCCGATCAGGCTTCGGTTCTCCGCGCACGAGTGGACATCGGATCAACCGCTGCTCGCTTGGACGGGCCGAGGCTGTGGCCGGGTCGCGGGATGCTGATCACGGTGGCATCGGGCAAGGGCGGAGTCGGGAAAACGACGGTCGCGGTGAATCTGGCCGTGGCGCTGGCGGGGCTCGGGCGGCGGGCCGTGGTGGTGGACGCGGATTTCGGGGTTGCCAACGCGGATGTGCTCCTGGGATTGACACCCAGGAATCGCCTGCATCCCGAGGTGCTGCGGGAGATGGGCGCCGATGCGGACGAGGCGGGCGTGTGGACCCGCGCGGCTACGGCGAGCGAGCACGGCGTGACGCTCGTGGCGGGGATCGCGGGGGTGGCGGGGGCCGCGGACGTGAGCGCCCGAGCCCGAGATCGCGTGCTGCGCGGCGTGAATCGCCTCCGTCGCGGCGCGGATTTCGTCATTCTCGACGCCCCCGCCGGTGTTGGAGAGAGCGTCCTGGAGTATGTTACGAGCGCGGATCTTGCGCTGCTGGTCACGACGCCCGAGCCGACGGCGCTTGCGGATGTGTACGCGTTGATCAAGTGCCTGCACGCGGGCAAGCGACTGAACGCGCTGTCGGCACGCGTGGTCGTGAACGAGGCTCGCGACGGGGCGGATGCCGCCATGGCGTTGACACGCTTGCAGGCAGTGGCCGAACGATTTCTGGGCGTACGCGTGCTTGGGGCGGGGTGGGTACCGCGGGACGAGGCCGCGTGCCGCGCCGTCCGGGCAAGACGGCCGCTGGTGCGGATGGCGCCGGGGTCAGCGGGTTCGATGGCGATCCGATCGATGGCCAAGTGGATCGAAAAAGAGCAGTGCGTTCGGATCGCGGGGCTGTCCCCTCCATCTTCGGGTGTTGTTCGGTCAGTGTTCGCGGCTTTGTTCCCTCGTTTTCGGTCATCCTGCGTGCGGGAGCCGTTGATCGGGAGTCAACTGGCTGAAGAAGCGGATGCGACGGGACGATAAGAGCGGCGTCGGGGCTCAAGTCGGTTGCGCGTTGTCTACGGAGTGAGCGTGTTGAGACCGGGTGGAACGATTCGGGTGATCGCGGCGAGCCTCGGGCTTGCGGGCTTTGCGCTCGCGATCATCGCGGGCCTTTGGGCTTCGAACTCGGCGGAGCGCATTCTCTCATGCGCGCTGGTCTCGCTCGCGGGCTGCACGGCGATGGGGTTCGGGATCGGGTTCGTGGGGGAACGGGTGATCGAAGAGGAACTCAAGAAGCGGGAGCGGGAGGAGCGAACCAAGGAAATGAAGTCCTTGCCGGAGGGTGAGGGCGCGGCGCCGATCGGCTCCGTCAGGGGGCCGAGCGGCGCGCTGGCCGCGTGAGTCACGCTTGACGTGACAAACGCGAACCGGCTGTTATACTGTGGATCGGCCCGGGCTCATGGATGAGCGTTGGGCCGGACGAAAGAGAGGCCGCGTCGGGTTCTCCGCCGCGGCGAAAACGAGATCGGACAGGTCAAGGAGCGGACCATGTCTCGGATGAAGGCGTCGGCCGGGGGGGTCGTTCGCAATTCTCGCACGCGCGCCGTCGAGGCGAAGAGCGAAGCCAAGCCGTTGCGGCTGGACGAGATGTCCATCGGCGACGTCTGGCGCGAGTACCAGAAGCACAAAGCGGAGCCGGTGCGAAACTACCTGATCCAGAAGTTTCTTCCGCTCGTTCGCTACAACGCGGAGCGGATTTACACGCGACTGCCGGACGAGGTTGACATCCAGGACCTGGTCTCGGCGGGGTTCTTCGGGCTGCTGGACGCCATCGACGCCTTCGACCTCACGCGCGGCGTGAAATTCGAGACGTACTGCGCGCCGCGGATCCGGGGCGCGATCCTGGACGAGCTCCGCGCGATGGACTGGGTGCCCCGGCTGGTGCGTCATCGCTCGGCACGGGTGGAGGCGGCGCGGCAGCGCTTCACCATGAAGATGGGCCGCGAGCCGACGGAGCAGGAGATGGCGGAGTTCCTGTCGGTCGATTCCGAGGAGTTCGACAAGATCAGTCGCGACGGGAAAGCGGTCGGCACGGTGAGCCTCTCGCGTCGCTGTTTCCAGAGCGACGGGAACAAGGACGTGCTCGAGATCGACATCATCCGCGACGAGAGCCAGAACAACCCGTTCTCGGAGATCCAGCGGCGCGACGTGCGGGACCTGATTACCAAGGGCCTTTCTCGGGCCGAGCGGCTGATCGTCGTTCTGTATTACTACGAAGAGATGACAATGAAGGAGATCGGCGCGACGCTCGACCTCTCCGAGTCGCGCGTCAGCCAGATGCACAGTTCGATCCTGGCCAGACTAAAGGCTCAGATGCAGCACCGATCCCGGGAGCTCGAGCCGGTCGAGTGAGCGAGTCGGACGGCGGGCCGAGGGGATCGGGAGTGGCGCGCGCCGCGCGCCGACGCTAGCATCCGACGTGCGGCAATCGGGTAACCCAAGTCGCGGCGGGGCGACGGCCGTGTGCGCCTGCATCGGGCTGGGATCAAATCTGGGAGATCGGCTCGCGAATCTGCGGCGCGGACTGGCGGGGCTGCGCGCCGAGGGAGTGCGGATCACCGCCGTGTCCGGCGTGTACGAAACGTCGCCGGTTCGCACGGGCGGGGCCGACCCCGGAGGGATTTACCTGAACGCCGCGGCAACCGTGGAATGCGCGCGGGGTCCTCGTGAGTTGCTGGATCTGATGCTGCGAATCGAGATCGATGCCGGTCGTCGGCGTGGGGGAGCGGGGGGCGGGGCCCGGACGCTCGACTTGGACCTGCTGCTCGTGCGTGATCGGGTCATCGATGAGCCGGGGATGGTGGTTCCGCATCCGGGGTTGGTGTCGCGGCGTTTCGTGCTGCTGCCGCTGGCCGAGATCGCGCCGGATTGGCTGGTCCCGCGCGCGTCCGGGAGCGTGCGAGAACTGCTCCTCGCGCTGCCCCAGGAGCCGGGCGAGTGGCAGCGACGGAAAGGAGAGTTGGAACGCGCGGAGGATACGAGGTCATGATGCTCTCTGCGAGGTGGCCGGCGGCGGTCCTGGCGGCGTTTGCCGAGCCGGTGACGGTGGATCCCGCCGCGGTCATGCGTGAGATCCGAGCGGCGTATGCCGAACGTCCCACGGCGGAGCGCATCGAGTTGAAATTGGAGGGTGATCGGATTCCGTCGCGGACCGAACCGTACACGGTACGGATCGACCCCGGATCTGGAGGTGCGCCCGACGATCGGCCGGGGGGCGATGCGCGAGCATCCACGGCTTTGCTGGAGCTTGGCGTGTTGCGCGTCCGGCTGGGAGGTACGGGTACGCTCGCGTGGCTGGAAGCCGCGGGGGGGGCGTATTGCGAGTCGTCGGCTCCGGGGACGGCGTGGGAGTTGCTCAGAACCGGGGCGGCGCCTCCTCTGCTCGTTCCTCAAGCAGAACTCGCGTCATGCCGCTCGGGCCATCAGGCGGAGAGCGAAGCGGGATGGGAAGGCCTACGGCCGTACGTTTCCGACGTGCGGTGGACCGGGGCGAGCACGGATCCCGCGGAGGCGAGGCCCGTGTTCCGGTTGCGCGGGCGTGGGAGTGAGGGCGAAGTGGAGGTGATCGCCGATGCCGCGACGGGTCGGCTCACGGGCTGGACGATCCGGCTCGATGAACCGCGAGCGATATTGACGGCGGTGGTGTTCGTGCTGAAGCCGGACGTTGGCCTGATGGGGGAGCTCGACAGGCAAGGAAGGGAGCGTGTGGGCGATCTCACCGAGCTGTCGCGGAGGGCCGCGAGGCACGCGATCGGGTCCGCTGTCGGCGAGCTGCCGCTGTTGACGCCCTCCCGGGAGAGCTGGGACTGGGAGCGTGCATTTTCCCATTCGGAAGGCGGCCCGACGCATCTGATGCTGGTGCTGCACCGGCGCGACGGCGGTGACGCCGAGCAGGCTTCGGCCCGGCGCGAGGCGGAACTGCTGGAGCACGCGTGCCGCGAGGTGGCGCGAGCCGCGCGCGCGGCCGGCGAAGCGGCCCGGATTGTGATTCGATGCGCGGGGGTGTACGAATTGGGCGCGGATCGGCTCATGGAGCGCGTCGCGAAGGACGCCAAGGAACGCGGCGGCGAGTACCTGTGGGCGGTGTCGCCCGGGGCGACGATCGATCGGTTCGCGCCGGGCGCACGGGCCGTGGCCGTGGTGATCGACTCGGCCGGGGTGCTGCGCGCCGTCGAAATCGCCGGCGCTGATCCGCTTGATCGGGACGCGGCGGTGGCCCGATTGTCGGGATCGATCCGACGGCCGTGAACGAAGATCGACCCCCGGTCGCCGGGACTTCCTTGTCGGCGAGCGGGGGTCGGCGGGAATCGAACGGACGGGACGGCGCCGGGCGATCAACCCGCTTCCGCGCGAGGGTGGGCCTGGTCGTAGGCGCTCTTGAGTCGCTGAGTGGTCAGGTGCGTGTAGATCTGCGTGGTTGACAATGACTGATGACCCAGGAGTTCCTGAACGCTGCGCAGGTCCGCGCCGTTCTCGAGCAGATGGGTCGCGAACGAGTGGCGGAGCGTGTGCGGGCTGATCGTGGGGTCCATTCCCGCTTCCTTCAGGTACTTGTCGAGCTTGCGCCGAACGGAGCGGGAACTCAGTCGCTTGCCGTGCTTGTTGACAAAGAGCGGGCGCTCGGGGTCGGTCCCGTCGGCGGCGAAGCGAGGATCGCCGCGGAGGAACTCGGAGTACCGGACGATGGCGTTGATGGCGTGGGCACCCAACGGAACGAGGCGCTCGCGTTTGCCCTTGCCCCTTACCTTCAGGGCCTCGCCGGGCTGATCGAAATCCGCCACGTTCAGGTCGACGAGCTCGCTGACGCGCAGGCCGGTGGAGTACAGCGTCTCGAGCATGGCGCGGTCGCGGAGGCCGAGCGTGTCCTTCTCGGGCGGAGTGGCGAGGAGGCGCTCGACCTGTTCTGCGGTGATGGCCTTGGGCAGGCGCTTGGACTGCTTCGGCGTGCGAATCGCCGTCATGGGGTTGGTGGCGGTCAGGCCGCGGCGCTCGGTCCATTTGTAAAACGAACGGAGGGTGGCGATCTTTCTCGCCATGGTCGCGGCCGAGTAGTTCTGCGCTCCCAGATGATTGAGAAAGGCGCGGATGGAGTCAGCGTTGGCCGCGCAGATGAACTCGGTGACGGTCGCGGTGCCCGGGGCCGGCGCCTTGTTGGAACGGGCTTCGTACGCGGCACGCTCAGAGGCGGGGTTGAGCTCGACGGCGCGCTCCTCGGACAGGAAGTCCACGTACTGGCGCAGGTCGGCGCCGTAGCAGCGGGCGGTGTAGCCGCTGAAATGCCGCTCGTCGGTCAGGTAGCTTGAGAACGCATCGGTGAGCGGGAGTGTGGACATGGATCTGGCTCCAAAGGTTATACGCCAGTATTCGTCGGTCCGTTCCGGGACCTGAAATAGTGGCGGCACGCACAATCAACCGGATTTTTTTGGATTTGATCGTATTTTATTATGCAAACAAAATACGATTATAGCCTACTTGGTGCTCGCGGAGGCCGTTGCCGCGGATCGAGTGTTGACGACGGAGCGTGCAATTCGGAGACGCTCCTCGTCCAGCAGACGCCCGACGGTGCGGTAAGCCGCGAATTCGCAGAAGAGGTCCATGCTCGCCGTGTATCGTCTCCAGGCCAGCGCGGATGACGGGTCGTGCCGCCCCTCCGCGTAATTCTTGAGCTGCATCAGCACGGCGTGGTTCTTGGCGTCGAGGTGCTCGGCCACGACGGTTACTGGCGGGTCGAGAGACAATCCGCCCCGGCCGGGCGCTTCGGACCCCGCCGCGGACATCGTGCGCGAGTCACCGATCGTCGCGGCGGTGAGATTCGTCGGGCGCGAGTAAAGTGCCAGTGTAAGCCCGAGCGAAGGTGGGTCGTAGGGATCGTACGCGGTGATCGATCCGATGATGACCGCGTCGACCCCCATCGATTCGGCGAGTCTTCGGGCCGCGGCGGGCGAGTCGATTCCGGACATGCCCAGCGTTCGCATGGCGGCGAGAGTCCGGTTCAGCGGGACGACCGAAATGCCGCGTACCTCGGCGACGCGGGCGGTGATGGTGTCCGTGACTTTGAGCGGATCGGCGGCGCTGGTGCCGGACTCATTGCGGAGCGGTGCGATGGCCCAGATCGAGGGTCCGTTCGCGCTGTCGTATGGGGCCACGAGCACCTGCGGGGCCACCAGTTCAGGCTTGGACGCGCATGCGGCGGGCAGGAGGATCAAGGCCGAGAGCAACGATCGCCGCGCGGCGATCCGAAACTGGGTCAGGTTCATGGGGAGCACCCCTGAGGGCGGATGGACGATCGGGTATGCAGCCGATCAGATCGGCCTTCCGTCGGTTGCACCGCGACTTTTCAGGCACTCAACTGCCGGTACCCGCGTTGGAGCGGTCGTCTCTCGATGGCGAGCCGGGGTGGCTAGTTGTGATCGTCGGCGGAGGCTTGTGCCGGGGGGCTCGATCCCGCCGAGGCCGGCGCGCCTTCGCCCGTCGTTTGCCGCATCGCGGCGAGCGCGCCCGCGGTGCCGATCGACCAGAGGTTGTCTCGCCCTGATCGGTTGGAGACGAAGTACAGACGTCCGTCCTTGGCCCATCGCGGTTGCATGGAGACGCCCTGGCCGGCCGTGAGGTTGACCCGCTCGGAGCCGTCCGCGGAGGCGATCCAGAGATCGGCGGCAGACGGAAGGATGCCGGGGCGGGTGGCGTCGGGGGCCACGGTGGAGAACGCGATGGAGCGTCCGTCGGGAGCCCAGACGGGGTTGATCGCGGCGAGCCCCGGGATTGCCACAAGTTCGGTGGGGCTGCTGACTTGGCCCGGAGCGTAATCAACGGTCCAGATCGAATACGCTCGTGAGCCTCGCTCGCGAGCTCGTTGGAAGAGGATCTGGTCGCGTCCATCGGCCCCGCGACCCGCGATCGGGCACCAGTCGGGGAAGAGGCCGTAGCCGATGAACTCGGCCGCGGCGGCATCACCGGCGTCGATGATCCACAATTCCCATCGTCCGCTGCTCT
Source organism: Phycisphaerae bacterium (assembly GCA_016794925.1). GTDB lineage: Bacteria > Planctomycetota > Phycisphaerae > Phycisphaerales > UBA1924 > JAEUIW01. The sequence continues at coordinate 49,727 of JAEUIW010000017.1, forward strand.
GGCTCAGGCGGCAGAACGCGATGCGCGTGCCGTCGGGGGACCACGTCGGATGGAGTTCGGCGCCGGGGTCTGAGGTGACCTGCACGGCCTGCCCGCCCTTGGCGTTCATCACGAAGATGTCCCACGAGCCCGAGCGGTTGGAAGCAAAGGCGATGCGCGAGCCGTCCGGACTCACGGCGGGCATCACGTCCTGGGCGGGATCGCTGGTGAGCTGGGTGACAGCGCGCGAGCCGACAGCGCGCCGGTACAGGTCCGCGGTGGTGCGGTGCTGGGTGCTCGCGTAGACGACGAATGAGCCGTCGCGCGAGACGCTGGGATCGAAGTCGGCACCGTCCTCCGACGTGGTGACCTGAGTAATCGCGTCCGCGTGCGCCGGAGTGAGGCTCGCGTCGGCGCCGGGCAAGGTCACGATATTCATCGGGTCGGACCGCTCGCCGGGGACAGGGTCGGCGATGTCGGGCAGCGCGGCGGACGGATGCTCGCGTGCGCGACGGGGCGGCGTTGTTGCGGATCCGGCCACCGCGACAAGTCCCGCCTGTTCGGGCTCACCGGAATCGGCGCGCGGTTCGGGGACGGGTGACGCAAGACGGCTGGTCCATGCGGGGCTAGAGGCGCAAGAGGGAATGACGGCAGCGGCGCCCGCGGCCGCGAGGACCCTGAAGGCCAGGACGCGACGGCAGGACGTGACGATCTTGTGCATGGCTGCACTCCACGCGGGCAGGAGGGGCCGCGGGGCGGCGCAACGGCCGGCGCGCGAGGGTGCGAGCCCGCACGGTGTTTATCGGGTGAGCATGGGGCCCGGTTGAGTGTCGGATCCGCGCCGTTGGAAGCAGCTCAGTCGTCGGTGTGCCGGCTGACGGCGGCGGGGGTGTCGCCCGGACGGACCCAGCGGGCGGTGCTGCCGCGTGGCACTTCAAGCGTTTCGAGATGCTCCAGATAGGTGGCGAGAGCGCGATCCGCGAATCGATCCAAGAAGTCGCGGCTGGCGGTGGGATTGATGGTGATGATCCGGTCCATGAGCTGGGTACGGCGCAGCACAGGCCCCTGAGCGGCGTGGCTCGCATTCGGGCGATCGTGCGTGTCGGAAGTGCGCAGCGGCTCGATGGTCGAATGAGGGGCTGAAACCGGGTGGTCGAAGAGCGTGCTCATGGGTGGCTCCGTGGTCGCGCAGGCGCGCCGGAGTTGAGCTATCGTCGCGCGGGCGATCACGAGGAGGAGCGTGTAACTCGTGCGGACGCACATCCGCGTGTCGTCCGGTAGAGCGAAACGGGAACCCAGCGACTCAATGCGGATACGCTCGGGCATGGTCATTACCGTCGCGATGGGCCGCACAAGCGAGCACGAGTGGGCCGAGATGCGCGCGCGGGGCATCGGCACGGTCGTGGGCAGGTGCTGGAGCGGCAACCCGCTCGCCCGTACGGACTCGATCGATCGCGGCGACGGGGGCGCGATCTTGATGTCGTGGTCGGGAACGCTGGGAGGGGCGCCGGGGATTGACGAACCGCGCAACTGGCTGGGCCCCGGGTGGGAAGCGCTGCAGTGCGCCATCGCCCGAGCGCGTGGGTCGGGGACATGGTGGCTGCGACCCAACGCGCGCCATGTGCTCTCGGATCGGCTTTCCTGCCAGCGATTCGGACGGGAACGCTGCGGGGGTGGGATCGGCCTTGCTCTGGATCCCGCGGCCATGCTGACCGTGAGCATGCTCGCGACGGCCGGCGACCACCTCGAACGCATCTACGCGGGAGTGTCCGAGATTCCGGGCGTGAACGCGGCGGTCGTGTGCGGCGTGAGGCGGTCGATCGCGTCGGAAGGACAAGTTTCCCTGGTTCCGTGCGCATTCGGGGAGAGCCTGGTCTCCGGCGAGGTCATTTTGGCGGCGGCGGCGCGGTGGGTTCCCGCTGCGATGCCCGTGGTGACGGCGGAAGAGGATGGCGCGACAGTCGCGGCGGCGCTGGGGCGGTCGTGATCGGGCTACTGTTTGCTTCGGCCGGCGCAGGGTGAGGCCGGCGGTGGAGCAGTCAAGGATCAGAGCATGAGTAGCAAGCCGAATCTGGATCATGCGACCTTCGCCGCGATCAAGGGGCGATTCCCTGAAAAACGATTTCGAGCAACGGAATTTCGGGGCGATTCGACGCTGATCATCGAGCCCGCGGACGTGTTGACGGTCATGTCGTTCTTGAGGGACGATGAGCGGCTGCGGTACAGCTTCTTGTCTGACGTGGCAGGGGTCGACTATCTGAACTACCCCGCCAAGATGCCGGGTCGGTTCGCCGTGGTGTACATGCTGGAGAGCCAGTCCCGCGACGATCGGTTTTTCGTCAAGGTCTTTCTCGAACCGACGCTGCCGACGGACGGCACCATCGAAGACCCCGCCTTGTGGGTCGATTCGGTGACGGGGCTGTGGCCCGGTGCGGAGTGGATGGAACGGGAGGTCTTCGACATGTTTGGGATCCGCTTCCGCAATCACCCCGATCTGCGTCGGATCCTGTTGTGGGAGGCGTATCCCGCTCACCCGTTGCGCAAGGACTATCCGTTGCGCGGTCGGGGTGAGCGCGAGACGTACCGCGTGGTGGATCGAACCACGGCATGAGTTCGCTGGAAGAGGGGAGTTGCGAGTGAGCTGCGTCGCGGAGAGGTAGCCCTATCGGGGGATGACGGTCGGCGCGGGCTCGCGCACCTCGATGCGGCCGGCGGCGAAATCCCAGAAGAGGCGACGGGCACGCACGGGTACGCCGCGCTGCGGGTCGAAGAAGGTCACGAGCGACTCTGCGGACCGTGTTTCCGCCTCGGCGGTGCGCGCGGCGGCGTCATAGGTGACAAAGTCCGCGATCAACTGACGCTCGCCGGATTGGATCGCAACCGCGTCGCGGGCTTCGGCACGCACGAGTCTGGGCTTGGATTGGGAAGTTGCCGCGTTCGGGCCGAATCCCCTGCCGTCGAGGAATGCGGCCAGGTGCTCCGACTCCACGCTGACGACCTCGTCCGATGTGAGCGGGCGGTGAAGCAGCGAAACGCGGCGGGCCATGTCGATGCGGCCGGCGGCGCGGTCGATCGTGAGGGAGCCATCCCACGTGAAACGTGAGGTGCCCCGCGAGGAGGTCCCGCCAAGCGGCAGATCAGAGGCCGAGCCCGAGGTGGGATGCGGCGCATCGTCGCGGAGGTCCTGAACCAAGAGACGTCCGGCGGTCGGGACCGTTACGGTGCCGGCGGCGTTATCAGCCTCGAAGCGATCGGATTCCAGGTACGTGCGCTGCTCGATCACACTGGTTGGGTTTCCGTCGTCGTCGGCGCGCAATCTGAGCGACTCCAGCGTGGCTCGCGCCCCACCCTCGAGCTCGGTTGAAGCGCCGCGGGCTTGCACGAGTCGTACACGGCGTGGCGGATCACGATCGGGACCGGCGAGTGAGTCAGCGGTTCTTTCCGGTGCGGGCTCGAAATCGAGTCGAACGAACTCGGCGGAGAGGGACTCGGTGAGCGTGGGTTCCGGGCGGGAGACGGCGTGGGCGTCGCCCCAGCACTCGAGGTAGCCTGAGCGATCGTTGACGAGCATTGACCGCGACCACGAAGCGTGAACGGAACCGTCCGGCGTGCCCGCTCGTCCGGCGAGGCGAGCGGTGAACTCGCCCGCTCCGAAGACGGTCAATTGCCGTGCGATGCCTTCCAGACGCATCTGCGTGCCGGTAATGAGGGCGCGATCGCGCTCGATGGTGACATGCTCGCCGAGCAGGTCGACGCGTTCGGCCGTGACATCCGCGGCGAGCTCGGCGGCACGGATGGTGAGGCCGTCGGGACGAATGAAAGTCAGGTCGCCCACCTCGCTTCCCCCACCCCAGGCGCGAGCGGACTCCACCACGATCCGCCCGGCGGAATCGCGGGTAAGCGATGCGAGAAGGCTGTTGGCACGGAGCGTTCCACCCGGCTGGTCGGCCTCAACACTCCCGATCGCGAGAACGGATTCAGGGACGGGGTCATTCCCGGAGTCGTGGGGCGGAGCGAACCGGGTATCGAGTGCGAGCGCGGAGAGCGAATGATCACCGGACCGGGCGACGGCGCGAGTGCCCGGGCCCCTGACCAGCACGCGGGCGAGCGTCGGAGGATCAGAGTCGGACGCACGGTCGTCGCGTCGTGATGAGAACCAGGCTTCGATGTTGTCACCCGATACGGACGCGCGATCATCGCGGGCCGTGACCGAGCCCAGGAACGCGGCCCCTTGGATCCGGTCCGTGATGGTGCCCGAGTCGTCGGTCTCGAACTGGAAATCGGCACGGTCCGACCAATCGATGCGGCGCGGCGAGTCGCGTCGTGGAACGGCGCCGCGTTCGAACGCGATCAGGGAGCCCGGGCCGTCGATGCGGGCCAGTCCGGAATTGAGGTCGGCCCAGAGTCGGGTCGCGAGCAAGCGGCCCGCGCGGCCAACGCCGAGGTCGAATGTGGAGCCCGTCACGTTTCCGGCCGCGCGGATCGATGCCGTGCGGGAAGTCGCGCCGTAGTCGAGCGTTTGCGCTGCGGCGTACGCGCCCGAACGAGAATCCTCGAAGGTAACGCCTTGTTCGGCGTTGGATCGGAATCGGATTGAAACGTGATCGCGCTCCAATTCCGGCGGCTTGCCGTCGATCGGAGTGAGAACCAGGGGGCCGTTCCATGTCAGCACCGCTTCGCGGCGGTCCGGTGCGGTGGGCTGGTGCGAATCCTCGTGGAGAGGTGGTTGGAAAGGCTGGGTTGGGAGCACGGAAGCGAGTAGAAAGGCCGCGGGCGTTCGTGCCTCGTCGTTCCCCGGTGAACTCGGCGTGCCAGATCCTGACGTGCGAGCCGCGAGCGACCGACCGCCGGCGATCGCGTTCTTGGGCAACCCGTTGTTCAGGAGCCGGAACCAGGTGTCGAGCGCATCGGCGCGGAGAACGCCTGTGCCGACGACAACTCGCACGTCGCCGGAGCAGGTCGCGATGTAGAGGTCCTCGCGATCGGACTGCTTGAGCGGTGCGGGCGGCGTGATACTCGATGCGGCGATCGGCGAGACGGGGCGCGAGCGGGTTGTTTCGGTGCGGGCGGCGATGGGGCGTCGTTCGGAGTTGTTGAGGGAGGGTGACGAATCGGGCGGCGCGGCGGCGGTGTCCGACGCAAGGGGAGCTCGGGAGGGGCCGTCGAGGAGGTATCGGAGCGAACGTCCGTGGGCGATGTCGAGCCGGACCACCCGCTGCGAAACCTGGTCGAAGAGCACACGCAAGTCGCTGGCGTCGAGATCGATCCGATCGGTCGTCACTCGGACGGGGTCGGTCGTCGCGAGTTCCCCCACCGCGGTGTCGAAGTTCATGGACGCGGTGGTGAGCGTGGCGATCGGCGGGTCGCGCTCTGGGTCGATCGTGGCGCCGCGAGCGGGCTCGAACAGGCGTGCGATGACACCACCCTCAAAGCGACCGGACTCCGGCTCCCGTGCCTTTGGGGGTATGTAGATCCGTGCGTGGTCCGCGCGGATGTGCACGGCTTTGCCGTCGCGCAAGTAGATCCAGGCCCGGGGATCGGTGACGATCGAGCGACCGGCTTCGAGCGGCTCGGTCGCGGACCATTGGAGCTCGCCCGCGATGCGGGAGGGGTCGCGGCTGTCCGCGAATTGGACTCTGGCTCCTGCGGTTCCAACGAGGCCGATATCCATGCGCGCGCCCGGCTCGGCCCGGACGTCCGGTGGTGCACCGATATCGCGCTTGACGGGGTCCGATGCGGCCGGTGTTCCTGGGCGGGTGCGCGACGCGACATAGAACACGAGCGAGAGCGCGAGCAGCGCCACTCCGAACGCGATGAAGAGTCCGGCGTGACGGACGGCGAAGCCGGCGGTGCGTCCGGGGCGGGAGCGTCGCGGATGGTGCGCGTGTGCGGGCATGCGGATCAATCATAAAGCGCGACGGCGGCGTCGAGGCTGCCCCGCGCGCTCAGCAGGTGCTCGATCGCCTCGCGGACGGCGCCGCGACCGCCGGGACGGGTCGTCACGTACACGCTCGCGGCCCGGACACGCTCGTGGGCATCGGCGACGGCGATCGGGTAGCCCACTCGGCGCAGGGCGGGCAGGTCCGGCCAGTCGTCTCCGACGAAAGCCATGACGTCGGGCGCGACTCCTGTACTGTGACTGAGTTCGTCGATCGAACGGGCCTTGTCCGTCGAGCCCTGGATAATGTCGCGCACGCCCAGGTCGGCGAGGCGACGGTCAACAGCGGGGGTGCGACGACCTGAGATCACGGCGATGCGAAAACCGAGCCGGAGCCAAGCCCGAATGCCCACGCCGTCCGCGGCGTGAAACGTCTTTGATTCAACGCCGTCGGCGTGCACGACGATCGATCCGTCGGTGAGCACGCCATCAACGTCGAGGACGATCAACTCGACCCGAGCGGGGTCCACGGTCTTGGCGCGAGGCCGGTCCGGCGCGTGCGGCGTCACCCTTCGACCACCTTGAGCGCGACGAGGTCCTGCACGTCGAGCAGGCCGACGGGCCGGCCCAGCGCATCCACGACCGGGATCTCGTCGCGCCGGAACTCGCGAACCATGCGGACCGCGTCCGTGACCAGGGCGTCGTCGCGAAGCGTGCCGGGCGTGTGCGTCATCAGCTCCCGCACCGGTCGATCCAGCAACGAGCGGTCACGGATGACCAGCCGCCGCAGGTCCGCGTCGGTGTAGATTCCCGTGAGCACCCCGGATCCGCGATCGACCAGCAGCAGCGCGCCCGGGCGTCGGGTGGCGTGCTCCGCGCGGCAAAGGGCTTCGGAGACCGTGAGATCGTCGGGCAGGGGGTCGAGGTTTGTTCCCACCCTGAAACGGAGAACTTCGGACACCGGCCGGAGCAAGCCTCCCAAACTGCCTCCGGGATGACGCTTCGCGAAGTCGCGGTTCGTGAAATTCATGCGGCGTGCCGCAGCGAGCGCGAGCGCATCGCCGAGCGCGAGCGTTGCGGTGGTGGACGTGGTCGGCGCGGGAGCGAACGCGCCTGCCTCTTCGATCGGCCCGAGCGCGAGCGTGACGGTCGCCAGGCGTTCGAGCGAACTCGGGCCGGAGCGACCGCCCGACACGATCGCGATGACGGGCAGGTCGTCTTGCCGAAGAAGAGCGGCGAGATTCACCACCTCGTTGGTCTCGCCGGAAAAAGAGATCGCGAGGCAGACATCGGACGAACGGAAACGCCCGAGGTCGCCATGGACGGCTTCGGCGGGGTGGACGCTGTGCGAGGGGATGCCGAGCGAAGCCAGCGTGGCGCTGATCTTCGCGCCGATCAGGCCGGACTTGCCAAGCCCCGATACCAGCACCGAGCCGCCCGACGACGGGCAGGCCGTGATCAGGTCCACGGCACGGTTGAAGGACGGATCGAGACGATCAGCAAGGGAGGCGAGTGCCGCTGCCTCCGCACGCACGACCGCACGTCCAAATTCAAGTTCGTCGTGGGCGACCGGTGGCACGGCAACCGGCTGTGGCGGGGAATGACCGGCGTTGGGGCTCGGTCGGGAAGGAGCCGGTTCCATCGCATTGGCCGGGGGTGTTCGCACGTTCGGAAAGGGTAGACTGTGGGCGCTGCGGAAAACGGACCTCGCAACGGGTGCGACGACCCGGTATGGAGGAAGTGGCGTGCTGACAGATGGTTACACCGTTCGGCTGGAGCAGTTCGAGGGGCCGCTGGACCTGCTGCTGTACCTGATCCGCAGAGCCGAGGTGGACGTGACCGATATCCCGATCGGGCGCATCACGGATCAGTACGTTGAGTATCTGCGGGGCATCGAGCGGATCGACATCGAACTGGCTGGGGATTTTCTCGTGATGGCGGCGACGCTGATGGAGATCAAGTCTCGCATGCTGATGCCGGCGGAGACTGCCCAGCCCACGGGCATGGAGTCGGCGGTTGCGCCGGTGGAAAAAGAGGATCCGCGCGCGGACCTGGTGCGACAGCTCCTCGCGTACAAGCGGTTTCGAGACGCGGCGAGTTCGCTTGAACAGAGGCACCGCGAGTGGGAAGGTCGATTTCCGGGTGTTGCCGCGGGTGTCAGCAAGGAGCAGGCGGTCGAGGAGGAAGGCGCGGTCGAAGTCGAGGACCTGGAGCTTCTGGACATCGTGCGTGCGTTCGCGACGTTGCTCGAGACGGTGGACATGGAACGGGTGGGTGAGCACCACATCGCGTACGACGAGACCCCGATCGAACTCCACGCCGCCGACCTGCTCGATTTCCTGCGTCGGGATCGATCCGATCAAGCAGGAGTGGAGTTTTCGAGGGTGTTCTCCGGACGGACCCGTTCGGAGATGGTGGGGCTCTTTCTTGCGATGCTGGAGTTGGTGCGGCAGCGTCGAATCGCGGTGCGGCAAGAGCGGATCGGTGATCCGATCAGAGTCTTGCTGTCGGAGCTTGACGACGCGGCCGCGTCGGCGGGCCGGGGCGGCGAGTCCGTCGGCGCCGCTGAACGGGGCCGGGCTGACTCAACGCAGGCTTGACACGAATTCACCGAGACGGTCCATGCCGCGTTCGATCTGCGACTCGGAGCACGCGAACGAGAAGCGCATGTGGTTGGATCCACAACCCCCGAAGTCTGTCCCGGGAATCGCCGCGACGGCGTGCTCGTCAAGCAGGGCCGCTGCAAAATCGTCCGCGTTCGCGAGGAGCTTCCCTCGGGGCGACACCATCCCGAAGCACGACGACACGTCGGGGAACGCGTAGAACGCGCCCACCGGCCTGACGGTGCGCAGGCCGGGGATGCGGCCCAGGCGCTCATGGATGAGCGAAGCGCGGAGAGCGAACGCGGCACACATCCGCGCGGAATCCGCCGCGCCGTCACGGAGCGCTGCTCGGATTGCGGGGTAGAGGAACGAAGTGATGTTGCTGGTCATCTGCCCCTGGAGCTTCGCGACCGCTTCAGCCAGCACCAGCCCGAATGACCCCGATCCCGCGAGGTAGCCGATGCGCCATCCCGTCATCGCGAAGGCCTTGCTCATGCCATTGATGGTGATCACACGTTCGGCGATGGCGGGAATTGATCCGATCGAAAAATGCGGGTCCGGCCCGTAGACGATCCGTTCGTAGATCTCATCGCTCAGAATGCACAGGTCGGGGCAACGTTCGCGCGCGGCCCGCAGGATGACCGACGCGAGCGCCCTGAGGTCATCCGGACGGTACATGGTGCCGCACGGGTTGCACGGGGAGTTAAGCACGAGCAGCCTGGAGCGAGGCGACAAGGCCCGGTCCAGCTGCTCGGGAGTCATCCGGAAGCCGCTCGAAGCCGTCGTAGGAATCTCAACCACGCGAGCCCCTGCGAGTTGGGCCACGGGGGCGTAGCTGAGCCAAGCCGGGACCGGAATGAGCACCTCGTGCGGCGAATCGTCGGCGCGAGGTTGGTCGATCAGGCACTGCATGGCAAGGTAGATCGAGTGTTTCGCGCCGGTCGAGATGACGACGTGGTCGCCCGTGATGTCGGGAATGCCATTCTCGGTGGCGAGCTTCCGGGCGATCGTGTGGCGAGTTTCCTCATCACCGGGGATGGGCGCGTACTTTGTCAGACCGGCACGGAGCGCCTCGATCGCGGCGAGCTTGATGCACTCTGGAGTGTCGAAATCAGGCTCGCCTGCAGCGAATGCCAGGACATCGGCGCCGGCGCGACGCATGCCCTTGGCACGCTCGGTGATGGCCAGGGTCGTTGATTCCTTGAGTTCCTCGGCACGGCGGGAAACACGCATGACGCAAGGGTAGCCAATCGCCCGCCAGACGTGTTCGTGAACAGTGAGGGTGCCCCGGTGATGCCGGGTTGATCCCGTGCGTCGTCCGAGCCTACCCTTGCCTTTGGGATGTTCGGAAGTGGTTTGCGTTCAAGGGAAGATTCAATGACGGACGCGGCGATGGTCTCGAAGGGCAAGGTCGTTTCCACAAACCAGCGGCACGGTAAGGATACCGGTTCGCCTGAGGTTCAAATCGCGGTCCTAACCGAGCGGATAAAGGATCTGACCGAACACCTCAAAGAGCACATGAAGGACAACCACAGCCGCAGGGGTCTCGTGCTGATGGCCAGCCGTCGGAACCGCCTGTTGAAGTACTTGGCGAACAACGATCGGCCGCGTTACCAACAGGTTCTCGAGCGTCTCGGTCTGCGCAAGTAGAGCGAGTAGTGATGGTTCGTGGCAGCCGGGAGGAATCCCGACGCGCCGCGTTGTTCGAGTTGGTCCCTCTCGCGGGCCTGGTGGCAGTGGGCAGGATCCAGTCTTTGGACTGGCTCGTGCCTTCTGCCTCTGAGGCGCCGGACGGCGACCGACGCGCGGCGGTGGTGCCCTTCGGGCGCGGCCCAGCCGTGACGAGCCGTTCGGGCTCCCGCGCGGTTCCCATTCACCCAACGTCGCCCGGTTGCAGAAGGACTCCAAAAATGAGCATGGTTGTCAAGGTCGAGCGCGAGATCGGCGGACGCACCCTGACCCTCGAGACCGGTCGTATCGCCAAGCTCTGCAATGCGTCGGTGCTCGCGACCTTCGGCGGCACGACCGTGTTGGCGACGGTGACGCGAGGCGCCCCACGGCCCGGCACCGACTTCCTTGGCCTGACGGTCGACTATCGCGAAAAGACCGCGGCCGCCGGCAAGTTTCCCGGTGGATTCCGGAAGCGTGAGGGTGCGCCGAACGAAAAAGAGATTCTCACCATGCGGCTGATCGATCGTCCGATCCGGCCGCTGTTTCCCGACGGCTACTTCGACGAGGTGCTCGTCCAGGTCTTTGTGATGAGCCACGATGGCGAGAACGACTCCGACGTGCTCGCCGGCACCGCGGCATCCGCGGCGCTGGCGCTGTCGGACGTGCCCTTCGAGGGTCCCATCGCGACCGTCCGCGTCGCCCGTGTGCATACGGACGACGGCCCGCGTTTCGTGATCTACCCCACCGTCTCGCAGATGGAGTTCAGCGATCTGGACCTCGTGCTCTCGGGGCACAAGGACGGCCTGAACATGATCGAGGTGGGTGCCGCCGAGGTGCCCGAGAAGGACGTTTTGGCCTCATTGGACTTCGGGTACACGCACATCCGGGACGTGCTGGGCCTCATCGATGAACTGGCGAGCAAGGCCGGAAAACCGAAGAAGATGGGTGAGATCTTCCTCCCCGACCCCGAGGTGACCGAGGCAGTTCGCACGCTCGCCGAGACCCGGCTCACGGCCGCCCGCAAGCTCAAGGGCAAGCAGGAGCGTTCCAACGCGGTCGATGCGCTTCGCACCGAGATCCTGGATGCGCATTTCTCCGAGAAGACCGACGGCACCGTCGCGCAACACCAGCAAAGCGTCAAGCGCCGGGCGCAGGCCAAGGATGCGTTCAAGCGGCTCGAGGAGCGAATCACGCGCCGGCTCATCGTCGAGCAGCGCACCCGCGCGGATGGTCGCGGTCCCACGCAGATCCGCGACATCCAGTGCCAGGTTGGGGTCTTCGCCCGCACCCACGGGTCCGCGTTCTTCCAGCGCGGCGAGACGCAGAGCCTCGTCTCCTGCACCCTGGGTACGGGAAAGGACGAGCAGATCGTTGACGGCCTGCTCCCCGAGTACAGCAAGAAGTTCATGCTCCACTACAACTTCCCGCCGTTCTCGACCGGTGAAGTGAAACGCATCACCGGGCCCGGCCGGCGCGAGATCGGACACGGCGCGCTCGCCGAGCGGTCCATTCTGGGCATCCTGCCCAGCCCTGAGGAGTTTCCGTACACCATTCGGGTCGTGAGCGACATCACCGAGTCCAATGGGTCGTCGAGCATGGCTTCGGTCTGCGGAGGTTGCCTGGCTCTGATGGACGCGGGCGTGCCCATCAAAGCGACCTGCGCGGGCATCTCGGTCGGACGCTTCACGGACGACGATGGCAACAACGAGCTCTTCGTCACCGACATCATCGGTGAAGAGGATTTCTTTGGGGATATGGACTTCAAGGTGTCCGGCACGCGTGAGGGCATCACCGGCATCCAGCTCGACCTCAAGGCCAGGGGGCTTACGCTGCCGCAGATCGAACGGATCTTCGTTCAGGCGCGCTCTGGCCGTCTCGAGATCATCGACATCATGGAGCGATGCCTCGCCGCGCCCAGACCGGAGATCAGCCCGCTCGCGCCTCGGCTGGTCACGATCATGATCAATCCCGAGAAGATCGGAAAGCTCATCGGCCCGGGCGGCAAGGTCATCCGCGGCATCCAGGAAAAGTGGGGCGTTACGATCGAGGTCGAGGACGACGGCTCGGTGATGATCGCTTCGAACGATGGCGACGCCATGGCCGGCGCACGCGGCGAGATCGAGGCCCTCACCGAGGAAATCAAGGTCGGCACGATCTACACCGGCAAGGTCGTCTCGACAAAGGACTTCGGCGCCTTCGTCGAGTTGGCTCCGGGCACGGACGGCATGTGCCACATCTCGGAGCTCGCCGAGGGGTACGTCAAGTCGGTGCATGACGTGGTCAAGATCGGTGATCTCATCAAGGTCAAAGTCATCCTGGTGGACGATCAGGGTCGCATCAAGCTCAGCCGAAAGGCCGCATTGGCCGCCGATACGACGATGTCGAAAGTCTGACTCTCGAGGCGTACCAATCCGCCACGCGTCGCGGTTCTTGTTTGGACCCCGTTCGCGGTCGGCTCATATGAGAATTCGAATCAGCTCCGGCCAGCGGAGAGAGTTTTCCACTGAACTCCATGAGGCGTGGTGTCTCCCGTGGACGCCGCGCGATTCGCGTGGTAATCTGGAGAAGTTCGACGAAGCGGAGGTGTTCGCGCTTCGCCGAACTCGGGAGAGGATCGGCCGGCTCGCCGTCCGTGATGGCTCTCGATGCATGGGACAAAGGACGGCCGGAAGGCCGCCCTCACAGAACGGTGTCGTGGGCTCGTGCGGCCGGTATTGGCGTCTTGTGGGCGCGAATCCGGCGGCATCGCGCGAGGTGACGGCGATGAGCGAACACGCGGCAGGAAAACTCGTCGATGTCGAAGGACTTGTGAAGTGGTTTGACCCGAAAAAGGGGTTCGGGTTCGTCGTCGGGCCGGAAGGGCAGGACATCTTCGTCCACTACACAAAGATCGATGGCGAGGGTTTCCGCGTGCTCCGCGATGGTTCCAAGGTACGTTACGATGCCGAGAAGGGCGAGAAGGGGTGGCACGCGTCACGAGTGGTCCGGCTTGAGCCGATCGAGGTGATCGTCTCACCCCGCTCGCTGCCACACAGCCGTTCCCCTCGCCGATAAACAATCGTCCGGTCGCGGCGTGCAAGCGGTGGCGGACCCTATCCTGAGCCGTGCTCACCGGACTGCTCATCGGCTTCGCGATCGGCACGTTGTCCGCGGCGGGCGCGACCTGGGTGATGATCAGGCGGTTGCTGAGACGGCGTCAGGCCGCTGAAAGACGGGCTCGCAACGCCGAGCGCCTGGCTGAAATCGGGGCGCTCACCGGTGGCTTGGCCCACGAGATCAAGAACCCCCTCTCCACCATCGGGCTCAATGCTCAGTTGCTCGGCGAGGCGATCGACGATGCCGAACTTCCACCGGATCAACGCGCACGTTTCGTCAACAGGATCGCAACGCTGCGGCGCGAGATCGAGCGGCTCCGCGGCATCCTGACCGACTTCCTCGAGTTCGCCGGTCAGGTCAGGCTGGAGTGCGAGAGGGTTGATCTGAACCAGCTGGTCTCGGAGCTCGCTGACTTCTATGCGCCCGAGGCCGAACGACAGATGATCCGCCTCCGAGTTGAGCTCACGCCGGACCCTCTCGAGGCCAGCCTCGATCCGCGGCTCGTGAAGCAGTCGCTCCTGAACCTGGTGCTCAACGCCACCCAAGCGATGTCGCCGGCGCCCCCAGAGGGTTCAAGCGGTCAACGCACGGCCGAGATTATTCTCCGAACGGAAGCAGTTCGCGCAGGCTCCGGAATCCGGGGCGGGCAACGTCGGTCAGCGGGCCGCGAGGCGGATCCTCGCATCGCGCCCAACGAAGCGAGCGTTCGCGTGCACGTCATCGACACCGGGCCGGGAATCTCCGAGGAAGTGCGCGCACGCATGTTCCAACCGTACTTTACGACCAAAGCGGGAGGATCGGGCTTGGGGCTGCCGACCGCAAAACGACTGATCGAAGCACACGGAGGGCGGCTCGACGTACACTCAGAGCCCGGCCGTGGATCCGATTTCATCGTGACGCTGCCGGTCGGATCCGGTTGACGCCGGCCGCTCGCCCCGTAGCATGTGCGCCTAACGATCGCACCAAACTGCTCCCCACGGAATTCGAGATGATCCCAGCATTCAGCACGGTAGCCTGTCCTGACTGGACGATCGACCGCGTCGCGAGCCGTGCCGCGGAGTGGGGCTTCGAGGGTGTCGAGTTCCGCACGTTCGGAGAGGACTCGCGGGAGTTTGCCTGCGATCCGGCGCTGTCGTCGGGTGTGAAGGTCCGCGATCTGATGGCTTCGGCGGGCGTCCGAGTCGTGGGATTGGGCACGAGCGTGCGGTTCGACGGAGCGATCCATCCCCCCGTCATCGGCCACCTCTTGAGCGACACCGAGCGGAGCGTTCGGGACGCCAAGCGCGCGATCGACTTGGCCGTTTCGATCGAGGCCCCGCTGGTACGGGTGTTTGGCTTCCAGGGCTCTCCTGGCGAACCATCGCACGCGTTGCGCGCGCGAATCGTCAAACGGCTGGGGATGGCGCTCGACCATGCAAGGAACACCGGCATCAGGCTCGTCCTCGAGAACGGGGGCGCGTTCCCCCGTGGTTCGGACGTGGCGGCGCTGATCGCTGAGATCTCCAGCCCGCTGCTCGGCGCGTGCTATTCGCTCGCCCCCGCGGTGCGTGCGGGTGAGTCGCCATCCGTGGGCGTCAGCGCGCTGGGCGGCTCGCTCTGGTCGGCGCGGGTGAAGGACCTTCGTGCCGGCAAGCCCTGCCCGCTCGGTGAGGGCGAGTTGCCAGCACGCGAGCTGGTTCGCGAACTCGCCCGAGCCGGCTTCGCCGGCCCGGTGATTTTCGAGTGGGATCGCGCGTGGGTCCCCGGGTTGGCGGCGGCCGAATCGGTGCTTCCCGGCGCGGCGCGATCGATTTTTCAGTGGCTGTCCGAGGGGCGCGGCGTGTCGCGTGCGTCGGCCGTCCGCTGACGCCCGGGCCATCGGCTGCAGCGGTTGTGCCCGGCTCCGTTCGAGCGGAAGCGAGTGCGATCATGGCCCGAACTCCTCAAAGAACTGGAAGCCCGCCGGACCGCCCCATCGCGCTCGGACGGAGGGTGGCGGAGATGGCGATGGAACTGGGCTTCGCCGCGGCCGGAGTGGCTCCCGCTCTCGGGCCGCACCGCCCAGATGCGCTGAGGGACTGGCTGGCCGCCGGCAAGCACGGCTCGATGACGTGGCTCGAGTCCGATCTGGACAAGCGGCTGGACCCGGAGCGTGAGCTCCTCGGCGCGAAATCCGTCATCATGGTGGCGGACCGATACGCGACCCGCGCCGATGGCGGTGAAGAACGGGTGCCGGACGGGCACGGGCGGATCGCACGGTACGCGCGCGGACGCGACTATCACCCGGTCATCAAGAAGCGGCTGCACCGACTCGTGGACGGGCTTCGAGCCGTCTTTCCCGCCGAACAATTCCGCGCATTCGTGGACACGGCGCCGGTGTGCGAACGGGAACACGCGCTGCGTGCCGGCCTGGGCTGGATCGGCAAGCACACCCTCATCATCAGCCCCACTCTCGGGAGCTACCTGCTGCTGGGTGGGGCGCTCACGACTCTCCGACTCGAGCCCGACCCGGAAAAGGGGCCCGAGCCCGATCATTGCGGCACGTGCACCCGGTGCATCGACGCGTGCCCCACCGGAGCCATCGCTCCCTACTCGGTCGACGCCACCCGGTGCATCAGCTACCTCACCATCGAGCATCGGGGCGAGATCGCACGCGAGTTTCACACGCGGATCGGTGATCGCCTGTTCGGCTGCGACGTGTGCCAGGAGGTATGCCCGCACAACGCGCCGCGTGCCCTGATGCAGGCCCCCGCTCGGGAGAAAGTGAACCCGGAGCTCGCGCCGCGGATTCGATCGTTGTCCCTGCTGGAGGTTGTCGGATGGCGCGCCTCGGACCGGCGGCACGCGTTCACGACCAGCGCCATGAAGCGTGCCGGTCTCGACACCATCCGCCGCAACGCGATCATCGCGGCAGGGAACACGTCGACGGGCCGAGCGCGGGGCCGCCTCCTGGCTTTGCTGCGGCTGATCGCCGTTGACGCGGCGGAGCCCGCGTTGCTTCGCCGCACCGCGGAGCAGGTGCTGGGTCGTCCCGGCCCGAGTGAGCCAAAAAGCGAACCGCCCGCGGCGTGAACCGCGGGCGGTCGGTGGATTGCCGATGCGAAATCTGGTCAGCAGTTCACGTTGAAGGCGTTGAGGAAGTCGAAGAAATCGAAATCGTCGGTGGACTGATCCAGGTTGAAATCAGCCGTGCCCGCCGAGAAATCATTGAGGAAATCAAAGAAATCGAAGTCGTCGACCGAGCCGTCCCCGTTCCAGTCGCTCGGGCAGCCGGTCACGGGGAACCACTGCCGGCCGGGTGCCGCCGCGAGGTTCACGTAGCGTGGATCGGCCATGTTGCCGTACCCGCTCGGGAGCGGCGCCGCGAACTGGTTGGAAACGTAGTCATGGCCGCCGCCGTTGATGAACGCGCACACCTTGATCACGCTCGCCCCGTCGTAGCCGAGCTCGTTCAGATCAATCGAGACCTCGACCCCGGTGGTCACACCGAGCGCGGCGCTCGCATCCGAAGACGTCACACCCCCCGAGTTGGAGTTGTTGACGGTCGCCTCGATCAGGCCGGAGACGGGACTGCTCGGGTTCGCGGTGGTTGTCCGCGGGCCATACTGAGCGAACAGGTACAACCCCTGGCCGTTGGGGTTGTAGGCATCCAGCTGCGGGCCGTCGAAGGTCACGACCGTTGCCGCGTCGCTGCCGTCGTAGGCGCCGTAGTCGAGCGAGTTGTAATTCGCATCGTGGTTCCAGCCGCCCGTGCGGAGGAACGCCGCGTTCGTGTACACGTCGTAGCCGGAAGGGCCGCCGCCACCACCGATGGTCACGCCCAGCCAGTAGTCTGCCTCGAAGGGGGAGTCGAATTTCAGCCCATTGCCTCCCGATGAGCCGTCATCGCCCATTCGGTTCAGGCCGTTGTAATCGAGATCGACGTTGTCGCCGCGGAGCGTGTTCTGCCCCCCGCTCGTGCAGTCGAAGAACACCTCGAGCTTGTTGTAGTTCGACTCCAGGTTGCCCGTGAACATCAGGTACAGACGGCCGCCGGAGATGACCGCGTACGTCGCGCCGATCTCGGACCCGTTCGCCCCGAACTGCTGGGCGAGGTTGCTGTCGCCGAACTGCGTGCCGTTCGTCTGCACCGCGACGAGCGTGTAACCCTCGCCGCTGTTGAGCACGCCGTCCACCGTCGGATTGGCCATCGCCGTTCCGGCCGCCGCGGCCAGCATCGCCGCCGTCATCCCATTCCGAATCGCGTACTTCATCATTCTATTTTCTCCCTTGGACTGTGTGATTGAGGCGCGCCGCTCGATCTCACCACCGACCTCCCGCGCGAGCCTTGCGCCCACCGCGCAAGCCCGACAGGAGGACGTTTGGAGCACGATGCGTCGGCGTGCGGAAACTCTAGGCGAATTCCCAACCGCCGCAACGGAAATTCCGCTGAAAACGCTCGAATACCGCGCGCGTGAGCGTCTTCAGGACCGCCCATAACACCAATCATCTCGTTCCCGCATCGGATCGAGACTTGGACAGAGAAAAGCGGCTGACCAATGGTGGTCGATCTCATGCATGACCCGACCATACGCCCCAATTTGTGGTGGACTGGGAGAGTCCGGTTGCCCACTTTCCCGTCCGGACCGCTGGAATTGATGGTGGAACGGGGTGTGATTCAAGGACGCGCGGGTCGCGCATTGGCGTTACCATGAAGCAACGGCCCGCCATTCGGCGAGCGGGCTTTTCGGCGTGTTCGCGCGGCCGGAACGATGCGCCTACCTCCAAGGGAGATCGATCATGATGACATCTTCCCAATCAATCCGCACCCAACGCGCCTTCACGTTGATTGAATTGCTGGTGGTGATCGCGATCGTCGCGGTGCTGGTGGCGATCCTGCTCCCGTCTGTCGCGAAGGCCCGAGAGAACGCGCGCCGGGCGGTGTGCTTATCGAATGTGCGTCAGATGAGCATCGCGCTCACCCAGTACGCGTACAGCAGCAAGGACTGGTACCCGGTCAAGTGGTGGGGGACCTCGTTGTTCGGGAATCAGCAGCAATACGGCGGCGTCGCCGGTCTGTTCAGCCTCACGCAGCTCGGCGAAAAGTACCTCGAAAATCCGAGCAGCACGGACACCGGTTACATTGACGGGAACGACCCCCCCCAGTATGGCGACAATAATACCAAGCCGCTCCTGGAGGGCTTTCTCGACGGATTCGGCGCGCTGGTATGCCCCTCCGACAAGCTCGATCGGTATTACCTCCCGGCTCCGCCATCCAATCAGCGGTATCCGGGCAAGGCAATCAAGATCCCGAAGATACCTGTTGCGCCGCAAGAGGTGATTTCGTACAACATCTCGTACCTGTACATCGCGGGCTTCAAGACTGAAGAACCGCGTCTGGCGGGGCCGGCACCTCTTTGGGGTGATGAGACCAACGCTCGTGATGTCGGGTCCGACGCGTGGTGGGGGAACAGCGCCGACGCCTCGAAGGTTGGAGTCCGACAGAACTACTTCGCGTCCGAGGACAACCACGGCATCGATGGCGGCAACTACGCGTTCACGGACGGTCACGCGGTGTTCGTGCCTCTCAATGCGGCCGCGACCTTCTTCACCGGCAATACCAACCCGCAGAATGTCAACGTGATCGATTCCTCCCGCAGCACCCGCCTTCAGACAATCGACTGAACGAGGGAGGTTCGCATGTTCCAGGCGAGGAAGGCGCGTGCCGTTCCGATCACGCCCGGTATTATTCGACCCTCGTGAACCTCAACCCGACTCGCACAACCCGAGCCCAGGCCCCACGTTCGCCGCTCGGAAGCGTGTTGGCCTCGCAGGAACTCGGGCTGTTGGCGGTCATCGCTCTGATGATCGGAGTGCTCTCGCTCCTTGGCGTCCGCGACACCGTCCGATCCGTTCACGTTTCTCCGTCTGATACGATCACCGAGTCAGCGGATGCCGTGGCACTCGCGCGCCCGGGTGAGCACGCCGAGTCGTTTTTCCGCGCGCAGGGCTGGCGCGTGGTCGAGCGCGAGCGGGACGGTGTCACCGTCCGCTCCATCGAATCGGTCACGCGCGGCATCCGTTTCGGCTTCAACGAGCGCTTCTTCAACACCGCCAACCTCGTGGGTGTCGCCAAGGACGCCTCGTTCATCGCTGTGATGGCCGTTGGAATGGTCGCCATCATTATTCTCGGAGGAATCGATCTGTCCGTCGGGTCAATCTACGCCCTTTCCGGTGTCGCCGCCGCTGCGGTGCTCGCGCGCCTGGCCGAATCCAATCCGGGAATCTCCAGTTTGTTCTCGATCCCAGTCGGGGTGGCCGTGGCGGGCGCTGTCGGTTCGGCGTGCGGTGTTGTGAATGGCGCCGCCACCGTTGGCTTGCGCGTGCACCCGTTCATCATCACGCTCGGGGGCATGGCCGTGTACCGCGGCGTGGCCTTCGTCGCCACCGACGGGCAGTCCATCTCCGGTCTTCCCGACTCCTACACATCGGGGGGGTTCAAGGCGAACCTGTGGGGGGCGAACCCCGTACCGATGCTCATCATGGTCGTGGTCGCGATCGTCGGGGCCATGGTCCTGTCTCTCACGGTCCTTGGTCGGCGCACGTTCGCGATCGGTGGCAATGAGACCGCGGCCCGATATGCCGGGATCCCGGTGGGAAGGGTCAAGATCGTCTTGTTTACGCTCTGCGGCACGCTCGCCGGATTTGCCGCCGCAATCAACACCGGCTATTACGGCTCAGCCAGTTCAGGGGATGGATCGGGATACGAGCTCCGAGTCATCGCGGCGGCGGTTGTCGGTGGAGCGTCCCTGTCTGGTGGGCGCGGCTCGGCAATCGGGGCGACGCTCGGTGCGGTCATTATCCAGCTGATCGACAACGGGATCGTCGTGCTCGGGGTGGACTCAAATTACACGAATATCGTCATCGGGCTGGCGATCGTCGCCGCTGTCGTGATCGATCAGGTGAAGCACCGCTGGGCCACTGTCGCGCGTTAGCACGCCGCGCCCGGCATGAACACAGGAGTGTGCCGATGTCCATGAAGCACTGGGTAACGGGCGCGATGGGTCTTCTTGCCGCCGCTTCCGTGGCGTGGGCCGCAATGTCCGAGCCTCCGACCAAAGCCAAGAAGTCGAACTACCAGTTCGCGCTGATCGCCAAGAGCCAGTCCAACCCGGTTTTCATCGCCGCGCGCACCGGAGCCGAGGACGCGGCCAAGGACCTCAGCAAGAAATACGGCGTCGAGATCAAGATCGACTGGCGCACCCCGGTGAACGAGGACGGCCAGAAGCAGGCCGAGATTATCGAGCAGGTCACCGCCGCCGGCATCGACGGCATTGCGGTGTCGTGCTCCGACGCCGGCAAGCTCACGCTGGCCATCAACTCCGCGTCCGACAAGGGCGTGCCCGTCGTGTGCTTCGATTCGGACGCCCCCAAGAGCAAGCGCTTCGCGTACTACGGTACCGACGACTTCGCCTGCGGCCAGCAGGTCGCCATCGAGCTCGCCAACGCCATGGGAAAGAAGGGCGTCGTCGCCATTCTCGCCGGCAACCAGAACGCGCCGAATCTCCAGGCCCGCGTCCGCGGCGTCAAGGAAGGCCTCGCCAAATTTCCAGACGTCAAGATCCTGGACACCTACTACCACCCGGAGACCCCCCAGGACGCCGTCAGCAAACTCGAGCAGGTCATGGCGGCCAATCCCCAGATCACCGGCTGGGCCATGGTCGGCGGATGGCCGCTCTTCACCAAGAACGCGCTGGACAAGGTTGCCGGCAAGGCCAAGGTCGTTTCTGTCGACGCCTTGCAGCCGCAGTTGGACTATCTCAAGAACGGCCAGGTCGAGGTGCTCCTGGCCCAGAAAGTCTACGAGTGGGGCGCGGAATCCGTGCGATTGCTCGCCGAGAAGGTCATCGAGGGCAAGGCTCCCAAGGACCCCATCGTGAAAGCCGACCTGGTTCCGGTCACCAAGTCCAGCGCCGATGCGTACGGCAAGAACTGGGAAAAGTGGCTCCCGAAGAAGTAGACTCCGTGGCGTGAACCAGACCGATCCAACTTCGTCGCCCGATCCGGGGTCGGGCGTCGCTGATGCGGCGCCCGACTTGCTTGTTGTCCGCCATGTCTCCAAGCGGTTCGGGCCCACGCAGGCCCTGGACGACGTCTCGGTCACCTTCCGGGCGGGCGAGGTCCACGCCCTGATGGGCGAGAACGGCGCGGGCAAGTCCACGCTGGGCAAGGCCATCGCGGGGCTGCACAAGCCGGACACCGGGGAGATCGTCATCGCGGGCACGCCCCTCCGCTCCGGTTCGCTGCACGAGGCCTTTCTGGCCGGCGTCCGGATCGTTCATCAGGAGCTGGCGCAGTGTCCCAATCTCAGCGTCGCCGAGAATCTCTGTTTGCACGACCTGCCACGCAACGCGTTCGGGCTCGTGTGCGCTCGCTCCATGCGGCGGCGCGCCCGGCGCTTGCTGGAGAAGCTCGATCCTGGCATCGACCCTGACTCCCCGCTCGGCTCACTCCCCCCGGGCCGGAGGCAGATCGTCCAGATCGCCGCCGCGCTGGACGAACGCGAGAGCGGTGGGGGTGGGGGGAATGGCGGGGGGGCCCAACCACGTATCATCGTCTTCGATGAGCCCACCAGTTCCCTCAGCGTCGCCGAGGCGGACCGGTTGCTCGCCATCATCCGGCAGCTCGCGACCGAGGGGCTTACCTGCATTTACGTCTCGCACCGCATGGGCGAGATATTCCAGGTCTGCGATCGCGTCACCGTGCTCCGCGACGGTCGCTTTGTCGCGACCTCGGACCTCAAGGACATCGACGAATCCACGCTCGTCTCCCAGATGATCGGCCGAACCCTTGCACCGCACGTCAAGGAGTCCGCCGCGCTCGCGGCCCTGGCCGGCGACGGCGTGTCGCCCGACGGCGCGACGCACGCCGCCGCCGCGGCTCCCCCGGCCCTGGAGGTTCGCGCGCTCACCTCCCCTGGGAAGCTCGACAACGTGAGCATCGAGGTTCGCCCCGGAGAGGTGCTCGGCGTCGGGGGTCTCGTCGGTTCGGGCCGTTCCGAGCTGCTCGACGCCATCTTCGGGCTCGATCCCCTCGCCCGCGGCAGCGTCAGAGCCGGCGGCGTGAGCATCGATCGCGCCGGACCCCGGGGCGCCATCCGCGCCGGCGTCGGGTATGTCCCCGAGGACCGCCGTTTGCAAGGGCTCTTCTTCCAGCTCGGCATTGACGAGAACATCGTCATGCCGCTCATGCCGTTCCTCGCCCGATTCGGCATCCGCGACGGGCGAGCCGAACGGGCCCTTGTCCGCGAGCGAGCCGATCGGCTGCGAGTGAAGGCCGCCTCGTTCCGCAGCCTCCCGGGCGAGCTCTCGGGCGGCAACCAGCAGAAGCTCCTCATCGCCCGCTGGATGGACCGCAAGACCCGCATCCTCCTCCTCGATGAGCCCACCCGCGGCATCGACATCGGGACCAAGACCGAGATCTACCGCCTCGTCCGCGAAGCGGCTCGCGATGGCGCGGCGGTCCTGCTCGTATCGAGCGAGATGCCCGAACTGCTCGCGCTCTCCGACCGCATCGTGGTCCTGTGCGAGGGTCGCCTGACCGGAGAGCTCACGGGCGAACGCATGACGCAGGAGAACATCCTGCGGCTCGCGACGCAGAGCAGCGCCGTCAAGGCGGGCTGACGCACCACGGGCGATCACGTCGGCGACGCGATCACACGAGCGGGCGCGAACCATCGGCACCGGCCGGTGGTGGCTCCTGAACTCGCGCCAGGGCCAGCCGGGCCATCAGCACGATTGCCACGCCCGGCGCCAGCCACCACGCCCGGCGCTCGATGAAGCCCAACCAGTAGCACGGTCCCGCGAGCGTCACCGCCGCGACGAACACCGACACGCTCCTCCACCTCGGACCCGTGCTCCACCCGATCGGCCGGGCGCAGATCCACACATACGCCGGGAAGACGAGACCGTAGAACGCCATGAACCCTCGATAGACCACCTCGCCGAACGTGAGCCCCGCGTACCCGGGCCACTCCGTGGCGCCGCCCAAGGCGCTCGCGATAACAACCGCGCCGGCCAGCGACGGATCCCATCCTCGCCTTCCCCGCCTCAGCTCGCTCCCGTGCACGCCGATCGTGAACAGGAGCTGGCAGACCATGTGGCCCGCGACCAGCCCGATGCCGACGGTGCCAGCGACCGAGCCGGCGCCGCCAAGCCCGGGCGAGATGAACGCGGCCGCGTACACCGCCGTGAACGCGATCATGGCCGCGAAGAGCACCCCGAATCCCAGCGCGAACGCGGCCTTCCCCTTCGCGGCGGTGGTCGCCTGACGAGCCGCGTGAAACGTCAGGTCCAGGTACGGGCACAACGCGAAGCCCAGGATGCACACGGGCGCGAGCCAGATCAGGTCGCGCGCGCCGCTCGCGGGCGCCTCCGGCCAGCGGATCCCGCCCCGCGTGGAGACGAACGCGATCGCGAGCCCGATCGAGATCGCCCACGTCAGCACAGCCCCTCGCCGCCATCCCCGTGCCGCGAGGCCGATGCCGGTGGAGAGCACGCCCGCTCCCACGATCCCCGCCGTCACGATCCAGCCCGACGCCCCCAGCATGCGCAGCAGCCACGCCAGGAAGAACGCCTGGAACGCGACGGTGATGATCCCAAACGCGCGGCACGCGGACCGGTGCTCGCGCGCGAACCGCTCGCTCGCCCCGGGCCGAGCCAACGACCATGCCATCGCCCCGGCGCCGACGATATTCGGCGCGGCGAACACCGCCAGCGACCACGCCCCGAAATCGCGCCACAGCAGCACCGGCAGGAACATGCCGATGCACCAGGTCCACGAGCAGGCGAGGTACGCCGCCCAGGCGGTGGTCTCACGCAGGTTGTCCCACGCTCCGTCGCGCGACATGCCGCGCGAGTGTACCGCGTCCCGATATTCGTGCGGTGGGCGGGCGTGCCCGCCCGCCGCAACAATGACGTCACATCGCGGCCGTGTCTTTCGCCGGTGGCGTGGGACGCCCGCCGCCCTCAATCGGCGCGGGCGCGACGCGGCCCTTCTTCCGATCCCGCTTGGCCCGTTGCGCCGATTTCGGAGTCACGTGGAAGCTCGCGCGGCAGCGGCCGACCCGGTATTCCTTGCCCGGACGTTTCGGGATCTGCTGCAGGATCTCGATCTCCACGTCCAGGTTGAATTCTCGACCGGTGGCGATCAACGCATCGATCTCGCCCTGCGGTTTGACCCGGTAGATCGCCGGGCCGAAGCACGGGCGAAGGAACTTGTACGTCAGCTCCTTGCACACCACCGTGTAGTCGCCCCCACAGCGTCCGAACACGTACATCCCGCCCGCGATCTCGCTGTTGGCCAGCAGCGCCGCGCCCGCCATCGCGTTGTACCAGTTGCGATTGAACCGCCGGAAGGGCAGCACCGCGGAGAAGGTGTGGTCGTCCACCTTCTTCACCTTGATGCCGCTCTTGAACGCGTACGGCAGCCAGATCAGCGAGCACACCCGGTGCCAGAACGTGTTCCGCGTGGAGAGCCGGCTGATGTACGCTTCGATCTTGTCCGCGAGGCTCTTGCGCGCCGGCGCTTCCGCGACCGCGTCCTCCGGCCCGGCATCACCGCCCGCTTCACCGTCGGGATCGAACACCTCGCTCGGCGTCGATCCACCCATCGGCGAAGGCGGGGGGGCCGCCCCGGGTCGGGCCGCGCCGAGTGCCTGACGCTCCGAGTCGGCAACGGGTTGCAGGGGCAGGGTCCCGGACATCCAGGGGTTTCCTCGTCGAGCGCGATCGTAGTCCGCGCCACAGGGCGCCGATCGGCTCGACGAAAGTGAGGAGCCCCGCATCGCTCACGCCGGCTCGAGATCGAACCATCCCCGATCGTTCCGCTTGACGCGATGCACCGGATGGCCCGGTTCATGATCCAGCACCAGCGTCCAACGGTTCACGCACGCGTCTTCCAAGAACCAATGACGCGAGACCATGCTCGTGAACGGCTCCACGTCGTATCCCAGGCTGTACGCCGCGCCGACGTGATGAATCGTCGGCATGACATCCGGTGTGAACACGATCGTCCGGCCGTCGGTGTCCGTGAACGTGATCGCCTGCTGCCCCCAGGTGTGCCCCGGCACCAGAAACACCTCCAGCCCCGGGAAGATCGGAGTCAGGCGCAATTCCACCGGAGTAGGGGGGAGTTCCTCTCGCCCCGGCTTGTATCCGCTGGCGAAGGGGCGCGGCGAGTCCGTCGTCGTGACTTGCACCCGAATCGGGTCCAGGTGGCTTCGGAAATAGGTCCGTGTCATGACGCTGCGATTCGCCAGAGCGTCCTCCCATTCGGTGTGCTGCGCGTAAATCCTGGCGTTCGGGAAGCTGCTGACCGCTCCGTACTCTCCGCCGCTCTCGCCCGGCCGTGTCAGCCGCGTCAGTCCCCCGGCGTGATCGAAGTGAAGATGCGTCACCACCGCCGCCTCGATGTCCTCCGGCCGACAGTCAACCTCGTGAAGCGCCTCAAGGATGGACCGTTCTTCAAGGTCGAATATGTCCCGGCTCTTGCGATCGAGCTTGTTTCCGCTGCCGGTTTCGATCAGGACAAGCCGCGGCGAGAATTCCCCAGGTGGAGGTGTGCCATGCCTTTCCAGCAATAAGCAGTTGTGCTGAACGGTTATTCGGCCCCGGTCATCCGAAGCGACCGACCGCGACCACACGGACCGGGGGATCAAACCGAACATCGAACCGCCGTCGAGCTTGAAGTGACCGGCCCGCAGCAAACGCATTGAGTATGTGATTGGATGCGGAATCGAATCTGGGGATGGCGGCATCAAACAGCTCCGACAATGGGTTTTATTTGCGCACTTTTGAGAAAATTGTTATAGGACGTGGTGATTGTATGTCCTGTGCGGTGACGTCGCTGAAAATCAGCCTTTGAAGGGACAAATACCCGGTATGCAAAGAACAGATCATTTCAGGCATTTATACCTCTTTTCGCTTGAATCTTCCCCGACGTGGGTTATTCTATTGGCTCGGAGTGGGAGCGCTTCGGCTGCTTCCAGGCTCGACGCGTCGTCCTCGGAGGGCGAAGCGATTGGCTCGTTGGGCGTATTCGGCGCGGCAACAGGTTACCGGCTACGGCGAAGCTGCGGTGGGTGCGACCCGTCGGGACACTGGACAACTGGTTCAATAAGGGAGATTCAGTATGAAGAAGATTTTCGGAATCGTTGCACTGCTCGCTGCTGCGGGCGCGGCTCAGGCCGACACGCTGATGACGTTCGAGGACCTGCCCGGCGACGTCGTGCAGAT
>JAEUIW010000180.1:0-382 GCA_016794925.1 Phycisphaerae bacterium
GGCCGCAAAGAGCGCGAGCGTGTGCGGGTCAGGCGGGGGCATACACGGCCGCCACCTTGCTGGAGTTGAAGACCCAGGTCTCGACGAACTCCGACCACACCAGCGGCGCGCCCAGGGCGTCCATCGCGCCCACCAGCGAGAACCAGTTCAGCATCTCCTGCTGGCCGCAGTCTTCCAGCGCTTGCAGGCTGTAGCCTCGCCAGGCCGCGTGGTCGCCGCGCACCAGCGCGTCGTAGAGCACGCGGTCGGCGGCCACGTCGGGCTCGATGCGCCAGGTCTTGTCCACCAGAAAGGCGTGCGACCAGCTCGACGAGGCCAGCACCGCCACGCGCCAGGGGCTGTCTTTCAGGATGCGCGCCGTGGCCGCTCCCAGGTCGAAGCA
>JAEUIW010000180.1:392-622 GCA_016794925.1 Phycisphaerae bacterium
CCGGCGCCCCCCCCCCCCCCGGGCGGGGGGGTGTTTTGGGGGGGGCGCGCGGCCCCCCCCCCCGCCCCCCCGCGGGGGGGGGGGGGGGGGGGGGGGGGGGGGGGGGGCCGCCCGCGCTCGGCCCAGCGGCTGATGAAGCCCTTGTAGCTGATGACGGCCCGGCCGTAGCAGTTGATGGGCATGCTCACCACCGGCCAGTCGAAGCCCTGGCGGTCGTAGTCGAGGTACAG
>JAEUIW010000181.1 GCA_016794925.1 Phycisphaerae bacterium
CTATTGCAACCTCTTGCGCGCAAGAGGTTCATCGCGGAAGCATCGAGAAATCATGGAGCAAACAACAACACACCCCCTCTTTACTACCTGTTGCGCCCACCCCCCCCCGCGCCGGCGCTGGCGCGACGGGCGCGCAACAGGTTCGGCGCAACGGGCAACCGGCGTGCGGATCGCACGCCATCGACGCACGGTCTCGGACATGCAGTTGGCGTGCCAGGCAGCGCCTACCCGGAGCCTTACAGCCGGAGTCCGAACGGGGAGGGGGAGGGGGTCAATAGGTACTTCCCCGCCAGAATCGAGAGCCGACGCCCGCGGGAACAGCCGCGATTGGAGACAGAGTTTGTTTGCGCTGTCCGAGCGCCGATCCGGGGCGGGGGTGGTACGCCCCATCGCCAAGGACGCGACGTGGGCAATCGTGGGCCAACGGGTGGCAAACGGGCGGAGCGGCGCGACGGGCGCGACGTGTGGGCTGTCGGTCGGCGCCGAATCGCGCGTTACGCACATCGATGTGGACGTTGCCCACAACAGCGAGATTCTCGGCGATTCCTCGCGGCTTTGCCTTGCCGGTTGGCGAGTGTCATGGCTTCATGTGTCACAACGCGGGGCGGAACCCCGCAAAGG
>JAEUIW010000182.1 GCA_016794925.1 Phycisphaerae bacterium
CGGGTGCCGTGGCGCGTGACGATGTCGCGCAACTCCCGGACAAAGCGCCCGAGGTTCTCCACGGGGATCGCGTTGTCCTCGATGAAAGTGATGGGCTTGCGGTGCCCCGGGATGCCGTGCAGGAGCGGCTCGCCCGCCTTGCGGAGTTTCCAGGCGCTGAGCATCGCCTGTGCATCGGTGTGGCGGTGACAGGGCACCCCCGGCACGGTCGCCTCGAGGGCCGCGAAGCGGTCGCGCACCTCATCGGCACCAGCGCCGAAGTATTCGACGTACAGCACGGCCTTCAGGTCGCCGCGCGCCGGCGCGGGCATCAGGTCCACGTAGCGGCGGTATTCGAGGTTCGCCTTCGCTAGGTCGATGATGGTGTCGTCGAGCAGTTCGACCGCGCTGGGCCGCGTGCCCAGGATCGGCACAACCCGCGCGATCGCCTCATCCAGGTCCGCGAAGCCCAGAACGGCCAGCCCCTTCGCCGCGGGGCGCGGGTGCAGCATCAACTCGGCCCCGATGGTCACCGCGAGCGTTCCCTCGCTGCCGCAGATCAGGTGCGCGAGGTTGAGTTTCGACAAGGGGTCGACGCCCTCGCGCCGGGCCGCGTCCACGTCCTCCAGCATCATGTCGAGT
>JAEUIW010000183.1 GCA_016794925.1 Phycisphaerae bacterium
CGGCTCCGAGGACAATGCCGGCGCCGTGCTGATGCCCGACAGCCTCGCCCGCGCCGCCGCCCTCGGCCTCGATCCCAAGGCCCGGCTTGCCGACAATGACGGCTATGGCTTCTTCGCCGGCCTCGAGGATCTGGTGCTGACCGGTCCGACCCTGACCAATGTCAACGATTTCCGCGCCATCCTGATCGACGCCGACGAAAGCCGACAGCCATGACCATCCGCCCCGTCGCCCTCGTCACCGGCGCCAGTCGCGGCATCGGCCTCGCCATCGCCCGCCGGCTTGCCGTCGACGGCTTCGATCTCGTCGTCACCGGCATCGCCCCGGATACCGACGGCGTCGCCGCCGGCCTCGCCGCCCTCGGCGCCGGCGTCACCTATCTCCACGGCGATCTCGCCGATCTCGCCACCCATGCCCGCTGGCTCGACGCGGTGCGCGCCGGCCCCGGCCGCATCGATTGCCTCGTCAACAATGCCGGCATGGGCGCGGTGGCGCGCGGCGACGTGCTCGATCTTGCCCCGGAAAACTTCGACCGGGTAATGGCGGTCAACCTGCGCGGCACCGCCTTCCTCACCCAGGCGGCGCTGAAGCTGATGCTGGCCCAGCCCGCCGGACCGATC
>JAEUIW010000184.1:0-259 GCA_016794925.1 Phycisphaerae bacterium
TGACCTTCGCCACCGTCTTGCGGTCGGTCCTGCGGCAGGACCCCGATATTGTCATGGTCGGAGAGATCCGCGACAAGGAGACTGCGGAAATCGCAGTGAATGCGGCGCTCACCGGGCATCTGGTTCTGAGCACGCTGCACACGAATACGGCGGCGGCAACCGTCGCCCGGCTCCTCGACATGGGAGTGCCATCGTTTCTCCTGGCAACGGCCCTGGAA
This sequence comes from Phycisphaerae bacterium, assembly GCA_016794925.1. Classification (GTDB taxonomy): domain Bacteria; phylum Planctomycetota; class Phycisphaerae; order Phycisphaerales; family UBA1924; genus JAEUIW01. The sequence goes on from JAEUIW010000184.1 coordinate 219, forward strand.
GGCATTGTCTCCCAGAGACTGGTGCGGCGCCTTTGTCAGCA
>JAEUIW010000184.1:269-618 GCA_016794925.1 Phycisphaerae bacterium
GGACTTCCTCCTGCGCTCCGGCATAGATGCGTCAGGTTTCACGGCATTCCGCGCCGTCGGATGCGACCATTGCCACGGCACCGGCTATTCCGGCCGGCTTGCGATCTCGGAACTGCTCATTCCGACAGAAGAGGTGCGCAGCTTGATGGTGCAGGGGGCGCCGAGCCATAGCATCCAGAACGCGGCGGTGAAGTCCGGCATGCGGACGCTCTGGGAAGATGGCCTGGACAAGGTCAGGGCGGGGCAGACAACCCTCGACGAGGTGCTGCAGGCCGTTCGCCCGGAGGGCATCTGACATGCCGCGCTTCCAGTATTCCGGGCGCAGTGCGAACGGGGATGAGATCTCCGG
>JAEUIW010000185.1 GCA_016794925.1 Phycisphaerae bacterium
CCCGGCGGGCCGGGCACCAGCCACGCGAGCGCCGCCCACACCAGGCCGTGCAGCAGCACGGTGGCCCGCAGCCGGACTTGCAGCACGGCGGTCGACTGCTGCGCGGCGGCGGCCGGGCGCAGCAGCCACCAGCGCAGGGCCAGCACCGCCATCAGCACCAGGGCCCAGCCCTGCAGCCGCGGCGCCGGCACCAGGGCGGCCAGCAGCCACAGGCCCAGCAGCCCGGTGAGGGCGCTGGCCAGCGAGGCCAGGGCCAGCCCCGCCAGGTGTCCTTGCACCTGGGCACGCCGCGTGTCATGCACCAACGCATCGTCGGGTGGCGGCGTCGAGGCAGGCGAAAGCATCACCCATTCTCGGGTAACGCCGGCGGTGGCAGGTGGCAGGGTTTGCGCGTGCTCGGGCGGCGGCCCGCCGCGCCGCCGACCAGTACCGCGAGCGCATGCAGGCCGACGCCGAGGAGATCGTCGCCCGGGCCCGGTCCGAGGCCGGACAGATCCGGGACCAGGCGGCCCAGGAGCTGGCTCGACTCACCGGCGTGCAGGACAGCGTGCGCGCCGAGCTCACACGGCTCGCCTCGCTGCTCACCCAGGAGTCGGCCAAGGCGGCACCGGCCCGTGC
>JAEUIW010000186.1 GCA_016794925.1 Phycisphaerae bacterium
GAGGACAGGTGGTGGGCGTCCGCCGTGGCCCCGTAGCCGCGCAGCTCCGCGTAGATCCGGGCCCCGCGGGCCCGCGCCTGCGCCCGCTCCTCGAGGACAAACACCACCGCCCCCTCGCTGAGCACGAAGCCGTCCCGATCCGCGTCGTAGGGTCGCGAGGCGCGGGCCGGGTCGTCGTTGCGCTTCGACAGCGCGCGCATCTGCGCGAAGGCGCCGATCGCCAGGGGGGTGATGGTCGACTCGGCCCCGCCCGCCAGCATCACGTCGGCGTCGCCCCGCGCGATCGCCGCCGCCGCCTCCCCGAGCGCATGCCCGCTGGTCGCGCAGGCCGAGGCCACGGCCAGATTGGGGCCGCGCAGGTCGAGCAGCAGGCTGACCTGCCCCGCCAGCAGGTTGGGCGCGATCTGGATGATGAAGAAGGGCGAGATCTTCCGGTAGCCCTCGCGCCGCCAGGTCTCGTGCGTCGCCTCGATCTCGGGCAGCCCGCCCAGACCCACGCCCAGGTTCACGCCCATCCGCTCCGGCGCCAGCTCCGCCCGCCGGGCATCCAGGCCGCTGTCGGCGTAGGCCTCCACCGCCGCGGCGCAGCCGAGGTGCGTGAACCGGCCGAACTTCTTC
>JAEUIW010000187.1 GCA_016794925.1 Phycisphaerae bacterium
TGGCAGCCAGCACGCCCTCCGTGCGCGGCGGACAGTCGAGCACGACGACATCGAACGGGCGCGTGCAGCCTTGCAACGCGAGCGCGAGTTTCGATTCCGGATGCAGCGCGCGCGCCGAAGTCTCTTCGAATTCGACGAGGCGCGCATCGGCCGGTAGCAGCGCGACGCCGCCTTCGGCTTCGACGATGCCGCTCTCGAGCGGAGCGCCGCGCTCGAGCACTTCGCGCACGGTGATCTCGTCGAGTACCGCATGGCCGAGCGCCATCGTCGCGTGCGCTTGCGGATCCAGATCCACGAGCAGCACACGCGACCCGCGGGCGGCCAGTGCCCCCGCGAGATTTACAGCCGTCGTCGTCTTGCCGCAGCCGCCTTTTTGGTTCACGAACGCGAACACATGCATCATCGATCCCTCCAGAGGCACCCTAACACTGCACACGCAGCCGGAACACAGTCCGAATGGCCCCGGATGCGAAAGATCCCGTATCCTCACGCCGCTTGGGCGGTAGCCCGAACCGCCCCGAATCGAACCCGCGCGAGCTGACCGATCATGTTGCACACGACCCTACGCCGCCTTCTCGTCCTGGCCCTCGCGGCGATCGTCTCCGTGCCGGTCGCTC
>JAEUIW010000188.1 GCA_016794925.1 Phycisphaerae bacterium
CCTCGACATCGACATCGACCGGCGCGCCGCGGCCCGGGTCGGGCTCACGGTCGCCGACGTCCAGGACGCCGTCCGCACCGCGATCGGCGGGATGAACGTCACGACCACGATCGAGGGGCTCGAGCGGTATCCGCTCAACGTCCGCTACGCCCGGGAGCTACGCGACGACATCCCGGCGCTGCGCCAGGTGCTCGTCGCGGCGCCCGGCGGCGTCCAGGTGCCGCTCGGGCAGGTCGCGTCGATCACGATCCGCCCCGGCGCGCCGATGATCCGCTCGGAGAACGCGCAGCGCACGGCCTGGGTGTTCATCGAGATCGAGGGCCGCGACCTCGGCGGCTACGTCGAGGAGGCGCGGCGCTTGGTCGCGGAGCAGGTGCCGCTGCCGCCCGGCTACTCGCTCCGCTTCGCGGGTCAGTACGAGTTCTGGGAGACGACGCTCCCGCGGCTCGTCGCTGCCGGCGCCGTCGCGCTGACGCTGATCATTCTACTTCTCTACGCGTCGAGCCGGAGCTGGTTCCGTGTCGGGGTGGTGCTGCTCGCGGTGCCGTTTTCCCTCATCGGGGCGCTGTGGTTCGTGTGGGCGCTGGGCTACAACCTCTCGCTCGCCGTGGTCATC
>JAEUIW010000189.1 GCA_016794925.1 Phycisphaerae bacterium
GAACTCGGGGTAGTTGCCCTTGAAGTTGCTGTAGCCGCTGGCGCCGCCGCCGGCGCCGTGCAGGAAGATCACGACGGGGCCTTCCCCCATGTCGTGGTAATGCACACGTTGCGGTGCGCCGGCCACGGGCGCGATGTCGACGTAGTGGCCGATGGGAATGGGTGAGGTCATGGTCAAATCGCCGCCATCACGAAGGCGGTTACGGCGTTGGGGTCGTTGACAGGACGAGGGTTGGAGCCGCAGTTCAGGTCGCTCATCGTGCCGCCGATGATCTCGGCAATGCGCGCCATCACGACGTCGCGTTCGAGGCCGGCGGCAGCGAGCGTCATCGGCGCACCCACCTTCTTCATGAGCGCCTCGACCGCGCTCGCCGCAGCATCGGCGGCCTCGGCATCGTTCATGCCGCGCGTGTCGACACCCAGGGCGCCGGCTACCTGCGCCAGCGGATGGGTGGCATGCTCGCGGTTGAAGCGCATCGCCTGCACGAGGCCGATGCCGCAGCCGGTGCCGTGGTGCACGCCGAACAACGCGCCGACGGTGTGCGCGAACGCATGCGCAATGCCCAGGCCCGGCCCGAGCGTGATGCCAGCGAGCGTCGAGGCGACCAGCATGCCCT
>JAEUIW010000018.1 GCA_016794925.1 Phycisphaerae bacterium
CCGTCGCTCGCTTCATCATGCCGAACTGTTCGCACGGGGATCCTCAACGGTTGCGCCAGGGTTCTGGACAAAGCATTGCTCAGTCAGACAGAACATAGACTGTCGGCATGTCCTCACCCTCCCAAGCTGCCCTGGAATTATCAAGTTCATTGGACGAGTGTCTTACACACTTAGCTGCAGTTCTTTTCGGACGGTACACGTTGCCGAAGGATTCTCCTAGGGTAATTGCACTGATCGGCGCCGGCGCATCAGTAGGCTCTCGACTTCCTCTTTGGACCCACGCGCTGCGAGACAATGTTCTCCCCATACTGTGTGGAGAGCTCCAGAATAAGCAGGACCTTCTCCAAGAGATTTGGAACCGGCTTGGTCCATACCGATCGCCCGCGGACTGGCCATTGTTCTGTTCAGCAAAGGATGAACTGAATTCACTCCTCGCCTATGGGGTCACCATCGAGGACATCTGCGCCGAAGCCATAGAATTCGCCACTCTAGGGAAGGCTATTCGTCGTTGCTTGTGTGAGACGTTCAAGCGCACATACGGTATGCGACAACCTCCGAACGGCGAGGAGTGGCGGAAGGGAGACCTTCCGGAACCCAGGCCGCAGCTTGCCTTTGAACTGCTTGCGCACCTGATGAAGCACAGCTTCATTGATCATGCCATCACGTTCAATTTCGACGACGTGTTTGAGAATGCCCTTGACAGTGAATTGGGGACAACCAATTACGACTTGGTATTCAGCGATCATCAACCCATGCCATCGACGCCTCACGCGGGAGACCGTCCGGAGCCCCGGCGCCCGCGACTGGTCAAGCTGCACGGGACTGTTCGAGCGCCGATGACGCTGCGCTTCACGCCCACCGCAACTCGGCGTATGCCACCGATTCTCAGTTCACTTCTCGACAATACAGTATTCGGTCTAGATCCGGGTGATGGAGCTGCATTAACAGGTTCGGACATCAACACCAAAGCACACATTATCAGTCTCGGCTACAGCTGGCGCGATAGGGGTATCTTGAACTGGCTTTCTCAACGCACAAGACACATCGCCTCACTCACTTTACTGGTGCGGATTGAGGACGATGACACGGAACAACATCGTGCAATCAACAGACTGAGAGAATTGTCTCATAAAGGTGGCTGGAGTCTCCATGTCCTCTGTACGCGTGCGGCTTGTCCTCGAGGGCAGATTTTGATCGACCACGTGCTATGGGTCTTGTGGAATCGCCTCAACGAAATGTTGCTAGAAACTTCCCGAGAAAACGGACCTCTCATCCCCGCCGCTAGGCACTTTGTACTGGACGCTTTGTTCCGAGCGGGCGCGGAAGTCGGTGCAAACCGCCATCTACCTCATTCGGCGTCGCTACGATTGAAAATTGAACTCGCGCTGCACCTGCTGAAGTGCAAAGGGATGGCACACGCGAACGTACTCGGTCGTACCGCCCGAGTGCATCGATACCGACACCAGTTGTCCCCACAGAACTGGGAATTGACGAACCGGGATTTACACAAGCACCTCTACCGTGATGCGTCTGATCCGGACGCGTTCGAGGCCGTGTTTTCACTGACAGGCACGGCGCTAGAATTTTCAACATCACTTCAACGGCTAATCGGGTTAACTCCGGGGCACACTGTGGAGGTGCCGGATATTAGTGCTGATGAAAAGTCCATTGCGTTGTCACGCATGAAGTTGAGTGAGTTGCTGAATCAATGGATGAATGATATCTACGCGGCAGAGGAAGTTGAAATCGTTCCCGGAATGGACCCGCTCACGGAGTGGTTGTTCCGTAGGATCGACACCATAGATTCGTGGCGGCTCATGCGGTCTCGTACACTGGATTTGCTCGACACGGATTGGACACACTTATTCGTTATCGCAGAAACGGGACAGTGGCTGAAGTTGCTGGAATCCGAGAAGTCAAAGGTGAGGGCGCGAAAAGCGCTCCTCATCGGAGCTTCAGAGAGAGGTCTTGACGACTGGGTGATGTACAAGCAGGCGGTCAGCACAACGCTGGCAAAGACCCGGGCAGCCATGGGGAAAGCTAACGTAGAGGTGCTGTTGAGTGAGATACCGTGGTGGCAGCACAACCGCCACATGACTCTCGCTTGGAACGACAAGAATCGAGCATTTGTTGGGGCCATCTACTTTCGACGGCGATTGAAAATCGCCCAAGTATCGCCTGCCTATCTGACCGATCAACATGATCTACTTGAGTGTTTTCGGATTTTCCTCTCGTATACGATTCGTGCGTCCCGCGAGGCTTTGGGAGTGAAAAGAGATGCGAATAGCAGGCCTGTCGCTGCTCCCCTGCTGCGTGACGGTGCGTTGATCAGCCAAGTGTTCCCGACATTTCGCCGAGAAGTCGAAAGAGTTGCCTCCCATGTGGTCTCGTCGGGCGCCTGTTTGGACCACGCCGAGGCCCGTGATCGCATTAATATACTCTTGACTCGACTGAAGAAGATTCCAGTGCCGAACGCTGGCCGCCGGTCACGGGCGCGTCCTGGGGCGCCATGATCGTGAGCGTGGTTTTTTTCAGAGTGCGCTGTCGTCGGTACGGAGCCGTGTTCGCGCTGGGGAGGACGCGGCCCGCGTGGCCGACGGCGTTCACGCTCCGGGGCCCGGTTCCTGCGTGCGCGCACCGTTGGGTTCGGGGTCGGGGATGCGCACCGAGTAAATCGACCCCGCGCCGGGCCCATCCCGCATTGGGGCGTGACCGGGGCGCACCTCCGCGGCGGGCGTCCCGTCCGTCCCCGGCGCGGCACCCGAGGGCAGCGCCTGCGCGGGGTGGGGGGGCGTCCCCATGGGGTGCGGCACGCTCTCGCGCGTGATCAGGGCCACGCCCTCCGGGAGCGCCTCCGCCACGCGGACCACGAAGTCGCCCTCCAGTTTGCGGCTGAACAGCCGGCGCGCCGACTTGCCCATGATGAGCGTGTCGCACCCGAAGGTGACGGTGTAGTCGAGGATCTCCTCGGCCACGTCCGGCGACGCGACGTAGATGGGCACGAACGGCACGCCGTACTGGTGCGCCAGCAGCGCCACGGCCCCCAGCGATTCCAGCGCCTCGCGGTCGTCCTCGATGCGCGGCACGGCCCCCGGGGCCACGTCGATCAGCCGCAGCGTGCGGACGTAGATCGCGAACAGCACCGCCTTGCGGCGCCGCGCCAGGTCCACCGCGAACTCGCCCTGATGACGGCCCCGCGCCGCGAGCATGATCCGGGCCCCCGGGCGGTCCAGGGCCGCGGGCACCTGGAGCAGGCCCATCCACCCGATCTCCGGCTCGGCCGGGCCGCTCGCCCTCCGGCGGTCGTAGGCCCGCACCCCCGCCCGCGCCGCGAGCACCAGCGCGATGATCGAGCCCGCGAAGATGGTCGCGTTGGGCTTGGCCACGATGATGGTCGCCTCGATCACCGCCATGAGTCCGCCCAGCGACCACAGACCGCGCCGCTCCCAGCGGCCCAGCGCCAGCCCGCGGTTCGCCGCGCAGGAGAGGAAGTTGATGGTGATCGCGCCCACCACGCCGATCGCGTAGAGCTCGCCCAGCGACTTGACGTCGGCCTCGAACATCAGCAGCAGCGCTGGCACGGCGCACGCCAGCAGCAGGCCGATCCAGGGCACGCCGGAGAAGTTGAGCTTCCCGAGGAAGCGCGGCAGCTCGCGGTCGTGGCTCATCGAGTACATCACCGAGACCATGGCCATGATCGCGGTGTTGGTCGCGGAGAGCAGGAGCAGGCCGAAGATCGCGCCGCACACCACGCCGAAGACCCGGCCCGCTTCCGCGCCCAGGAGGCCCGTCCCGGTGTGCGTGGCCAGGACCTTGAGCGCGGTGTCGCGGTACTCCTTCACGTCCGCGGGCACGTTCTCGGGGGCCAGCCCCGCCGCGACCTCGTACGTCTGATAGTCCGGCACGTGCGTGCCGATCACCTGCGGCAGGGCGTTGAACGCCAGCCCGAAGATCATGTTCAGCACGATGACCTCGGCCAGCACCGGCCAGATCGTGCGCTTGGCGGTGCGCGCCACGGGCTGCGTCATCAGGCCGGTCATGTTGGCCACGGCCTCGACGCCCGACAGCGCCAGCACGATCCGTACCAGCGACTCCCAGCCCTCCCACAGGCTCTGGCCGTGCGCGCCCGAGACCGTGCCCGCCCCCTTCGCCATCAGCGGCAGGCACATCGCGCCCAGCACCGCGCTGGTCGCGATCGCGACCACCGCGATCAGCAGCGCAAACGTCCCCGCGCTCCGCGCCCCCAGCCAGTTCACGATCCCCACCAGGAAGATCGTCACCACGCACAGCCCCACCACCCAGTTCCCCGGGGCGCCGAAATAGTGGAACCCTTCCACCGCCGACAGCGCCGCGGTCACGATGTAGTCGCACAGCAGCAGCGTGGCGCCGATCACCGCCAGCGTGGGGTGGATCTGGCGCGCCGCCGTGTACACCCCGCCGCCTTCGGGGAAACTGCGGCACACCACCGTGTACGCCCAGGCCACCGCGGCCATGATCAGCGACATCGCCGCCAGATACAGCGGCGAGGCGTGTCCCGTGTAGTAGAAGGCCAGCCCGAGCACGTAGAGCCGGCTGGTGCCCCAGTCGCCGAAGAGCAGCGGCCCGGCGTGGTACCACCGCAGCACCCGAGGCCTTTTCTGCGTCCCGACGATCATGGATGGCGGCGAGTGGCCCGCTCGCTCCCGGCATCAGCCGAGAGGTCGCGGGTCCGGGCGAATGGGCATCATAAGCGCCAATCCGAAGCGGAAATCACTCGCGCAAACATAGTCCTATAATGATTATCGCGATTGACTGAGCTCAGATAATAAGTTATAGGACGTTAAGTGACTGAAACGCCTCACTATTCGCATCGCCGAATCGCGCCGCGTGTGTCCCCGGGCCGGGCCTTCGCGACCATCGACTCCAGGGCGCCTTCGAGGATCAGCTCGGCGTGACGTCCAACTCCGCGGCGAGGGACTCGGGGAGCGTCTTGATGGCGACGCGGCGGTCCAGCCGCGAATCGGTGGCGAGGTACACCACGCCCATCCCGCCGCGCCCGAGTTCGGAGTCGATCGTGCAGGGGCCGATGGAGGCGGGCTGCATCAGGATGAGTGTACCGGGCCGTTGTCCCGGGGCGGCGTGCGCCGCCCGACGGTCTGGCGGCGGCCCGACCATCGAAGCGTGACGGGGGCCGGCACGCGCGCGTCCGCCGGCCGGACCGGCACCGCGAGCCGCGTGGCTCCTCACTCCGCGTTTCGCGATTCGTGCGCCCGACCGAGTTCAGCAGCCGGCGTTGAGCGCGTTGAGGAAGTCGAAGTAGTCGAAGTCGTCCACCGAGCCGTCGTTGTTCACGTCCGCGTTGGACGAGTTCGCGAAGAGGGCGTTGAGGAAGTCGAAGTAGTCGAAATCATCCACGCTAGTGTCGCCGTTGAAGTCGGCGATGCACACGGTGAGCGTGGCGGCGTTCGAGGTCGCGTTCCCGCACGCGTTGCTCACGGCCGCGGAGTACGAGCCCGCGTCGGTCACCTGCGCGTTGGTGATGGACAGCGTCGCGTTCGTCCCGCCGGGCACGTTGGCGACGCCCTTCTTCCACTGGTAGGACAGGGGGGCGGTCCCGGTCGCGCCGACCGTGAAATTCGCGGTCTGGCCGCGGCTGACCGTCACGTTCGACGGGTGCGCCGCGATCGCCGGCGCGGTGCACGTCGAGACGTCGCCGCTGATCACCAGGGCGTACCCCTGGGCGCCGCTGGGGATCGACGTGCCCCGCACCGTGACGGACCATTGCCCCACGGTCGGGCTGGTGCGGAGCACCATCTCGACGCTGTTCTTGGCGTCGGTGGCGCCGCCGGTGGACGACTGGCCGCCGCTGAAGACGTTGCCCCGGTACAGGTTGTTGGAGGGGTCGGTCACCTCCAGGTCGAGGTTGTTGACCACGGGGTTGGAGGCGTTGACCGCGCCGGGCTGATCGGTGAACACGAGCGTCAGTTCCAGCGCCTGCGCGGAGTTGTTGGTGAACGTGTACGTCGTGGTCTGGCCGTTGGTCAGCCCCACGGCGTTGCGCACGTCGTACGCCAGCAGCTTGCGCGCGTCGCCCGTGAAGTACAGAGCGTTGTCCAGGAGCACGCGCCCCCAGCCCTCCTGATTCGACGGATAGCCGGTGATCCCGGTCATGTCCACGCCCGAGTTCATGAGCGTGGCCTTGATGAGCGCGCCCGTCGGCGTGAAGCCGTTGGCCGGGACCTTCGCGCCGGTCGGGTAGAACCCGTCGGTGTAATACTGCCGCACCAGCAGCCCCGCGCCCGAGACGGCCGGGCAGGCCATCGACGTGCCCGTGAGGGACGTCGTCCCGCACGTGGTCGCGGAGTTGGCCGAGACCGTGCTGCACCCGGGCGCGTAGATCTCCGGCTTGCGCCGACCGTCCAGGGTCGGCCCCGTGCCGCCCGAGCAGTGCGAGCCCTGGCTGGGCGTGTCCATGCTCGCGCCCACGCCGACGCAGTTCTTGGCGTTCTCCGGGGTCGTCGAGATCGAGCCGTTCGAGACCGCGAAGAGCACCAACGAGTCCTCGTTGAGGCGGCTGAAAGAGTCGATCTGCCGGCACCACGTCGTGTACGCCCGCGTGCTGTCGTCGCCCCACGAGTTGGAGTGGACGCGGGCACCGTCGCCGTGGTCCACGCCCAGGCTGGACTCCAGGTTGCCCGACGTGATGCTGCTCAGGTTCGTGAACGAGAGCTTGGCGTTGAACGCCATGCCGTCGTTGGTGTTGTACACGCCCGCGCCGCCGGAGGTGTTGTTGTCCCCCACGAACGTGCCGGCGGTGTGCGTGCCGTGCGTGTCCGCGGTGGTGGACCCGTGGTACCCGATGATCTTCCGGTGCGTCGGCCCCGTCGCCACCGTGTCGTCGAACATGCAGTGCGATTCCTTCACGCCGCCGTCGATCAGGCCCCCGACCTGACCCTCGCCGCGGATCCCCTGGTTCCACACCGGCGTCGAGCCCGACACGTTCGACTGCAGGATCCAGCGGTTGCTGTCGTTGCGGAAACTGGCCTCCGGCGCGTCCTCCACGAACTGCACGCTCGTCAGGTCCGCGAGTCGCGCCGCCGCGTTCGCCGGCAGCGTCGCGTCGAGGTACGTGTTCGTCCCGCCTTCGTCGATGCTGTTCACCACGCCGCCCAGGCGCAGCACCTCGGTGGCCGCTTCGACGAACGAGTCGCCCGCGAAGATCGAGACCGCCACGCGTGCCCGCCCCGCCGCGACCAGTTCGAGCCGCTCCGCCGTCTTGAACGTCCGCGCACCAAGCTCGGGATCGATCTTCCACGAACGATCGAACGCGCCCACCCACCGGACGTACCCCAGGTTCGCCAGCGCGTCGGCGCGGGTCCCGTCCAGCTTGGCCGTCCACGCGTAGTGCGGCAGATAGTCGTTCGTGGTCACGCCCATCGATCGCAGCGCGGCCTCGCGCTCCGCGCTCATCGGGCCGTCGAGCTGGATGACATAGTTGCCGCTGCGGTCGAACCGCCGGCCCTGTTCCGCGAGCAGGTTCGGAAGCGCGGCGGTATCCAGCCGTCCCGCTTTCAGCTCCAGCACGCCCACCACGGGAAAACCGTTATCTGGACGTGGCTCAGGAAGACCTGTCGCGGTTCCTGCGTACCCCACCAACATGAAGGGAGAAATCAAGCACGCGACGCGAGCGACGCGACGGGGGAACACATGCGACATGGCCCTTCCTCCTACATGCAGACGTGATCGTGCAGAAACATCGACCGAGGGAATCCCCGGCGTCAGATGGGCGAGCATAAAGAGGTTCGCACGGATTGAGCAAGGGGTTTCCAGACGTTTGACCGGAGGCCCGCCAAGGCGCTATCGGGCGAAGTTGTTCGGGTGAGAAAACCCCCGCAATTGGGTATGTATCCGGCGCGGCGGAGCCTCGTGCGCGTTCCCGTTGCACATCATGCCGAGGTGAGGAGCGAATTCGTTGGCCAGCACGCGGCCGCGTGACGCTTCCTGTTCTGTGGGTGATCGGGCGCATCCCGGTCGGCCCGTGGAGCGCTGACCCATGGCAAACAGACCCGCCCTTTGCGCGCTCGTGCCGCTGCTGGCCTCCGCCCCGTCGTGGGCCCAGTTTTCGGACATCGACCCCGGCAACAAACACTCGTGGGGTGAGAACATCGGCTGGATGAACTGGCGCGACGCGGGTTCGCCCCCGGCGTCGCAGGGGGTGCGGATCCACGGCACGTTTCTTTCCGGGTCCATCTGGTGCGAGAACGTCGGCTACATCCGCGTGGGTGACGCGACACCCGCCAATGGCGTGAGCTACGCCAACGTGAACGGGACCGACTACGGCGTGAATCTTGATCCCGGCACCGGCACCCTCAGCGGGCTGGGCTGGGGCGAGAACATCGGCTGGGTGAACTTCGCGGGCGGCCTGGCCGCCACGCCCGCCAGGCCCGCCCGCATCAGCCCGAGCACGGGCCACTTCTCCGGCTTTGCCTGGGCGCCCAACGTGGGGTGGATCAGCCTGGGCAACGCGGATTTCCATGTCGGCCGCGTGTGCACCGCGGACTACAACGGCGACACCAGCGTCGATGATTTCGATTTCTTTGATTTCCTCAACGATTTCTTCTTCAACCGGCCCGCCGCGGACTTCAACGGCGACACCAGCATCGACGATTTCGATTACTTCGATTTCCTCAACGCGTTCTTCGGCGGGTGCTGAGCGGGGATCAGCCCGTCGCGAGCCTGAGGCGGACCGAGTTCAACGCGGCGGGAGCCCGCCGGATAATTTTCATCTGGCCGCCGGCGCGCAGGAAGCGGTCAAGCTTGAAGAGTCGCCCTGAATCGGCCACGGCGACGGTCAGCACGCCCCGCGAGACGCCGACCAGTCGGCAGCCGTCGGCAAGCTCGGGCGGCACGACCTCGGTCCAGATGCGGGCCAGCCCGCCCAGCTCGCGCCCGGCGCGTCGGAAGCCGCGGGCCTGTCGCGCCATGGCTTCGCCAAGGGACAGGTCGGGCGCGGGCGTCCGGCGCCAACGCCTGAGATCCTCGAGCAATCGCGCATCCGACGGCCTGGCCATCGGGCCAGCGTAGCAGGGGCTTCGGCGGGGGGGGTGGGGAGCGGGGTGGGGGGCGGGGAGCGCGCGGCGGCGTCAGCGGTTGACCTTGAGCACCGCGACGGTCACGTCATCGCCCTTGAGGTTGACCCCGCTGAACTGGCGGAGCTCCCAGAAGATGTGCTCGATGACGTTGGCGGCGTTGCAGGTGGAGTCGCGTTCGAAGAGTTCGATGAGGATCCGGATGAGGTTGGATTTGCCGAACTTGCGACCCTCGAAGCTGCGCGCGTCGGTGAGGCCGTCGGTGTAGGCGACCAGCACGTCGCCCGGGCGGAGGTCGAATCCGCCGACCTGGTACCGCTGCGAGGGGTCGATTCCCAGCGCCATGCCGCCGGCGGGCAGCTCGTCGACGTCCGCGGCGGTGGGGGGGCGGTGCTCGGGCACGCGCACGATCAGCGGCGGGTCGTGCCCGGCGCCGCAATAGGTGAGGCGGAGCGTGCGGGGGTCGGCGGCGCCCATCCAGAGGGTGGCGAACTCGTGGTCCTGGGTGTCGCGGGCCACGGCGCGGTTGACGCGGCTGACGACTTCATCGAGGCTGAGGCCCTCGAGCGCGTAGGCGCGCAGGTACGCCCGGATGGCGGACATGAGCAGGGCCGCGGGCACGCCCTTGCCCACCACGTCGCCGACCACGGCGCCCAGGGTGCGGGTGCCCGCTTCGGCGCTGCCCAGTTCGAGGAAGTCGTAGTAGTCGCCGCCGAGCTCGAAGGACGGCCGGTAGCGGGCCGCCACGTCGAAGGGGGGCACGTCGGGCACGGTGCGGGGGAGCATGCGTCGCTGCACCTGCGCGGCGACGGCGACCTGGCGCTGGATGGCCTTGTCCTCCTCGCGCAGGACCCGGAGGCGCGCGTGCGCCAGGGCCGCCGCGGCCTGCTCGGCGATCGAGCGCAGCAGCCCGCCCTCGGCCTCGCTGAAGAGGCGCGGGGAGCGGGAATAGAGCCGGATGATTCCCAGCGGGCGACCCTGGAAGAGCATGCCGGCGATGAGGAGGCTGCGCACGCCCTCGGACTCGGCGCGGGCGTGCTCGACGATCCGGGCGTCGGTGCGCACGTCGGCGATGAACACCACGCGTCCCTCGAGCGCGGACTTGCGCAGGCTGCCGTCGCCGGTGAGGGGCCGGCTCTCGGCGAGCCAGGCGGGGCTGAGGTTGCGGCTGGCCTTGTACACGGGCGCATCGGTTTCGCCCTCGAAGACGGCGATGGACCCCGCGTCCACCTTCAGCACTTCGATGGCCAGGTCCAGCGCCGTGCGGAGCACATGGTCGATCTCGTCGGCCCGGACCAGCATGGAGCTGAGGCGGAAGAGCGCATCGAGCTCGTGCACGCGCTCGCGGAGGCTGAGCTGCCCCTCGACGGCCTCGCACACGGTCTTGCTCAGCAACCCCAGCGTGCGGCCCAGCGCGGCGCGCTGCGGCGATCCCTCGGCGGCCCAGGGCGCGTGCAGCACCAGTTCGCCGATCACGCCCGCGCTGGTGGAGAGGCGTGCCACCAGGGGGCGCTGATCGAGCGGCTCGCGGAACCCGGCCACGAGGGCCGCGTGCTCGGCCGCCCTTCGTTCGGGCGTCACGCGCCACGGTCGCGGGCCCTCGTCCGCGGGCATGATCGCGCTGCCGCCCAGGTCGCGCAGGTAGATCCCCGCCCCGGTGACGCGGCACATCTCCTCGCAGAGGCGCGCCACCGAACCGTCGGTCAGGAATTCCGTGATCGACAGCCCGGCGTCGGCGCGGGCGTGGCCCGGCTCGATCACCAGCGGGTCGCGCGGGGTGAGCACGCTCTTCACTTCTGGCCGCCGCGATCTTCCGGGCCGGAGGGAGTCTGGGATTCGGGCTGCGCGGGCTCGCCCTCTTCGGTGAGCCACACCACGCTCACCATCGCGGCCAGGGTGGAGCGGCCCGGGTCGCCCGGGTTCGTGCGGGTGTTGAGCTGGTCGAGGCCCTCGCGGACGGTCTCGCGGTCGCGCGTCTGGAATCCGAGGTACGCCAGCAGCAGCGCGGCGTCTTCCGCGACGGACGCGTTGTTCTCCCCCAGGCGGTCGCGGAGCGTCTGCTTGAGCACCGCCACCCGCTCGGCCGAGGGCAGGAGCGTCGCGGTGTACCGGGTCGAGACCAGTTCCGGGTTCTCGGTGAGCAGTGCGCGCAGGCCCGAGGCCGCGCTCACGACCAGGCCCGCGCCGGTCTGCGCGTGGACGCGGCCGACGCGGGCCATGACGTCGCCACGGCTGGCCGCCAGCGCCCGGGAGAATCGGTCGTCCGCGTCGTAGTACCGGCCCGCCGCCAGGAAGTTCTGCCCGGCGGCCATCGCGTCCTTGTAGCCCTTCGCGTTCAGGGCCCGGGGCTCCACCAGCGATTCGACCCGCGAGCCCATGCGCCGCAGCGCCGCGGCGACTTTGGGGTCGAGCGTCACCTTCCCGGATTCGTCCAGACGGACCGTCCCGTCCATCTGGTCGGGGGTCGGCTCGGCCACTCCCTCGTTGGTCTTCAGCTCTTCCTCTTTCCGCCTGGCCCGTTCGGCGGCGGCCTGCTCGATGGCGCGTCGAAGGTCCACGTCATCGCCGCGCAGGCTGCGGCGCAGCCCGTCCAGTTCGGCCCGCCACGCGGGCACGGGCGCGTCCTTGCCGTCCTTGGGCGCGGCATCGGAGCCCCGCCCGTCCTTGCCGCCGTCCTTGCGGCCAGCTTCCTTGCCGCCGACGCCCAACCCGTCCACGGCGTCGCGGAAACGGTCCAGCACGCCCTGGTGCGGCGAGGCGAGGTTTTCCTGCCGGGTGTCCACCTGCTCGACGGCCGAGTTCTCGACACGCGATCCTTCGCCCGGCTCGCCGGTCGCGGGCCGATCCGCGCGGCGGTCGCGCGGGTTCGCGCGCCCGTCGGTCTTGCTCCCCGAGCCGATGCCGGATTCGTAGCGATCGAGCGGGATGTCGTTGGAGAGACGCGAGGCCTCCGACATGGGCAGGGTCACCACGCCGCGCAAGGGCGAGGCTTCCACCGCCAGTTCCTGCCCGGACTTGTCGACGCGACGGCCCACGTAAGTGGCCCAGTTGCGCGCGGCGGCGACGTCGTTGAGCGTTCCCAGCGGGCTCTCGGACACCGTGGCCGCGGAGCGACCGCCGCCGAATCGGGTCGATGCTCCGAGGTCGAGCGAGCCCCGCGCGCGCGGGCGGAATTCGGCGACCGGATCGAGCGCGCGTGATTGCGGCGCGAACACGCCGCCGCCCGAGCTGGAGTCGCGCCGGAACGAGAACAGGTCGTTGGCGCCCAGCGACCCGCGGAACTCGTCCGCGGCGGTGTAGCCCAGGTTGCCGCGGAAGGACCGCCCCGCGCGGGCGTTTCCGGTGACGACGGCGTTGGCCTCGCGGATGTCGGCCAGGGGATCCCGGACCGCGTTGTTGGCGCCGCCGGAGCCGCGCTGCGGGTTGCGGTCCAGGGCGCGGCCCGAGCCGAGCGCATCCTGCGCACGGGCCAACCCGCCCGCGATGGAGAGCGTCATTCCGGCGGTCAGCAGCAACCCTGTAAGCGGGCTCACGCGATGGATCGGCAGTGACATGATGCGACCTCCGGATTGGTGCCAGACGAATATACCGAACAAAATCCGATTTGTCAAGCGAATCTCTTGACGAATCTATACGTTCGGCGATCGACCAGTAGCCCATCCGGCGCACAGAAAAATATCCCCAATAATGGGGTAATTTCGCATAATTCCATCATCGACAATGTGATCCGAGCGAGCCGGGACGGGTCATCCTGCCTGATTGAGGGATTTACGGAGGGTGTCGCAGGCTTCGGCATTCCCTGAAACAAGGTAAAAGATAAGACCTTCGGATCGCCAGACAAATATGGTGCCTCGGGGATTGGGATGTGGACCCGTGGACGCGGGCGGCGTCGTGGCGCGCCAGCCCGCGCCGATGGAGTAGACGACGCCGGAGCGCATCTCGAGGTGGCCAAGGTCCTTCTGGACAAACAGGCTGACCTTGGAGGAGGCGGGACGGTCGGCCGGTCCGGTGTCCGGTTTCGGGGCGAACATCAGGTGGACGCTGGCGCCGGGACCGGGGACGTGACAGGGGCCCGCGCCCAGAAATTCGAAGCCGGCGCGCTCCATCTCGGCGACCCCCAAGGGGCGGCCGACGAGCGATTCGATCTGCGCGGGAACATCCGCGGCGGGGCCGATCTTGAGCTTGCGCTGCAGGGCTTCGGGGCTGCCGGCGCAACGCTCGTGCTCACCGGAGACGAAGTCCGCGGCCTTGCTCCAGGCGGCGACGCCGAGGTCGGCCGTGATCACGGGCAGGCCGTCGCGGGCGACCGAGCCCGGGCCCGAGCGGGAGGCGAGATAGCCAAGGCCGGCGACCAGGGCGATGGCGGCGGCGACCCGGAGGGCGATTCCCAGCGTGCGGACGCGGGGACGCGGCGCGTGATCCGTGAGCAACATCGTGGGCGCGACGGGGGCGTGCGGATCGGCGGGCGACGCGTGTACCCGGGCGAGGACGCGATCGCGGAGGCCGGCGGGGGCAAGGGTCTCGCCGGCGCGCATGGCGCGGCCGACGGCCCCGCGGAGTTGCTGCTCGAAGCGGAGGCGCGCGCGATCGTCCGGGTGCGCGCGGAGGTGCTCCTCGAGGCGGGCCTGGCCTTCGGGGGACAGTTCACCGTCGGCGCCGGCGCGGAGAAGAACGGAAGTGGGAAGCTCGTGTTCACGCATCATGCACCTGCCATTCCCTCTGTTTCTCGGACGCCGAGGTTTGCGGTCACGCCGCTCTTTTCCAGCGCCGCGGCGAGGGTGGCGCGGGCGCGGTGGAGGCGGCTCATGACGGTGCCGATGGGCACGCCGACGATCTGGGCGATCTGGCGGTATTTCATGCCCTCGACGCCCCACATGAGCAGCACCTCGCGGTATTCGGGGCGCAGGTCCTCGACGGCGCGCTTGAGCCCCCCGTCGACCTGCTCCCAGTCGAACGCGGCGAGGTCCCATGCGGGCGGTTCGCGGTCGTGATCGGGGGGGTCAGGGTCGGGGAGGCGTTCGTCGGCCTCGCCGAGCAGGTCGGGCGTGCGGCGCTGCTTGCGGAGGCGCGAGTAGAACGTGTTGTGCGTGATGGTGAAGAGCCAGGCGCGCATGCCCTCGCCGGAGCGCGCGGCGTCCTCGGCGGCGGCGCGATCCTCGAAGGTCTGCCAGGTCTGGGTCTTGAGGGCGCGCAGGTAGACGTCCTGGACGAGGTCCTCGGCGTCGCCGGAATTTCGGGTGAGGTGCATGGCCATGCGATAGACCGCGTCCATCTGATCGACGGCGAGGCGCTCGAATTCGGTGCGCTGCATCGGCCGGCCCTTCCTTCCGCGCCCTGCCCACACGCCGGGCCCCGCCGCGCTTCCGCCGCCCGTGTTGCGAGCGGCGCCGGGCCCCGCGAGCCTGTTCCTTTCTCCCTCGGGATCGGGCAACGCCCGGGGAGCGCGGGTTATTCCCGCGGCGGCAGGGTACGGTCACGATGGGTCGGGTGCGGGCCGGAGTTCGGGCCCCGCCCGGGTCCCCATACACTCTGCCACCCATGTCGAAGTGTTATCTGACGACGCCGATCTACTACGTCAACGACCGCCCGCACATCGGGCACTGCTACACGACCACGGTCGGGGACGTGGCGGCGCGGTACCAGCGGCTGTTCGGCCGGGAGGTGTTCTTCCTGACCGGGACGGACGAGCACGCGGAGAAGGTGGTCACGGCGGCGCAGGAGCACGGGTTGACGCCGGCGCAGTGGGCGGACCGCAACGCGGCGGAGTTCCGGGCGGCCTTCGCGTTGCTGAACATCTCGAACGACGATTTCATCCGGACCAGCCAGGCGCGGCACATCGAGCGGGTGCTGCGGTACATCGCCAAGCTGCAGGAGCACGGCGACGTGTACCAGGGTGACTACACGGGGTGGTACGACACGTCGCAGGACGAGTACCTGACCGAGACGGTGGCCAAGGAGAGCGGGTTCAACTCGCCGGTGACGGGCCGGCCGCTGGTGAAGCGGACGGAGAAGAACTATTTCTTCAAGCTCTCGGCGTACCAGGACCGGCTGCGGAAGCACATCGCGGACAACCCGGATTTCATCATGCCCGAGGCGCGGCGGAACGAGGTGATCGGGCGGCTGGACGCGGAGGAGGGCCTGCGCGACATCCCGATCTCGCGCGCGTCGGGCGGCGGAGTTGGGGGTTGGGGGATCCCGATGCCGGCGGACCCGGGCCACCGCATCTACGTGTGGATCGACGCGCTGTTCAACTACCTGTCGGTGGTGGACACGGAGAACCGGCGCGAGTTCTGGCCGCCCTCGGCGCATTTCCTGGCCAAGGACATCCTGTGGTTCCACGCGGTGGTGTGGCCGTGCATGCTGATGGCGCTGGGCGAGCCGCTGCCGCGGTCGGTGTACGCGCACGCGTACTGGGTGCGTGACGGCCGGAAGATGAGCAAGTCGCTGGGGAATTTTGTGGACCTGGACGTGATCCGGGGGTACGTGGCGCGGTACTCGCGGGACGCGTTCCGTTACTTCCTGATCACGCACGGTCCGCTGGGCTCGACGGACGCGGACTTCGCGCACGCGAAGTTCGTCGAGGTGTACAACTCGGAGCTGGCCAACGGCATCGGCAACGCCACGAGCCGGGTCGCGAACATGATCGCGAAGTACTTCGACGGCCGGGTGCCGGACCCGGCGGGGGTGGAGCGGCACCGCGAGCACGACTGGCCTTCGATCTGCCGCGCCGCGGTGGAGGCGGCGATCGCGCGGGCGGACTCGTTCGATCTGCGGGGCGCGGTGGATCAGGCGGTGGGGCTGGTGCGGCGCGTGGACGGGTACATCAACCTGACCGAGCCATTCAAGCTGGCCAAGACGATCGAGAAGAATCCCGCGGCCAAGGGGGAGCTCGCGGCGATCCTGTACCACTGCGCGGAGGCGCTGCGGGTCGCGTCGCTGCTGTTCGCGCCGGTGATTCCTGACGCGATGGGAACGCTGTGGAAACGGTGGGGCTTGGCCGCGCCCGACCCGGCGTCGGGCGACACGTTGGCGCGACTGGCCGCGTGGGGGGGTCTGAAGCCGGGCACGGCGATCGACAAGGGGGAGGCGGGGCTGTTCATGCGTGCCGACCCGGCCGAGGCGGCGCCCGGCCCGGCCTGAGCGGGACGGCGTCAGGTTCCGAGCAGCTCGATCTGCCTGAGGGTTCGGCGGTGGAGTTCCGGCGGGGCCGCGACGATGCCCCAGTTTCGGTCCAGCCCTCGGCCCGCGCCGAAGTCCAGGGGCACGCCGCGGGCGTCGCTGACGGCGCAACCCGCCTCGCTCACCAGGAGGGCGCCGGGGGCGTGGTCCCAGATCCGTTCGTGGTACCCCGGGCGGGAGGGGAACCGGAGGTACGTGTCGGCCTGCCCGCGCGCCACCACGGCGTACTTGCACTGGCTGTCGATCATCACGGGCGGGCCTTCGGGGCCGAGAGCTGCGAGCACCCGGGCGGCGCGCGAGTGGTCGCCGTGGGCTCGTTCGACGCTGCGGGTCGTGCGGACGCTGCGGACCACCTCGGTGTCTCGTCGCGGGAGGCGGCGGCGGGGGCCGTTCGGGTCGAGGCCGCTGATCTCCCACGCGCCGCCGTCGCGCACCGCAAGGTACAGGGAGCCGGTCCGCTCGTCGCCGCGGATGGGCGCGGCGGGATCCGCGGGTAGGCGGGGGCAGCCCAGCACGCCGACGGCGGGTCGGCCGCGCTCGATGTAGGCGAGGCAGACGCAGAACTGCTCGCCCCGGAGGAAGCCCTTGGTGCCGTCGATGGGGTCGAGCGTCCAGAAGCCCTGGTCGCGGGGTTCTCCCATGCCGGTCTCGATGGAGCGGAGGAGAGAATCGGCGTCGGCCTCGGGCCAGGCGTGGCGCACGGCTTCGACCGCTTGGGCGACGTGGGCGGCGTGCTCGGGGCGGCGCAAGTGCTCGGCGGACTCTTCGCCCACCAGCGTGATCGGCCCGAGTTGCGCGGTGAGGGAGCGCGCAACCAGCGCCTGGGCGGCGTAGTCGCCGACGGTGACCGGGGATTCATCGTCCTTGGTCATGCCGCGACGATCGGCCTGGGACATGCGATCCTGGATGGCGCGCACGGCGAGCGAGGCTTCGGCCACGGCGAGGAGTGCGGCCTGTGCGAGCGTGGTGTTTTCGGGCAAGAGAGTCGCTCCTGGGTGCGTCGGCGAGGCGAGCCCGACATCCGGGTGGTTCGGGCCATTCTTGCAGCGGCGGACGAAGAACAAACCCGGAAAAAAACCTTTCGTATCGCCGGCCGCGCGTTACACTGTTGGACGGCGCACCGTTTCGGGTCGATGGTTGCGTTGGATCGGGCGTCACCTTGAAAGAGGCGATCATGAATTACCGGACCACGTTGTTGGTGCTGACTTCCGCGTGTGGGTTGCTGGCGGGTTGTCTGGGGCGCGGTGGGGGCGAGCGTGTGGAACGCCGCGGCGAACTGGAGTTGGCGCGGCCCGAGCCGATGATGCCGCGGGTCGATGTGAACGCGGATCCGTCGCGTACGCCGCCGCTGCCGCCGGTGCGGGTCGCGTCTGACGGTTCGGCGGCGGCGCGGGGAGTGGCGTACGCGACGATCATCGACACGCGGACGTTTCCGAATCAGGTTCAGGATGTGGGGCCCGGCGGGGGACCGGTCCGGCGCGTGAAAGAGGTTCTGCCTCCGCATCAGAAACCGGGCCCGGTTCCGGCCGGCGAGCCGAACGACCTGCGGGCGGGCGGTCTGCTGGATGCCGAGCCGGTGCGGACGGGCGCGGCGGGGGCGCGGGGGCGGGACGCGATGTACCCGGGGATCGGCCAGACAGGGTGGTACCCGCCCGATCCGACGCTGGCGGTGGGCCCGAATCACATCGTGACCACGGTGAACATGGCGATCGCGTTCTATCGGAAGGACGGCGTGCTGCAGTTCATCACGGACCTGTCGAACGCGGGGAACCCCGGGTTCTTCGAGGACATCGGCGCGGGGGGTTTTACGTTCGACCCCAAGTGCTTCTACGACTCGTATGCGCAGCGATTCGTGGTGGTGGCGCCGGAGGTGTACGGGAGCACGGAGGCGTGGATCACGATCGCGGTTTCGGACGATTCGGATCCCAACGGCGTGTGGTACAAGTACCGCACGTGGGCGGTGCTGACGGACGGGGTGACGACGTTCTGGTGGGACTACCCCGGGTTCGGGTACGACCACCAGGGGTACTACGTCACGTCGAACCTGTTCGGCCTCAACCAGAGCGGCTGGGGAGGGGTGGGGTACCGGGTGTTCGACAAGACACCCATGCTGACGGGTCAGCCGGTGGTGTTTTCGACGCTGCGTGACGGGGGGAGCGCCTCGGCGCAGGTGTCGCAGGCGGTGGGGTCACCCCAGCCGCAGGCGCCGTTCATCGTGTCGCTGGCATCGCAGACGCGTGTGCGCGTGCAGTCGATCCGCGATCCGCTGACGAATCCGACGCTGGTGACGTTCGACGTCGCGGTGCCGCGCTGGGAGGGCTCGTTCGGCGCGCCGTCGGACGGGGGGACGATCGATACGTTGGACAACCGGATGATCAACGCGCAGTGGCGGAGCGGGGTGCTGTACTGCGCGCACGGGATCTCGACGACGCTGACGGACGGGGCCAAGAACTACGGTCGCTGGTACCGCATCCGAACGCTGAACTGGCCGACGAGCGGCGCGCCGTTGTTCTCGCAGGCGGGGAACGTGGAGGGCGGCGCGGGCGTGCACACGTTCTTCCCCGCGGTGTACGCGAATCGTTTCGATGAGCTGGGCGCCGTGGTCGGGCATTCGGCCGCGACGGGGAAGATGTCGGTGGGGGTGACCGGTCGGCTGGCGACGGACGCGCCCGGCACCATGCGCCCGCTGGTGACGACGCGGGTGAGCGGGGTCTCGGGCTCGGGCCGCATCGGCGACTACTACGACATGGCGGTGGACCCGGTGGACGACACGCGGTTCTGGACGGTTGCGCAGACGTTCGAGTCGTACGGGTGGCAGACGTGGATCAGCTCGTTCACGGTGTCGGCGACCGCCGCGCCGGTGCCGATCGACGACTCCGCCGCCGGGTACAACCACCAGCCGATGCGGATCGATGTGATGGCGAACGATTTCGACACGCAGGCGGGGGTGCCGTTCACGATCTCGAGTTTCGACGCCGCGAGCGTGCACGGCGGGACGGTTGCGCGGTCGGTGGGGACGGGCCCGGGCGGGCGCGACGAGATCCTGTTCACGCCCAACGCGGGGTACGCGGGCACGGACACGTTCCGCTACGCGATCTCGAACGCCTCGGGCGTGAACGCCTGGGCGAGCGTGACGGTGGCGCTCGAGGACGCGTCGATCTACCGCGATCCTGACCCGGCGCCGGGCGCGACCGCGGGGGTTGACGCGGCGTACTACATCGTGACCAACGCCTCGCAGTTGCCGAATTTCTACGCCCGCCAGCCGTACACGCGCGAGGTGCTGCCGTTGATCAACTACGGCGCGAGCACCGGGGTTTTCGCGGGTTCGGGTCGGAGCGACAACCTGGGCGCGGTGTTCCAGGGCTACGTCGAGGTGCCGGACATCGCTGAGTACACTTTTTATGTCAAATCGGACGACGGGTCGAGGTTGCTGATCGGCGGCCAGACGGTTGTCGACAACGACGGTGTGCACGTGTTCGTCGAGAAGTCCGGGACGATCAAGCTCAAGGCGGGCAAGCACGCGGTTCGGGTGGAGTTCTTCGAGAAGACGGCCGCGGCGGGGCTGATTGTCTCGATCTCGGGGGGCGGGCTTTCCAAGCAGGTCATCCCCGCGACGCGCTGGTTCCACCTCAACTGCCCGTCGGATTTCAACGGTGACACGACGGTGGACGATTTCGATTACTTCGATTTCCTCAACGCGTTCAATACCGGCGGCCCGGGCGCGGACTTCAACGGTGACACGGCGGTGGATGACTTCGACTACTTCGAGTTTCTCAATGCGTTCGAGGCCGGCTGCTGAGTCCAACGCGGTCCCGAACGGTTGGGTCGGTGGGAATCGGCTCGGCGAGCCCGAGTTCGCATTCCGGACGCCCGAACGCACGGATCCGCCGTGGGCGCACCGATGTCGAGACGGCGCGGTTTGGTCGTGAATCTGCTTGCGTCGGCCCGGGCTTGGGCCGAGAATGACTATTGCAATGAAGGAGCGCGGGGCGTGGTGCGTTCGGCGCCGTGGCGCCGGGATCGCGAGTGGCCGCATGAAGCGGACGTGGACCGTGGCGTGGGCGTTCGTGCTGGGCGCGTGGGGGGTGGGGGGCGCGTGGGCGCAGCCGAGTCCCGGCACCACCAAGGACACGACGACGCCGTGTCCCGCGCCGTGCGAGCACGAGTGCATGTTCCGGATGTCGTCGAGCTACACGTATGCCGGGGGCCACCTGACGGGTGTGCGGTTGTGCCACAAGAGCCTGGGCGGCGGGGATGCACCGTGCGTCGAAGAGATCGATCCGGGTTATTCGGTGGTGGAGTGGACGGACAGCCGCGGCCATCATGGCCCGATCAAGTTCGACCCGCTCGGGTTGTTCGATGTCACCAACAACGTGAATACCTTCACCAAGGAACTGATCGCCCAGGGGTGGGAGTTCGTGGACAACGAGGGCACCAACTGCATGCAGCTGACGGACGCCGCGGGGATCACGGACCTGGAGTACGCGTTCGAGTCGTTCTATTCGTGCATCTGCCCCGAGAAGGATGAGACGGGGCATTTCCCTTCGACGCAGCGCGTGAAGAAGTTCGTCAGCCTGTACCACGAACCCGAGGACGCGGCGAAGGGGCCACGCGACGTGACCGGCTCGGGCGGTCTGCGCCCGGGCGTGGAGTACGCGTTGCTCCCGACAGACTATGGGAACGAAGCGGACTTCATCGATTACGCGGACGAACAGATCGCGATGGTCCGGCGGATCCCGCCGGGCGGGGTCGTCGGGTTCAATGTCGGCGTGGGCGCGGCGCCCATCGGGCCGCGTCCCGAGTTCCAACTGAAGGTATGGAACGCGCGGGACGGTTCCGGGGGCTCCGATATCCGGCTCTTCCTCAACGGGAGAGAAATCGTCGGAGCGTTCGACGGCCACGACCTCGATGGCGAGCCGGGGCGGGGCATCTCGCAACTCTTCCGGATCGCGATCCCGCAGGAGATGATCGGCGAGATCAGGCAGCCCGCCGCGCAGCTCGTGCTGCTCCATGAGGCTCCGGACGGCCAGTTCCTTGGCCTGGATTCGGTGGCGGTGGACACGGGCATCGTCGTTCCCTGCCGCGCCGATTTCGATGGGGACGGGTTCGTGGATGATTTCGATCTGTTCGCGTTCCTGAACGCGCTCTTCGGCAGCGAGCCGGGTGCGGACGTCAACGGCGACACCTCCGTGGACGATTTCGATTTCTTCGATTACCTGAACGTCTTCAACGCGCCCTGCTGAAGCGGGCCGCGGGCCGGAGCCGCCCGCCCCCCCGCGAGACCAGATCCGGGTGGGGGGCGCTCCGTGCTGAGGTCGGTCGGCGCGCCGCCCGGGTGGTCCGAGCGGCCGGGAATCCTCGCGCCCGAGGTTTCCCGGTCCGGCTTTGCGGGATCCGGCGCGGATGGGCCGACATATATTGGCTCGCACCATCCCCAAGTCGTCCATCGTAATCGTCCGGCCGCCTGGGACGGAGGAACGGGGCCGGGCGCGGGGCGGGCGAACGCGGCGGCAAGGAGGCAGCATGGACCAGTTCGTGATTCAGGGCGGGGCGAGGCTGTCCGGGCGGCTCTCGATCAAGGGTTCGAAGAACGCGACGCTGCCGCTCATGGCCGCGGCCCTGTTGACCGACGACCCCGTCACGCTGCGCGACGTGCCGAACCTGGCGGACATCACC
Organism: Phycisphaerae bacterium; assembly: GCA_016794925.1. Taxonomy (GTDB): domain Bacteria; phylum Planctomycetota; class Phycisphaerae; order Phycisphaerales; family UBA1924; genus JAEUIW01. The sequence goes on from JAEUIW010000018.1 coordinate 21,924, forward strand.
AACCTGCGGCGGTTGCTGGTCGAGTTGGGTTGTGAGGCGGACTACGAGCCGGCCCAGTCCTGGCACGAGGCGGGCGGGGTGCTCCGCCTGCACACGACCGACCCCACCCCGTCGCACGCACGCTACGACATCGTTCGGACCATGCGCGCGAGCATCTGCGCCCTGGGGCCGATGCTGGCGAAGCGGGGTCAGGCCCGGGTTTCGATGCCCGGCGGCTGCGCCATCGGCGAGCGCCCGGTGGACCTGCATCTGCGCGGCCTGCGGGCCCTGGGCGCGGAGATCGAGGTCAACGAAGGGGACATCGTTGCCTCGGCGCCGCGCCGGACGGGTCGGCCGGCTCGTCTGCGGGGAGCGAGGGTCTTCCTTGGCGGCCCGTTCGGCTCGACGGTGCTGGGGACCGCCAACGTGATGAGCGCCGCCACGCTGGCGGAGGGCCGCACGGTGATCGAGTCGGCCGCGTGCGAACCCGAGATCGTGGACCTGGCGGACCTGCTCAACGCGATGGGCGCACGGGTGAGCGGGGCCGGGTCGCCGCGCATCGTCGTCGACGGGGTCACCGCGCTGCGTGGGGCGGACCATCGGGTAATCCCGGATCGGATCGAGGCGGGCACGTACATGTGCGCGGCGGCCCTGACCAACGGGGACGTGACGCTCGAGAACTGCCCCTTTGACGCCATGATCGCCGTGGCGGACCGCCTGGAGCACGCCGGGGTGCTGGTGACGGCCGACGAGGGGGACGATCCGATGCGGTGCCGCGTGCGCGTGACGGCCAGCCGGGTGCTGCGTCCGCTGGAGATCACGACGCAACCGCACCCGGGTTTTCCCACGGACCTGCAGGCGCAGTTCCTGGCGATGCTGTGCCTGGCCGACGGCAACAGCGTGGTCACGGAGCGCATCTACCCCGAGCGGTTCCTGCATGTCGCGGAGCTCTCGCGGATGGGAGCCAAGTTGTTCCGCCAGGGTCCGACGGTGGTGGTCTCGGGCGTGCGCAGCCTGGTCGGCGCACCCGTCATGGCCAGCGACCTTCGCGCCTCGGCGTGCCTGGTCATCGCGGGCATGGCGGCGGAGGGCTCGACCACCGTCCACCGCGTGTATCACCTGGATCGCGGCTACGAGCGGATGGAGGAACGGATGCGGCTGCTGGGGGCGGACATCCAGCGCGTCAGCGATCGCGAGCCGGTGCCCGCGTAGACGGGGCTCGCGCGTTCGCGCGCACGTGAACGATGCTCCGGTTGGGCGCATCGTCGTCCCGGCTCATGGCGTCGAGCTTGGTGCAGCGGCGCGTCGTCCGCCGGGGTGTGGCAGCGGTACGCGTGGCGCCGGACTTGGCGCTGTGGTCCTTGGCAGGGGGGACGCCTCGGGGCGCTCCCGAATTTCGCGGCCGATCGCATTCGGGACGCGTCGGTGCGGCGTTCCCATCGGCAACCGTCAAGCGGTCTCATTTCGGAGTCAAGTCCGGGAACGAGGATTCAAGACCGGGCCGCCGCGACCGACGCAGCGATTCGAACAGGCTCAGCAGGTCCAGCAGCCCGGGTGTGGGGCCGCTCTCGACCCGCCAACCAAATGACCCCGGAGGGTTGGCCGAGAGGCGGAACGTCGGGTCCGATGCGGTTGGCGCGGTGGTCGCCGGCCTCCCGACCGTTTCGAGCCACGCCACGATCGGTTCCAGGTCTTCTTGCCCCAGGCGGTCGGCCCAGTTCGGCGCCGCGAGGGCGTCCTCGTCCGGCCGCAGCACCGCACGCCCGGCGACGTAGCTGATCCGGCCGTCCGACCGCAGGTCGTACAGCACCTGCCGGTTGGTGCTGGGCTGCGAGACGCGGAGCGTCGCCGACCACCCTTTCGTTGGCGACGCGGCAGAACCGCATCCGCCCGGGATCATGGCTGCCGCGCACACGAGCGCGGAGAGTCCCTGTCCGGGTCTCATCGCGAGCCTCCCGCGGCGTCCACCCACGCGAGCCTGGCGAGCTCGTCCACCAACCTGCCCGCGCCGGCCCCGTCGGCCCCGCTCGCCGATGCGGGCTCAAGGGCCGCCGATGTTCGCTTACCGAACGCGCAGGTCGAGATGAGCCAGCACGTTCGTCCCCGGGGCGGGACGAATGTCTCCGGGCTCCCCACCGACGCTGATTCCTCCGGCGACAGCGCGTTCGATTCCCTGGTCATCTCCCACACGCGATCGAACTCCTCCCGGGTCAGCTGGCGGACACGCGGCGGGTAGGTTCGCTCGTCCGACCCGGGTCCGGTCGAGGCTTTCAGCACGCGGTCGGGCTCCAGCACGTACCGAGCCGGTCGGCGCGAGACGGGCACGCGTGAATTGCGATCCGCTGAAGCGGGAGCGAAGACGGTGACCGCAAGAGCGAAATCAACCGGGACCTCCAGCCCGCTCCCGAGCGTGGAGGTCTGAGAGTCCCGGGCACAACCCACGGTCGCGATGGTCAACCCGACACCGACCAAGCCCGCGAGGCGCATCCACGCTCCGGCGAACGGCGCCGCGAGGACGCGACCCGATTTCCGTGTCAGCGTGCGTCGCCGCACGGCTCTCGCCGCATGGGTTCCGTTCATTTCCACAGTGTACCGCCCCGCAATCGCGGCGTGCTCCCACCGTCCGATTGCCCCTATTCTCATCTCCTCATGCACATCTCCCTCCGCTGGCTCTGCGAGTACCTCGAACCCGCGCAACTCTCCGCGGATCGGGCGGAGTCCGTGCTCACGCACGCGGGCTTCCCGATCGAGTCGCGCACACCGCTCCCCGACGGGGACACCATGCTTGACGTGGAGGTGACGAGCAACCGCGGAGATTGCCTGTCGCACGTGGGCCTCGCCCGCGAGATCGCCGCCAAGACCGAGCTCCACCTCAAGGAGCCGTCCATACCCGCCACGATTGGCGGGGGTGGGGTGAGCGCCCCCGACGTGTCCGGAGCGGTGTCGCTGGACAATCGCGTGCCGGCGCAGTGCCCCATCTTCACCGCGCGCGTGCTCACGGGGGTCAAGGTCGGTCCGAGTCCGGACTGGCTCGTCCGCGCGCTGGCGTCGGTCGGTCAGCGTTCGATCAACAATATCGTCGACGTCACCAACTACCTCACCTTCGAACTCGGCCAGCCCGCGCACGTGTTCGACCTGGCCGCCATCCCGCGGGGCGCCGATGGCCGCCGCGCCATCGTGGTCCGAGCCGCGGAGAAAGGCGAGCGTCTCGCGCTGCTGGACGGGCGCCAGGTGGACCTTCGGCCCGGCGAGGTCGTGGTGTGCGACACGGACCGCTCCGTCTCGCTCGCGGGCATCATGGGGGGGTTGGACACGGCGGTCTCGGATCGCACGACCGATATTCTGCTCGAAGCCGCGACCTGGGACCCCTCGTCGGTACGGGCCACCGCGCGCCGCCTGCAGGTCCGGACCGATGCCTCGCATCGTTTCGAGCGGGTTGTGGACCCGCGCACGGTCGAGCCGGCCTCGCGCCGCGCGGCGGACTTGATCTTGCGGGTCTCGCCGGGCGCGCGGGCGCTGTCGGGGGTGCTCACCGCGGGCCTGCCGCTCGTCGAGGCGACGACGCTCCGCCTGCGGCCGGCCCGTTGCCGCGACCTGCTCGGGGTCGCGCTCTCCGCCGAGGACATGGCCCGTGCGCTCACCGACCAGGGCTTCGGCGTCACGACGGACTCGTCCTCGTATCACGTGCAGGGTCGGCTCATCAAGGACGAGCCGGCTCTGCTCTGCCGCGTGCCGTTCCACCGCCCCGACGTCCGCAGGGAGATCGACCTGGTCGAGGAGGTTGCCCGCACCGTCGGACTGGACCGCATCGAGATCAAGCCCCGCCTGAGCGTGACCGTGCCGGCCCCTCAGGCCACCGAGCGTGCCGCGCGTGAGCTGGGTGGGATCCTCACCGGGCTGGGTTTCTTCGAGACCGTGACGTTCAGCTTTGTATCGCCCAAGCACGCGGCGCCGTTCCTGGTTCCCGGGACCAAGCGGCTCGACGTGCAGGACCAACGCCGCGCCGCGGAGCCCACCCTGCGACCGAGCATCCTCCCCGGCCTGCTCGTGTGCCGCAAGGCAAACCAGGACGGACGCGTCAGCACTCCGGGCGGGGTCCGGCTGTATGAGCTCGCTTCGGTGTTTTCCGAGCCCGCGGCGTCGGGCGCCGCGCAAGAGACGCGTCGCCTCGCGTTGCTGGCCGACGCCCAGGAACAGGGTGGATCCGACCTCGGGTACGAGCGTGCCCAGTCCGGGCTGCGCCTGGTACGCGGCGCGATCGAGTCGCTGGTCGCCGCGCTCCGCGGCCGTGGTGTGCCGCTGGGCATCGAGCCGGCCGCCGCGCCCTGCGCCGCGTTCGATCCCGCGACGACCGCCAGGGTCACCCTCTGGGGCGCGTTGCTCGGTCATCTCGGCCTGCTCTCGAAATCGGTCCAGGCGCTCTACGACCTTGACGCGCCGGTGGTGGTCGCGGAGGTTGATCTTCCGCCGCTCTTGGCGTCCTACCCGCCGCCGACGCGCGTCGAGCCGTTGCCGCAGTTTCCCGCCATCGAGCGCGACCTGTCCATCATCGTGCCGGAAGTGACCACCTGGGCCGCCATCCTCGCGCGGATCGACGCCGCGGCCCTCGCCATGCTCGAGCGCGTCGCGTTCGTGGGCGTGTACCGGGGCAAGCAGATCGGAGCGGGGAGGAAGTCCGTCACGTTCCGGCTCACGTTCCGAGACCCGTCGGCGACCCTGCGTGACGAGCACGCGACCCAGCAGGTCGAGGCCCTGGTTGCGCGGTTGGCCGGCGAGCTTGGCGCCACGCTCCGGGCGTGAGGCGCGAGTCATTTCCGGACCTCGCGAGCCCTGTCCGCCGGTGTTCTCAGCGGTTTCTCCCGCTGGTTCCCCCCGCGTCCGGGCCGTACCATGTTCCGGCGCGAGCGTGTTCGCGCCCCGAGAGGAGGTTCCCATGACCACGTCGCCGACGCGCCCGCCTTCCATGGCCCCCGCCGGGACCCCCGGCGCGCGCCAGCAGGGCAACGGCGCGCACCCCGCGGCCAAGCCGCTGCACGACCAGTGGTCCGAGGATCCCGGGGCCAAGCCCATCGTCTACGTCAACGGCCGGATGCTGCCCAAGCGCGAGGCCATGGTCAGCGTCTACGACCACGGCCTGCTCTACGGGGACGGCGTCTTCGAGGGCATCCGCATCTACCGCTCCAAGATCTTCAAGTGCGCCTCGCACATGGAGCGGCTCTACCGCTGCGCCGAGCAGATCCACCTGAAGATCCCGATCTCGGTCGACGAGATGGTCCGCGTGCAGCGCGACTGCATCGCCGCCAACGGCCTGACCGACGGGTACATCCGTCTCGTCGTGACACGCGGCTTCGGCACGCTCGGGCTGGACCCCCGCCGCTGCCCCGTGCCCGGCGTCATCTGCATCGCCGACCAGATCCGGCTGTACGCCGAGGACTTGTACAAGTCCGGCATGAGGGTGGTCGTCGCCAAGCGGCCCAAGACCCCCGTCGCGTGCCTCGACCCCCGCGTCAAGAGCCTCAACTACCTGAACAACATCCTGGCCAAGTGCGAGGCCATCGACGCGGGCTGCGACGAGGCCATCATGCTCTCGACCGACGGCTACGTCACCGAGTGCACCGGCGACAACATCTTCGTCGTCAAGAACGGCCGCGTGTTCACCCCGCCCCCGGTCTGCGGCGCATCGGGCCTGCTCGAGGGCGTCACCCGCGCGTTCGTCATGCGGACCCTCTGCAAGGACTGCAATGTCCCCGTCGAGGAGCGGCTCATGCGGCTGGACGAGGTGCTCGGCGCCGATGAGGTGTTCCTCACCGGCACCGCCGCGGAGATCATCGCGGTCCATAGCGTGGGCGAGTGCCGCATTTCCAATGGCGAAGGACCGGTCACCGCCAGGCTGCGCAACCGCTTCCGCCAGATTGTCACCAGCGACGCTATTCCCGAGGATTGAGGCGGAACGCGGCCTGTTCACCCTGGCGGCGGGTCCTTGGCCCCGGCCGCGTCGGTTACAGGCCCCGCCTTGGCGCGCCAAGACTCGGCCTCTGCCGCGCGGCCCTGTAGACCGAACAGGTCGGACAGGTTCTTGGCCGTCAGGCGCGTGTACGGGTGGTCCGGGCCCAGGTTGTCCGCCAGCCGGGCGTGCGCGGCGAGCAGCAGCCGCTCCGCTTCGCCGGGGTTGGACACGGCGATCGTTCCCGCCAAACCGAGCTCGATCAGGCCCTTGATCCAGTGTCCGTCGGGCCAGGTCCGGTCGCAGACCTCCAGACCTTCGCGGAAGAGGGGTTCGGCATCGGCGTCGCGCTTCAGGTCGCTCAGTGCCGCGCCGAGGTTGTTGATCGCGAGCACCAGGGGCTCGCCGATGCCCTTGTCGCGGGCGCGCTGGCGATCGAGCAGGTCCCGGCAGATCCCCACGGCCTCCTCGGCACGTCCGGCCCGCTGGAGCGCGGTGGCCTTGTTCTGCATCGACATCAGTGTGTCGGGGTGATCCGGCCCGAGCACGCGGACGCGGGCCTCGATCACGGAATCGGACTCCGCCAACGCCTCGTCGAGCTTGCCGTTCTCGATCAGCACGCCGATGAGGTTGTTGCGGAATTGCAGGACCGAGGGATGATCCGGGTTCTGGCGCGCGAGCACCCCGCTCAGCGCCTCGCGGGCGTCGCCTTCGGCATCGGCCCAGCGGCCCTGCTGCACGCGCACGGTCATGCGGTTGGCGAGCGGGAAGTAGGTCTCGGGGTCGTCGGCCTTGAAGTGCGCGAGCCGCTTGCGGTAGTTCTCGGAGAAGATCCGCTCCGCCTCGTCGTACCGCCCCAGGTCGGACAGGGCGGACGCGATGTTGCACTCGACGCTGATCGTGAGCCGATCGTTGGGGCCCAGCACCCGAGCGAACACGTCCCCCGCTTCCCGGAACAGGGCCAGGGCATCCTCGGGTCGGTTGTCCTGCTGGAGGTGGTTCGCCAGCGCGTTCTTCGATTGAGCCGCCTCCACGCTCGCTTCGCCCAGCGCCGCCCGCCGCAGATCCAGCGCGGCGCGAAGGTGCGTCTCCGCTCGGGCATCGTCGCGGAGCTCGTGGTACGCCGTGCCCAGCGTGTCGTGCAGGCGGGCCCGGACCAGCGGGAACGCGGCATATTCCTTGTCGAGATTCGCCTCAGCCCGCTCCAGCACCTGCCGCACCGTGGGGTCGCGGCCCATCATCTCCGAAGGGTCGATCGAAGCGAACATCTTGTCCTGAAACTTGACGACCGCCTCGGCGATGGCCCGCTTCTGGTCCGCCTCCGCGCGGGCCGCGCGGGCGTCGTCGCGCTCCCGTCGAGCCACGCGCGCCTGCTGCACCGCCAGCACCAGGCCGATCGCCAACGCGAGCATGGTGGCGCCGATGCCGCCGACCAGGGCCCGATTCCGCCGCGCGAACTTGCGCAGCTGGTACATCGTGCTCGCCGGGCGGGCCACGATCGGCTCGCTGGCGAGATACCGACGGATGTCCGCCGCGAGTTCGCCCGCCGAGGCGTACCGCCGCTCCTTCTCCTTCTCCAGCGCCTTGGCGATGATCGTCTCGACGTCGCCCCGCAGCGAGCGGTGCGTCGTGCTGAGCCGCTCCGGGTCCTGCTCGCGGATGATGCGCACGGCCTCGGTGATGGGGCGGCGTGACAGGTCGTAGGGGAGCCGGCCGGCCAGCAGCTCGTACCCGATCACGCCCAGCGCGTACACGTCCGAGCGGGTGTCGAGCGCCGCCGGGTCCCCCGCGGCCTGCTCCGGGCTCATGTACGGCACGGTGCCGATCAGTTGCCCGATGTCGGTGCGGATGGTCGTCGTCCGGATGTCGCTGTCCGTCAGCCGCGCCACGCCGAAGTCCAGGATCTTCGGGTGCCCGGCCTCGTCAACCAGGATGTTGCCGGGCTTGAGGTCGCGATGGATGACGCCCCGCTGGTGGGCGTGCTCGACCGCGTCGGCGATGCGGGCCAGCAGGCCCAGGCGCTGGTCGTGCGTGAGCCGCGCGTCGATGACGTGGCGCGACAGCGGCACGCCCCGGATCAGCTCCATGGCGAAGTAGGGGATCGACGCCACGGCATGGCCGCCGGCCTCGACGTCGGTGATGACTCCCGCGTCGAACACCTGCGCGATGCCCGGGTGCTGCAGGCGGCCGAGCACCTCGGCCTCCTGCTCGAAACGCCGGATCAGTTCCCCTGACGCGAGGCCCGAGCGGATGACCTTGAGCGCGACACGACGGTTGGGACGGTCCTGCTCCGCCTCATAGACGGCGCCCATCCCCCCCTCGCCCAGCAACCGGAGGATCCGGTAGGCGCCCAGCCGCGCCGGCAGCCGACCCGGCTGTCGGCCCATTGGGTGCGCCAAAATCGGGGTGGTCTCCCCTTCGGAAGCCGGCTGCCCGGTGGTGGAGCACTCGCGGATCCGATCGTGCCGTTCCGACACCCGGGGGCTCCTGGGTTGACCATTCGCGGTGGCCGGCGGCATGGCCGAGCCGGCGGCGACCCCCGGAGCCTAACAGGTATCCCCGGGATTTCCACCACTTGCGGCGGGGCCTCGACCGAAATGAAAATGAGGCTCTCTATTCCAAAGCCCGCGGCGAACCACCGGCCCCCATACACCCGACCCAATCAGGAGATCATCATGACGCCGATCCGTTCCCTCGTTTTGACCGCCGTGGCCTCCGCCGCGGGATTCGTCGCCGCGTATTCGACGGGGACTCCGCAGCCCGCCGATCCGCCCGCGGCGGCCGGTGGGCCGGACATGCAGAAGGCGATGGAGGCATGGCAGGCGACCATGATGCCGGGCAAGGCGCACGAGGGCCTGAAGAACTGGGTCGGCAAGTGGAACACGGTCATGAAGACCTACATGGGCGGGCCGGGCGCACCCCCGACCGAATCCAAGGGCGCGGCGACCTTCGAGATGGTCCTCGGCGGCCGATTCGTGCTGCAGAAGACCGAGGGCACGATGATGGGGATGCCCATGAACGGCTTGGGCCTCACCGGCTACGACAACGGCCGCAAGCTCTACACCGGAACGTGGTGCGACACGATGGGAACGGCCATCATGACCATGGCCGGGTCGATGTCGCAGGACGGCAAGGTCCTCACCATGTTCGGCCAGATGGACGAGCCCATGACCGGCGAGGTCGGCAAGACCGTGAAATTTGTCACGCGTCAGATCGACAAGGACAACTTCGTGTTCGAAGCCTGGGAAGTGCTGTACGGCAATGACTTCAAGGCCTTCGAGGTCGTCTACACGCGCGCGAAGTAGCGGGGGAGCGTGGTCGGGCCGATGTTGCTCCGTGAGCCCGGTTCTCGTCGCGAAGGGCGGGAGTTGCCCGCACGTTGCTCAAAATGACAACCCCCCCGCGGTCAACGCGGGGGGGTTGTTGTGGATTCAAGGGAAATTCAGGATTCCGGTCAGGCGCGGCGGCGGCGAGACGCCAGCATGCCCATGCCGGCCAGGCCCGCGAACGCGGCGCTCGGCAGCGGAACGCCGCTGCTCGTCCGCTCGCCGAACAACGACAGGCCGAACACCGTGTTGGTGCCGGTGCCGGTGTTGAACGAGAACAGCATCTGGCCCGTGCTGATATCAAACTTGTAGACGTTGGCGTTGTTGAAATCCGCGGTCCAGAACGAGGTCCCGTCCGGATCGACGTTCAACGCAAACGAGGAGTCCATCCCCGCGGTGTCGTACGTCTGGATGAGATTGCCGAGGGAATCGAACCGTTCCACCTGACGCTCCGCCGCGACCAGCAGGCTGCCGTCGGCCAGCAGGCGCATGGCGTAGGACCGGCCCGTCGAGGTCGATGCGAAATTCGGCAGCGCCGAATCCGAGGCCAGGTCCCAGCGGCGGATCAGGCCGCCCTCATTACCGAAGAACATGGTGGTCTGGTCGCTGGCGAGGTCCATCCAATCGCTGTCGTACGCGCTGTACGTCTGCTCCAGCACGCCCGTGTTGCTGTATCGAGCGATGAACGATCCCGGTCCGCTCAGGAACACCTTCCCCGCAGCGTTGAACAGGATGCACTCGGGTGTCTGTCCCGCGCCGGAGATGACGAGGTTTTGCGTGTGGGTGCCGCCCGGACCGTCGAATTTCGACACGCTGTTGCCGCCGAAATTGGTGCCCCACAGGTTGCCGGTGCTGTCGAAGGCGGAGCCGGTGGTGTAGTAGCTCGCGCCGCCGTTGGACAGCACGTCCTTCAGCACGCCCGTGTTCGAATACACGCGATACTCACCGGCCGAGGTAGAGACCGCGATGTCTCCCTGGACCCAGGTGCTCGCGGATGCCGCGCCGGCGAGCGCCAGCAAGGCGAAGATCGACACAGTTGTCCTCATTGCGCTTCTCCTTCTCGCAAATTTTGCCGCCCACATTGACACCCAAACACGGTGTCGCAAACGGCCATGTTTAAGGGGTGCATTAAACAGCGGACCGCGGAACCGTGTCAAGATGCTGTCGTCTGAATTACCCAAATATTGGGGAAAAATAATTATAGGACTTTAACGGTTTTCTCCTTAACTTCAGATCAAATCGCGCACCTCATGCAAGGTTCTCAGTGCGAGATGCAAGTCATCACGGCGAGCAAGGGTGCGAATCGCACCGGAATCGTCCAGAAGCCCGCAAATGCAGACCCCAAGAACGAACCCACACTCTTTACGGAGCCCGAACATGAACGCTCAGATCCGCAATTTCTCTTCAACCTCTCTGTCAACTCTCGCGCTGGCGGGTTTGGCAGCCGCGTGTCTGACCGGCGCCCTGAACGCCGAAACCATCGTCGTCCGCAGCGGGCAGGTCGGCGGCAATCCGGGCTTGGTCGGTCAGGCCGACGACATCGTGACCTACCTCCCGAACAACCCCCCGGGCGGCGCCATCAGCCCCAACCCCTTTACCGCGGCGGATTTCGCGGGCGCCGTCTCCGGTGCCGCGGCAACCGTCATCCAGCCGTACCCCGTGTGGGCATCGGGCCTGAGCGACACGCAGGCGCGCTGGATCAACTGGTCGATGGACGCCGCGGGCTACGGCTCACCCGGCTCCGCGCTCTACGCGGTCCCGTTCTACGTGAACACCACCGGCATCACGCAAGCGACCATCTCGCTCGAGATCGCGGTGGACGATGGCTTCGGCGACTGGTTGTACGGCGGCGGCAACCCTGACGGCTTGTACGTGAACGGCAATTCGACGGGCTGCCAGGTCGGCAACTACAGCACGCCCAGCTTCTTCTTCGGAAACATCACGACCAGCGTGACCACCGGGCAGAACTACCTGTACTTCTACCAGCGCGATGCCGGCGTGCTGGTCTCGGGCCTGATCTTCTCGGCCACCATCGACGTGCAGGGCATCCCGACGCCGCCCGCGGCGGGCATGGCGGGCGCGGGCATGATGGTCCTGGGCGTTCGCCGTCGCAGGCGCTGAGCCCGCGGCCGGTCCGTGGAGCCCGGGTGGAAGTCGCCGTCCACCCGTTCCGCGCGCCCGATCCGTTGAGTTCTCACCAGAGTCTCGTACCGACTGACACCACCAACCCCCGCCCCGATTCTCCCGGGCGGGGGTTGTGTTTGTGCTGGACCCGCTGCATGCGCACGAAACAACCACCGGGCCGCGGCCGCGCGTGATCCGGGCGCGTCGGCCGCGCACCCGCTCGGCGAGGTCGCGCGTCATTCGCCGTCCAAGCCCGCGAATGGCGACCGTCGCACGCTCATACCATGCGTCGGCATGCTTGATCACGCGCTCATCGCGGCCGTGGCCTTCGGGGCGTCGGCGCTCACGTTCGTGTCCGGTTTCGGCCTGGGGACCCTGCTGCTCCCCGCGTTCGCGGCGTTCGTTCCCCTCCCCGTCGCCATCGCCGCGACCGCCGTCGTTCACCTCGCCAACAACATGCTCAAGCTGGACCTGGTGTGGGGCCGCGGCTACGCGCCGACGGCGCGTCGGTTCATCCCGCCGGCGATCGCGGGCTCGGCGTTGGGCGCGCTCGCGCTGGGCGTGCTCGGAGCTGTCCCGCCGATCATGGTCTACGCGCTGGGCGCGAGCCGGCACGAGATCACCCCCGTGAAGCTCACGCTCGCGGCGGTGATCGCGATCTTCTCGCTCATGGAGCTGCTGCCGCGTTGGCGCGAGACGGCGTTCAACCCCGCGCTGGTCCCGCTGGGCGGTTTCCTATCGGGCTTCTTCGGCGGGCTGGCCGGGCACCAGGGCGCGCTGCGCTCGGCCTTCCTGCTGCGCCTGGGCCTGAGCAAGGAGGCCTTCGTCGCGATCGGCGTGCTCGCGAGCGTGGCGGTCGACGCGACCCGCCTCACGTTCTATGCGCTGGCGCCCGTTCTGGTCGCGGGGCCCTCGGTGATGCAACAGGCCCGGTCGATCCACCAAGAAGGGGCGTGGGGGCTGGTCGGGACCGGCGTCACCGCGTCGTTCCTGGGCACGTTGCTCGGGCGACGGCTGATGAAAAGCGCCTCGTTCGCCGGGATCCGGATCCTGGTCGGGGTTATGCTTCTGTTCTTTGCGTTTGCGGTCGCCGCCGGACTGGTGTAGCGTCCGGAATCGCAGGCCCGGCCCCGCGCGAAGTCGGTGCGGTGCTCTCCGGCACGAGGGAAGCTACTTGAGAACCACCACCGCCAACACGCTCTCGCCGCCGCGCCCCGTTTCCGTGGAGGCCGCCCCCGCCCCGAAGCGCGAGCCCAAGGCCAAGGCGCTGCGGTTCTTCCGGGAGTTCGTTCGTACACCGACCTCGATGGGCGCGATCGCCCCCTCGGGCGAACCCCTCTGCCGCGCCATGGTGGACTGGATCGAATTCGACACGGCCCGATCGATCGTCGAGTACGGTCCGGGCACGGGCGTGGTGACCGACTTCATCCTCTCGCGCCTCCGCCCCGGCTCGGTGTTCTTCAGCATCGAGCGCAACCCCAAACTCGCGGCGGTGCTGCGCCGTCGTCACCCGGGGCTGAACCTGGTGGAGGACTCCGCCGCGAACATCAACACCATCTGCCGTCGGCACGGCGTGGACGGCGTGGACGCGGTGCTGTCGGGGCTCCCGTGGGCGTCGTTCCCTGAATCGCTCCAGGTGGAGATACTCGACGCGACGTTCCGCGCCATGAAGCCCCGGGCCCAGTTCGTCACCTTCGCCTATCAGCTCGGCATGCTCACCAAGGCGGGTCGCCGCTTCCGCAAGCTCATCTCGTCGCGCTTCAGCGAGGTGACCCCGAGCGACATCGTGTGGCGCAACCTGCCGCCCGCGTTCGTCTATCGCTGCCGGAAGTGAACGCGCCGGCGCCGCGGCGCCGGGCCGGCGCGGCGGCTCTCGCGCTACGCCAGATCGATCACCAACGCCTCCGCCGGCGCGTCCGCGGCCAGCTCGATCGTCGTCTCGTCCTCGACCATCGCGCCGTCGCCCGTTTGCAGCGTAACGCCGTTCACGCGCAGCGACCCTCGCGCGGCCTGGACCCACGCCCCGCGCCCGGGCGCGATCGCCAGGCGCGACGCGCCGCCCGTGGCGCCCGAGAAGCGTGCCGCGTGGATGCGTGCATCGGCGTGGATGCGCAGCGACCCGCCCTCGCCGTCGGGAGAGACCACCAGGCGGAGCGCGGCGTCGTCCGCGCGGTCATCCAGGAACGACCGTTGCTCGTACGACGGCTGGATTCCCTGCCGATCGGGCTGGATCCACAGTTGCAGAAAGTGCACGACCTCGGTCGCCGAGGGATTGAACTCGGAATGACGCACGCCGCGCCCGGCGCTCATGCGCTGCACGTCGCCGGGGCGGAGGTCCCCGCCCCCGCCGGATGAGTCGCGGTGGCGGAGCGTGCCCGAGAGGACGTACGAGACGATCTCCATGTCGCGGTGCGGATGCTCGCCAAAGCCCATCCCCGGCGCGACGCGGTCCTCGTTCAGCACGCGCAGCCCGCGGAACGCCATGTGCGCCGCGTCCCGGTACGCGCCGAAGGAGAAGGTGTGCGCCGTCACCAGCCAGCCATGGTCGAATCGACCGCGTTCATCGGACCGGCGAACTCGGATCATGTTCCCTCCGCACGGGCTGAAACCCGCGGCGTGGCCCGTTGGGGCCGCACGCTCACTCCTCCGGTGCTCCCGCGGTGGCGAGCGCCACCGCCATCCCCGTCGTGATCGGCAGGGCCGCCGCCACGGACTGCGCGAGCCCACCCTTGAATCCCGGCCAACGCCGCGCCGTCAGCACTCCCGCGCACGCGAAGCACACGGGGCTGAGCACCGCCAACGTCGCGTAGAGCCACGCGAGCGGCGCATCGGTGAACAGCACCCCCTGGAACAGCGCCAGGCACACCACCGCCGCGCCCGTCGCGGCGGGCCCGCCCGCGAACGTCAGCCCGCGCCGGAACAGCCATACGAGCGCGGCCCCGCCGCACATCGCGCCGATGATCTGCGGCACCTGCCCCAACTTCATCGTGTGGCACCCGATCGTCAACAACTGGTGGGCGCCGACGGCGAAGATCAGCAGCGCCAACACACCGCGCACGTTCCCTTGTTGGGCTTCCGCGCCCTGGCTCCCGCTCGACGCGACTCCGTCCAGGCACGCCACCGCGAGCGTCGCGCCCGCCGCGAACAAGGCCAGATGCGCCACGATGGGCGCCGCTTCCCACGTTCGAAACAGGTTCGAAGCTGACGCCCAACCCGCCGCGGCCACCAGCAGGCCCATCATGATCCAGCGAACCAAGGGCCGCGCGCCCGGCGCGTACACGCCGTGCGCCAGCAGCATGAACACCAGCGCCGCGACGGGGAACCACTCGTCGCTCCGCGCCGGCGGGAACGCGGTCCGCCCCAGCACCAGCCGGTGCATCGCGGCGTATCCCATCGCCAATACCGCGGTGCCCGCGGCGGCCCTGAAGATGGAACGCGCCCGCCCCCCGGCCCCCGAGCGGGCCGGCGCGCGCGACCACCAGACGGCCAGGAACGCGATCAGCCCGAGCAGCCCCGGAGCGACCGCGCCCCAGGCGAGTTGCGTGATGACTTCGATGCTCATGATCGGCCCCCTCGATGCACGGCCGGCGCCACGCGCCGGGAGCACGAGCGGGGGCACGGCCCCGCGCCCGCGTGCATCGTCCCGCGTACCGCTGTACGCCCGCGCGACCCTAGCGCGCGCCCTCGAGACCGACCATGATCGTCACCTCGTCCGACAGCCCGTCGAGCATGTAATTCATGCCGAATTCCGAGCGTTTGATGGTGAACGTGCTGGCCACGCCCGCGATCTCGCCCTGGCCGCGCATGCCCTTGCCCGTTCCGGTGTCCTCGACCGTCACGGTGATGGGCTTGGTGACGCCCTTCAGGCTGATGTCGCCCACGACCTCCCAGGCGGTGTCGCTCTTCTTGGTGAAGGCCTTGCCCTTGAACGTGATGGTCGGGAATTCCTTGGCCGAAAAGAAGTCCTGGCTCTTGAGGTGCCCGTCGCGCTTGGCGTTGTTCGAATCGATCGAATCCGTGGGGATCGTGACCGACAATTCGCTCTTGCCCGGGTCCGCCTTGTTGAGCGCGAATGAGCCCTCGACCTTGCCGAACCGGCCGTAGAAATTTGACACGTTCAGGTGTTTCACGCGGTACACGACCGACGAGTGCACGGCGTCCACCTTGAACGCACCTTCCGCCGCCGGCGCTCCCGTCCCCGATGCGCGGGCCGACGCCGCGCCGTTCCCAGCCAGCGCTGCCAGGCCCAGCCCCGCCACGCCCATCACCACTCCGCCGATGATCGTCCGATTCATGCCTTGCTCCCTGTGACCCGCCGTCCCATGCCGTGTTGAGCCTGCGCGCCGCGGACGCCCGCGGGCTCCGATTGCCACCCGTACGTTGCTCGTCCGCGTCGGGTTCAGAACGGGATGTCCAGGCTGAACGAGAACACCCGCTCACGATCCCCGAATTCCTTGATCACCGGGAACCCGAAGTCGAACGCCAGCGGCGCCTGGCTCAGGGCCTGGATGTACAGCCGCAGCCCCACGCCCAGCGAGACCCGATACTGGTCGAACCCCACCTCGTCCTGCACCGTCCCCGTGTCCGCGAAGGCCACCATCGAGAACGTCTCGCCGAAGATCGGCTGCTCGATCTGCGGCGAGATCGTGAACGCCCACGTGCCGCCCACGGGGTCGTCGCCGCGCGTCCCCGTGTCGTTGCGGATCCCCTTGGGCGAGATGGTCCGGAACCGGAAGCCGCGGAACGTGCGCCCGCCCAGGTAGTACCGCTCGTAGATGGGCACGCCCTTCTTGTCGTCGGGGATGTACGACGCGGCGGTCTTGAGCGAGAAGATCGTCCGCAGGCCGAGGAAGTCCTCGTTCACCGTCAGGAAGAGCACGTGCTCGGCCGAGACCTTGGTGAAGTCGAACGCCCCCCCGAAGACGCCCACCCGCTCCACGCCCATTTCCATGCGCGTGCCCTTGCTCGGGCGGAACCGCGTGTCCGTGGTCGTGCGCGTCACCACCAGCCCCAGGCCCGTGATCAGGTCGTCGCCCTTGAAGTCGAACACGTCCGTGGGCGCGTCCGCGTCGATGTTCCGGATGTTCACGTTCTCGCCCCGGCCCGTGACGCTCGCGGCCCAGATCTCGCCGAAGCGGCGGCCCAGCGCGAGCGAACCGCCCAGGCGGTCCTCGTCGTACTGCTCGAACTTCCGCTGCCGGTACGCGAACGTCCCCGAGCCGGAGAAGTCCGTCTCGAAGAGGTACGGCTCGCCCAGCGACACCGCGTACGTGCTCAGCTCCGTCCCCGGAGAGAGCGAGATGCTCAGCGACTGCCCCGCCCCACGGAACGCCCGCCCCGACACCATCTCGCTCGGCGAGTCGGGCACGTCGAAGAGATCGAAGTTCCGCTGGTTCAGGTTGATGATCCCCGCCACGCCCGCGTCCGACGACACCGCCGCGCCGAAGTTGAGCGACCCCGTGTTTGTCTCCTTGACCTCCACGAGCACGTCCCGGTGCTCGGGGTCGTCCGGGGCGGGGGGCTGGATCGTTACCTTCACCCCCTGCGGGTCACGCAGGTCGAAGAGGTTGAGCTCCTGCAGGTTCCGCTGCGTCTGCCGCAGCGCCGTCGTGTCCAGCGGCCGGTCCGGGTACACCTTCACCTGCCGACGGATCACCTTCTGCTGCGTCAGGTCGTTCCCCTTGATCGTCACCGAGCCCGTCTTGAACGCGCGACCCTCGAAGATGATCAGCAGCAGGTCAACCTGCGGCTGGGCCGTGTCACGGATCTCCACCCGCTCCACCCGCGCGTCCGCGTACCCCAGGCGCCCGTACGCGTCGCGCACCGCCTCCACCGACTTGCGGATCTTGTCCGCGCTGTACGCGTCGCCGGGCTTGATCGACATCAGCCCCATCAGCTGCTCCACGCTGAACACCGTCGGCGCCTCGCCCCCCGGCCGGCCCTGCCCCTCGTCCAGTTCCGCCCGCACGCGCCGGAGCGTGTACAGCGGCCCCTCGTCGATCAGGAACGTCACGATCGCCTCGCGCCCGTTCGGCGCCGGTGTCACGCGCCGGTCCGCGCGCACGTCCAGGTACCCCCGGTCCTTGTGAAACTGCACCACCGCCGCCACGTCCTGGTCCAGCACCTCGTCGTCGAGCGGGCCAAGCTGGAACAGACCCGAGATCTTGCTCTTGAGCACCGGACGGATCTCGCGCGGTTCGAACGCCCGGTTCCCCTCGAACCGGATGTCCGTCACCTTCACGCGGTCCCCCTCCCGGATCCGGAAGAGCACGATCCCCGTCTCCTCCAGCTGCGCCTCGTCCACTCGGACCTGCGCCAGGTAGTACCCCTTCTTGCGGTACAGCTCCTCGATCTTCCGCACCGAACGGTCCAGCTGGAAACGGTCAACCGGCGTGTTCGCCAGCAGCGTCACCTGCGCCGCGATGTCCTGGTCGCTGATCTGCCGGTTCCCCACCACCTGCACGTCCGCGATCACCGGCGTCTCGCGCAACGCGAAGTTCAACGCCACGCTCTGATCGTCGAACGACTGCGCCGTCGCATTGATCTCCCGGAACCGCCCCAGACGGTTCAGCCGCTGGATGTCCTCGCGCACCGATTCCACCGCCAGCGGCTGCCCCACGCGCGAACGCAGCGAGTTCCGCACCAGACCCTCGTCCACGCGTTTCAGGCCCGTCAACCCGATCTCACGGATCGCTCGCCCCTCGAACGGCTGCAGCGATTCCACTGGCGGCGAAGCCGGAACCGACGGTTTTCCCGTCGCCCGAGGCACATCCGGCGCCGCGCCAGAATCGTCCTGCCCCCAGGCCCATCCGGCAGCCGGGCCCATCACGATCAGCGCGCCCGCAAGCCGCGCCAACGCGCGTGCGCGCCCGCCCTCTCGCGCGCTCGGATGTCCCGTTTGCTTTGACACGGCAGGGACAATACCGCCCTTGGCCGCGCTCCGCCCGAGCGGTCCCGACCCGGACGTCCTCCCCTTCCCATGTGGACGAAGTGGGGAGTTGAAGCCCCGACGCGCGCACGTTACCGTACCGGCCCCCTCCCCCGAGCACCCCCCGTCATGGTGTCACTCGGGTGGGTGGATCGCTCCCCCGGTCCGCCGCGCGGTGGACCTGTTTGTAGTGATTCTCCCGACGCCCGCACGCGTTGGTTACGTCCGTACGAGCCGGAATCGAGACCGAGACATGGCCAAGCACGCGCGGCGGATCCGTCGGAGCATCCTGGCAATGGCCTGCATGTCCTCGATCCTCCTCGCGCTGCTGCTGGTCTGGCGCTTCATCACCTTTGAGAGTGTCGCGGAGCTCCGAACCGCGGAATTGGTGGGTCTCCTGGGGCTGCTGCTGCTCCCCGGCGCCACCCTCGCGGCCCTGCTCTTTGACCGCAAGGCCCGCGCCGACTCCCCGATCGTGCTCGCCGCGACCGTTCGGGCCTGACCCACCCCAACTGTCGGGATCGTCCGATCAACCCCCGAACCGTTCACGCCGCTAGGATCTGCATCCGGGCCCGGCCGTGCGCGCGGCGCCCAACACCTCTCCGTGAGGCCCACGCATGAAAATGTCCCGTCCGTTCGGAGCGATCCTGCTTCTCCTGGCCGCTGTCGGCACGCTCACGCTGACCTGGAAGGCCGGCGCCCGCTTCGATCCCAAGCCCTCTCCCCCCAACGGAATGGCCGTCATCGACCTCACCCGTGCCTTCGAAGGCTTGGACGAGAAGAACGCGAAGGAGAGCGAGCTCCGTGAATACAAGCTCAAGCTCGAGACCGAAATGAAGAAGATGAAGGAGACCTACGACGGGGAAAAGAGCAAGTTCGACGCCCTCCCCGATGGCCAGGAAAAGAAGGACTCCTTCGAGCGGGCCCGCAAGCTCGCCATCCAGCTCGAGCTCGAAAACCGGTTCTCCACCCAAAAGCTCGACGAGGCCACCGCCGACACGTTCCGCTCCCTCTACGCCAAGATCGCCGACGCCTCCGCCCGACTGGCCAAGCAGGCCGGCTACACCATGGTCGTCTCCACCGACGAGAAGGTCGTCATCCCGCAGACCGGCACCGACGACGTGAAGCGCACCATCTCCCTCAAGCGGTTCGTCTTCGTCGATCCCGTCCACGACGTGACCGACGACCTCGTTCGCATGCTCAACGTCGAATACAAGAGCGCCGGGGGCACCGTCCCCGCCAGCGCCAAGGCCGATGAGAAGGCCAAGCCCGCCGCCAAGCCCGCCGGCGCGCCCAAGAAGAATTGACCCCGTCGCCGCGCCCGCGGACCCCGGCCCGCCGCCGGGCCGGCACGCTCTCGTGGACCGTCGCATGGGACAACCCCACACCAGCGCCACCATCGCGTCCGCACTCAAGGCCGAGCTGGTCGGCAGGTCCGACCTCGCGATCGTGGGGATCGAGACGCTCGGCCTCGCCCGCTCCGATCAGCTCTCGTTCATCCGCGACCCCTCCAACGCCCGGCAATGGCCCGCCTCTCGCGCCGGCGCGGCGTTGGTGTCCCGGGGCGTCGAAGTTCCCGGGCACGACCCGTCCGTCCGCGCGCTGATCCGCGTCGCCGATGCCGACCTCGCCCTCATCGAGTGCCTCAGGCTCTTCGCCCCGCCCCCCGTCCGGCACGAACCCGGCGTCCACCCCACCGCCATTGTCCATCCCTCGGCGCGCATCGCGCCCGGCGTCAGCGTCGGCCCCGCCTGCATCGTCGGAGCGGAGACGATCATCGCCGAGGGCTCCGTGCTCGTCTCCGGCGTCATCCTCGGCGCGCACGTGCGCATCGGCCGCGGCACGCTCCTCCACCCCGGCGTCACCGTCATGGAGCGCTGCTCCATCGGGGACGGCTGCATCCTCTGGCCCCACGCCGTCATCGGCGCCGACGGGTTCGGGTACCGCCCCGCCCCCGACGGCCGCGGCTTCATCAAGATCCCCCACGTCGGCAGTGTCGAGATCCATGACGGCGTCGAGATCGGCGCGTGCTCCTGCATCGACCGCGGCAAATTCAGCGCCACCGTCATCGGCGCCGGGACCAAGATCGACAACCACGTGCAGATCGGCCACAACGTCCGCATCGGCCGCTGCTGCATCATCTGCGCCCTCACGGGCATCGCCGGCTCGGTCGTGATCGAGGACGGCGTGCTCATCGGCGGTCACTCCGGCATCGCCGACAATCTCCACATCGGCACCCGCGCCCGCATCAGCGCCAAGGCCGGCGTCATCTCCGACGTCCCGGCCGGCGAGACGTACTTCGGGTACCCCGCCGGGCCGCACAAGGATCAGATGCGCTCCTTCGCCGCCCTCCGCAAGCTCACCGAACACCTGCGCACCATCAAGCGGGCCGAAAAACTCCTCGCCCAGAACGGCCTGCTGGCGGCCCGGGCCGAGGCCGCCAAGAACGGGCCCGTCGGCGCATGAACCGCGTCGCCGCGCACGGGCACACGCTCGCGTCCACGGCCGTCTTGTCCGGCGTCGGGCTCTTCACGGGCGCCCCGTCGTCCGTCGCGGTCGCCCCCGCGCCCGCCGGATCGGGCCTCGTCTTCCGCCGCGCCGACCACCCCGACCGCCTCATCCCCGCCCTGGTCCGGCACGTCGTTCCCGAGAACCGCCACACCGCACTCTCCACCTCGGGCCCCGCCGCGGGCGTCCACACCGTCGAGCACCTCCTCTCCGCGCTCGTGGGCCTGGGCATCTGGGACGCCCGAATCGATGTGCGCGGCCCGGAGGTCCCCCTCGCCGACGGTTCCGCCCTCCCGTTCGTGCGCGCTCTGCTCGACGCCGGCGTCTGCGCCCACGACGCCCCGACCCGCGAGCCCATCCGGCTCAACCGCCCCATCCGAGTCGAGGACGGACCGGCCTCCATCGAGGCCCGACCCCATGACTCACCCGCGCGGCGCACGCTCGCCCTGGAGTACCACCTCGACTACGGACCCAACGCCCCCCTCCCGCCTCAGCGATTCGCGTTCGAGCTCGATCCCGCCGCCGGCTCCGCCGCGTACGCCGATGAGGTCGCTCCGGCCCGCACGTTCGCCCTCGCCGAGGAAGCCCAGGCCATGCGCCGCTCGGGGCTCTTCTCCCATCTCTCCCCCAGGGACGTACTCGTGCTCGGCCCCGATGGTCCGATCGACAACGCCCTCCGTTTCCCCGATGAGCCCGCGCGACACAAGCTCCTCGACCTTCTGGGTGATCTCGCGCTGATCGGACGACCGCTCGTGGGACGGATCATCGCGCGCCGGTCCGGGCACGCGCTGAACCACGCGATCGCCCGCGCCGTCATCGAATCTCATCCCTAAAACAAGTGTAAATCTGACAAGCACCCCACGAATCGGCGACATGAAACCCCATCGGCCCGATTCCCAACCCTATTTGGTTCTTGGCCGCGCGCCCATTGGGGGTATGCTTGGAGTTGTGCCGATCTGCTCAGGACGGACGATGCGTGAAGCACCCGATTCTGCTGTTTTTCGCCGCGGATCGGGGCGCGAACGGAACTTCGTGGCCGCACGTGCGTCCGACGTGGTCAGCCGAGGTGCGGGGGATTGGGATTCATGGGGTCGGGCCGGGGTGGAGGAGTCGGGGGGATGGGGGCGGCCTGATGCGGGCCCGGGGATCTGGAGCGCGCCGATGCGAACAACCAAGAAACCAATCCGCGCCGCGTTCACGCTCATCGAGCTGCTGGTGGTCATCAGCATCGTCTCGATCCTGGTCGGCCTGGCTCTGCCTTCGCTCGGGAAAGCCCGCGAGGCCTCGCGTCGCCTGAAGTGCCTGACGAACCTCAAAGGCTTCGGCGTCAGCTTCTCGCTCTACATGAAGGACAACAAGGACCTTCTCCCCTACGTACTCCCTTTCCACAACGACGATTTCCCTCCGAACCCCGACGACCCGCAACTGCTCGAAGTGCTGGCCGGGTACATGGACGTTCCGGCGCCGGCCAAGGACAAGGACGGCGTGCTGATCGTCACCGAGCCCTACCTCTGCCCGTCCGACACCGACAACCTCGGAAAGGACACCGGGTTCTCTTACGAGTACTGGGCGGGCGCGTTGATGATCGCCCGCGAGATCTTCCGCGGCGACCCCCAGCCCGCCCGCACCGTCACGCGTTTCTACGAGCAGAACCCGGGCTTCCCCGTCCTCGCGGACGCCAACCCCTGGCACAAGGGCGGCTACCCATTCCAGCAGAACGCCCTGTACTTCGATGACTGGCGCGCCGACTGGCTCGTCACCGACCCCAAGACCCAGATGGGCCATTGATTCACCACGCCCGAGCCCGCCCATGAACCCAGACCCGACTCCCGCAGGCCAGCCCCACCTCACCGACGGGCTCTTCGCGCCGGTCGCGCCTCGCCCCACGGTGCGGGCCCGGATGAACGCCGCGGCCCGGGGATCGCTCGCGGGCCTCCGCGCCCTCGCCGCCAGGCCCCGCGTCCGCGCCGGCGCGGCGGTGGCTCTGGTGCTGGCCATGGTCGGCGGCGGCACGTTCGCGTACCTTGAACTCCGGCCACGACCGATGCCCAACGTGGCCACCGACGACCTCGACAGCGTGCTCGACTACGCGCTGATGACCGAGGATTTCAACCGCCTCCCCGTCGACAAGCGGCTCGACCTCATCAAGGACCTCATCGCCCGCCTCAAGAGCGTCACCGCCGAGGACTCCAGCGCCCTGGCCATGTTCGCCACCAGCATCATGGGCGCGGCACGCGAACAACTCATGAAGAACGCGGGCCGCCTCGGGGCCGACGTCATGGATCAGTACGCGAAGGAGTACGTGCAGGTGCCCGCCGACGATCGGGGCGCGTTCCTCGATGACAAGCTCATCGAGTTCACCAAGATGATGGAGCAGCTCACCGGCCAGAACATGAAGGAGTCGGAGACCGAGCGCCTCGCCATGGCCAAGAAGCAGGCCAAACGCGACTACGACCGCGCCCGCTCCAGCGCCGATCAGCAGCTCACGCGCGACCGCGCCGCCCGGTTCTTCCAGTTCATCCATCGACAGGGCGACCAGATGGCCGCCGACGCCGAGCAGAAGGGCCGCCTCACCCGCTTCATGCGCGACATGACCCGTCACCTCCGCGGCCAGGACCCCAGCACCGGCAAGCCCGTGGGGCCCGGGTGACCCCGCCTCGTGTCGGGTTGAGGGCCGCGCCGACGGTTGAATGCGGGCGACAGGAATCGAACCTGCACGGCCTCGCGGCCACGGGAACCTAAATCCCGCGCGTCTGCCAGTTCCGCCACGCCCGCGTCGGCCGATGCTATGGGCCGCGCCGCCGCACGTATCATTGTTCGCCCCGTTCGTTCGCGACCCTGTTCCCCTCGCACGCCCGACGAGAATCAACCATGCCCACCCGCGAGCGACTCGCCTCCGGCATCTCGCCCCTGTTCATCCGGCTGGCGCTGGCCCTCACCTTCATCTGGGCTGGCCTGGGCAAGCTCTTCGAGGACATGGAGGTCAAGGGGCAGACCGCCGCCATGTTGGCCAACATGGGTCTCTCGCTTCCTCGTGCCGCGAAACCCGAGCCCGCCAAACCGCCCGCACCCGTGCCGTCTCCCGCGGCCAACCCCGCGCCAGCTCCCGTTCCGACGCCGACCCCACCCCCCCCGAACCCGGCACCAGCTCCCAAGGAGCCGGCTCCGGCACCTGGGCCCGCGACTCCGCCTCCCGCGCAACCTCAGCCGCAACCGGCGCCGCAGACTCCCCCTCCCGCGCCGACCCCCGCGCCCCCCGCGCCCCCGGCGCCTCAGCCCACCACGCCACCCGCGACGCCTCCGCAACCACAGCCCGCTCCCACGCCCAAGGACCCGGGTACGCCTCCGCCCACCCCGCCGCCCGCCAACCCGGAAACACCCAAGCGCCCGGCTGCGTTCGCGCCGCCGCTCGGAGCGTTCGAATCGCAGCCCGCGTCCGCCTCGAGCGAGGCCACCGCCGATCAGTTTCCCGATCCCATCAAGGTGCGCCGCGTCTACGGACTGGCGCTGCTGCTCAAGACCGCGGCGTTCCCGGCACCCGACGAAAAGGGCCAGGCTGTTCCCGCGTACTGGCCGCGCGATCTCGCCCAGGGGACCTGGCCGGTGAATCTGGCCTGGAGCGTGGCGATCACCGAACTTGCCGGAGGCACGTTACTCCTCATCGGCATGCTCACGCGTCTAGCGGCGTTGGCTCTGGGCGGCACCATGATCGGGGCGGTATGGCTCACCCAGATCGGCCCCGCTGTTCAATCCGGTAAGACCGTTCTCGGCTTCCTGCCTGATCGTTCCGCGTTCGACATTCAGGCCTGGCAAACCCCCCTATGGCAGGTGGCATTGCTGGCGATGGCGCTCTCGGTGGTTTTTTCCGGGGCCGGGGCGCTCTCAATTGATCGCTCTCTTTTCGGCCCCGGGCGTTCGATGGACGAATAACAGAACATGTCCGACGTGGTCGGAATGGAATTGTCGGTTGAAATCGATTCACGCCCCGAAAAAGGGATAATTCGTGACCGACCGCTGTTCCGTGCGCTGCTCGCGACCGGCGTCTCGGTGGTTTTGCACGCTGGTCTGATCGGAGTCGGCGCGGTCGTGGCGTGGTCTGTTCGCCCCGTCGGAACGGGAATCGGCTCATCAACCGAGTACGTCTTTGAGTCCGCCACGGTGTTGGACGAAACCGCCCCGGCCGCGGAGGACGCTCCGTCCTCCGACGCGGTCGGCGCGTCTCGCCCCGAGCCGGCGGCGGATTCTGAGGTCCCGTCCGCGCGCCCGCCCTCAGCATCGGGACGGCTCGCGGAACTGGTCGAGGGCCCGGCGCCAGTGCTGCACGGGCTGTCGTCCCGACCTCCCGCCGCGGAATCGATCGCGCTGCGTTCGTCGATCGCGACCGCCCCTGACGCGGGCGCAGCCCTGCGCCGCACGGGTCAGGGGGTCACCTTCGCCGGGCTCGCGGCGGCGCGGGCCCGCAGCGTGGTCTACGCGGTGGACGCGTCCGGCCCGATGGTCACGAGCCTGCCGATGGTGATGCGTGAGGTGGAGCGCTCCGTCGCCCGGCTCGGGCCCACGCAGCGTTTCAGCGTGGTGCTGTTCCGCGACGCGGGGGACGCCGAGACCCGCGATCTTTCGGGCTTCGCGCCCGGGTCGGTGATGACCGGCCGGTACGCCGCGTTCTCCACCGCGCTGGTGCGGGCCGGCGCGGAGACCAAGGGACTCCTGCACGCGTGGCTGGGCGCGTTCGATCCGCGCGGCAGGTCCAACCCCCTCGACGGGCTCTCCTCGGCGCTCGCGATGAGGCCCGACGTGATCTTCCTGTTCTCGCGTTCGATCGAGCGATCGGGCGGCGGCGTGTGGGAGCTGGGCCTGGACCGCACGCTCGAAGAGCTCGAGGCGTTGAACCCCGTCGATCGCGCCACGGGCCGGCGGGCCACCATCATCAAGACCATCCAGTTTCTGGAGGAGGATCCCACCGGGATCATGCAGGCGATCGGCCGGCTGCACGGCGATGGCGAGGGCGCCTACACCGTCGTGCTGCCGCGCTCGAAGCTGACCGGAGATTGATGGGCGCGACGGTCGAGGAGCGGTCACGGGGGCAAGGATGGATCATGCCTGCGACACGGAGCAGTTCGATCCGGCGCCTGGCGACGGCATGGGCGCTGGCGTGCGCGGCGTGCGCCGTCCCGGCGTTGGCGCGCCAGAGCGAGCACGACCTGATCGCCGAGCTCGGTCGCCTGTCGTCCGGCGCCATCGCCGGCGGCGAGGGCTCCGCCGGGAGCGATGCGCGCGCGGACCGCGCCATCGAGATCCGTCGCGCGCTGCTGGCGCGCCGCGGCGACGATCCGCGCGTGCCGGCCTGGATGATCGAGCAGGCCTCGGCGTTGCTGGAGCGGGCCGGGCGCGACGGGTCGGACCTTGCCTGCCTGCTGGGTCAGCCCGAGGAGCGTCAGCGGTCCGTGGTCGAGGCCGCGTGGCGCGAGGCCGCGCAGCTGACGGAGTCCGCCGAGGCCCGCTCGGCAGAGGGTGCGGACGGCACGGCCCGTGGCGCGTTCATCCGGGCTCGCGCGCTGTCGCTGGGCGCGTCGATCGCGCCCGCGCCCGCCGATCGGCTCGCGAACGCCCGCGCGGCCATCGCCCAGGTTGAGGAGACCGAGGGATCGGCGCCGGGCGCGGAATCGGCTCGCCGCGTCGTCATCGCCGGCGCCTGCGTGCAGGCCGCCGAAGCGCTGGAGGCGAGCGGCGCCGGGGGCCACGCCGAGGCCGCGTCGTTCCGGCGGAAGGCGGCGGAACTCTACCGGAGCGTGCTCGACGCGACCACGCGTGGTGCGCGGAGCGAGTGGGCCCTTCGGGCCGAGGCCGCGTTCGGCCTCGTGGTCGCGAGCCCCGACGAGACGCGCCTGCGTCGCCACGTCGCCGAGCTCGCCGAAATCGCGCGGCGCGAGCCGTTCGTCACCGGACCGACGCGCCGGGCCGATGCGCTCCTGGCCGTGCTGTGCGCCGGCGCGACGGCCCGGGCCGAGCTGCGCGTGCCCGGCGCCGAGCGCGCGGTCGCGCCCAGGCTCTCCGGCGCGGTTCGCGCCTGGCTGGCCCTGCTGCCCCGGCAGGACCTGGCGCTGGACGAGGACGCCCGGCGCGCCATCGTGTTCCGCGCCGTGGCCGCGCTCGTCCCCCGCGACGCGTCCTTCGAGGACCTGCCGCCCGAGGCGGCCCTGGCCTGCGGGGTGGAATGGTCGCGCGAACCGGTCGGCCGCCCCGAGGCTCTTCGGATCCTCAGGCAGTTGTCCGATCGGCCCGACGCGGGCGAGCTTGCCTCTCGTGCGCTCTGGGAACGGGCCGTCATCATGTCCGCGTCCGCGGCCCGAGAAGATCGCATGGACGCCGCCCGCGCGTTGCTGCGCGTGGCCCGCGAGTGGCCGCGGTCGGGGCTCGCCGCGCAGGCCGCCGGGGCCGCGCCCCGCCTGGCTCGCACGTGCCTGACGCGTGGCGCCTCGGGCGCCAAGTCCGAGACCGACCCCGCCGCCGCGGAGCTCTACGAGCAGGCCGTGATCCTCGCCGCCGAGTTCTCCCCGGCGCTGGCGGAAGCGGAACTCTGGCGGCTGGAGCGCGGGCGGCTGAAGGTCGAGTCATTCCGCATGGATCCCGCCCGGCTCTCGCTGCCCGTTCTGGACGGGCTGCTCACCGGGCTGGAGCGCATCACCGAGGACGAAGGCCTGGCACGCGATGCCGACGCGCTCGCGGTCGAATCGATCGAGATGGCCTCTTCGCGGGCCGCGGCCCGCGAGGACGGGGCCGCGCCCGACCATGCCGCGTGGGACCGCGTGCTGGGCGTGGCCCGCCGGGCGGAGGCCTGGGCCGTGGTTCGCGCCCCGGCGCTGGCCGACCGCTATCGGTTGGTCGCCGGGGAGGCCATGCTGGAACGCTCCGACCCCGCGGCCCGTGCGACGTTCGACGACCTCTCCGCCCGTCTCGCGACGCTGGCCGCGCCCGATCGTCTTCGGGTGCGGTTGGGCCTGGGTCGGGCGCAGCGCGCCTCGGGTGAGGCGGACCGCGCCTTCGAAACGCTGCGCGACCTGGTGCAGGAACTGGACCGCGCGGCCAGGGGCCCCGATCGGGCGACCCGCCCCGCCGAGTACTGGTCCGCGTGGCGCACCATGCTCGACATCCTGGGGGAGGACAACGCCACCGGCGCCAGCGGCGCCACGCCCGGCTCGCGGGCCCCGGCCATCCGTCTGGCCATCCGCCGACTCGAGTTGATCGACCCTCGCTTCGGCGGCGATGCCGCGCTGCGCGAGCGCGTGGATTCGCTGCGCCGCATGCTCGGCAACGGCAACCCGGGCGCGCACGAGATCGAGCGGCCCGAGGATTCGACTTCCCCCTTGCCCTCCGATGCCCCCGACGACGGCGGCTGACCCCCACCGCGGCACTCACAGCCGTAGCCCGGCTTGATCGTCGCGTCACGCACAGGATCATCCGCCGTGTCCCCCCCACCCCCACCCCCACCCCCAATCATGCCGCCATCGTCACGGCCGGCGCGATTCTGGGTGCTGCGGGCGGGGCTGGTGGTGGCGGCGCTGGTGTGTGTGTTCACGCTCGTGCTGCTGGGGCTGACGCGTCAGCGGCCCGATTGGTGGTGCGCGCTGGACGCGGCCGATCCCCGCACCGCCGAGACCGCCCGCGCCGTTGAAAACGGCGTGCAGACGGTCCTCTCGCGCGTGCGCGGGCGCGACCCGGCTGACCCGTCGCGCAGCGAGCCCTGGAGCGTCTCGCTCAAGGCCGCGGACGCCAACGCATGGCTGAACGCCCGCCTTCCCAAGTGGGTCGAGAACCAGACCCGGCGCGGCGGCTGGCCCGAGCAGATCCGCGAGGTGCAGGTCGAGTTCCGCGACGGCCACGTCCTGATCGGGGCCCGCGTCCGCTCGGGCGACGGAGATCGCGTGCTCGCCGCGGTGCTCCGGCCCCGCATCGATCCGGACGGATCGCTCTGGATCCCCGCCACGCGGCTGGCTCTAGGGCGTTTGTCGGTTCCGGCCTCGTGGGTGTTCAACGCCGACGTCGGGCTGGCCAGCCTGCAGGTGCCGGCCGAGCTTCGTGAGCTCACCGAGGC
This sequence comes from Phycisphaerae bacterium, assembly GCA_016794925.1. GTDB lineage: Bacteria > Planctomycetota > Phycisphaerae > Phycisphaerales > UBA1924 > JAEUIW01. Next base: position 50,825 of record JAEUIW010000018.1, read on the forward strand.
GCGGGGGCTGTTCGGGGCGCTCGCCGGCATCGAGGCCGTCTCGCGCACGGCCTCGCTCCGGCTCGCCGACGGTCGCCGCGTCCGCGTGCGTGCGATCAACGCCCACGACGGCCTGCTCGACCTCACGTTCACCACCGAGACGCGCTGAGCCTCGCGGCCCGATCGCCACGATTGGTCATGCGCGCGTGCCGGCGCGGTCCTTCAGCCGGCGCACCAATTTCTGTCCCGCGTACACGTCGCTCACCGCGCACACCTTCACGTCCACCACGCCCGAGGCCAGCGCGGTCTCGCGGATGAGCGTCTCGGTCACGTCGCTGACCACGCCCGATGCCTTCTTCGGCCAGCAGGCCCACACGGCGCCGTTCTCGCGTGTCAGCGCCACCATCGACCGCAGCCGGGCCCGATACTCCGCCGCGTCCTTGGGCATGTACACCACCACGTCGAACGGCCCCCGTGTGCGCGGTGATCGTTTCACCGTCGCGCCCGCCGGCAGCCCCTCCAGCGTGGCCTCGAAGCCCTTCGGCGCGCCGAACAACGCCACCACGTGCCCCTCCTTGATCCCCAGCTTCTTCGCCAGCGGCGTGCCCGAATATCCCGGCATCCGTTTCTCCTTCGATGCGTCGCGTCCCGCGTTCAGCCCCGTGCTTCCCACAGGGCGGTCAATTCCGTCACGCGTGCGAGGTGGTAGTCGTCGTGCTCGCAACTGAACGCGACGGCGTCCACCAGCCGCATCGGCACGTTCAGGCGCGGGTGCCGCGCGACGCGCGACCATTCGTGTTCCGCCAGCGTCCCCAGGCGCGCCACCAGCCGCCGCCGCGCTGCGCGGAACGCGCCCGCGAGCTCCGCCGCGTCGCGGTCGTTGTACCCCGCGTCGCGCGTGGCCCGGTTGCGCATGTCCGCGGCCCGCAGCACCGGTGCGCCCGCGAGGTAATCGTCCAGCCTTCCTTCCCAGAGCGCTTCCAGCTCCACGAGGTGACCGATGTTCTCGAGGATCGTCCAGCCGCCGCGCGCCTCGCGCCAGCGGGCGCACGCGAGCGGGCAGGCGAGCAACTTCTCGTCCACCCGGGCGGGCGCGCCGCGGTACCGTTCCAGCACGTCCGGCCACTTGCCCACGGGAAAATCGAAGGTGAAGGTCCGCTCGATCCAGGGCCATTTCGCGGCCATCGCTCGATCCTCCGCGCCCGCTCCCCTCATCCACGGTCCACGCCCGTGCGCGCGCTCGGCGGGCTGAACAGGTCCCAGATCTCGGTGTCCTCCAGGGCCGTGCAGTTGTGCGGAACGTCCGGCGGCAGGTGCAGCACCTCCCCCGCGCCCAGCGTCACGGCCCGTTCCTTGGGCGTCCCCTCGTGGAGGACAAAGCTCGCCCGCCCCGCGATCACGCACACCATCTGCTCGTTGAAGTGATGGTGCGTGGGCACGAAGAACCCCTTGCTGAGTTTCACGCGCGAGATCATCATGTGCTCGCCCATCACGCGCTGCCGCGTGATCCGGGGCATCGGGCGGTCCGTGGGGAGGTTCGACCAGGCCAGCACGCGCGCGTCAATCGGCTCGGACATCGGACACCTCCAACGCGCGCCGCGCGTTCGTGCTCCCGCGTCGGCGCGCCGGGCGCGTCGCCGCGCCGCTCATCCCAGCGCCCGCTCCAGATCCCCGATGAGGTCCGCCACGTCCTCGATCCCGACGCTCAGCCGCACCAGCCCGTCGCTGATGCCCAGCGCCGCGCGGTTCGCCGCGGGCACGCTCGCGTGCGTCATGATCGCGGGGTGCTCGATCAGGGACTCCACACCGCCCAGGCTCTCCGCCAGCGCGAACAGGTGCACCCGTTCCAGGAATCGCCGCGCCTCCGGCAGGCCGCCGCGCAGCGTCGCGGTGATCATGCCGCCGAAGGCGGACATCTGCCGCTTCGCCAGCGCGTGCTGCGGGTGCGACTCCAGGCCGGGGTACACCACCCGCTCGACCTTCGGGTGTGTCGTCAGCCATCGGGCGATCTCCATCGCGTTGGCGCTGTGACGCTCCATCCGCACGTGGAGCGTCTTGGTCGAGCGCAGCAGCAGGAAGCAGTCCATGGGGCTCATCACGGCGCCCACCGCGTTCTGCAGGAACCGCAGCCGGTCCGCGAGTTCCTCGTCGTTGCACACCAGGGCCCCGCCCACCAAGTCGCTGTGCCCGCCGATGTACTTCGTGCACGAGTGCATCGTCACGTCCGCGCCCAGCGCCAGCGGGTTCTGCAGCCTGGGAGAGGCGAAGGTGTTGTCCACCACCACGATGGGGCTGCGCGTGCCGCCCGTCTTTCCCGGCTCGGCCGTGCGTCCCGCGGCGCCGCCCCACGTCCAGCCCGCGGACGCACCCCGCGCCCGCGCCAGGCCCGCCACGGCCGCCACGTCCACGACCTTCAGCATCGGGTTCGTCGGCGTCTCGATCCACACCAGCCGCGTGCGGGGCATGAAGGCCCGCTCCGTCGCCGCCAGGTCCGTCATGTCCACCCGCGTGCAGGTGACCCCGTGGTGCCGGAACACCTTGTCGAGTTGCCGGAACGAGCCCCCGTACACGTCGTCGCACAGCACCACGTGGTCCCCCGACGTCAGCAGGTGCAGCACGCAATCCATCGACGCCAGGCCCGACGCGAAGGCGAAACCGTGCTTCCCTCCTTCCAGCGATGCCAGGTTCGATTCCAGCGCGGTCCGCGTCGGGTTCCGCGACCGCGCGTAGTCGTACCCGTCTTTCACCACCCCCGGCGATGCCTGCACGAACGTGCTCGTCAGGTATACCGGCGTCATGATCGCGCCCGTGGTCGGGTCCGGCGCCTGCCCCGCGTGGATGCAGCGGGTGGCGAATCTCTGCGGCCCCTGTTGACTCATGGATCCGGCTCCTTGGCAGGCCGCATCCTACCCCGGGCGGGCGTGATGCCGATTCCGAAACTCGTGCATCGCTCTGACCATTCGAAGGGTACACTGAATCGCAATTATGACGTCCGATAATAAATCGTCGGCGTCCGAGTGTAGTTATTTTCAAAATTTGCCGAGTTTGCAATCGTAATTGACACGTTGTGCGACATACTGTGAGACGGTGTGTGAGCGTTTTTTCGCTCGCTACGGCTCTCTTGTCTGTTGGGAAACGAGTTCCCGAAGAGCCACGACTGGTCGGTTCGGAACGGGAGAAAAGTCCATGAAGCCCACACTTCTGGCTGGTTTGATGGTGATTGCGGTCGCGGGTGCGGCCAATGCGGCGCAGGTGACCGTGTACAGCGGACCTTATCAGTACGGCGGTGGTGGCGAGTTCAACGCCTCGCCTTCGGCGTTCCCGTTCAACCCGGTGGCGCTTACCAACAGCGGGCTGTTCGAGACGTTCTGTCTCGAGCTGAGCGAGCACCTGTCGTTCGGCACCACGTACAACGTCTCCTTCGGCCCTGACGCGGTCGGCGGCGGCAACGGCGGCGGCAGCCCCGACCCGCTGTCGAACGAGACGGCGTACCTGTACTACCAGTTCATCACCGGCAACCTCAATTACAACTACGCCGATGCGGGCGGCACTCGCATTCTGGATGCAGGGGCGCTTCAGGCAGCCATCTGGCAGCTCGAGGACGAGGACCTCGCGTCCAACGTCGTGAGCGGTGGTCAGTTGACCCAGGCTCTGGCGTGGATTTCCGACGCTCAGAACGCCGTCCTCGGCGGTTGGCTCAACAACGACAAGATCCTGGTCATGAACCTCTTTTCCGATGATGGAACGAACAACCAGAGCCTCCTGGTTGCACAGGTCCCGATGCCCGCCGCGTCCGCCTTTGGCCTTGTCGGCCTGGGCTTGGTCGCCGCTCGTCGTCGCCGCGCCTGAGTTCTGACCGGAACGATCATCACTCGAATCCACCCGCCGCCCGGCCTTCAAGGTCGGGCGGTTTTCTTTTTTGGTCACCCAATCATGTCAACGCGGGGATAATCCACCTTTTATGGGGATCATGTTCACCGCGGCTGGTGCAACTCCAATGTACGAATTTGGGATGAGTCGGCACTTGTATCGACTGCCACAATCGGGGATAATTGAGTTGGAGCGAGGTGCCGAGAGACCGGTTGCCCGGTGTGAGCCGGCGCTTTGAGAAACCGGATTTGCAGGTGGTGAAACGGGACCAGCCCACGGACGGCTCATTGGCGGGAGAATGTTCATGAATCGATTTGTTCAAGCAGTCGGAGCGGTCGCAATGGCGTCGTGTGCCGCGAACGCGGCGTCGGTTCGAATGGACTACGGCACGTACCACTCGGGCAACGGCGGCGAGTTCAAGGCGACGCCCATCGCGTTTCCGTTCACCCCGCGTTCGCTGGTGGGCGACGGCACGTTCTCAACGTTCTGTCTCGAGACGAACGAGTACTTCAGTCCCGGTTCGACGTACCACGTCACCTTCGATCCGTACGCGATCAAGGGCGGGACCGGCGGCGGGAACCCGGATCCGCTGAGCGATGAGTCGGCGTACCTGTACCTGAAGTTCATCACGGGCACGCTCAACGACTTCAACTACGCGGACGCCGGCGGTACGCGGGCGTCCGTCTCCTCGGCCGCGCTGCAGGCGGCGCTCTGGTCTCTCGAGGACGAGACGGGCGCCACGGCGAACCTCAACCCCGACGCGTTGGCGCAGGCCACGGCCTGGATCACGCAGGCGCACCAGGCGGTTCAGGGCGGCTACCGCAACGACGGCAGCGTCTTTGTGATGAACCTGTACGACGCCAACGGCAACAACAGCCAGAGCCAGATCGTCAGTCAGGTCCCCGCCCCCGCCGCGTTCGGCGCCGGCCTGGTCGGGATGTTCGGCCTCTCCTTCGGTCGTCGTCGTCACGCCTGATCCCCCGGCAGGCGCGCACAGTCTGACCTCACGGACGCCCGGGGCGCGGCCTCGGGCGTCTTGTTTTTGCCGCCGCGCGTTCGCGCGGCCGACCGGAAGCCAGGATCGGCTGGATCGAGAACCAAGGAGCGTCGCCCATGGCACGCGCGCACTGGATCGGGCTCGCCGCCGCGATCATCGTCATTGTCGCGTCCGCACACGCCGAGGAGAAGCGTTGGACCGGTGGCGCCGGCAACGGCAACTGGAGCGACGACAACAACTGGTTTCCCGCGGGCAAGCCCGGGGCCGGGGACGACGTTGTCATTCCCGGGGGTTCGGGCGACATCAAGCTGCCCGGCGGCGACCCGGCGCATGTGATGGTCAAGAGTCTGAAGATGGAATGCCCGCCCGCGGGCACGTCCACGATCCGTCCTCAACCTGACGACCGCCACGTCGAGATCACCGCCCAGGACTTCGTCGAGATCGGGCCGTGCGGCGTGATCCGGGGCAACGACGGGACGTCCGCTCATCCCAAGGGTGGCAACGTGGACATCATCGTGCTCGGCACGGGCGGGCACATCCGGAACGAGGGCCTGATCATCGGCGGTTCCGGCGACGTGCCCGCCGACGGGGGCGTCCCGGCCCCGGGCGGCGACGTGACGCTCAAGGGCAACACCATCACCAACACCGGGCGCGAGTTGGGCGGCATGGGCGGCAGCAAGGGCGCGGGCGTGGGCAACGGCGCGCGCGGCGGCAACGTCACCAACCAGGCCACCGGCCCGAACGGCACGGTGCAGCAGAATGGCGAGAAGAAAGGCGGGCCCGGCGGTGGGCCTGGCTCGGGCGGCGGCGTGCAGGGCCCGGACGGGAAGGTTGCATGCCTCGCGCCGGGGAGCGTGCAGGTGGGCCCCGCCAACGTCATGACCGGACGGACGATCGAGGTGCGCGTCAACCCCGGCGGGCTCATCGGCATGCAGGGGCTGCCGCCGAATGCGATTCACGCCGCGGTCACGGTCTTCATCGACGCGGGTTTCCCCGGTGGCCAGGTGCTGCTCTTCGGGGCTGGCCCCAACTGCATCGTCGCGGGGCAGCGCGTGTGCGTGCGCGGTAACGCCGTGACCAGCCAGGGCGTGACGCTGGCCATGCTCACCCAGCCCGACGCCCAGAGCTGCGTGAACTGCCCCGGCGATTACAACGCCGACGGCGCGGTGGACGATTTCGACGCGTTCGATTTTCTGAACGATTTTTTCGCGGGCAGCTTCAACGCCGACATCAACAACGACGAGTCGGTCGATGACTTTGATTATTTCGAGTTCCTGAACGCCTTCTTCGGCCCCTGCTGAACACGGGAGATCGGGGCGGTGCGCGCGTGGGGTCGCCCGTGCGTTCGCGACGCGGTCGGCGGCCATGCCGAGCCGAGCGCGAGCCTCGGCTACTCATCGTTGAAGCCGTTGTCGACGAGTTCCTTGAGCGCGGCGCACGCCTTCTCGGCGTCGGGGCCCTCGGCGATCAGGGTCAGCTCGGTCCCCTTGGTGGCCGCGAGCATCATCATCTGCATGATGGACTTTCCATCGACCTCCTGGCTGCCCCGCCGAACGGTGACGGCGCTGGCGTGGGACATGGCCAGGTCCACGAACGCCATGGCCGGGCGCGCGTGCAGGCCCAGCTTGTTGCGGATCACCACGTTGACCGTCGCGCGCTGTGACACGGCGTGCTCCCGCCCGCCGGGCGGAACGCCGCGGCGGGATGGTGGTGGCGCTAGCCCGCGAGGATCTGGTTGTCGGCCTCTTCGAGCAGGGTCCGGACGTCGGCGGCATTGGCGGCCTGGCGCAGGAACCTCCGGAACGTGTCCTTGGAGAGGTTCTTGAAGATGACCTCCATGGCCTGGAGGTGTTCCTCGGGTCGGTCCTCGGGGCTGAGGAGGAGGAAGACCGAGAAGACCGGCTGGCGGTCGAGGGCATTGAAGTCGATGCCGGCCGGCGCGAGGCCGACGGCGGCGCGCATGCCCTTGACGGACTTGTGCTTGACGTGGGGCACGGCCACGCCCTTGCCGAAACCCGTGGAGCCGCGTTTCTCGCGCTCCATGACGCGTGCGAGCAGCTCGTCGCGGTTCTTGGCCGTCGCCGCCCCGCACGCGACCAACGCGTCGATGAGTTCGGTGATGACCTGGTCGCGTTCCCGAGAGGCGAGCGGCGCGAGGATCGCTCCCTCGGCCACGATCTGACTGAGTTTCATGCTTGCGGACTCCACATGGCGCGTCCCGTTCGAGGGCCCCGCGTGCGGGGCTCCGGTCCGGCGCGTCTCGGTCGGTGCATCCGGGCCCACGCTCACCGCTTCCCCTGCTTGAGCTTCTCCTTGAAGTCTGTCAGTTGCCGCGCGGCCTTGTCGGTGGCCAGGTCAATCGCGGCGTAGAGATCGGTGGCCGTCTCGCGGGCCACGAAATCGTCGTGGTGCTCCACGTCCACCACGATCTCGGCTTCGAACTCGCCTTTCTTTCCCGCCTGCACGCGGACGGTGATTTGCTGGACGTGGTCGTAGTACCGCGTCAGCTTGCCGACCTTGGCCTGGGCGTGCGCGCGGATCCCGTCGGTGATGTCCATGTGCTTGCCGACCACTTCGATGCGCATGCTGCCTCGATTCCTCGTCGTTGCCGTTCCGCCCACCACCCGGACTGCGGGCCCGGTGGCGCCGGGCAGGGGAGGGCACAATCACCGCACATTGTCCGAACACAGATCATAACGGATCGCTCGAACTATAGGATGCGCGGGTGCTCAAGACGGTCGATTTCCCGGTGTGGCGGGACTTCACGTCAGTACCCGGCCTTCTTGTCAACGGTGTTCATCAGGGGTTCGCCGACGCCAAAGCGACGCACGTTCTCCTTGAACAACGACCAGTGCCGGCGGCGGGTGAGATCGGCGTCCGCGGCGACATGAGGCGTGATGATGACGTTGGGGCGGGTCCAGAGCGGGTGGCCCGTCGGGAGCGGTTCGGGGTCGGTCACGTCGAGACAGGCGCCGGCGAGGCGGCCCGAGTCGAGCGCGGCGAGGAGGGCGCCGGTGTCGACGACGCGTCCGCGCGCGATGTTGATGAGGTAGGCGCCGGGCTTCATGGCCGCGAAATGGCCCGGATCGAAGAGGCGTTCGGTCTCGGGGGTGAGGGGCACGCACAGGGCGACCACGTCGGCCTCGGGGAGCATGGACGTGAGGTCCTCGGGCCGCCCGACGCGGGCGATGTAGTCGGGGGCGGGGGCATCGGTGCGGCGCGTGGCGAGCACGCGCATGCCGAAGCCGTGGGCACGCTGGGCGATCTCCGATCCGATGCCGCCGATGCCGACGACGAGCATGGTGCGGCCCTGGAGTGCGATGGGCTCGGGCGTGCCGGCGGGGGGTTCGTCTGACCATCGGCCGGCGCCGCGGTGGGCCTCGAAGACGCGCAGGTTTCGTGTGAGCGTGAGGAGCATGGCGAACGCGTGGTCGGCGATGGCGGGGCCGTGAACGGCGCGCATGTTGGTGAGCACGATGCGGTCGGACTTCATGAGGGGGTCGAGGGCGAGAAACCGGTCCACGCCCGCGGAGGTTGCCTGCACCCAGACGAGGTTGGGCGCCCGGGCGATGAACTCGGCGGTCGCGAAGCGGGCATCGGCGGCGTGGGCCTCTGGCGCGCGGGCCAGGGCCTGTTCGCGGGTGAGGTTGGCCTCGATGCGCACGTTGGGCGCGGCGGCGCGCAACTCGGCGAGCTGGGCATCGGTGAGCGGGCCGGTGAGCAGCGTGAGCCCGGGGCGGGGTGCGCCGGGCTCGATGGGGAAGGCCACGCGCGCGTTGCGGAGCGAGCCGATGGACTCGGCATCGGGAGTGGGTGTGGCGGCCGTGGGGGGGGCGGGAGTGGAGGGCGGTGCGCCGGCGGTCGCCAGGGCGGCGAGCAGCACGAGCGGGGCCAGGCCCACGTGCACGCGGCGGGCGGGGATGTCCATCGCCGCAGCATATCGGGCCGGGGTGGGCGGGGGTGGGGTGGGGGTGGGGTGGGGGTGGGGGTCAGGCCGCGATGAACAGTCCGGCGATGCTGGCGGTCATCTGGGTTGCGAGGGCGCCGCCCAGCATGGCGCGGAGCGCGAGTCGGGCGAACTCTTTGCGGCGTTCGGGGGCAAGGACGGACAGGCCTCCGATCTGGATCGCGATGGAAGCGAAATTGGCGAAGCCGCACAGGGCGTAGGCGCCGATCTGGACGGTGCGGGGGAGTACGACGGGCGAGCCGTCGGGCAGCGGCGGGGAATGGGCGGCATCGGCGAGGTGCAGGTAGGCGACGAACTCGGTCAGGATGAGTTTCTCACCGAGGAGGCCGCCGAGGAGCGGGGCGTCGCGCCACGGGACGCCCATGGTCCAGGCGAGGGGCGACAGGACGCGGCCGAGGATGGTCTGAATGGAGAGTTCGCCGATGCCGCGCGTGGCGAGCCACTCGTGAATGCCGGGCGCCTGGCCGAGCTCGCGCAGCGGCCAGTTGAGCAGGGCGAGCAGGGAAACGAAGGCGATGAGCATGGCGGCGATGTTGGCGGCGAGGCGCATGCCGGTGGCGGCGCCACTCGCGGCGGCATCGAAGACGTTGGCGTGGTCCTCGTCGCCGAGGGTGCTGAGGCTGCGTGCGTCCTCGGCGGGGGGCTGCTCGGTCTCGGGGACGATGATGCGGGCCATGACAAACGCCGCGGGGGCGCTCATGACGCTCGCGGCGATGAGGTGCTTGGCGAAGAGCGCGCGGGCCGCCTGGTCGGGTCCGCCGAGCATCATGACGTACGCGCCCAGCACGGAGCCGGCGATGTGCGCGAAGCCGCCGAGCATGACGAGCATGAGCTGGGCCCGGGTCATGCGCGGGATGAGCGGGCGGACGGTGAGGGGCGCCTCGGTCTGCCCGATGAAAATATTGGCGGACATGCACGTGGCCTCGGCGCCCGTGACGCGGAGCGTCTTGCGGAAGCACCAGGCCAGGCCCGCCACCACCCGTTGCATGACGCCCGCGTGATAGAGCACGCTCATGAGCGACGAGAAGAAGATCACGATGGGCAGCACTTTCACGGCGAAGATGAACCCCCATGGCTTCGAGTCGTCGCGCAGGGCGCTGCCGAAGACGAAGTCGATCCCCGCCTCCGAGCGCTGAATCACCTGATTCACGAACCATCCGAGGCCCTCGAAGAATTCCTTGAGGACGGGCATGCGGAGGATCGCGGCGGCCAGAGCGATCTGGACCATGACGCCGATGGCGACGAGGCGCCAGGGCACGCGGCGGCGGTCGGTGGAGAGCGCCAGCCCGAGCACGATCATGACCGTGACGCCGAGCACGCCTCTGAATTGGTCCATTAGGTCGGCTTCCCGAGCGGGGTAGGGACGGGGCTTCTCCGGGCGTGCCGACGCGCGGATTGTCGTTCTCGATCGTCCCGCCCAGTTTCCAGTAGAGCGTGATCGCGTCCGGTTGTCCAACCCGCGGCGGATGGTGATGTCGGAGGACCACGCGGGGGAACGTCGCCTTCGAGTATCATCTGCCGGGCGCCGTCGCCGCCCGTCTGGTCAACGGAGTTGAATGCCATGCCTCGTCACCGGTTTGTCACGCGTGTGCGTCAATGGTGTGTTCCCGCGCTCCTGGCCCTGTGCGGGTGCGCCGCCGAGCCGAAGGGGGCCACGACCGCCGCGGGGGGGGCGTTGGAGACGCCGGGTTCGTACGCGGTGATCGACGGCAAGAAAGAGACGATTCCTGACGTGCGGATGGGCGACGCGGCGACGGTGGCGAGGATCATCGACGAGGGATCGAACCGCGGCCGCGTGATGGAGCACCTGACGCACCTCTCGACGGGCATCGGCGCGCGGCTGACGGGCTCGACGAACGTCGAAACCGCGAACGTGTGGGCGCGCGACCAGTTCGAGCGGTGGGGGCTGTTCATGCCGGCTTTCGACGGCGGGGACGAGCCGGTCGCGGCGGATCCGGCGCGGCGCGGGCTGTGGCAATGGGGCCGCATCGCGACGCGGTTTGATCGCGGCCCGTCAACGGGCCGGGTTGTCAGCGTTCGCAACCCGGGCAGCGAACGCCCCGAGTATCGCACGGTGCGCGAAATGGAATTCACGGCGTTGTCGTGGTCGAGCGGCACCAACGGGCCGGTGCGCGGCCCGGTCGTGAAGATGCCGGAGAGCGACGAGCAACTTGAGGCGATGAGGGACCGTTTCAAGGGTGCGTGGGTGCTGGTCCGGCCGGGGCAGGCGGGCCGGAGAGACGCGGGGATGGGCGCCGGCGGTCGGTTGCAGATGTTCGCGGATATCCGTACGCGATGGAAAACCGGCGAGCCCGCTCCGGAGCCGCCCGCCGCCGACAAGGATCTGACGCGATTCGAGGGCACGATGGTCGGCGGCCCGGCGCCCGACGGCGTGCCCTTCACGCTCGAAGTCAAGCTGTCGGACCCGGGCGCGGTCACCGGCACCATGTCGCTGGGCGGGTTCCGCACGTCCGATCTGCTCGAGGCCACGTTCGACCCGGGAACGCACGAGCTGAGGTTCCGCACGGAATCGCCGCGCGGCAGTCGTGTGTATGCGCTGACTCTCGACGCCGACACGGTGAGCGGGCAGGCGGTGCTGCCAGAGAGCGGGGGGACGATCACGTATTCCGGGAAGCGGGTCACGATTGAGCAGCCGAAGCGGGGACCGTCGCTGGAGGAGCGCGTGCTCGCGCAGCGGCCGGCCGGGTGGATCCTCTCGTCGAGCAACGAACTGGTCATCACCAGCGGCGCGCCGGGGTGGGGCACGCTCGACCCCGACACGCTCACTCCCGACGTGATCGTCACCGTCCGCCAGTCCGATTACGACTGCATGAACTCGCGCCTGGCGGACGGCGTGAGCGTTGAGGCGGAATTCGACCTGCGGCACACGTTCGTCAAGGGGCCGATCCCCGTTTACAACACGATCGCGGAAATCAAGGGATCGGAACTCCCGGACGAGGTCGTGATCGTCTCCGGGCATCTTGATTCGTGGGACGGGCCGGGGAGCCAGGGGTGCACGGACAACGGCACGGGCAGCGCGGTCACGCTGGAAGCGGCGCGCATCCTCGCGGCCGTGGGGGCGAAGCCCAGGCGAACGATCCGTTTCATCCTCTGGACGGGCGAGGAGCAGGGCCTGCTCGGTTCCGCCGCGTACGTGAAGCGCCTCAAGGAGCGCGGCCAGCTCGAGAAGATCTCCGCGGTGCTGGTGGACGACGGCGGGACAAACTGGGAAGGGGGGCTCCCGTGCGTCGAGTCCGAGGTTGCGTATCTCGCCGCGGCGACGGCCCCGGTGAACGGTGTCTTCTACAGCGAGACGGACAAGAAGTTCATGGACGTGAATATCCGCCGGGAGAAGGTCTTCAACCAGGTCTCGGGGAGCGATCATGCGTCGTTCATGCGTGCGCGCGTGCCCGGGTTCTTCTGGGACGAGGTCGGGCGTGCGGACTATAACCACGCACATCACACGCAGCACGATCGGATGGACCAGGCGGTGCCCGAGTACCTGCGCCAATCGGCGACGTGCGCGGCGGTGACGGCGTACAACCTCGCCTGTGCGCCCGCGCTTCTGCCTCGGCCGACGGACGAGGAGTGGCCCCAGCGCGGGCGCAGCGGGGCGGGAGACGGTGGCGCTCCGAGGCGGCGGGACAGCGGCGGTTGAGCGGTCGGGTTCGACCGAAACTCGGACGTGGATCACATCCAGGTCGTGCGTGACGCGCGCCCGCCCATACTCCTTCGAGGTCCGACATGTCCTATCAATGCCCCCTGCGATATGACGCGTCCCGGAGTCACGCCGCGGCCCTTTATTGCTCCGACGGCCGCATGGGCGAGCACTTCGATGATTTTCTGCATCACGGTCTCTCGCTGCTGCGCTACGACCGTTTGTGTCTCCCGGGCGGCCCCGCGTGCCTGGCTGGTCACCCGCAAGCGCACCTGGAGGAGCAGGGCGTCGTCGATGAGCTCCAGTTCTTGGTTGAGGTTCACAAGCTCAAGCGTGTCGTGCTGATCGCGCACGAAGGGTGCGCGTTCTATGGGACGCGGCTGGAACTGAAGGAGCCCCGGCTGGAGCTGCTGCAACGCGCCGATCTCGTGCGTGCGGCCGCGATTGTCAATCGGGTCACCGGGCTGGACAACATCGAGGGGTACTTCGCGAGGCTCAACGATGGGCGCGTCGTGTTCGAACCCGTGCAGGTGTGAGCGTGCTGTGCCGGACGTGAACAAGCGGGAGCGAGGGCGTTTCGGGGCGTGCGCGACCCCGTCGCGGAGCCGGCACGTGAGCCGGGCTCACGCACCGGGGCGCACGGTTCAATACTCCCGATCGATGACGATCCCCGGCTGCGGCACGGGGTACCTCCCGTCGGCATCCGGAAGCAGCGGCGCGGGGGAGTCCTTCGTGAGTTCCGCCACGCCGGGCGCGAACTCGTGCGTGCAGCCGAGCATGTCCCGGAAGGTGACCTCGCGTCCCGTGTGTGCGGCCATGCGTCCCATGTTGCACACAAGGCTGGCTTCGATGCCGCGCGTGGCCTCGTTGTATGGCTGACCGTCGCGGATGGCGGCGACGAAGTCGTTCCATTCGTTCTGGTACGGGTTTCGCTCGGCGGGGGGAACCTCGGAACTCCACGTCATGCTCTCGCGGCTGAAATCATGACGGCTGTACAAACGGGATGGCAGCCCGCAGTCGCCATTGCTCGACACGATCGCCGCGCCCTTCGTGCCGTGCATGACACTCGAGAACCGTTCCTGGCAGCCCTCCATGTTCCGGCCGTCGAACATGAGCTTGGTGCCGTCGGGGTACGTGTACTCGACCGCGTACGTGTCGAAGTTCTGGTCCACGTAGGGCACGCCGTCCCGTCGCATCCGGTAATGTCGTCCACCGAGCGCCTGGGCCTTCTCCGGCCACGCGCCCTTCATCCAGCACAGTTGGTCGATGATGTGGATGAAGAAATCGTTGTACGCGCCGCCGCTCGCCCAGAGAAAACTGTGGAAACGCCGAATCTGGTACTCGAGTTCGGTGATCCCATCGGGCCGGGGCAGGGACCGGAAGGTCACGATGGGGCCCTGCATGCGGAAGCCGTGCTGGGAGATGATCTCACCCAACTCGCCGTTCTGCACGCGCCGGGCGAGCTCCTGGAACGCCCGGCTGTGCCTCGACATCAGGCCCACCGCGACCTTGAGGTTCTTCTGGCGCGCCTTTTCGGCCAGCTCGAGCATCCGCTTGCTGCTCGGCCCGTCCACGCTCAGGGGCTTCTCCATGAAGACATTCAGGCCCTTCTCGATCGCGTACGCGAAGTGGACCCAACGAAATGCGGGAGGCGTCGCGAGGATGACCACGTCGCCCGGGCGCAGACAGTCCATGGCGTGCCGGTACGCATCGAAGCCGACGAACCGTCGTTCCGGCGGCACGTCCAGCCCTTCTGGCGGCGACTCGGAGATCGCCGCGTGGCTGGCGCGGAGGCGATCCTCGAACACATCGGCCATCGCGACGAGGCGCATCGGTCCCCGCGTCACCGCGAGCGCGTCGCTCGCGGCGCCCGAGCCGCGTCCGCCGCACCCGACCAGCGCGACCTGGATCGTGTCGCCGCCGCCCGGGTGCACGCCGGCGATTCCGTGTGCCGCGAGCAGCGTGACCGCCGCGATCCCGGTGGCGTCGTTCAGAAACTCGCGGCGCGTCCTCTGCATGGTCATGGTGTGTTCCTCGTCTGGCGGCGCGCATCCGTGAGTCGCGTGGCGCCGGCTCCACCGGCCGGCCCGCTGCGCTCAAGCCTCACGCGCGCCTCGGCCATGCCGCCGTTGGGGTTCCGAAGCATGCGCCGCTCGACCGAGCGGGCGCCGCCTGAACGACTTGAGGGTACTCAAGGGGGTGCGACGTGACCACCGCGGGCGGCCGGCACATCGTTCCCGCGGATTCGAGCCGGCGCGCGTGGGAATCGCTCGCCATCGCGGAGCGTGCCCGACCCAGCGTGCCCGGAGCGAGCGGTCGATCGCGTGTCAGGTGTTCGTACGCCGGTACGCGCAATCGAACTGAGTCGGGGGCGCACGAATTCCGCGGCGGAAACTCGTGTTGCCCGTGGCGAACTCGATCGCGTGCAATGCGGAAATGCCGCGCCAATTGAGGTCAACCGTGGCGCGTGGGCCGCACGCGGTGGCGCAATCCCGGCGGCGCTCGGCGTGTGCCGGCCGCACGAAAACCGGCGCGCCGGCAGAGCCGGTCGGGCGGCGCGCGCATCGCGGGAACGGCGCCGTGTTCACGCGAGCAACCGTTCCACGATCCTGCCTTCCACGTCGGTGAGTCGAAATCGCCGTCCCTGATGCAGGTAGGTGAACCGTTCGTGATCGATCCCGAGCAGGTGGAGCATCGTCGCGTGCAGATCGTGTACGTGCACCGGGTCGCGCGCGACGTTGAACCCGAACTCGTCGGTCTCGCCGAATGACAGCCCGGGCCTCGTCCCGCCACCGGCCATCCATACGGTGAAGCACCGTGGGTGATGGTCGCGCCCGTGATCGGGCTTGTCGATGTCCCCTTGCCCCACGGGGGAACGGCCGAATTCACCGCCCCACACGACCAATGTGTCGTCCAGCAGACCGCGTCGCGCCAGGTCGGTGATGAGCGCCGCGGAGGGCTGATCCGTGTGCTCGCATTGAATGCGCAGCTGTTCGGGCAGGTGCCGGTGCTGGTCCCATCCGACGTGGTACAGCTGGATGAACCGCACGCCTCGCTCCGCGAGACGGCGGGCCAGAATGCAGTTCGCCGCGTACGAGCCCGGCCTCCGCGACGCCGCTCCGTACAGCTCGAACGTCTCCTCCGGCTCGTCATTCAGGTTGACGAGTTCGGGGACCGACAGTTGCATGCGGAACGCGAGCTCATATTGCGCGATCCGCGCGGCGATCTCAGGGTCGTTCGTGGCGTCCAGGTGCATGGAGTTCAGCGACGCCAGATCGTCCAACTGCCCCCGCCGCACCTCCCGGCTCACGCCGTCCGGATTCGGCAGGTAGAGCACGGGATCGCGTCCGGCGCGCAGCTTCACGCCCTGGTGCTCGGCGGGCAGAAAGCCCGCGCTCCACAGGTGCTCGTACAGCGGCTGATCGCAGGTGCGTTCAACGTCCTTGGAGACCATGACGACGAACCCCGGCAGGTCGCGGTTCTCGGACCCAAGGCCGTACAACGTCCACGCGCCGATGCACGGTCGTCCGGCGATCTGGTGCCCGGTCTGGAAGAACGTCATCGCGGGGGCGTGGTTGATCTGCTCGGTGTGGACGGTCTTGACAATGGTCAGCCGGTCCGCGATGCCCGCGGTGTGGGGGAGCAGCTCGCTCATCCAGGCGCCGCACTGGCCATGCTGCGCGAAGGCGAATTGGCTCGGCAGCAGCCGCTGCGGCTGGGCGCTGGTCATGGTGGTGACGCGCTGCCCCATGCGGATCGCATCGGGGATCAGCTCGCCGCGGAGGGGTGCGAGCCCGGGCTTGTGGTCGAAGAGGTCGATCTGCGAGGGCGCGCCGGCCTGTGTGAGCATGATGACCCGCTTGGCGCGAGGCGCGACGACCCCCACACCGGGCGGTGAACCCGGCTCGGCCCGGGCCCGCGCATGCGTCGAATCGGCGAGCATCATCGCCAGGGCCGCCGACCCGATCCCGGTGCCCGTGCGCCCAAGGAACTGGCGTCGGGTCATCGCGAGACGGGCGTGCAGCCGCGGGCTCATGGCGTTGCTCCTCGTCGCACCGCGGTCATTCGCGGCTGAGCGCTTCGTCCAGGTTCAGAATAACACTCGCCACGCCCGCGTACGCCGCGATCTCGGCCCATCGCTCTTCGGGCGGGTCCGGTCGCTCGCCAGCGCACGCCGCTGCGCCGGCCAGATCGCGGCGCGACTCGAAATACCCGCGCAGGGCGGTCAGCCGGGCCAGCAGCGTCCGCGATTCGGCCTCGTTGGGGGGGCGCGCGAGCACGCGGTCGAACGCGAACGCCACGCGCGCGGCATCGTCCCTCCCGCCCTCGCGCAGGGCCAGTTCCGCCAGGGCCGCGGCGGCCTCGGCGTACGTGGTGTCGTTCATCAGCACCAACGCCTGAAGCGGCGTGTTCGTTCGGATGACGCGCACGGAGCACTTCTGTCGGAGCGATGAATCGAACATGTCCGCGGGCGGCGCGGTGCGGCGCCAGAAGGTGTACAGGCTGCGCCGGTATAGATCCGTTCCGGACCCGCGCTCGTACTTCAGCCGTCCGAAACTCACGTCCTCCCACACGCCCGCGGGGTGATACGGCTTGACCGGCGGCCCGCCCAGTTGCTCGACGAGCAACCCCGATGCCGCGAGAGCCCGATCCCGGATGGCGCCGGCGCTCAAGCGGTACCGCGGGGCTCTCGCCAACAGGCGGTTCTCGGGATCGCGTTCGAGCAGGTCCGGAGGGCACGCGGACGATTGCCGGTAGGTGGCGCTGGTCACGATCAGACGAAGCAGCGCCCGCACGTCCCAGCCGGTGTCGATGAACCGACGGGCGAGCCAGTCGAGCAGTTCCGGGTGGGTGGGGCGTTCGCCCTGGACGCCGAAATTGTCCGGCGTGCGTACCAGCCCCACCCCAAAGATCTGCTGCCAGAAGCGGTTTACGGCCACGCGAGCCGTGAGCGGGTTCGACGGATCGGCGATCCAACGCGCCAGGCCGAGGCGAGACGCCGGGGCGTCCCTCAGTTCGGGCAGGGCCGAGAGCGTACCGGGCTCGACCTCGTCGCCCGGCTGATCCCACGAGCCGCGCGTCAGCACGTGCGTCGGCCGGGCGCGCGACCGGTCACGCATCACCATCACCCGCGTGCCGCGCCCGGCCGTGTCGGTGTAGTCCAGCAGCGGCGGCATATCCCCTTTGTCCCCGCTCCCGTCCTCGTCGATGCTGTTGAAGTACGCGAACAGGCGGTAATAGTCACGCTGCGGGATCGGGTCGTACTTGTGATCGTGGCACTGCGCGCACGAGACCGTGAGCCCCAAGAACGCCGTGCTCGTCGCGTCCACCCGGTCCATCACGTAGTCGATGCGCGATTCCTCGATGTCGCGCCCGCCCTCTCCGTTGATCGGGTGGTTGCGGTTGAACCCTGTCGCCAGAATCTGCGCGGGCGTGGCTTCGGGCAGCAGGTCGCCCGCGAGCTGCTCGACGATGAAGCGGTTGTAGGGCATGTTGGCGTTGAAGGCCGCGACCACCCAGTCTCGCCATGGCCAGGCCGTGCGGTCCGGATCGAGCTGGAAGCCGTTGGAATCCGCGTATCGGGCCGCGTCGAGCCACGCGAACGCGAGATGCTCGCCCAGCCGCGGAGAGGCGAGCAGCCCATCGACGACGCGGTCGTACGCCGCCGGCGTGCGATCCGCGAGAAACGCCTCAACGACCTCGCGCGCAGGGGGGAGGCCGGTCAGGTCCAGGCTCAGCCTTCGGATGAGCGTCCGCGCGTCGGCCTCGGGCGCGACCGGGGCGCCTTCGATTCCGGCAAGCACGAAGCGGTCGATCTCGTTCCTGCACCACGCCTCGTCCCGCACCGTCGGTAGCTGAGGCGTGGCGATGGGTTCAAACGCCCAGTGTCCGGACCACGCCGCGCCCTGATCAATCCAGCGACGCAGCAGGTCCCGCTCCGAATCCGACAGCGCGCGCGGCGCTCCGGAGGGCGGCATCCGGTCGTCCTCGTCCGGGGCGAACACCCGCCGCGCCAGTTCGCTGGCGGTCGGGTCCCCGGCCGAGACGATGCGCGAGGGTATCGATGGATCTCGCGATGCATCGTCGGCATCCCGGGTCGGGCCGAAGAGACCATCACGAAGATCCAAGCGCAAACGGGCCTTCCGCTTGGTCGCGTTCGGGCCGTGGCACGTGTAGCAGGCGTCCGCAAGGATCGGGCGGATGTCCCGACCAAAGTCGATCGGACCTTGCGCCGGCGGCGCACCAACGCTGCCGGGAACGAGTCTCATCAGGGCGATGATCGCCAACGCCGGCACCATTCCCGTAGCGTAGCGGATGGGGCGCGCGGGCGCATCCGGTGCGTCGCCCCCGCGCCCGTTCCTCTCCATTCTCGGCATGCATCGCGGCAAGAGGCGGATGGGCGCCTCCCGGCTGGCACGACGCTGGTGGCGGTACGCGGCGGTCGTGCCGGACCGGCGGTGGGTGCCGAGCGTGGGGCGGTCGGGATCACAGTCGTTCGGCGGCCGGCGCCGTCCAAGGCACATCCGCACCGCGAACTCTCCGCATGTCTACCTCATCATTTCGCGTGCAGCGGCAACAAGCTCTTCCGCAACTCCACGTTCCGTCGCGTAGTCGAGCGACGCTTCCGCGAGGGCCATTGCCTCGGTCGCATGAGCCCGGTGATCCTCCAGCACGCTCGCCCTGACGAAGTTGGCGTGGAACGCTGCTCGGCGCTGGTGCTGTTCCGGAGCCAACTCGTCGCGCCGATCCCAGAGCGCATCCAGCACCCCGGTCCTCTCCCAGGGCGCGCCCGCCTTGGCGCACTGGTCCGTGACCTCGGTGAGCACATCGGTGAGATTTGACATCTCGTTGGCGTGCGCCAGCATCATCCGTGCTTTGACAGCCTGGACACTCCAGGTGTGCAGTTGCTCCCCGTGTTCGGGCCAGCGGGCGTAGAGCTGCCGCAGCGACCGGATTCGCTGCTCGGTCATCCAATCGAATTCCTCCACGGCGTCGGTCTGGACCCTGTAGGCGAGCATGAGGTAGCGTTCCGAGTCCTCGAAGCGGTTGGCGGACCCGAACAGGATGCCCATCACGTTGTACACGTGCCCGCGTACCAAGTGCCCCGGCGGGTACTGGCGTTCGATCGCTTCGGGAAGGCCCTGCGCGACGTCCAACGCCTCGTCGATCTGGTGGGCGTCCTTGAGCGCGATCGCGAGGTTGCTCCGAGCGATGAGCGTGTTGCGGTGCTCGGGACCGAAGCTCTCGATCATGAACCTCACGCTTCGCCGCCGCATCTCCAGCGCCGCGTCCCGGTTTCCCGCCTGGATCTCGCACACCGTGAGCCAGTTGAGAAAGCCCCCCATCGCCTCCTGGTGCGTCTTGATGTCATGTTGCGCGATCGTCAACCCTTCGGTCAGCACCTTGCGGGCCTCGTCGTAACGCCCGAGCGTCACCAGCGCCCCGCCCACCTGGTTCATCGCGAGCAGCGTCTGCTGATGTCCCGGGGGGAGTGACCGTCGGCACCGCGAGAGCGCGTCCTCGCCGGCGTCCAACCACGCCTGGTCCTCGTGCAACTGTTGAAGTGTCGAGCCCAGTGCCGTCACCGCACGAATTGCCTGCAGGCTGTCGGCCCCGAACGCCTGTTCGAGCAACGGGATGGCCGCCAGGTGCTCGGCCTTGCTCTCCTGGAGCTTGCCCACTTCTCCCAGCACCGAGCCCAAGTCCTCGCGGATCGTTCCCTCGACATCGGGGTTGGCCGGGAACCGTTCGTGCAGCCCCTTCGATGCGTCCGTGAGCACGGTGAGCATCGTGACATCCCATCCCTGACGGTCCGGGCTTGCCGCGAGGAGCAGGCCTTCGATCATGTACTCTCGAACCGCGGTGCTGAGACGATCCTTGGCGTCCGCCAGGGTCCGCGCCTGGTGCTCGCGCGCGAGCGCTTGCTGCTTGAGGGCGAACAGCAACGTGCTCGTGGCCAACCCGGCGATGAGCGTGAGCACCCCTGCGCCCGCCGCGCTGACCAGGCCGCGGTGGCGCGAGGCGAACCTGGCGAGCTGGTAGCGTGCCGTCAAGGGGCGAGCGAGGATGGGCTCGCGCCGCAGATACCGGCGTAGATCGTCGGCAACCGCCGCGGCTGTGGCGTATCTCCGGTCCTTCTCCTTGGCCATCGCCCGTGAGACGATCGTTTCGAGATCGCGGTCGAACCCACGATGGGATGTTCCCAGCGCCGCGCGCAGTGGCGCGGGTGCTTCATCCCGCACGATCCGCGCGGCCTCCGCGATCGGCTTGCCGCGAAGATTGTGGGGCGTACGCCCGGTGAGGAGCTCGTAGAGGATCACGCCGATGGCGTACACGTCGGAGCGGGCGTCGGTGGCGTCCGCGTCGCCCGCGAGCTGCTCCGGGCTCATGTAGGCGAGGGTGCCGACGATGAGACCGGACTCGGTCAGCGCGGTGTGATGAGCATCCGGTTCGAGCAGCCGTGCCACGCCGAAGTCCAGCACCTTCGGTTGCGGACCGGTCCAGCGCGTCGCGGATGAGGTTGCCCCAGACGAGCGCGATTCGGCGTCCGTATCGCTCACGAGGATGTTGGCCGGCTTCAGGTCTCTGTGAATGACGCCCTTGGAATGCGCGTGCTGAACAGCGTCGGCCACCTTGGCGACGAGTTCGACCCGCGCGCGCGTGTCGAGTTTCATCGCCTCCGCCGCATCCAGCAGGCGTGGCCCTTTCACATACTCCATCGCGAAGTACGCGACCGACCCCCCCTGCGTTTCCGCGGTGCCCGCTTCGTAGATCCGCGTGATGCCGGGGTGCTCCAGACGCCCCAGCACCCGAATCTCCCTCCCGAAGCGGCTCCGCAGCGCTCGCGATGAGCGTCCCCAGCGCACGATCTTCAGGGCCACCTCCCGCTGCGGATTCGATTGCTCCGCCAGGTAGACGACTCCCATCCCGCCTTCGCCGATCGTGCCCCTGATCCGGTACGGGCCGATGCACTCGGGGCGCGCGCCAGCGCCGGTCATTTCCAGGACTTGCCGCCCCAGGAAAGCCGCTACGGGGTCCAGGGCGCCGTCCGCGCCCTCGTGGGCGGCGAGCAGCTCGGACACGGCCCGGAGAAGCGCCGGGTCGCCCTTGCAGCGAGCCTCGACCCAGGCGGTGCGCTCGTCGGATGCGAGGCCGCACGCGCCGGCGAAGACCTCACGCACGCGTTCGAACATCCCGCGCGTCATGCCGTCCGCGGTGATGTCAACCCGGCTCACTTGGAAAGGTCCTTCTGGAGCCAGGCGCGGACGAAGCGCGTGTCGAGCTCGATCGTCCGCTCGGACACGCCGAGCAAGTCGGCGGTGCGCTCGACCGACAGGCCCGCCAGGAAGCGCAGCTCGAACACACGCCCCAGCCGTTCGTCCATCGCCGAAAGACGCGTGACGGACTCATCCAGGACAAGCAGGTCGACGGCGTCGGCGCACGGGGCGCCCTCGGCCGATCCGAGCGAGAGCGTCGCGACGCCGCCCCCGCGCCGGTCGGCGCGCTTGGCCCGGGCATGGTCGGTGAGGAGGTTCCGCATCGCCATCGCCGCGGCGCGAACAAAGTGCTTGCGGTCGTTCCACTCCACACTGTCGGCGCCGAGAAGCCGGACGCAGACCTCGTTCACCAGGGCGGTCGGCTGAAGGGTGTGCTCGGTTGGCTGGTCACGGAACAGGTTGCCCGCGATCCCGCGCAATTCCCGATAGGCCGCGTTGAGCAGCGCGCCCATCGCGCTCGGGTCTCCGCGGCGGACATTCGCGAGAAGACGCGTCACATCATGTTCGTCGTTCGTGTGCATCCGGACTCCATGTGTCATGGTGTCATGGGGCCCACGTCACAAAAAAACAGGAGCCGTTGCGCCTGTCGTTGCCCCGCACCGTTCTGAGTATGGCGGGCGAGTGTTTCGCCCGCCGGGAACGACGAACAGTTGCGGATTGCCTGAGCCCGGATGGTAACAGGTAACCCCACGAGTGGGAAGCAACGCGCGGCTGATACGCCGCGGAGTCCCCCTCGGCGGCCGCTCGTCGGTCCGAGTCCGTACGCACGTCTGCACGAGGAGGTATCACATGTTCATCGCGATCCGCTACACCCGTCCGCTCGCCCCGTTCGCCCTTGTCGCCATCGTCGGCTCGACGGCGTTCGCGGGCACCGTCACGTACTTCGACGGCACGTTCAACAACAGCAACTGGGCTTTGACAAGCTACGGGACCGGCGTCGTGACGGGGAGCCAGTCGGGGAACTCGGACGGGAACCCCGGGTTTGCCCGCGACGTCCTCAACGATCTCATCGGCAACGGCACGGTCCAGGGCTTCCACGAGCGAACCGCCTCGGTCTACGACCCGGACGTCTCCCGCAAGATCACGTCGATCGATTTCTCCATCGACGCCAAGTGGATCGGGGGAACCGCGGGGAACGGCCAGCAGGTGGCGTTCGCCCTGTCTCAGAACGGCGTTGACTTCAAGACGTCCTCGGTTGCCACCGGCAGCTCCGGGAACTGGAACACGATCTCGATGACCCTGACCGCGGCGGACTTCACACGCATCGATGGTCAAGCCGGATCGGTGGACTTCACGCCCGACGGCGGCCTCATCACCTTCGGATTCGTGACCGCGAACACGGGCAACAACTACAACGTTCAGGCTCGCTACGACAACTACAACGTCGTGGTCCACACAATCCCGCTCCCCAGCGCGGCGGGCATGGGGCTCGCAACGACCGGCTGCCTGGCGCTCCGCCGCCGTCGCCGCTCCTGAACGATCTGTTTCTTCTTGCTGACCCCTCCAACGAGCCGGTCCCGGAGCCGATCCGGGACCGGCTCGTGTGTTGCGCGCGGCGAGTGGCTGGTCTTCTCAGCAGCTCACCGTGTGCGTCGGGGCGCTCTTGTTCCGGGCAAGGGGGGGCCATCGCCCAATGAGGGAGGAAGCGCTGAAGCGCGGAACTCCGCTGATTTCCGGGACTTGCGGCTCGTTTCCGCAAGTCCCGGTGTTTCAGAAGAATGGAGCCGGGGGGAATCGAACCCCCAAGCACCCGTCGAATCTCCGGGAGAATACGCCGATTCCGACCGGCGCGCAGCTCCAGGCGCAGCGCTGGCCGCACGTGGGGCGAAACTAGCCGCAGGACGAGGGCCAGCGTGCAGCTCGACGCCGGACGCAGTACCGCCCACGTCGCGGCCGAACGCCGGGGGCGGCCATACCCCGCCCGACGCTGACCTGGCCCGTCTCGTGGCAGCGTGGGCCAACCTGCCGTCGGACGTGCGTGCCGGGATCGTCGCGGCGCTGCGGACGGCCACGCCCGCCCGTTGACCCCACCCGACGCTCGACAGAACCGACGGAACCCCTCGCCCGACTTCAGAGAGTAGGCCCGCAGCCGGTGCTGTCAGCACGGTGAGTGAGCCCAGGGGGGGTCGTAGGTACTTGGAAAAAGAAGGCCGATGGCAAGGCCCGCGGGAACAGCCGCGCTTGGAGACAGAGTTTGTTTGCGCTGTCCGAGTGTGGTGCGGGGGCGTCCGCCCGCTCCCCAACGCCGCGACGTGGGCCAACGTGGGCGAACCCGTGGCCAACGGGCGCGCCCGGTAAGAGGCGGGAACCGGGGCGCTTCGTCGCCCTCGGGCGAGCCTGACGCCCGAGCGACCCAACCAGCCAACCAGCGATCCCCGGACCCGCCGCGCGGCGTCGGGCCACCACCACGCCTCACGGGCGGCGCGATGTCATGCCGCGTCAACGACGGAGACCGGGCGGCGTGCGTCCCAAATGGAACTTGAAATGCGCTTTTGGGATGTCGTGCAGCGCTGGGAGAAGTTCACGAGCCGCAAGGCGGAGTGACACGGCACAGACACTGTGGCCGAAGAGAAAGCCGCGGCGAGTGTCGCGGCTGGAGGTGAGGCGTGATGATCGCCTCACTCGTCGAGGTTTGGCAGCGGGCCGTCGGTCGCTTCGTCCCACTCAAGGGCGTAGCGCTCGGCGATGTCCTCGAGGTCGTGCTCGGTGAGGTAGTCGGCCGCCTTGCGCTCTTGGCAGGCGGCTATCGCCCGGGCCAGGTCCGTCCACTCCTCGATGGTGAGCATCTGGTCCTGCCGCGCGCCGAGGAGGTAGAGAGCGGCCTGCAGCACGGCCTCGAGTTGGGTTTGGGTGGGCGTGGCGGTCATGGGTCAGGTCCCCTTCCCCGCGACGAAGACGCCGCGTTCGTGTTTCTTGAAGCGGGCCTTTTCCCCCTTTGCGGCGATCTCGCGGATGATGGCCGCGTAGAGCGTGGCCTCGGGGGTCTTCCCGCCGGGGCTCTTCCAGAGTCCCTTGGCCTCCATCTCCGCGATCATGTCCGTCGCCCGCATGGGCTTGGTGGCCTTGGCGAGCACCTGCGCGGCGGCGTCGAGGGCGCTGACGCGCTTGGGCTTCTTCTCCTTCGCGGGCTTCGGGGCCTTCGGCGTCTTGGGGGCCTTCCCGCCCGTGGTCTTCGCGGCGGCGGGCTTCCCGTCCACGCGGTCCTTGATTTCGGCGAGCGCGGCCTCGCGGAGGCGTTCGCTGCGGGCGGCCCCATCGGCGCGAGCGGCGCTCTTGGACATGCGGGCGGGCTTCTTGGTGGTCTTCGTACTCATGCTGTTCTCCAAACTACGGGTGCGGAATCCCGCCGCACATTGCGGCGGGGAATCGCGTGCGGCGCGGTGTCCCGCGTCGTCGCGTACTGGTCACTTCCCGAAGATGTGTTCGGCGAGGCCCGCGGCGAGCAGGCCGACGATGGCCTTGGCCGCGTCGGTCGTGGGCTGGCGGTCCCAGCCCCGGTCGAAGCAGGCGACCTCGGCGTGCGTGAAGTGCTCTTGAAGCCAGAGCTTCGAGATGCGGCTGTCGTCGAGTTCGAAGGCGGCGTCGGTCGCGTG
>JAEUIW010000190.1 GCA_016794925.1 Phycisphaerae bacterium
CTGTCCACCCGAGAGCTGCGTCACTGGCCGGTCGACGAAGCCGGCCAGGTGGATCATGGACAGCAGTTCGTCGACTCGCTTCCTTTGGGCCTCCTTCGCCGCGCCGCGGATGCGCAGCGCATAGGCGATGTTGTCGCCGACTGTCAGATGGGGAAACAGAGCCAGCGATTGGAACACCATGCCGATGTTGCGTCTGTGGGTCGGCAGCGTGGTGATATCCTCGCCGTCGAGCACGATGGCGCCCCCGCTCGGCTCCTCCAGGCCGGCGATCATCCTGAGAAGCGTGGTCTTGCCGCAGCCGGACGGGCCGAGCAAGCATACGAACGTTCCGTGCGGAACGCTCAAAGACACGTCGTCAACCGCCGTGAAATGGCCGAAGCGCTTGCTGATTGCGTTAATCGCCAACCCTGGCATGAACGTGATCGCCTCCAATGCTCTCGTTTGCGCACGGCCGTAGACCGCCCACCATCTTGTCACCGCGTAGGTCTAGTCGTCGTCAGACGCCAAAACGTCTTTGGCGCCCTTTCGACCACTCGGCTCGACGCGTGGGTTATCTGCTTCTCTAGGCACACGAGAATTTCAGCCGACAATCAACTCCGTCCATCTTTGATTTAT
>JAEUIW010000191.1 GCA_016794925.1 Phycisphaerae bacterium
CTGGCCGGGCATGACGAACAGCATGTTCTTGCCGAGCTTGGCGAGATCCGCCTGCACCCGCGCCGCCGTGCCGTTGCCGACCGTCACCATGGCGATCACCGCCGCCACGCCGATCACCACGCCGAGAACCGTCAGGAACGACCGCAGGGCATTGCGCCGGATCGCCTGCATCGCCAGCTTGATCGCTTCACCTAGCATGACCGGACACTCCCTGCGGCAAGGCCGCGCCGGGTGGCTGCTCGGGCGACCGCTGCCCGGTATCGCTCTCCACCCGCCCGTCAACGAACCGGATCACCCGCCGCGCGAACGCCGCGATGTCGGGTTCGTGCGTCACCATCACCACGGTAATGCCCTGCTCGCGGTTGAGCCGGGTGATCAGGTCCATGATTTCCTGGCTGGTTCGGGTATCGAGATTGCCCGTCGGCTCGTCCGCCACCAGCAGCGCCGGCTCGGTCACGATCGCCCGCGCGATCGCCACCCGCTGCTGCTGCCCGCCCGACAGCTCCGCCGGCGTGTGATGCGCCCGCCCGCCGAGACCGACGACGCTGATCGCCCGCGCCACCAGCCGGTCGCGCTCGGCCTGCGAGCTGCCGCGATAGATCAGCGGCAGTTC
>JAEUIW010000192.1 GCA_016794925.1 Phycisphaerae bacterium
CTGCGTTCGCTGGACCTGACCTTCGAAGACGTCGTGCAGGCCTTGCAGGCCAACAACCAGAACGTGGGCGCCGGTTACATCGAACGCAGCGGGCAGCAGTTCCTGGTCCGTGTTCCGGCCCAGGTCTCGGATATCCCGCAGATCCAGAAGATCGTGGTAACCCGTCGCGACGGTGTGCCGATCCGCGTCCGCGATGTGGCCTCGGTGGCCGACGGCAAGGAACTGCGCACGGGCGCGGCGACCCAGAATGGCCATGAAGTCGTGCTGGGCTCGGTCGTCATGCTGGTCGGCTCCAACAGCCGCGATGTGTCGCAGGCTGCGGCCACCAAGCTGCAGGAAGCGTCCAAGAGCCTGCCCAAGGGCGTGACCGCCTCGCCGGTCTACGACCGGACGTCGCTGGTCGACCGGACGATCTCCACGGTGGCCAAGAACCTGATCGAAGGTGCCCTGCTGGTCATCGTCATCCTGTTCCTGCTGCTGGGCAATTTCCGTGCCGCCTTGATCACCGCCGCCGTCATTCCGTTGTCGATGCTGTTCACCCTGACGGGCATGGCACGTGGCGGCGTGTCGGCCAACCTGATGAGCCTGGGCGCACTGGACTTCGGCCTGAT
>JAEUIW010000193.1 GCA_016794925.1 Phycisphaerae bacterium
TACTCACTACTCACCACTCATCACTCAAACTGGTTCTTTATCACAAACCCGCCCTGTTTCAAATACTCTTCGCGTTTGAACAACTGCACATCCGACTGCACCATATCGCGTACCAGTTCGGAAAGCGTGAGGGTAGGTTCCCAGCCCAGCAGGTTTTTGGCCTTGGAGGCGTCGCCGACGAGCAGATCGACTTCGGCCGGGCGGAAATAACGCGGGTCGATGGCGATCACCTCCTGGCCGGGCCGGAGCAGGTCGTTGGTAGAAGTAGAAATGATACCTTTCTCATCAATGCCTTCGCCGTGGAATTCCAGTTCGGCGCCCACTTCGCGGAAGGCCATGCGGCAGAATTCGCGGACGGCCGTGGTGTGGCCGGTAGCCAGCACAAAATCGTCGGGCTGGCTGTGCTGCAGGATGCGCCACATCCCTTCTACGTAGTCTTTGGCATGTCCCCAGTCGCGCTGGGCGTCGAGGTTGCCGAGATAGAGTTTGTCTTGCAGGCCCAGGGCGATTTTGGCGGCCGCGCGGGTGATTTTCCGGGTCACAAACGTTTCACCGCGCAGCGGCGATTCGTGGTTGAACAGAATACCGTTGCTGGCAAAAATACCATACG
>JAEUIW010000194.1 GCA_016794925.1 Phycisphaerae bacterium
CCGCCAGGTGGCCCTGAGTCATGGCCAGCAAGTGGTCGGCGATCAGCACCAAGTCAGCGGTCAACGGCTTGCTGGCGTGGGCGGTCAGGTCGCCGCCAAGTTCCTGCACCGCCCGCACGGCCTCCGGGCTGGCTTCATCACCGGGGTAAGCGGCGAGCCCCGCCGATACCACATGATAGCCGCGCGCCGCCAGTTCTTGTGGCGAGCATTGCAAGCGGTCGGCCAGCAGCTTGTTGCACAACGCCTCCGCCATCGGCGACCGGCAGGTGTTGCCCGTGCAGACGAACAGGATGACGCAGGCGGTGCAGCGGGCCACTTCGTCGGCCAGGACCGCGCCTTCGCGCAGCATGGTCCAGGACGTGCCTTCAATGCGGATGATCGAACTGGGCGGTTTCGTGGGGCGGTTGCCGTCCGCCACGATCAGCGAGGCTGCCTCGCCGGCGACCTCGCTCAGCTGCGCGGTGGTGATCTCGGTGGCCTCGGCCGGCGGCGTCAGGGGCACGAGCACCAGCGGCGCGGGCAGGTGATACAGGATTTCGGCGAGGGCTTCGTGGCCGGGTACGGTCAAAGCGACACTGCCGGCCGGACACAGCGATGCGCGCATCCCCTC
>JAEUIW010000195.1 GCA_016794925.1 Phycisphaerae bacterium
CTGCCCATCGACCCTCGGGGGTGAAGAAACGGAAGAAGGGCACGGTCATCACGCCGCCGTCGACGAAGGGTGGATTGGCGTAGATGCCGATCAGGCCACCCCAGGTGCGGGTGCCGATCAGCTTGCCGAGGCCCTCGCGGCGGAAGGCGTAGGGCAGGAAGTCGCCGCCGGAGCCGGCGTACTGGTCGATCAGCATCACCTTCGGACCGTGCACCGCGCCACCGGGCGTCTCGAAGATCGCGCCCTGCCGGTCGAGCCAGCCGGCGAGGCGACTGGCGCCGAGCACGTCGGTGACGTAGTTCGCGGCCTGGCCGCCGCCATTGGCGCGCTCGTCGATGATCAGCGCCTGCTTGTCGACCTGGGCGTAGAACATGCGGTTGAAGAACCGGTAGCCCTCGGTCGTCGTGTTCGGCAGGTACACGTAGCCGACACGACCGCCGGTGGCGGCCTCGACGCGCGCGCGGCGCGTCTCGACCCAGTCCCACAGGCGCAGCGCGCCCTCGTTGGCGACCGGTTCCACCACGATGTTGCGCCGGCCCTTGCCGCTGGCATCCGACGCCACGGCCAGCGTGGTCTGCAATCCGGCGGTGCCGGCCAATCGCGCGTGG
>JAEUIW010000196.1:0-256 GCA_016794925.1 Phycisphaerae bacterium
GCTTTTATGACCATCTCTGGCGGTGAACCCATTCAGGCGAGCCTGATCGACCTGTTGAAGGTGATGGTGGAGAAGAACGCGAGCGATCTTCACATCACCACCGGCAGCCACCCGTCGCTTCGCATCGACGGGCAGCTCGTGCCGCTCCGTCGCGTGGCGGTGATGACGCCGCAAGACACCCAGCGGCTCTGCTTTCAGGTGCTCAGCGAAGAGCAGCGCGAGCGCTTCCAGCGCACCTGCGAGCTCGACCTCTCGT
>JAEUIW010000196.1:266-607 GCA_016794925.1 Phycisphaerae bacterium
GGCGGGGGCGTTTCGCGCGATCCCGTTTCGCATCTTGTCGCAAGAGGAGCTCGGGCTCCCGCCCATCGTGGCCGAGCTCGCGACGCGCCCTCGCGGGCTGGTGCTGGTGACGGGCCCGACGGGCTCAGGCAAGAGCACCACCCTCGCCTCGCTCGTTGACAAGATCAACACCGAGACGCGCTCGCACATCATGACCGTCGAAGACCCGATCGAGTACATGCACGCGAACAAGTCGTCGGTGGTGAACCAGCGCGAGGTGGGCACCGACACGGCGACCTTCCGCGATGCGCTGCGGTACGTGCTTCGGCAAGACCCCGACGTGGTGCTCATCGGAGAGCTCC
>JAEUIW010000197.1:0-272 GCA_016794925.1 Phycisphaerae bacterium
CGTCGTGACCGCAGCCCAACAAGCCGCCGTCGCCGTGCCGCGCGATGCGGTGCAAACGCTCGAAGGCCGAAGCGTCGTCTTCGTGCGTGTCAGCGACGACACCTATGAGGCGCGCCCGGTCACGCTCGGTCGAACCGGCGCGACGCAAGTCGAGATCTTGTCGGGGCTCGCTGCGGGCGAGGCTTACGTCTCGGAGAACGCATTCCTCGTGAAAGCCGAAATCGGCAAGGGCTCAGCCTCGCACGACCACTGAGCCCTCCTCATTTTTCCTG
>JAEUIW010000197.1:282-607 GCA_016794925.1 Phycisphaerae bacterium
GATTTCGCTTTCATGATTAGCCGTCTCATCGAACTCGCCGTCAAAGCCCGCTGGGCTGTCATGGCGATCGTGCTCATCGTCGCCGGCATCGGCGTCTACAACATCATGCGGCTGCCGATCGACGCGGTGCCCGACATCACCAACCGGCAAGTCCAGATCAACACGGTGGCGCCTTCGTTCGGGCCGCTCGATGTCGAACGTCTGGTGACCTACCCTGTCGAAACGGCGATGTCAGGGATCGTCGGGCTGCAGAGCACGCGCTCGATCTCCCGCAATGGCTTCAGCCAGGTCACTGTCGTGTTCAGCGACACTGTCGACATCTATT
>JAEUIW010000198.1 GCA_016794925.1 Phycisphaerae bacterium
CCTTCATCGTGCACGACGAACCCGCGGGCCTGCGCGTTTCCATCACCTCCGGACATGACCTGCCGCACTACCGCATTGGCGTGCGCAGTGGGGGCACCAACCTGGACTTCACCGCCCTGTACCTCACCAGCGACACCTCCTTCCTGATCCCAGACCTGATCGCGGGTGTGGGCTACACCGTGAGCGTGGCGGGTGTGGACGCGAACGGCATCACCAGCCCTTTCTCACGCGAGTACACACGGGGCAACGATGCCGACACACCGGCCGGCACACCGGACCCGCTGCCCTTCACGATCGATTGCAATGCCGTGGGCATCGCGGCGCGGACCGACGCCGCCATTCCCACGGTGGAGCTCCTGCCCTGCCGTCCCAATCCCCTGTTGGACCACGCCTTCATCGATATCGTGGTGAACGGGCCACCGCCCGCGGGGCGCTTCTGGGAACTCAGGCACCTCGAAGGGGTGCGCGACTATCCGATGCGCCATGTGTCCACGCTGCTGGCGTTCGAGGCGGCGGTGGCGGCCATTGAGGACGCGCGCGCGAAAGTGAAAGCCTAGCGGTTCCGGCGGCGCGACCGACGCCCTATGACCGGGCGCGACAGTCTGCT
>JAEUIW010000199.1 GCA_016794925.1 Phycisphaerae bacterium
TACCGGGCACTGGTTCTGCTGGTCATCGCCTGTCCGTGTGCCTTGGTCATTTCCACCCCCGTCACCATCGTCAGCGGTCTGGCTGCCGCAGCACGGCGCGGCATTTTGATTAAGGGCGGTGTTTATCTCGAAGAAGGTTACAAGCTCGCGTGGCTGGCATTCGACAAGACCGGCACCATCACGCACGGCAAACCGGTGTTGACCGATACGGTCATGCTCGATCAGCCGTCTGGATTGGAGGCCGTTCGGATTGCCACTAGCCTTGCGGCACGCTCCGATCATCCAGTTTCTCGTGCCATCGCCACGAACGGACAACAAAACGGCACCGTTTTGCTTGATGTAGCCGACTTCGCTGCCATTCCAGGGCGAGGCGTGCGTGGAACCGTTGGCGATGTGCATTATCAGCTGGGCAACCATCGATTGATCCATGAGCTTGGCGTATGCACTCCACCCTTGGAGGCACAGCTTGGCGACTTGGAAGAGCAAGGCAAGACGGTCATTCTGCTCACTGATGGCGAGCGCGTGCTCGTCCTGTTTGCTGTGGCCGATACGGTTAAAGACAGTAGCCGCGCCGCGATCCAGGCGCTACATGAGTTGGGCATCAA
>JAEUIW010000019.1 GCA_016794925.1 Phycisphaerae bacterium
TCGACCTGGACCGACATGACCAGCGGCTTCAGCATGGAGATCGTGGACTCCCCATCGCGCCTCGTGCGCGTGTGGCCGGCGAACAACGGCATCTTCACCAAGAACTACGAGTGGCGGATCACGCCGATCGTCGCGGCGACGGAGGGCTTCAACCCTCTTCTGTGCTTCCGCACGGTGTCCGAGCCACCGGTGTACGTGAACCCGGACCCGTACTCCTTCGAGATTCCCCTCAGCCTCGGGCGCGGCAGCTCGTCCGCGCCCGACGAGACCGATCTTGCCGCGTGGATCATGGATCCGTGGGACGTAGACGCCGACGGCAACGCCGACGGCGTCGATTACGACATCTTGTATGACATGGTCTACGGGTCGTAGGCCGGTCATCCCGTTCGTGTCCCACTGCCACGGGCGGGATCGGCCCGGCGCGGTCCGCAATTGTCCGCGTGCCCCACCTCTCCCCCCAGCGGCGAGACCGATCATGCGTGGATGCAGCGGCCCTCGCTGGCGAGAGCGGCTTCGTGGACGGCCTCGTGCATGGTGGGGTGCGCGTGGACGGTGCAGATGAGCTCCTCGGTGGTCGCCTCAAGGCGACGGGCGAGGGTCAGTTCCGCGATCAGCTCGGTGGCCTGGTCGCCGATGATGTGGGCGCCGAGGATCTCGCCGCGGGGCAGCCCGCGGATGATCTTGACGAAGCCGTCGGTGTGCGCGGCGGCGATGGCCTTGCCGTGGGACCCGAAGCCGTACTTGCCGACCTCGTAGTCCTTGCCCTTGACGAGGCCGTCGGCGATGAGCTTCTGCTCGGTGAAACCGACGCTGGCCACCTGGGGGATGCAGTAGGTGCAGCCGGGGATGACGGTGTAGTTGATGGGGATGGGCTCGTGGTGCTGCTTGGGGTTCTTCTTTCGCCAGGCGATGCGCTCGACACAGATGATCGCTTCCTCGCTGGCGACGTGCGCGAGCCAAGGCGGCCCGATGACGTCACCCACGGCGTAGAGGCCCGGGAGGTTGGTCTTGTAGTCCACGGGCTCGTCCTTGGTAAGGCCGGGGCGATAGTCGGTGACGATGTGGTCCTTCTCGACCTTCAGACCCAGCGCGGGGTCGCAGAGCCCGTCGGTGCGGCCCTTGACCCCGATGGCCAGCAGCACGCGGTCGGCTTCGAGAACCTGCTTCCGGGCGTCGTCGGCCTTGCCGCCCACGAACGGGGCAACCGTGACCTTCACTCCCCCGCCCCCACCCCCGCCCGCGAACTTCTCAACGGCTGTGGTGGTGGTGGACGTGAGGATCTTCATGCCGTGCTTGGTGTAGAGCCGCTCCAGGACCTTGGAGACTTCCTGGTCCTCGACGGGCAGGATGCGGTCGAGCATCTCAACGACGGTGACCTCCGTGCCCATCGAGTGATAGAAGTAGGCGAACTCCATGCCGATGGCGCCGGCGCCCACCACCACAAGGCGCTTGGGCTTTTCCTTGTTGAACATGGCCTCGCGGGCGCCCCAGATGCGGTCGCCGTCGAAGCGGGCGAAGGGCAGGTCGCGCGCGACCGAGCCGGTGGCGATCAGAACGTTGTCCGCGGTGATGGTCTGGGTGGTCTTTCCCGGCGTGGCGGGGGCCGAGGTGAGCTCCTCCTTGACGGCGCATTCCTGAACCTCGACACGGCACGTGCCGCCGCCGGGGGCAGCCGCGGCGACGATCTTGGCGTTGCCGACGAAGTGGGTCACCTTGTTCTTTTTGAACAGGAAGCCGATGCCGTTGTTGAGCTTGGAGGCGACGTCGCGGGAGCGGCCGATGATGCGGTCCCAGTCGAGACCAACCTCGCCGGAGATTTTGAGCCCCCAGAACTTCTGGTCCTCGGCCTTGGACATCTTTTCGACAAGCTCGGCGTTGGCGAGCAGGCTCTTGGACGGGATGCAGCCCCAGTTGAGGCAGACCCCGCCGAGCTTGGCGCGCTCGACGCACGCGACGCTCATGCCCAGCTGCGCGGCGCGGATCGCGCCCACGTACCCGGCGGGCCCGCCGCCGATGACGATCAGATCGAAGTGCTGCTGTGACGACACCGGTTGATCCTTTGTTCGGGGTTGGACCGAAGGGGAAGAGTATAGATCCGGATCGGGTGCGAGGGCCGCGAGCGGGGCGGTATGCTGCGCCGCGGGGTTGCGGATCACGGAGGCGAGCATGCGCGACCGAACCGTCAGACTTCTCGCGGCGACGTTGGGGATACTCGCGGGAGGCGCGGCGTCCCGCGGGGGGCCGCCGGACGTGGGCGCGTACAACCTCGTGTGGAGCTCACCCACGCCGTTAGCGCGAGGGGCTGCCGGTTCGATGCCGATCGGAAACGGGATGGTGGGCGCGAACGTGTGGGTCGAGGAGGACGGCGACCTCGTGCTGCTGCTCAGCCGCGCCGACGCGTGGAGCGAGACGGACCGGCTGCTGAAGTTGGGGCGCATCCGGGTTCACCTCGAGCCCAATCCGTTCATCGCCGCGCGCGCGAGCGGAGGCAGCGGCGCGGTGGAAACGGCACCGTTTCGACAGGAACTGAACCTCCGCGAGGGCCGGATCGACATCACGGCGGGGGCGCGGGGGGCGGCGGACCGGGGCGCGACCATCAGGGTCTTCGTCGATGCCCGGAGCCCGACCGTGCGGATCGAGGGCGAGTGCGCGCAGCCCACCACCATCGTCGCCAGGCTCGAGTCCTGGCGCCGCGCCCGCAAGGACCTTGAGAACGACGATGAGCTGCGGTCGAGCTGGACCATGCACTCGGCCCCCGCCGAGGTGCGCCGCGAGCTGGCGTGGGAATCGCCCGACGTGATCATCCCCGTCGCGGGCTCACGCGCCGGAATAACGTGGTATCACCGGAACGAGCATTCGGTCGTTCCGTTCACGCTCACGCGGCAGGGGCTCGATTCCATCAAGGGGAGTTTCAAGGACCCGCTCCTGGGCCGCACGTTCGGCGGCCGTATGGGCGGCGACGGCTTCATCCCGCTCGCGGGGGGCGGCGCCGCGCCCGACGCGATCGCCACGGACCGGCCCGTGCGGTCGTTCGGTGTGCGCATCGTGACGCACGGCGAGCAGACCCCGCGCGCCGCCGATTGGCTCGTGCGGCTCGACGCGCTCGACGCGGCCGAACCGCCCGCCACGATCGCCCGTGAGCGGACCGCGAGTTGGTGGCGTGCGTTCTGGGACCGCTCCTGGATCTTCGTCTCTGGAGATCCGTCCCCCGCCCGTCCGCACGCGGTGCCGATTAACAATCACCCGGTGCGGATCGGCGCGGACAGCAAGAACGACAACGTCTTCCGGGGTGCGATGCGAGACCTCGAAATCTGGAGCGTCCCGCTTGATCACGAGCAAGTTGCGGCGCTCGCCTCGGCCCCGCTGTACGGCGGGACACGCGCACCGGAAATTCCCGTGCCCTGGTATTACTGGACGCCGCGCGGCGGCCGGCCCGCGCGAGGCACCGACCCATGCCCGGTGACGCTGAAGCCCGACGGCGCGGTGGAGGATGCGGCGGCCGCGCCGGACCTCGCTTCCCTGGTCTTCCGCGGCGGTCACTTTGTCATCGCGCCGTCAGACGCGCCGGAGTTCGATCGCGGCCTCTCGGTTTCGGCGTCGCTGCTGTACCTGAAGGACCTCGCGCCGGCGCGGATCGTGGACAAAATGACTCCCGGCGGCGCCGACGGGTTCATCTTCGATACGCACCCGGGGGATGCGCTCCGGCTCATCGTCGGGGATTTCACGCTGCACGCCGAGCACGTGCTCACGCCCGACATGAGCGGGGCGGCGCAGCACGTCGCGGCGACGTACGACGCCAACACGGGGCGCGGGGCACTCTATCTGAACGGCAAGAGGATCAAGGAGGGCGGGCCCGCGTGGTCCGATCCCGCGCCGGCCTCGCGCGTCACCCAGGCGTACGCGCTGCAACGCTACGTCAGCGCGTGCGGCGGACGGGGCGGGGATTACCCCATCAAGTTCAACGGCTCGATCTTCACCGTGGAGCCGGCGCACGCCGAGGGGCAGCGATTCGATCCCGACTGGAGAAAATGGGGCGGGTGCTTCTGGTGGCAGAACACGCGCCTGCCGTACTACCCGATGCTCGCCGCGGGCGACCTCGACCTCATGGACCCGCTGTTCCGGTTCTTCGAGAACGCGCTGGAAGGCAGCCGCGCCCGCGCCCGGTTGTACTACGGCGCGGAGGGCGTCTACTTCCCCGAGACCATCACCACTTTCGGCACGTACGGCAACGGTGATTACGGCTGGAACCGGGAGAACCTCGCGTCCGGCGACATCTCGCCGTGCCCATGGTGGCAGTGGGCGTGGAACCAGTCGCTGGAACTGTCGCAACTGATGCTCGATTACGCGGCGTATTCCGGAGATGCGGAGTTCCTGCGTGGGCGCGCCCTCCCGATGGCGAACGCGACGCTGCGTTACTTCGACTCCCGCTTTGCTCGCGACGACAACGGGAAGTTCCTCGTCACGCCGACGCAAGCCGTCGAGACCTATTGGCACGAAGTCGTGAACGATGCGCCGGTGGTCGGCGGGCTGCGCACCGTCTGCGATCAGCTCCTCGCGCTTCCCGATTCGGTCGGCGCCGAAGACGAACGGCGGTTGTGGCGCCGCGTGAGGGAAGCCGCGCCGGCCCTGCCCGTCTGGGAGCAGCGCGGCGTGCGGATGGCCGCGCCCGCGGAGCGATTCAAGAACCAGCGCAGCAACGTGGAGACCCCCGAGCTGTACCCCCTCTGGCCATTCCGTGAGTACGGCCTCGGCAAGCCGGGCCTCGATCTGGCGATCAACGCGTTCCGCGCCCGTGCCAACCCCAGCACCGTCGGCTGGACGCAGGACGGGATCTTCGCGGCGCGGCTCGGTCTTGCCGAGGACGCCCGCGCCAATCTGCTCGCGAGAACCCGCAATTCGCACCCGAACTTCCGGTTCCCGGCCACATGGGGGCCCAACTTCGACTGGCTCCCCGACCAGTGCCACGGCGGCAATCTCATGTCCGGCCTGCAGCAGATGCTGCTCCAGTGCGACCCCGTGACGGGCGAGATCCGCCTCCTGCCGGCATGGCCAAGGGAGTGGAACGTCTCCTTCAAGCTCCACGCCCCGGGACGCACGACGGTCGAGTGCGAGTACCGCGACGGCAAGGTGCAACGCCTCACCGTCTCCCCGGAGACCCGGCGTGGCGACATCAGGTTCCCAAGCGGCGATTGACCGCGCGATCCCGGCGCCGCATCGGCACCTCCGACTCCGGTTCCCTCGGCCTCCTCCACGCGTTCGGCGCGGCAAGCCGAGAACGTTCCGCCCCAGCCGATCCGCCGCTCCGCGCACATGCACCTTCCCCGTCCCGTACCATCCGGCATGCCCGACGAGCACCCCGCGCGCCTGGCCTCGTTGCTGCTCAAGGCCAGGGAGCTCCCCGCCACGCCCGGCGTGTACCTGATGAAGGACGCCGCGGGCGTCGTCCTGTACGTCGGAAAGGCGGCCCGGCTTCCGGACCGTGTGTCGTCTTACTTCACGCCCGCCGCGGACCTCGGCCCGCGCAAGCAGCCGATGCTCGACGCCGTATGCGATTTCGACGTGATCGAGTGCGAGAGCGAGTGGGAGGCGGTGCTGACCGAGAACCGCCTGATCAAGGACATCAAGCCGCGCTTCAACGCCCTGCAGCGCGACGACAAGACGTTCCCGTACCTGGCCGTCACGCTCCGTGACGAATTCCCGCGGGTGCTCGTGACGCGGGCTCCGGCCGACCCGGCCCTGCGCGGCGCGAAGATCCTCGGGCCGTTCGTCAGCCCCGGCGCGCTGCGGCAATCGCTGGCACTGTTCCAACGCGTCTTCAAGTTCCGCACCTGCGAACTGGAGATCCGCGCCGAGGACCCCCGCAACCGCGTCTTCCGACCCTGCCTCCTACACGCCATCGGTCAGTGCACCGCCCCGTGCGCGGGCCGCATCGGCAGGGACGCCTACCGCGCCGACATCGACCGCCTATGCCGGTTCCTCGAATCCCGACAGTCCTCCATGCTGGCGGAGATGCGCGCCGAGATGACCCGCGCCAGCTCCGATCTCCGCTTCGAGCAGGCCGCGGTGCTGCGCGATCAGATCCTGGCCATCGAGGGGCTCTCCAAGCGCGCCCGCCGCGGGGACCACTGGCAGCGTGAATCCGAATTCGTCCCCCGCGCCGATCCCGCCCGTGCCACCCGCACGCTGGCCCGCGTGCTGGGCGCCGACCGCCCCGTCCGCTGCATCGAGGGCTTCGACATCGCCCACCTCCAGGGCAACGAGACCGTCGCGTCAAAGGTCTGCTTCGTGGACGGACGGCCGTTCAAGGACGAGTACCGCCGCTACCGCATCGCGACCGCCGGCAACGACGATTTCGCGTCCATGCGCGAGGTCGTCTCGCGCCGCTACCGCGACGCCGCGCACGGGCAGGAACTCTTCCCGGACCTGGTGCTGATCGACGGCGGCCCGGCCCAGCTCAGCGCCGCGCGCGACGCGTTCGCCTCGCTGGACGCGCGCCCGCCCCTCGTCGCCTCGCTCGCCAAGCGCGAGGAGCTGATCTTCGTGCTCGGCCGCGACGAGCCCATCCGCCTCGGGCGCGACAACGCCGCGCTCCGCCTCCTCCAGTCCGTCCGCGACGAGGCCCACCGCTTCGCCCAGAAATACCATCACGTGCTGCGCCGCAAGCGCACCATGGGCGAGTGACCGGCGGTCACAGCGGCGCCCCCAGCAGCGCGCGCTTCTCACGCACGAACCGCTCGTGGTGGGTCAGGTGATCGACGTACAGCCTCACCATCTCGCCCAGGCTCAGCAGCCCGCGCTGATTGTGAACGCCCACCCGCGCGAAGTCCGCGTCCGGCAACCGCCGCAGCAGCGACGACGTCCACTCTCGGTTCAGCGCGAACAACCGGCACACCACGCCCAGGTCCTCGCGCGCATACCCCATCCGTTGCGCGAACAGCGTCTCGTCGTAGCCGATCAGCAGGGGGCGATCCTCCGCCACGATCCGCCTCATCCGGTGCGTGGCGATCAGGTCCGAATCCAAGACATGAACCACGATCTGCCGGATCGACCACGTCCCCGGCACCGGAAACGCGTCCAGCTGCTCACGGGTCAGGCCGGCGATGTACCGCGCCGGCTCGCCCGCGCCCCGTTCGTACCGCTCGATCAGTGAACGATCCATTCCCGTGCTCCCGGCTCGCCGGCAGGCGTTCGAACCCCCAACCCCGCGCCCCGATCCGCGCGGACCGGTCACTCCTCGCGGAATTCTGCCATCTCTACGAAATCGCACGCCACGAGTTCGCCGATTCCGAACTCCTCCGCCTTCTGCCGGCCGTCCGTCCGGACACAGACCGGCACCCCGCAGTTCAGCGTGATCGTCCCCGCGCCGGAGTCGCGCGCGATCACCGTCCCCTGCACCCGCCTCGGCCGCCCCGCCACCGGCTCGATGTACCGCCCCCCCGCCCCAACCCGATCGATCCGCCGCGCCTGCGCGTGGATCGTCCCGATCAAACGCTTCCCGGGCGCCGCCCGCACCGGCGCGGCGGGGCTGAGGTGCAGCGCATAGGACGTGTTCGGCACCGACATCACGATGTAGCCCGGACGCGTCGCCGTGGCCTCGACGGATCGCTCCAGAACGCCGCGGGCCAGGTGCGCCGAAATGGGAGTCGTCGGGGAGGGTGAGATCATGGTTGGAGTGTAGAAGTCGGCGCCGCGGCGCGACGAACGGCCTCCCCGACGGCCGCCGCCCCGGCATCCGCCCAGCGCGGCGGCTCGCCCGGGGGAAGCACCCCCAGCTCCCGTGCCAGCACCGCAAACCGTCCCACCGCCTCGCGCTCGCGGGGACCCACCTCGTACCGCAGATACTCCTTCACGTACCGCGACGCGAGCTCGACCGGCCAGCCGTGCCCCGGCGCATGCTTGGCGATCAGCCAATCAAGTCGCATCCGATTGCGCCGCCGTTGACGCTCGAGCACCTCCCGCGCCGTGCGCACCGTGGCGGAGGACTCCTCGCCCGCGCGGCACATCCACACCGCGTAGACGAAAGGCAGACCGGTCAACTCGTGCCACGCCGCGCCCAGGTCGAGCTGGTGCGGGTACAGCCGCTCGGGCGGAGCGGCGTTGACGACCTTGTCCCCGATCAACAGGACGCTCTCGGGAGCCCCCTCCCACGCCCCCGCGTCCGGAGCCGTGAACACCCCGATCTCCGGGCGCGTCCCGTGCCGGTATTCCAGCACCAGCCGCGCCAGGGCCACCGACGTGTGGCTCTCCCGGTCGACCGCCAGCTGCGACACCCGATCCAGCGGCGACCGCGAGAACACCCGCACCGTCAGCGTCGGACCGTCGCAGCCGATCATCCCCTCGGGCAGCAGCGTCAGGGATCCGCGCGGCCCCAGCGCGTCCACCAGCGACACCAGCGCCACGTCCGCGCGCCCCTCCCGGAGCATGTCCGCGAGCTCGGCGGGCGCGCCGGGCAGCAGGCCAACCCCCGACCACGCCTCCAGGCCCTCCACGAGGGGCACGGTGTTGAGGTACCGAACGAATCCGATCCGTGGCGTGTGCATGGGGCAGGGCCGGTGAGAGGAGCCCGAGAAGGGCCGCGCCGCGGGCTCAGTGCGCCGAACGCGAACGCAGGTTGTCGAGCACGTTCATGTAATTGATGTACGCGTCGTACGGCGAGTCGTACGGCGAGAAATACTTGTGGACGTCACCGTCGGACCAGTATTTCGTGCACATGTAATAGAAATGGTCGCTGGTGGTGAGCTTGCGCCAGTCCTCGACCGCGTACCCCGCCTCCGCGGCCAAGCGCGCGTCCCCGGTCTTCTTCGCCCACGCGAGCTTGCCCTTCACCGCCCGCTCCAGCCGGAACGCCTCGTTGAGCGCGTTGCTCTGCATCGCGTTGCCCAGCCACGCGGACAGGTCCCGTTCCGTGTCCGCCCACGAGATCATGTGCGGCACGTCGTACACGCCCACGCTCTCGTACCGCTCGAACGCCTCGGACGGCGTCGCGAAGTCGTTCACGCCGGGCGACACGTCGAACACCTTCTCCGGCAGCGCGTCAAGGAAGCGGAAGATCCCCGTGTCCTCCCACTGGTGCTCGCCGAACGTCTCGTAATCCATGAACAGGTTGCAGACGTACCCGTCGCCGTTGATCTGGTTCACCCACCCCGCGAACTTCTCCGCCGTCAGCGGCCATTCCGTCCAGCCCCGGTTCGAGAACCGGAACGCGATGTCGTCGCTCAGCCGGTAGTTCTTCAGGAGCAGGCCGAACGGCTTGCCCCCGGCCCCCGCCCCCGTGTGCGGCGGACGGTACACATAGTTCGGCGACCGGTACCCCAGCAGGTGGTCCGCACCCTCGCAGATCATCCCCAGGAACCGCGGCGAGCCGTCCCCGCGCGTCATCGACGCCACGTAGTGCCCCACGTCGTTGTTGTAGATCAGCTCCGTGTTCCGGAACACCCGAGGCGTCTGCCCGAACAGCCCCTCGATGCGCTCCGTCTGACGACGCACCTGCTGCGCGAACTCCTCGCGCGAGTACAGGAAGCTCAGCGAGTGGTGGTACGTCTCCGCAAGGAACTCGCAGCACCCCGACTCCGCCAGGCGCTTGAACAGGTCGATCACGTCCGGCGCGAACTCCTGCAACTGGTCCAGCACCACACCCGTCAGCGAATACGAAACCTTGAACCGCCCCTTGTGCCGCCGCACCAGGTCCAGGATCAGCGACGTCGCGGGCCGGTAGCACTTGTCCGCCACTTTCCGGCAGATCTCGCCGTTCTTCTTGGTGTCGAAATAGAACGGATCGTGGTCGAACACCGAATAGTTCCGCAGGCGGAACGGCTGGTGGACCTGGAAGTAGAAGACGACCGACGCCATGCTGTCCCCAATCACGCCGGACGCCCCGGGCCCGGACGGGTCCATTGTTCCCGCGCCGGTCGGCCAAGTCGCCCGCACCCGCGCGTCACGTCCGCACGCGCGAGAGCATCGCGATCGCCAGCGGCGCCAGCACCAGCACCGGCAGGAAGACCCCGAACCACGCCGGCAGCCCCGGCACCGGCGCCGCCGATCCCATCACGCCGCCGAGCAGCGACACCATCGCCAGCGGCGCGCACTTCAGGCTCTGCACCAGCATGTTGCGCGGCTCCCGCACCAGGAAAAACGGCATCGCGATCAGGATCGCCAGCAGGTTCGACGCCATCGACGACAGCCGCCCGTAACCCGTCCGCTCCAGTCGCTCGCGCAGCGACGCGTCCAACGCCGGGTTCGCCAGCATCTCCCGGATCTGCGCCAGGCTCAGGCTCTGCCCCAGGCTCGCGTAGTGCTTCACCAGCAGCGCCGTCGGGCCCAGGTCCGTGTCCAGGCGCGCCACCGGCTGGGACGCGCCCGGACCGGCCGCTCGCTCCGTCTTCCCCGCCGGCGCCAGCGTCAACCGACGTTCGACCCCGTCGGTCAGATCCCAGCCCCCGCCCCGCCACTGGGCACGCTCGGCGCTGATCCGCCTCGTCGCCCGCCCGCCCGCGTCCCGCTCCCAGACGTTGAAGCCCTCCGCCCTGCCCGTCTGCGGATCGAACCGCGTGGCCGAGATCAGCCGACCCTGCCCGTCCGAGGTCGGCCGCACCTCGAACGCCGACCAGTCGCGCTTCCCGGCCTCGCCGTGGTCCCGCGTCAGCAGCGGCGCGATCCGCGGGATCACGAACTCCTGGTTCGCCGCCTGCACCAGCGTCAGCCCCGCCACCACCACCAGGATCGGACGCGCCACCCGGTACAGGCTCACCCCGCTCGCCAGCATCGCCACCAGCTCACGGTGCCGAACCAGCTGCGTCAGCGTGAACCCCATCGATGCCGCCAGCACCAGCCCCAGCATGAAGTTGAAGAGCTGCAGCAGCCGCGGCCACCACAGGTCCGCCACCAGGAAGATCGTGATCAGCGCTTGCCTCAGGCCCGAGTCGTTCTCTCCCTGCGCCATCGCCCGCGCCACCCGCAGGAACCGGTCCACGTTCAGCGACAGGTCCACCGTCACCACGAACGAAAACAGGATCAGGATCAGCACCAGCGTGTTCGCGAGGAACTGCCGGGCGATGTAGCGATCCAGGATGCTCACGACTCCGCTCCTCCACCCCGGTCCCCCGCGGCCCCACGCCCCTCCCACCCCCGGGTGAGCCTAGCCGCGAGCATCGCCCCCGCCAGCCCCACCACCAGCGAACCGACCGTGTCCGAGACGAAGTGAGCCCCGCTCGCCACCCGCCCCGCCGCGCACCCCGCGCCCAGCAGCGCCGCCAGAGGCCACAGCGGACGGTGCAGCGCCAGCAGCGCGAACCCCGCGCCGAACGCCACCGCCGCGTGGCTGCTCGGCAGCCCCAGGTCCGCCGACTCCACGAACCCGCGCAGGAACGCGCGGAACTCGTACCGCCCCCCCGTCACGATCGGACGCGCCCGCCCGACGGCCATCTTCAACAGCTCCGCAAGCAAACCCGATCCCGTCGCCGCGAGAACCAGCGCCGCGCCGCGCCGCGCCACCTCGCGCACCGGCCGCCCCGTGAGCCGCTTCCGATCAACCAGGATCAGCGCCAGCCCCACCAGCACCCACGTCGGAAGATACCCCGCCACCCGGAACAGCTTGTACCAATCTTGTTCTTCCAGGCGCGCAAGCTCGATCGTTCTCGACCACCGGAACCCCGCCCCGTCCAGCAGGTGCGACGCGGCGAACCCCACCACCCCCGCCGCCAGCCACGCCATCGGCCCATGACGTCTGATCATCGGGGTGCCCCTCGCTCCGACGCCGCGCCCGACCCGGCGCCGACGCCGAGATAGCCGTGCCCGATGAACACCCTCCGGTCCTCCTTATGCTCGCCCTCCAGCTTCCCGGCATCCTCCACCCGCTCGAACAACGGACGCCACTTGCGCTGCGATCCCCCCAGCAGCACCGCGGCACGCCCATGCAGGCTCGGATCATCCGGTCGCGTCTCCGGCCAGATGTCGTACTGGGTCATTCGCCCCCCCAGCGGCACGCTGGCGCACCGTACCACCGGCCGCTCGGACACGTAGTACGCCATCAGGCTCGCCCGTCCGTAGTGCTCGGCCATCAGGAACGGCTCGCCGGCCGGGTCGCCGCGCCGCGCGTCCTGCAGAAGCCGCTGCACATGAGCCCCCATCTTCCGCGCCCCCAGCACCCGGCCCACCGCGGTCCGTTCCGGATCGGGCACGAAGAGCCGCGCCACCAGGTCGGCCCGCAACATCGCCGCCCCGGTCACCAGCCCCGCGCCCACGGCCAGATGCCACACGACCTGGCGGACGGTCTCCGGTTTGCGGCGCACGAACCCCTCCCAGGGCCGTCGTCCGGTCGGCAACGCCCGCCAACGCGCCACCCGCGCCCGGTAGTCGTCCATCCCGCGAACCACGCCCCGGGCCGCCAGCGCCAGGAGCGTCGCGTACCCCGCCAGCGGCCAGTTCCCCTCCACGTCGTTGAACGTCGTCATCCCCAGATAGAACAGCAGGATCGGAGCCGCCACCGCGACCATGAACGCCCCCGCTCCGTCACCCCCGCCCTCGTTCGCGCGCCGCCTCGGACCCAAGCACGCCCACGCCTCAATCGCCGCGATCACCAATATCGGGCCCATCAGGCCGAGTTGGCCCAGCAGGAATTCCAGCGTCTCGGCCATCGGGATCTCGCGACGGCGGCCCGAGGCCGTCTCGGGCGGCACCGGCATGTCTCCCCAACCCACCGCCACGTGACCGATCAGGTGCCGCGCCTGCGGCCAGCCGTGCGCCGCGTTCCACGTCACGACCGGGCTGCCGAGCGCCACCATCAGCACCACGCCCGAAGCCAACGCGGATCTCCACCTCGGATGCGTCCGGCGCGCGCGACCGATGCAGCAGCCCGCCAGGGCCACTCCGATCGGCAGGAACAGAATCGTCGACTTGAAAAGGAAGCCGCACCCGACCGCCGCGCCAAGCGCCGGCCATGCCCACCACGAGCCCCGG
The DNA here is from genome assembly GCA_016794925.1 of Phycisphaerae bacterium. Lineage (GTDB taxonomy): Bacteria > Planctomycetota > Phycisphaerae > Phycisphaerales > UBA1924 > JAEUIW01. Next base: position 12,955 of record JAEUIW010000019.1, read on the forward strand.
CCCAGCGCCCGCCACGCCGCCCAGGCGCCCGCCGCCCAGCACGCCAGGTACGGCCCGTCGATGGTGGCGAGCAGCGCCCCCGCCTGATTGATGGGCGCGAGCTGGAACGCCAGCGCCGCGTAGAAACCGACCCTCGGATCCTCGAACGCCTCGCGGGCCAGGCGCGCGACGGCCAGCGCGGCCAGCGCGGACGCGATCGGCGCGAACGTGCGGATGGCCGCCTCGGAATCGCCCAGCGCGCGCGTACCCAGCGCGATCAGCCACGCGATGCCCGGGCCTTTGCTGTAGTACGCCCAGTCCAGGCGACGTGACCACTCCCAGTAGTGGGCCTCGTCCTCGATCAGCGTGTAGGGACACCATATCCAGAGGTACACGATCCGCAGCACCATCAGGCCAAGGACCAGCGTGAGCGTCCAACCCCATGCCCCCGACCACGGCCGGACGCGCGCGTCACGGATATCGGTACGAGATGGAGCGGTCGGAGCCAAGGGTGGGGGCGTGCTCAATGGCGCGCCAGCCTCCTGTACTGGAGCAAGGCGTATGCGCCCAGCAGGGCGACCCCGCTCCACAGCACCGGCAGCGACAGCCCGCCGTAGTGCCTCACCATCTGCCGGCCCGCGACGATCGACAGCACGCACACGAGGGCCGGGATGAACGACCACAGGTACACCGTCAGGGGCAGCGAGTCCTTCAGGCGCATGGCCATGACGGCCCCGGCGAAGAGCATGACGGCGCACGCCGCGGCCATGGCCGCGCGCTCGTGCAGCTTCCCGGTCACCTCCCGGTGCAGATCGGCGAGGCGGTCGCGGAGGTCGCGGGCCGGATCGGCGACGAACGTATCCCACGTGAAGGCTGCGACGCGCCGCTCCGCGCGCGCCAGGAGGGCGGCGGAGTTCTCGGCGGTCAGGTCGGGGACGGGATCGTCGGTGAGGGTCAGCCCGCCCAGCGCCAACTCCTGCACGAGTCCGGACACGCCGCTCTCGCGCCGCAGCGCCGCCTCGGAGCTGGCCCCCTCGGCCCGGACCCGTTCAAAGGTGAGGTTGACGGTCACGGGCTTGTCGCCCTCGGGCGCGAGGCTCGTGACCAGCCACGCGCGTTCGGCGCGCAATTTCTGCACGCGTTTGCCATCGAACACGCGGTCGGCCTCGATGGGGCGGCCCGGGGCCAGGGGCAGGACCTCCCAGCGGCTGATCTTGGGGGGTCGCCACACGATGCCCGCGCCGCGCAACATGATGGGCTGGCCGAGCGCATCCACCAGGCGGGCGGAGCCGGGCCCGGTCAGGCCCGCCTCGATGCGGTCGGTGGTGGCCCGTTCGGCCAGGTGGGTGGCGAGCACGCGGCGGCGCCGCTCCACGCCGTTCATGCGCTCGGGCTCGTCGCGCAGCCGCCGCAGCTCGGTGTAGGTGAGGAACTTGGGGTCGTCGATGACGCCCCCGGGCACCTCCCAGGCGAAGGCCTGCTCCGCCACCTGGCCCAGACCCTCCCCCGGCCGGTGCGCGACGACGTCCAGCAGCTTCATCTTCACGGTCGTGATCGGGTCGCCCGAGGCGGCGTCGTCGTCGCGGAAGAGCCAGACCAGGGCCTGGGCCGCGGTCACGTCGGTGTCCACGCGCCCGCGCCCGTCCATCTTGACGGCCAGCACGCCCCGGAGGAGCAAGCGCTGGTACGCCCCGCTCTTCTCGTCGGCGTCGAGGCGGTCCACCGATTCGGCGTAGACCAGCATGTCGCCCATGCGAACGCTCTGCCCGCGTCCGATCTGCGCCACCAGCAGGCGGGTCACGTCCTCGCGGACCAGTTCCTCCATCGAGCGGAGGAACCGGGGGATCACCTGGTGGGAGAGCGCCAGCATGATGCCCCCGAGGATCAGCCCGGACACCGCCGCGGGCGCGGCGAGCGAGCGGTAGCTCACTCCCCCCACGGCGCAGGCCATGACCTCGCTGTCGACGGCCATGCGGTGATAGGAGAGCGTCGCGGCGAAGAGGGCCGCGAAGGGCAGCGCGTACTCCAGCATCGGCGGCATCGCGAGCAGCATGAACCGCAGCGTGTCGAGCGGCTCGAGCTTGCCGTCGGCCAGCGGCTTGACCGCCACCGCGAAGCTCATCACCGTCACCAGCACCGCGCTGGTGAGCAGGACCATCCTCCACAGGTCGAGGAGCTGGAAGAGCCAGATGGTGCGCGGCGTACGGCCCAGCATGGGATCGATGGTATTCGGCCCCGGATGCGGCCATGCGGCGCGTCGGCCGCGGCGGCTCCCCGGTCAGGCCTTGCGATCGAGCAGGCGGTAGCTCACGGCCTCGGCGACGTGCGTGACCGTGATCGTCTCGGCCTCTTCGAGGTCCGCGAGCGTTCGCGCCACGCGCCGGATCTTGTCGTAGGCACGGGCCGAGAGGCCGAGCTCGGACATTGCCTGCCCGAGCAGGGCCCGCGCGTCGTCGCCGAGCGGGGCCAGCTCGTCCAGCTGCCGCCCGCTGAGACGCGCGTTGGGCGTCACCGGGCCCTGGCGTGCGATCTGCACGGCGCGGGCCTGGAGCACCCGCGCGCGGATCGCCGCGCTGCTGGTGCCGCGCGGAGTCCCCGCCGCGCCGCGCGCCCCGCCCCCGTTGGGCGAGCCGCGCGGGGCCGAGAGTTCCGCGAACGGGACCGCCGGCGCTTCGACGTGCAGGTCGATGCGGTCCAGCAGCGGCCCGGACAACCGCGCCAGATACCGGTCCATCTCTCTGCGGCCGAATTCCCCGGGCGCAACGTCGCCCTTGGGCGTGGGGTTCATCGCCGCGACGAGCATGAAATCCGCGGGGAAGCGGACCGCGGAATGGGACCGGGCCACCGTCACGACGTGGTCCTCGAGCGGCTGGCGGAGGGTCTCGAGCACGAACCGCGGGAACTCCGGCAGTTCGTCGAGGAAAAGAACGCCGCGGTGCGCCAGCGAGACCTCGCCCGGCCGGGGCACGATGCCCCCCCCGATGATCGCCGCGCCCGAAGCGGTGTGGTGCGGCGAACGCACCGGGCGGACCGCGACCAGGCCCGAACCCGGCTCGAGCTTCCCCGCGGCGGAGTACACCCGGGTGACCTCGACGGCCTCCTCGGGCGTCATGGGGGGCAGCACGCCGGGCAGGGCCTTGGCCATCATCGACTTGCCGGTGCCCGCGGGGCCGAGCATGAGCAGGTTGTGCGCGCCCGCCGCGGCCACGGTGATGGCACGCTTGACGTTCTCCTGCCCGCGCACGTCCGCGAAATCGATCTCGGCCCGCGCGGTGCACAGCAGGGACGCGGCATCGACGGTGGGGTACGGACGGGGCTCCAGCCCCCCGTTGAGCAGGCCCACCAGCTCGGCCAGCGTGCGGACGCCGATGGCCTCGACGCCGGGCACCACCGCGGCCTCGGGCGCGTTCTCGGCGGGAACGATCACCCCCCGTCGGCCCAGCGACTTGGCGAGCGCGGCCATCGCGATGACGCCCCGCACGGGCCGGACGCGCCCGTCGAGCGCGAGCTCACCCGCGACCAGGTACTCGCGGGCGTCGAGCCCCGGCCCGGGCTCATCGGGCGGGGGCGGCGCGCCGCGGTCGTAGCGGCGCCGGTCGGGCTCGGAACGGACCACGCCGCGCCCCATGAGAATGGCGATGGCGATGGGAAGGTCGTAGAGCGGACCCTCCTTGCGCACGTCCGCGGGCGCGAGATTGACGAGCAACCTGCCGCGGACCTCCTCGTACCCCGAGTTCGCGAGCCCGGCACTCACGCGCTCCAGCGACTCCTTGACCGCCGCGTCGGGCAGGCCGACGACCGTGCGCCGGACATCCGAGGCGTCCGTGTGATCGACCTCGACCTCGCACGACAGGGCGTCGATCCCTTGCAGGAGGTAGGACTGGACGCGGGCGAGCATGGTCGGAAGTGTACCAAACCGGAACCGACCGGATGTGTTCCGAGCGTGCGGAGCGGAAAATCATGGACGAACACGCTGGGGCAATTACACTACTTTCGACCCACGCGACCGTTGTGCCATGGACAGCGCGTGCGGAAGGAGGGACTTGCCGTGATGAACCGCGCCGCGGGTTGCCTGTTGTGCTCGATTTTCACCATGACGGCCGCGACCGCACTCGCCCAGCCCTGTACGCCCTCGTGGGACGGGGCACCGGGCACGGTCGGCATCAACTCGGGGTATGTCGGGGCCTTGCGCGCGTGGAACGACGGCACCGGCGAGCGCTTGTACGCGGGCGGATCGTTCGCGCGCATGGGCGGCCTGTCCGGAACGGGCTACGTCGCCCGGTGGAACCCGACCACCGGAACCTGGGCCGCGATGGGATCGGGGATCTCGGCCGGTTCGACCAACGCCTTCGTCACATCGATCCTGCCGTACGCGGTCGGCTCGCCCTCGGGCCTGGTGGTCGCGGGTTTTTTCGATCGGGCCGGTGGCGTGAACGGGACCCGCTCGATCGCGGTCTGGACCGGCTCGGCATGGCAGGCGTTCCCGGTCAATCCCGTGGCCACGTCCCCGGCATCGATCTGGGCCATGTCCACTTGGCCCAACGATCCCACGAACCAGAACCGGCTCTACGTCGGCGGGGCGGGCCTGGCCGACATCGCCGGCACGCCCTCCAACGGCATCCAGGCCTGGAACGGCGCGGCGTGGGCTCCGGTCGCGACCGTCAACGGCCCCTTCTCCCCCACGGTCTTCTCGCTGGCCGTCTTCGATGACGGTTCGGGTCCGAAGCTGTACGCGGGCGGGCGTTTCAATTCCATCGGCGGCCTGTCGGCGCAGGTCATCGCAAGATGGGACGGCACGACATGGTCAAAGGTCGGCGCGGGGCTGGTCGCCACCGACGTGAACTTCGCGCAGATCTCCGCGATGACGGTCTTCAACGATGGGACCGGGCCCGCGCTGTACGTCGCGGGCGGGTATTTCCGCTGTCCCGGCGGCGGCCAGACCCAGACCTCGGTCGCCAAGTGGAACGGCTCCACGTGGACCCGCGTCGGCCAGAACGTGGGCGGGTACATCTACGGTCTGACCGGATTCAACGACGGCACGGGCAACGCGCTGTACCTCGGCGGGACCGCCGTCCCGACCGTCGGCTACGTGGCCCGCCTCGAGTCGGGCTCGTGGACGGTCGTGGACGGGGGCCTCACCGGGTCGGTCGGCGGCAACTTCCCGTCCTGCTTCTCGCTGCTGGCGTGGGACAAGCGGCTCGTGGTCGGCGGCGACTTCACCGCGGCGGGGTCCACCGCCGCCCGCGGCATCGTCTTCCGCAAGGCTTGCCCATGCCCGGGTGATTACAACCATGACGGGGTTGTGGACGATTTCGATTTCTTCGATTTCCTCAACGATTTCTTCGCCAATTCCATGGCCGCCGATGTCAACGGGGACACCTCCGTGGATGACTTCGATTACTTCGATTTCCTCAACGCGCTGAACACGCCTTGCTGAAGCCGTTCGCGCTCCATCGGCGCGGAACGTCGGTATCGTTCGAACGGATGGATCGATCGGTCTGGTTATTGGTCAGTTTGCGTCACCGTGGCCTTCAATTCTCGTTCGGACCTCGAATTCCCGATTGACAGCACCGGCCCATCGACTAGATTGCCCGTGCGAGCGTCGAAAACGGTTCACCCGCGCGGCCGAGCGTGCCGACGCGCGGGACGTGCAATTCAGCGCGAACGGTCGCTCCGGAGGTGTGTCGTGCGTGCGTCTTCTCTTTCACTTCGCGTCCTCGTTGTGTGCCTGGCGACGCTCACGTCCACGTACGGCGCCCGCGGGCAGTGCGACCCGGCTTGGGAAGCCCTCCCCGGCGGCGGCGCCGACGAACGCGTGCGCGCCATGCTCACCTGGGACGACGGCGGGGGCGAGAAGCTCTACGTCGGGGGCAACTTCGCGACCATCGAGGGCGTTTCAGCCACGTGCATCGCGGTGCGCGGACCGTCCGGCTGGCTGCAGGTCGGGTCGGGGCTCAGGATCGGGGCCATCCCCGGGGCCGTCTTCGCGCTCCAGGCGTTCGATGACGGATCGGGCGAGAAGCTGTACGCCGCGGGCATCTTCGACCGCAACGGCGCGGGACGCCCGATGCTCAACATCGCCCGTTTCAACGGCGCGGATTGGGAGCCCCTGGACGGCGACGGATCCGGCCCCAACGCGGTCGTGCGGGCCCTGGCCGCGTTCAAGGACTCCGACGGCAACCCCGCCCTCATCATCGGCGGCCTGTTCACCACGACCGAGGGCGACAACTCGGGCGCGCTCACCGTCAACGGGCTGTTCCGCTACGACGGCGCCCTCTTTCACGGCATGGGCACGGGAGTAACCGGTCCGAGCGCGGCCAAGGGCGTGTACGCGCTTACCGTCTATGACGAAGGCGGGGGCGACTATCTCTACATTGGCGGCTCGTTCACCGACATCGACGGCCTGGCGTGCAACAATATCGCCTCCTGGGACAGCTTCGGCTTCTACTCGCTCTCCGGCGGGCTCTCCGGCGGCGTGGACCCCACCGTCACCTGCTTCATCGAGGATCCCTCCAAGCCGTCGCTTTACGTGGGCGGCCGGTTCGATTCCGGCGACTACGCCGTCAACGGCGCCGCCGAGTGGCGCTTCGGGCTCTTCCTGCCACTCGGGCAGGGCTTCTCCAAGGACGGCGAACCCTACTTCGCCTCGACGCTGGCGCGGTTTGACGACGGGCGCGGCATGGCCCTGTTCGCGGGCGGCTACTTCACCGCCAGCGGCTCCACCCCGGTGGCGTACGTCGCGCGATTCAACCCGCTCAACGAGCAATGGGAGGACATGGGCGGCGGCGTGGATTCCACCTGCCGCGCCCTGCGCGCGTTCGATGACGGATCGGGCCCGGCGCTGTGGGGCGGCGGCCACTTCGGCATCGCCGGCGGCGGCACGGCGGCGCACATCGCCCGGTACCGCCCCGGGGCCGGACCGTTCGTCCTCATCCCGCCCGGCTTCCAGGCCATCACCGCCGGGCAGACCCTGATCGAGACCGTCGCGACGTCGGGGGACGGCCCGCGCACGTTCCAGTGGCGGCGGTACGGCGTGGATCTCGCCAACGGCGGCCGCATCTCCGGCGCCACCACCGACACGCTCACCATCGCACCGGCCCTCAACAGCGACACCGGTGAGTTCGACTGCGTCATCACCGGCCCGTGCCGGACGATCACCTGCGACCCCGCCTTCGCCATCGTGTGGTGCGCCGGCGACTTCAACCACGACTTCGTCGTGGACGATTTCGACTACTTCGATTTCCTCAACGCGTTCTTCGGCAACGATATCGGCGCCGATGTCAACGGCGACACCTCCGTGGATGACTTCGACTACTTCGACTTCCTGAACGCCTTCAACGAGCCCTGCTGATCCGCGGGGAGGGGGGGGAGGGGGGGGCATCTCGGGCGGGGCGCCCCCGGCGATGTTCGACATGAGGCCCGACGGGCCCCGCGCCCGCCGGGCCCCGTACCCTCCGGCGTGGCACGCGTCATCCTCGTCACCGCCGGCAGCCACGGCGACATCAACCCGTTCATCGCCCTGGCGCGGGCCCTGCTTCGGCGCGGGCACGAAGCCACGCTGCTCGTCAACCCGTACTTCCGCGCGCAGGTCGAGGAAGCCGGCGTCGCGTACGCCCCGCTGGGCGCGGAAGCGTTCGACCTCAAGACCGTCGATCGCTCGTTTCCCGACATCATGCACCGCCGCCGGGGCGGGGCCATCGTCATCGAGCAGATGATCCTCCCCACGGCCCGGGACGCCTATCGCGCCCTGCACGAGCTGGCCCGCGCGGGCCGACCCGATGTCATCGTCCATCACCACATCTGCTTCAGCGCCCCGTGGGTGTGCCGCGAGCTGGGACTCCGGCGCGCGACCGTCGTGCTCGCCCCGAGCATGTGGCTCAACGCCGAGGACGTGATCTCGCCCACCGCGTGGACGCCGCTCAACCCCCCGCGCTGGCTCATGCGTGCGATGCGCGCCATCGGCGGGCCGCTCATCAACACGATGTTCGACCGCCGCGTCAACCGGATCCGGCGCGAGCTCGGCCTCGCGCCCGAGAGGGGCGTGTTCTTCGACGCCACGCACGGCGGCGACGCCAATCTGGGCCTCTGGTCCCCCGCGCTGCGCGGCCCGCTCCCCGGCGACCCGCCCCACGCGACCGTCTGCGGCTTCCCCTGGCACGACCGCAACGGCGAGCAGGAATCCACGCCCGTCGAGATTGACCGCTTCCTGGATGCCGGCGATCCTCCCATTCTCTTCACGCTCGGCACCGCCGCCGTTCACGTCGCCGGTGACTTCTACCGGCACGCGGCCCGGGCCTGCGACGAACTCGGCCGGCGCGGCCTGCTGCTGATCGGCCCCGGCCGCGACCCGCCGCCGAAACTGAGCGACCGCGTGCGCGCGTTCGCGTACGCGCCGTTCTCCCGCGTCATGCCCCGCGCCGCGCTCAACGTCCACCACGGCGGGATCGGCTCGACCGCCCAGGCGCTGCGCGCCGCCAGGCCCATGCTGGTGATCCCCCACGCCCACGATCAGTTCGACAACGCCGCCCGGGTCCGTCGCGCCGGCGTCGGGCTCTCCCTCCCCCGCCACCGTCTCACCACGCCGCGCCTCGCGGCCGCGCTCGACGCCCTGCTGCGCACCCCGTCGTTTCACGCGTGCGCGCGGCGCCTGGGAACGGTGATCCAGGCCGAGGACGGGGCCGCCCGTGCGGCGGACATCATCGGATCGCTCACCTGACGCGCCCGGCGGCCGCGCGTCGGCTCGTTTAACGCCGGCCGGCTCGCTCGCCGCGTCCGCCCAACCAGAACGCGAGCACGAAGCTGACCGCGGCCACGGGGAACGCCAGCCACGGCAGACCGATCCCCGCCGCGGCCATCCAGGTCGGGGCCCAGCCGCCCATCGTGTCCCCGGCCCGATAGACGAACGTGTCGATGAACGACTTGGTCTTGTACTTCTCGTCCGGACCCAGCGGCGCGAAGAGCATCTCGCGCGAAGGACGATCCACCGCGTAGTGCGCCGCCCGGCGCACCACCTGCAGCACGCTGAGCACACCCCACGTCGGCGAGGTGAACAGGGCCGCGAAACCCGCGAGCGTGATGGTCGGCAGGATCGCCAGGGCGGCCCCCAGGCCCAGCCAGCGCACCAGGCGCGCCGTCGCGGTCAACTGGACCGCCAGCGTCAGGATGTTGGTGTACAGGTCCAGCGACGCGAACGCGGCCGTGCGTGACGCCTTGTCCGCGAACGTGCGCTCGACGATCGATCCCTGCTGGATGTAGATGATCGTCGAGGGCACCGTGAACAGGAAGATGTACAGCGCGATCCCGCCCAGGTACGGCGAGCCGGTCAGCAGGCGGAACCCCGACCAGATGTCCGTGGTCGGCTCGGGCGTCTGGTGGTGCCCACGCCCCCACGCACCGGCACGCCGCGCCAGACCGCGTGCGCACCACACCGAGAGCTCCAGCGGGATCACCGCCGCCAGCATCAGGTACGCCGAGTCGATCTTCGGCGCGATCAGCCCGAGCACCCGGCCCCCTTCCGCGAGCACCGAGGCCAGCCCGGCGCCCGCGATCGCCCCCAGCGTCCCGCCCACGCCGATCACGCCGAAGAGCCGCCGCGCCTGCGCCGGGGCGAACACGTCCGCGAGGAACCCCCAGAACACCGACACCACGAACAGGTTGAACACGCTCAGCCAGATGTAGAACGCGTACCCCAGCCCCAGCGCCGGCCGGGGCAGCACCTCGAACAGCACGAAGAACACCACGATGTTCAGCGCGAAGAACCGGTACGTCAGCGGCACGAACCGCGCGCGCGGCAGACGCGACACCAGCGCCCCGAACGCCGGGCTCGCCACCAGCATCACCGCCAGCGTCCCCGTCATGAGCCAGGGCAGTTTCTCGGCGCCCCCCGAGATCCCCATCGACTCACGGATCGGCCGCAGCAAGTAATAGCTCGCCAACAGCAGAAAGAAGTACGTCGCGGCCAGGACCGTGGCCGGCCCCTCCCCCCGCTCGATCCCCGTCACGCGACCGATCCAGCCCACCGCTCCCCGACCCGCCCCCCCCGGCTGCGCCCCCGCGTTGACATCGGTCCGCGTGTCCAACCGAGGCTCCCTTCCTTGGCTGTGCCCCAACCAAGCCCGGCCCGCGTCGATCAACGCTCGGGATTCACCCCGGCTTGACGGCAGACTACCCGAACCGCGTCTTGGCTGGTGCCAAGACGCGCGCGCGTCACGAACCCGTCAGACAATCGCTCCCGTTCGACCCACGAGGATCCGCACCATGGCCACCCCCAGCGCCCCGTCACGCCGTGATTTTCTTCGAACCGTCGCGGTCGCCTCCGCCGCGGCGTCCATCCCGGCGCTCGCGGGAAAGGTGCGGGCCATATCGCCGAGATTCTCCGGCGGGGGCAAGCGAATCCTCATCTTGGGGGGGACTGGCTTCCTGGGACCGGAGACGGTCGAGGTCGCGCTCGCACGCGGGCACCACGTGACCATCTTTAACCGCGGCCGGACCGAAGAACGCAAGGGCCCGATGTTCGCCGGAAAAGAAGTCGAACGCCTCGTCGGCGATCGTGATCCGACGAAGGGCGAGGGCCTCAAGTCGCTGGAAGGCAAGAAATTCGACGCCGTCGTCGACAATTCCGGCTACGTGCCACGGATCGTGAGCGCGTCGGCCGAGTTGCTCGCCCCGAACGCGGGTCATTACCTGTTCATCTCCTCGGTTTCGGTGTACAAGGACAACAGCCGCGCCGGCGACGACGAGACCGCGGCGGTGGGCACCATGACCGACGAAACGGTCGAGGAAATGGGCGCGCAATTTGAAAACTACGGCCCCTTGAAGGCGCTGTGTGAGAAGGCCGCCGAAAAGGCCATGCCCGGCCGGACCACGGCCGTACGGCCCGGCCTGATCGTGGGCCCGAACGACCCGACGGACCGCTTTACATACTGGCCGGTCCGTGTCGATCGGGGGGGCGAGGTTCTCTGCCCGGGTTCGCCGGAAGACCCGATCCAGGTTATCGATGTGCGCGACCTCGCGGAATGGGTGGTCATGCTCATTGAGTCCAAGACCACTGGAACGTACGACGCGCTGGGGCCCCAGAGTGGTCTGACCATCGGCAAGCTCATTACTGCGTGCCAAGCCGCCAGCGGCAAGCCGTCCACGCTCACCTGGGCCGACGCCGAGTTCCTTGAACAGCAGCGCGTATCGCCATGGTCCGAGATGCCCGTCTGGCTCCCCGCAGTAGGTGAGATGTCGGGCATGCACCGCCGGAATGTCTCGCGTGCCGTGGCCGCGGGCCTGAAGTTCCGCGATATCAGTCACACCGTGAAGGACACCCTGACTTGGTGGCCCAAGGAGCTGGAACGGAGAATTCGGGTCACCGCCGAAATAAAGGCGAAGGCCAAGGCGGAAGGCAAGCCCGAGCCCGCGATGGCGAATCCCAACGAACTGCGGGCGGGGATCACGGCAAGCCGTGAGAAGGACGTGCTGGCCGCCTGGGCCGCGCGACCCAAGAATGGTTGATTTCGGCCCGTGGATGGGTGGATTCGTGTTTGATCCCGGGTGCGTCGGTGGTTGATTTCAGCCAAACGAGTCGGAATAGCGGTTGTTCCGTGCGCGGTTCACGATCATCCCACGAGTGACTTATGGGTCCGGATGACCGCGACCGTGTCTCGAGCAAAACGCACGTTTCTTGCGCGATCCGTCCTTGCATTTGGCACGGCCGGGGGTACTCTTGATTCGGAGCGCCCGGTTTGCGCCGGGCGAGGGGGGATGAGAGAGACATCCCGTTGGTTCCGCTGAGTCCGTCCTCCGGGCGGCGAAGCAGGTCGCGGTCGGCCGCGACACGGTGCTTCAGGCGGAAGTGCGAGCAGAGAGAGACCTGTGGTGGTCGGCGCGTTGTCGTGTGCTCGGAGCGTGCTCCGGCAAGGCGACGCGGCGGGCGGTGGTCTTGGTCTGCTTACACACCGTTTGGCGCCGCTGGCGTCGGGCGGAGAGAAGGGGATGCGTTCATGAGGGCGACCATCTGTACGGGGGCGCGGGTGAAGTGGGGCGTGGGCGCGGTGCTGGTGCTGGCGGCGGGCGCGGCGGCGCGTCCGGACTTCGGGCCGGTGGACCGTTCGGACTATCACATCTACGGACCCGGGGACGGGTTGACGTACCAGGAGCTCGGCGACGACTGGAATGGCGCCGGCCCGCGCAACGAGGTGCTGATGTATTCTTCGGGGATCTCGCCCCCGGGCCGGTGGTACGAGGCGGTGGTCGCGGCGGGAACGATCAACGGCGACGGGATCTACGACGACTACCGGGGCACGATGCCCAACGTTGAGAACATCCGGCTGGGCAAGTTCAAGTTCGTGGGCGGCGCGCTGCAGGCGTCGGGCGGGGTCGGCGGCGGGACGCTGGTGTTCTTCGATTTCTTCGACGAGCGCGGATTCTCCAAGGGCGGGTTCGGCGTGAACCTCGGGGTGTACGGCGACCAGTTGTTCACGGTCGATCTGCCCGACTCATCGAACGTGCTGTACAACAACTCGGGGTACGTGCGGATGCTGCCCGACGACGCGAACGGGGGGAACCAGTTCACCACCATGCGCTGGTTCACGACGGACTTCGCGGAGGTGGGGAGCAACTCGGGCCAGAATCCGGCCGACGGATCGGCCGAGGGGTCCATTTTCTCGTTCTCGCTGACGCACGAGCCGGTGCCGGCCCCGTCGGCGTTCGGGTTGCTGGGGCTCGGCGGCCTGCTGGCCGCGCGACGCAAGCGATAGGCCGCGGAGGCGGCTGGGCGCGGGGATTGACATTCGTTCGAGAGATCACTGCGAGCCACGATGCTGCCCCACCCCGGCGTCGTGGCTTGCGGTCTTTCCGCACGGGCCACGGCTCGCGCGCGATCGGGCCGGGCTATTTCTTGCGGGCGAGCGACTCCCGGGCGAGGAGGGCCGCGCCGAGCAGGCCCGCGTTGTCCATGAGCGCGGTGGCGACAACCTCGACGTTCTTGGCGCGATGGGGGAACGCCTCGGCGAGGACGACCTTGCGGACCTTGCTGGCGAGCATCTCCCCCATGGCCTCGGTGAGCCCGCCGCCGAGCACCACGCGGGGGAGCGAGAGCAGCGTCACGATGCCGGCGATGGCCGTTCCGAGCATCTCCGCGGCGTTGTCCACGACCCTTCGCGTGAGTTCGTCGCCCTTCTCGTACGCCTCGGCGATGAACTTGGCGCGGATCTCTTCGAGGTTCCCCTCGGTCAACTCGGTGAGCATGGAGGGGTTGTTGGCGCGGATGAGCCGCTTGAGGCGGTCGGCGATGGCGGTGCGGGAGCAGTTGTGCTCGACGGAACGCGAGCCGGGCGGGTTGCCGGGGAAGAGGATCATGTGGCCGGCCTCGCCGGCTGTGAGGTTGGCGCCCTGGTAGAGCTGGTGGTTCAGGATCAGCCCGCCGCCGATGCCGGTGCCGATCCAGATGGCGAGCAGGTCCCCCACTCCGCGTCCCGCGCCCAATTTCCACTCGCCGTACGCGGCGACGTTGACGTCGTTCTCGACCATGACGGGAAGGCCGAGGCGCCGGGCGAGCAGCTCGCCGAGATTGACGCCGTTCCAGCGGAGGTTGGGGGCCTCGATGACGATGCCGTTGATCGGGTCGATCGCCCCCGGGGCCCCGATGCCGACGCCCGCGAGTTCCTTGGGATCGACCTCGGCCTTGCGGCAGGCCTTCTCGATGCACGCCACGATGCGGTCGAGGATGGGGTTGAGCCCCTCGATCGCCAGGGTCTTGTCCTTGGCGCGGCCGAGCAGCTCGTTCTTCTCGTTGACCACCCCCACCTGCATGTTGGTGCCGCCGAGGTCGATGCCGATGACGGAAGAGGGCTTGGGCATGGGTGGGCGTCCTTCTCTTGGCGGCGCGGCGCCCGGGCGTGAGCGGCTGCGTCCGCCGCGCCCGGCGACGGGACAAGCGTACCACGGCGCGCGGGCCGCGGGCGAGCGCCAGCGCAACCGTGACGGCGGCGGTTCTATTCCCGCATGCAGGCCGGCACCGGCACGAGATCGGGCACGGAGGAGCGGATGCGCTCGGCCGACTCCCGCGCCCATCTCTGGCCGGCGCCGGCTTCGCCTGTTCCCCTCCGACCCTCCCGCGTTTCTGCCGGCAACGCAAAGAGCGTGCTCCCGCTGCCGGTCACGAGCACGGGGACCCCGAGCACGGCGGCGGCGCGACGGCGCAGGTCGGGCAGCTCGGGCGCGACCGTTTCGGCCGGCGCGGCGAGGTCGTTGAAGAGCGAGCCGGAGTCGATCGACCCCTCGGCCCGTGCGCGTTCCGCGAGACGCGCGATCCGCTCGGCGTCGAGCGCGCGCGGCCCGAGCCGGTCGTACGCCTTGTACACCGCGCCCGTGGGGCATCCGAACGGGGGCAGGAGGAGAAGGAGCGGGGCTCCCGATCCGGTCGGCGGCGCGAGCCGCGTGATCGCGTCGCCCAGGCCGGCCACGAGCGCCGGGCGGCAGGGCTCGCGCGCGGGGCCGCCGCGCGGATCGAGCTTGTCGATGAAGAACGGGATGTCACTGCCGAGCGCGAACGCAAGCGCCCGCAACTCCGGAGCGCCGAGCCCGAGCTGGAACAGGGCGTTCAGCCCGACGAGCGCCGCGGCGGCATCGGACGAGCCTCCGCCGAGTCCGCCGCCGACGGGCGTGCGTTTGCACAGCACGAGCCGCGCCGGGAGGGCGCGACCGATGTGCGATTCGAGCCGTCGCAGGGCGCGGAGCGTGAGGTCCGACTCGGCGTCCCAGTCGAAGGGAGCGGGCTTGGGCGCATCGGCGGCCCAGGCACGTTCGAGCACGGGCGCGCAGCCGTCGGGCAGGCGTTCGATGCGGAGCGCGTCGTGCAGGTCAAGCGGGACCATCCATGAGGCGATGGGGTGATAGCCGCGCCCGTCCGGAGGGCCGACGGACAGGGCGAGATTGACTTTGGCATGGGCGCGGAGCGAGATCGTGGGGCGCGGCGTCATCCGTTGCGTGATGGTAGTGGCGGCCGGGCGGCCCGGTGCGAATCCCGCGGCGGCTCCATAGCATGGACCGCACGGGTTGGGGGACCCGTCGCGACGCGCGAATCGAAAGGGAGAGGCCATGAAGGTGCGGGACATCACGGCGGCCATGGAACGGATCGCCCCGCCGGCGCTGGCCGAGGGGTGGGACAACGTCGGCCTGCTCGCGGGAGATCCGGACGCGGAGTGCGCGCCACGGGTGGTGCTGTGCATCGACCTCGGCGCCGGCGTGGCGGCGGACGCGGTGGCGCGCGGCGCGGGGTGCGTGATCGCGTATCACCCGCCCATCTTCGCGCCGATCAAGCGTCTGGTGGCGGACACGCCCTCGCGCCGGGCGCTGCTGGACCTGCTGCGCGCGGGGATCGCGGTGCACAGCCCGCACACGGCGCTCGACGGGGCCGAGGGCGGGATGACCGACTGGCTGGCGGACGCGGTGCTCGAGCCGAGCGTGATCCGGACGGCGGGGAACAAAGGGGGCGGGGGTGCGGACCGTCGGGCGCTGTCGCCCCACCCGGTCGCGCGCGAATCGGAGGAGCTGAAGATCGTGACGTTTGTCCCGAGCGACCGGGTGGACGCGGTGCGACAGGGCCTGGCCACCGCGGGCGCGGGGCGCATCGGCGCGTACGACCTGTGCTCGTTCGCGCACCCGGGGACCGGGACCTTCCGCGGGAACGAGACCTCCAACCCCGCCGTGGGAACACCGGGGATGTTCGAGCGCGTGGACGAGACTCGGATCGAGATGGTCTGCTCGCGCGCCGGGCTGGCGCTGGCCCTGGAAACGCTGCGGACATTCCATCCGTACGAGGAGCCGGCGATCGACGTGTACGCGCTCGAACCGCGACCGCTCCGTTCGGCAGGGTCGGGCCGTCGGCTCACCCTGGATCACCCCGCGCGTCCCTCGGAGCTTGCGGCACGGGTGAAGCGTTTCCTGGGAGTGGACTCGGTCGCGCTGGCGACGGTCTCGGACCGGCCGGTCAGCCGCGTGGGCGTGTGCCCGGGCGCGGGCGGGGCCCTGGTGGCCGCGGCGCGCCGGGAAGGGTGCGAGCTGTTCCTGACGGGCGAGATGAAGCACCACGAGATCCGCGCGGCGCTGGACACGGGGGTGTCGCTGATCCTCGGCGGCCACACGAACACGGAGCGGCCGTACCTGCCGAGGCTTGCGGCGCGACTGCACGACCTGCTCCCGGGAGCGGAGGTCGTGGTCAGCGACGCGGATTCGGAGCCGACCCGGCGCGTGTGAGGCCCGGCGGCTACCGGCGCAACGCCACCTGGCCCGCGCCGGAGAAGCTCGCGCTGGGACGACGCAGGCCCGTGTCGAAGAGCACCTCCGCCAGTTCTCCGGGCGTGAGGTACTCAACGGACCCGGTGATGGCGAACCGCGCATCGCTCGCGGCGGGCAGGTCCGCGGCACGGACCACGGCCGGCAGCGTGAATCGCTGCTCGCCCTTTCGGCGGAGCGTGGCCTCGGCGCTCCGGACGCCGCGGAAGACGGGCTTGCCGTCGAGCGAGACGTCGTAGCGCACCGCCCGCAGCGGCAGGGCCACCTCGTTGGGGTTGATCCCGCTGATGTCGAACGAGAGCACGAGGGCCTCGTCGGTGCGCTCGCGCACGCTCGCGCCGGCGACCGAGAGCGAGGGGTCCGAGTACGAGGAGCAGCCGCCGGCGGCCGCGAGCGCCGCCGCCACGACGATCGATTGGGATTGACGCTTCACGCCCGGAGCATACCCGGCCGCGGCGGGCTCGGCGCACCCTCAGCGCACGTCGGGGATCCGGACCCAGCGCTCGCCGGAGGACTCCGCCACCTCGTGCATGACCGGCTCGACCTGGGTCATGCGTTCGGCGAACGACGACCAGTGCAACGAAAGGGCCGAGAGCACGAGGCAACAGATCCAGGCCGCGGCCTCGCCCGCACGCGTGCGCCGGACCGCGAGCAGGATGGTGCAGGTCAGGCCGACGAGCAGGCCTTTCCAGGCCATGAGCATCCAGGGCTCGTGACGCTGCATGATGAACCGCGCCAGGGGGTTGCCCTCCGCCATGCCCGATCCGGAAGCGAACAGGAGCGTGAGCTGCAGATCCGCAACGCTCATGACGAGGATCGCCGCCACCAGGATCGAGACGCGCAGACTGCGACCGATTGGACCCCGCCGGCACGCCGATACGAATAGGACTTGGGGAGTCAACATGGCACGCTCGCTCGTTCCCTTCGTTTCGACCAACGGCCGCGTTGCGGCAATCCGCGATCGCCGTGATGCACCACTACACTCCGGGTTATTCCGGTCGTTGTGTTCTCGGGCACGAGGAGCCAGCGCGGTGGGCGAACGCGAGTTATCCGACCCCCTTGCGCAGCGCCGGCGATCGTCCCGCGGGGCCGGGCTCGCGTGGCTCATCTCGGCGTGCGTCGCGGTGATCCCGGGCCTCGCGTGCCCGTCGGGGGCGCAGCAGACCAACCCGGTGTTCGTCGACGATTCACCCGGCGCGGCCGAGGCGCTGCAGCGCGCCCGCGAACAGGTTGCCGGCGGGAACCTCGTCGAGGCCGCGCGGGTGCTGCAGAAACTGCTCGACGAGGAACCCGACCGACTCGTGAGCGTCGCGGGTGATGCCGACCTGTTCGAGAGCGTGCGGGCACGGGTGCATCGCGAGCTGCTGGGAAATCCGGAGCTGCTGGCTCGCTACCGGCAAGCCCAGGTGGCCCGGGCGCAGCGCGAGCTGGCCGAGGGTCGCGCGGGGGATGTCGAACGGTCACGCCTGCTCACGCCCTCGGGGCTTGAGGCGGCGCGCCGGATCGCGCGCGAGCACCTGGAGGCCGGCCGGTTCGAGGCCGCACGTCTCACGCTCGATTCCGTGAATCCGCACCCTGATCGCGCGGGGGACGCGGGCGGCGCCGGCCGCCGCGCGGCGGAGCTGGCCCGCCAGCTCAGCGCCTACTTGCCGCGGGAAGACGTGCGGACAATGGCGGCGCGTTGGGCGTTGGAAGCGGGCCTGGACGGCGACGCGCCGGAACCGATCGCGTGGCCGGAGGCGGCGCAGCGCGTGGGTCTCTCGACGATGGATCCCCCGGCGCGAGCGGAGGTGCGCGCGGCGTCGGGCAAGCCTCTCGTCTCGGCAACCTACGCCTCGCCCGATTCAATCGAGAGCATGCAGATGGAGCGCCAGTTCGGCGGCGGTCCCGGGGGGCCGGGCGGCGCGCCGACCGCCCGCGTGTCGCCGATGGGCCGTTACCTGCGCGTGTTCCCGTCGGCGCTGGGGGATCGGGTGGTCGTGTCGGACGGCCGTTTCGTCACCTGCCTCGATCGCTTCACACTGGCCCGGCTATGGATGACGGACACCGGACCCGTCACCGGGAGCGCGACCCCTCCCGACGAGGTCCTGGCCCGGCGGCGGCTGCGGGGCTTCGCGTCCAGCGGCGACGGGGACATCGCGAGCCCCACGCTGCTGGGTGACACGGTGCTCGTCGCGGTCGCGGGCCCCGACGCGGACCCCAGCTCCCGCGAGAACACCGACACGGTTGCGGCCCTGCGACTGGCCACCGGCGAGATCCGATGGCGGGTGGCGCTCGACCAGATCGACGACTCGTTGCGCGAGTCATTGGTGCGCGGACCGATCATGATCGATCGTGAGGGGGGACCGGCCTCGGGCGTAGCGGTCGCCGCGGCGCGCAAGTCGGCCCAGGATCAGCGGCTGGTGGCGTTGCAGCTGGTCGGGTTCGACGTCGCGACGGGCCGGGTGCTGTGGCGCCGACCCATTGGCAGCGCCGGGGCGCTGCCGTTCATCCAGGCGGGCGCCGGCGCCGACGCGGGCGTCGTCAGCCGCGGCGTGGCCTACCGGGGCGACCGGCTGGGCGTGATCGCCGCCGTCGAAGCCTGGACGGGCCGGCCGTGCTGGGTGCGTCGCGTCGCCACGCCCGGAGTGGACTCGCCCGTCACCGCGCACACGTGGGAGGCGCAGTCGCCGGTCGTCACCGGCGCCCGGGTGCTGACCCTCTCGGCCGATGGAAAGGACATCCTCGCGCTGGATCGGGGCACGGGCCGCGTCGTGGCCCAGCGCACGGCCGATCGGCTCGGCTCGCCCAGCTACCTGCTCTCGTGCGGCGATCGGCTGGTCGGGGTCGGGCAGGACCGGCTGGCGTTGACGGACCTGGACACGTTCGATGCCGCGCCCGTGCGGCTGTCGCGCCGCTTCGCCGGGGCCGGCATCCGCGGGCGCGTGGTGGCCCTGTCCGATCGTCTGCTCGTGCCCATCAGCGAGGGTGTGGCGATCGTTGACGTCGCGGAGCCCGACGCGGAGCGGCCCCCGGTGGCGTTGGAACAGGCGGGCAACGTGCTGCCGCTGGGTGAGCAGCTGGTGATCGTGGACGACGCCCGCGTGCACAGCTTCATCACCTGGGAGATGGCCCGCACCATCCTCGGTGATCGGATGCAACGCGACGCCCGCGACCCCACCCCCGCCGTGGTGTTCCTCGACCTGGCGCACCGCGCCGGGCAGCCCGATCTCCTGCTGGGCGCGGCGGACGCCGCGCTCGACTCCATCGCGCTCGACCCGAGCAACGTACGCAACCTCAACCAACGCCGGAGGCTCTTCGAGGTGCTGCGGTCAATCGCCGCGGCATCGCTCGACGCCCCCGCGGGGCGGGCCGACGGGCGACTCGACGGCGACGTGCTGAGGAACCTGGTCGACCGGATGGAGCGCGCGGCCCGCACGCCCGGCGACCGCGCCGCGCACCTGCTGGCGCGGGGATCGGTGCTCGAACGGGAATCGTCGTTCGCCGCGGCGGCGGCCTCGTACCAGCTCGTGCTCGACGCGGAGGACCTGGCTTCGTCGACGTGGCGGGGCGGGGACGTGACCGTGCGCGCGGAGATCGAGGCCACGCGCCGGATCCGTTCGCTGATCGAGATCCACGGACGAACGGTGTACGCCGAGAGCGACGCCGCCGCCGCGCGTGCGCTGGCCGGGCTGCCCGCGAACGCGGACACGGCGAGCGTCGAGCCGCTCACTCGCCGTCACGGCGCATCGGCCGCTGCGCCCTCGCTCTGGATGCGCCTGGCGGAAGCCCGCGACCGTGCCGGCGAGGGGCGGGGCGCGCTGCACGCGATGGAGAACGCGCTCGCCGCCGCGGAATCACTTCCCGACGATCCCTCGGTGCCGCTGGGTGCGATCGCGGGGCGGCTGGTGCTGCGGCTGCGCGACGAGGGCCTGCTGACAGCCGCGGCGTCGGTGCTGGCCCGGGTGCGCGAACGCCGCCCCGGGTTGGCGCTGCTCGGGTCGGACGGAGCCCTCGACGGCGCGGCGCTCGCGGACGAGCTCCGCGGCCGCCTGGCCGCCGTGCGCCGGTGGCCCAGGATCGGGGCGCCGCAGTCCGAAGGGGCCCAGTCCCTGCCCGGCTGGACCATGCTGGCCCCGCTGGTCAGGGAAACCTGGCCCACGACGCCCAACTGCCTGGTCATGGAACGGGACGGCGAGATCGGCGTGTGGGGGCCCGCGGCGGGCGCGGACCAGGCGGGGCGAGAAACGGGCCCCCTGGTGCTGCGCTGGTCACGCCCCACCCGCGAGCGATCGGCGGAAGCGATCGCGGTGGATCGCGACACGGCGCTCATCTGCTCGGCGACCGAGAGCGGGCCCGTGGTCGAACGGATCGACCACCTTTCCCTCACCTGGCGCACGCCCCCTTTCGGCACGCTCTTCAAGGACGACGCGGCCGCAGAGCGACCCTCCGGGCGCGCGCCGGGCATGAGCGACCTCATCGTGACGCTCGACGAGCGCACGCTCGTGCTCGCGGATCGGGCGGGCCGCGCCGCGGCGTTCGACACGGCCACGGGACGCACGCTCTGGGCGTCAAAGTCCCCGATCGACCGCCTCGCCGACGCCCACACCGCCGGCGGTTTCGTCGCTCTTCTCGGGGACGGTCAGCCTCGCGGCGACACGGGCGGGGGCGGCGGGCCCGAGGCCCTCGCGTCGCAGCCGCTGATCGCCCTCCTCGACGCCCGCACCGGCCTGGTCGTGGCGCGCCTGCCCAGCCCGATCGGCTCGCTGCGGTGGGGGCGGCTCGTCAGCGGCGGCCCGCTGCTCGTCGGCGGCCAGAACGCCCTGGTGAGCTTCGATCCGCACACCGGCCGCGCGAACTGGACCGGCGACTCGGGCAACCTCGCGGCGACGCTCGGCGTCTGGACCATCGGGGGCGACGCATTCGTGCTGGGCAACGACCGGTCGCTCATGATGCTCGACCTGACCACCGGCCGCACCCCGTCCGAGCCGCTGCTCACGCGCGGCCGCCTGACCGGCCCGACCGGCGTCGACGCCGCCGAGATCGCGCCGGACCGATTCGCGTTCATCTCGTCGCGGGGCATGTCGCTCTTCAACCCCGCGGGCGAGCTGGTCGGGCAGGACGCGATCGCCGCGGTCGAAGGCGTGATCTACTCGCGCCCCGTGGAGGGACGGATCCTGGCCCTCGATCTCACCCCCGCCGGCCCGGGGGAGGAAGGCCGGATGGTGTACACGCTGTACACCCTGGACGCTCGCTCGGGGATCATCGCGCGGGCCCAGCAACTGGAGCTCGCCGCGCCGCCGCGCCGCCTCGCCGCGCTCGACGGCCGCGTGGTGCTCACCACCGGGGCCAGCACGGTCTGCTTCCTCGCACCCGCCGATCCCCGCTGAGCGCCGCCCCGGAACGGATCAGCAGGGCGTGAAGAACGCGTTGAGGAACTCGAAGTAGTCGAAATCGTCCACGCTGGTGTCGCCGTTGAAATCCGCGCGAAGATCGTTGGCGTTGAAGTCGTTCAGATACTCGAAGAAATCGAAATCGTCCACGCTCGTGTCGCCGTTGTAATCGCCCGGGCACAGCGTGGCCAGAGCCGCCGTGACCGCGTTGAGCGTGTCCGCACGGCCCCAACCCCAGTACGAGTCGTCCCCGGGATTCCCGAGATCGACGCACGAGGCGTACAGCATGTCCTGCACCTGCTGGGGCGTCAGGCCCGGGTTCACCGACCAGATCATCGACGCCACGCCGTTGGCGATCGGCGTGGCCATGCTGGTGCCCGACGAATAGCACGAGATGCCCCCCACGCACGACGAGAGAATGTCCACGCCCGGCGCGAACATGTCCACCGCGTTGCCGGAGGCCGTGAACCACGCCGGCGCATCGCCGTAGGTCGATGCCCCCACCACCGTCACGTCCGCCCAGTCGAACCACGAGAGGTTCCGCTGGTCGTTGCCCGCCGCGTAGAAGTACAGCCCGCCGATCGACTTGATGTACGCCCCCGTCGTCTGGATCGGCTCGTAATCGATGCCCGAGTACGACGCCGACACCGTCTTGGCGCCGTGCTCGATGGCCCAACGCGCCCCCTGCAGCAGGTCGTCGTAGTACGCGCCCCCGGAAGCATCGATCGCCACGCGGATCATCATGATCCGCGCACCCCAGTTGACGCCCACGATGCCGATCCCGTTGTTGGCGATCGCCGCCGCGCACCCCGACACGTGCGTCCCGTGCCCGTGGAGGTCGGCGACCGAACCCCCGTCCACTTCCGCGATGTCGTGGTACGCATCAAAGCCCGGCACGCGCTTGGGCGCCAGCTCCGGGTGCGTCAGATCGATTCCCGTGTCCGTCACCGCGACGATGACCGACGAGCTCCCCGTTGACAGGTCCCACGCCTGCGGGCTCCGCATCACCGGATGGTGCCACTGCGATGGGTACAACGGGTCGTCCGGGGTGTTCAGCGGGAAGCAGATCCAGTTGGGCACCGCGTACTGGAACAACCCGGTCGCCATGAGCGCGGCCGACAGCTCATTCTCCCCGGCTCCGCGCCCGGAACCGGCCCGCCCGGACTCCGCGCGGAGCACGAACTCGTCCACCTCGGTGTAGATCTTCAGAACCCGGCCATCCAGACGGGCGAGCGCGGCCTCGCGCTCCCGCACCGAGAGATCCTGCCTCGGACGCACGATCAACTGCCCGGAGAATTCCACCACCCCCGGGCGCTCCGCGTAATGACCGGGCGTGTGGTCCGGCGGCACCGGCCCGAGCGCGGGGCGCGGCGGCACGGCCCCGTACGACGCTCCGGTCGCGAGCGTCAGGGTCACGACGGTCATCCCAAACCAAACTCGGCGTGCGCGCACGGCCATCGGTGTCTCCTGGTAACCCCAATTGTGATCGGAATCCACGGGATTGCAACTTCCTTCGGTCCCGCTGGACAACATGATCGGACGTCCCGACCCCCAGCCCCCCGGTTTCGGTATCGCCGGCGCCATCTCTCTATGCCTCACCGGCCTCAGCCTGCTCGGGCCATCCCGATTCCGGGTGCGGCTCCATTCGCCCCAGCTCGAAACAAAAAGGGCCCGGCGCCAGGCCGGGCCCCATGATCCAATTCCGGCAGCCGCGCGTTGCGCTCAGCAGCGCACCGTAAACGCATTCAGGAAATCAAAGAAATCGAAGTCGTCCACCGAGCCGTCGTTGTTGAAATCGGCCCGCGGATTGCTGGTATTGAAGTCGTTCAGGAAATCAAAGAAATCGAAGTCGTCCACCGAGCCGTCGTTGTTGTAATCACCGGGGCAGCAGATCAGGCTGGGCATGAACAACTGGCCGCGGATCTCGCCGCCCGGGAACGCCGTCGTGTGCATGTTGACGTACGAGTTGCCCATCAGCACGGCCGGTTCGTTCGCCGCGCCGTAGGCCCACGTGCCGAATTTCCGCGCGCCCACGGCCAGCCCGAGCGCGACCCCGGCGTTCGCGCCCGGGGGGGCGAACGCGTGGATGTGCGCGGCGGTTTCACCGGTCCCGAAACCCGAACGGGCCACGTCCACGGTCAGTTGATCGGTCGCGCGGTTGATCGCCACCAACACCCGGCCGGCGCTGGCCGAAGGCGTCACCGGCACTTCCTGCATGCCGTCAGCCGGCTCGATCGCCGCGCACATCTGCCCGCGGATCTCGCCGCCCGGGAACCCCACCGTATGGATGTTCGTGTAGACCAGGCCATCGATCAGGTCCTGCGTCGACACCGCGCCGGTGTAGGGCCACACGCCGGACTTCGGGCTGCCGGCCGGGAGCGCGAACACAACCCCCGCGGCCACGCCGTGAATCGCGCGACCATGGAAGTGCGCGGCGGTTTCGGGGCTGCCCAGCCCGGCGTACGCGATGTAGTACTCCAACTGCCCCGTGAACGCATTCAGGTTGTACACGCCGAACCCGTTCGCGGCGGTCGCGACGCTGGGCGTTTCCTGAATGCCGTCCAGCACCGCGGTGTGCGTGGTGATCTGGCCCCGCACCTCACCGCCCGGGAACCCCACCGTGTGAACGTTCACGTACAACCGACCGTTCAGCAGCGCGTCCTCGAACGCGGGAGGATAGTTCCAGACCCCCGTCTTCACCGGCCCGAGGGGCAGCGCAAAAATAACGCCCGCGTTGGCCCCGGGGCCCGCGATCCCGTGGATGTGCGCGGCGGTCTCGGCCGTGCCCAGGCCCGCGACCACGATCCGGAACGAGACCGTGTTGTTGGTCGTGTCGATCACAAACTGCCCGGCCCCCACCGCGGCCGAAGCGTTCGCGGGCACTTCCTGCGCGCCCATGAGCACGCACGACCGCGTGCAGATGGCCGCGTCCGCGGACGCCGCCCCCAGCAGCACCACCGCCGCTCCCGCCATCCCGCTCAGCAAACGATTGAAGATCCCTCGCATGACCTGCCTCTCTTTCTTGAAGGGCACCGAAACTCCGGCATGTCGCCCGCAACAGGGTCGTCACATCGATGGCGACCGATCCGGGAACTGCCGAGGCCAACCGTGCCTGTGCGATACTCGAACGGACTGCGCACCGTCCTCCCGGACGGTCCGTCAACCACAACATAAATGGACCGCGACGGCTTGTCCATTGCAATCTCGCGGGCCGAGACGACGAACACGTCGCATTTCGCGCCGCCCGCTCGCGAGCCCCGAACGCCTACCGCATCAACGCCGAACGCGGCTTGTAGCTCCGGGCAGGCCGCGCGCCACGGACTCCCGCGGCACCTCGAACGCCCGCGCCGCCATCCGGCCACGTTCCGCCGCGAAGTCGGCAGGTGGACCCGGCAAACCCACCCAGACAGGCTCGACCCCCAACCCATCGATGATCGCCCGCTCCAGACGTCCCGGCAGGCACAATTCTCGCGTATTGGTGGACGCCAGGATCAGCGCCCCGGGACAGGCGACGCCCGCCGCCTCGCGGACCAGCCGTGGATAGTCCGCCACCGAGCTCCACGGCCGCTGCCCCTTTCGTTTCGAACCCGAGGCGAAGCTCGGCGGGTCCAGCACGATCACGTCGTAGCGCAGGCCCTTCCGCCGCGCGTATTGCAGAAACTCAAACGTGTCCATCTTCGCGAAGCGATGCGGGCCCGCGTCGATGGCGTTGTGGCCGAAATTCCGCTTGCCCCATCCCAGGTATCGGCCGGAAACATCCACGCTCGTCGCGAGCGCCCCGGCCCGGGCCGCCGCAACCGAGAACGCGCAGGTGTACGCGAACGTGTTCAGCACGCTCGGCGCAACGGACCGCTCCCTCACGAGGCCCGCGCACCAGTCGCGAACAAACCGACGGTTCTCTCGCTGGTCCAGGAACAGCCCCGTTGACAGGCCGTCGTACAGCCGCACCTCGAGCGTCGCACCGTGCTCATGCACGCGCAACTCCTCGGGAAGAGCCGCCCCGGCCGCCGGCGTCGGATCCATCACGACCGCGGGCAACGCCCCGCCCAGACCCGATCGGTCCTTCGCGAACGGCTTGAGATACACCGCGCGCACCCCCGCCGGACCCAGCACCCGCAGCGCCGCACCCGCCGCGGACCGTACATCCAGCCCCCGCGGCGCGATGCCCTCGTGCACCATCAGCACCGCCCCTTCGCCGTAGACATCGATGAACACCCCATCAAGGCCGTCCGCCGCGCCGGAGAACACCCGGAACGCGTCCGTCTCGCCGCTCCGGATCATCCCCCGTCGCTTCTCCATCGCGCGGGACAGCAACGGACCGAACGCCTCGGCATCGACGCACGACGCCTCCCGCGGCAGGGACCGCGAACGAACGCTCGCCCAAGTCGGCTCGACACGACCGCGCCCAGTCGCGTCCCGTTCAGGATCCCGGCCCGGACGCGGCGAGATGGGGCCAGACTCCTTCACTTCTCGTAGCATACGGCTCCCGCGCCCGGCGTCGGCATGATCCGCGCACCATCCGACCCCCATCCATCACACGCCGGACGCCCGCCGTCTCCGCGTCACCGTCGGCGCCAGCAACGCGAACACCGTGACGCGTGTCGCTCTCGGACCGTTGTCGTCCCGTGCGGCGCGCAAAGGTGAATGAACCGAGAAACGCGCCGCGAAGCTCGCAGAAGGGTGCGGGCAGCGCGGCGATCTTGGTCCCGCTCAGCCTGCGCGCGCGCCCTGCCGGTCACCCGCCCCCGGCCGTGCTCCGTTCGTCACCGGCTCATCGGCCGCATCCACGGCGCCCGTCCCGCGTGTGCCGTTCACCGCCGGTTCGCCCGCCGCGCCATCCGGAACCCGCTCGATCCGCACCTTGACCACCTTCGTCGGCTTGGCTTCGAGAATCGTGAGCGCCAGCCGCTCGTGCGCGAACGCCTCGCCCGCCGCGGGTATCCGGCCCAGCGTCGTCACCACGAACCCGCCCACGGTGTCGTATTCGTCGCTCTCGGGGATGTCCAGGCCCAGCTCGGCCAGCGCGTCGTTGGCCTCGGCGATGCGCGTGCTCCCCTCCACCACCGCCTCGCGCCGCCCCTCGCCCACCACGATCCCCGGGCCCTCGACCGCCCCCGGCTCGTACTCGTCCTTGATGTCGCCCACGATCTGCTCGACGATGTCCTCGATCGTCACCAGCCCGCTGGTCCCGCCGTACTCGTCGGCCACCATCGCGATGTGAACCTTCTTCTGGATCATCTCGTCCAGCAGCTCGCGGACCGTCTTCGTCTCGGGCACGAACAGCGCCGGCCGCAGCACCGACCGCAGCTCGAAGGGCTTGCCCGAGTGCTGGCCGTCACCCGCGAGCCACTTCATCAGGTCCTTCACATAGAAGATCCCGGTCACGTGGTCCAGCGACCCCTCGTACACCGGGATCCGCGAGTGCCCGATCCGCCGGATCGTCCGCGTCACCTCGCCCAGGTTGTCCGTGTGCTCGAGCGCCTCCACGTCCGTGCGCGGCGTCATGATCTGCGACACCGACAACGCCCCGAAACGCATCACGCCCTCGATCATCTCCCGCCCCTGCTCGTCGATCGTTCCCTCCCGCTCCCCCTCCTCGACCACGCTGAGCAGCTCATCCTCGATCGCCTCCGCCTCGTCCTTGAGCGGAGCGCCGAGCAGGCGCCGCACGACCTCGCCCACGAACAGACCGACCGGACGCAACGGCGAGGTCAGCGCGTACACCGCCCGCACCAGGCCCGCGAACCAGTACAGCAGCCGGTCGCCCGCGTGCTCCGCCGCGCCCGCCGCCACCCACACCGACGTGAACCACAGCAACCCCGACCCCACCCCCAGCCCCAGCAGCAGCGACCTCCAGCCCAGCGGCTCCGAGCCCGTCACCGCGGCCGCCCAGCTCACCAGGCCCGCCAAGGTCACGAAATCGAGAACCACCCGCACCAGCAGCAACGCCCGCGCGTGCCCGCCGGCCTCGTCGAGCATCGCACCGATCGCCGCCGCGCGCGCCGCGCGGCCGCGCTGCCGCGCCAGGTCCTCGACCTTCACGCGGTTCACGTACCACAGCGAATATGCGATCGCCGAGAACACCCCGGATCCCAGCGCCGCCAGCACGGCCGTCCACAACGCCATCCGCTCGTCCATCATCCCGACGTCCCCTCGACACCCCCGCGGCCACGGGGCATGTACACCGGGCCCACCCCGACCGCCGCCAGGACCGCATCCTCACGCGCGTGCATCGCCCGGGCGCCGTCTTCGTCCTGATCGTCGTAGCCCAGGCAGTGCAGCAACCCGTGCACGACGTACAGCAGCACCTCCCGCTCTCGGGGATGTCCGTGCGCAAGGCTCTGCCGTTCCGCTTCATCCAGACACACCACCAGGTCCGCCTCGATCTCGCACCCCGCCGCCCCCGGGACCGCCCGCATGTCGAAGGTCAGCACGTCGGTGGTCCCCGCAACCCCCCCGAATCGTTCGTGCAGCGTGGCCATCTCGGCGTCACGCACCAGCCGGGCCTCAAGCCGTCCTGTCACGCCCAGTTCACCGATCACGCTCGCAACCTTCGCATCGATCCAGGCTACTTCGGACTCGCTCAAATGACCGGTGGCGTCAATGAACTCCCACTCGACGCGATTCGCGGTCGAGCCCGGCATGGGACGGCCCGTTGAGCGATCTTGGAATGCACCTTGCGCCATGCGAATACCCACCCCGGTCGATTCATCCATCACGTTTCAATCTTACCCGAATTCTCAGCTTCGAATGCCAAACATATTCCGAATAATACACTGCGGACGCAAATCGATTGGTATTGTTATCGGATCAAAAAATGACGGACGCAGCGTGGCGCTGCGTCCGTCAGAGTATCCGACGCTCAAATTATTCAGCCTTTGAGGCTAAAAACAGAGCGATTACTTCTTGCCGCCGTCTTTCTTGTCCTCATGCTTCGGCTCGGCCTTCTTGGCATCCTTCGCCTTCGGCATGATGACGGCGTCGATGACGTGGATCACGCCATTGGAAGCGGCGATGTCGGTCTTGGTGACCTTGGCGGCATCAACCATCACGTCCTTGTCCTTGACGGTGATCGCGGCCTCGGAGCCCTCGAGCGTCTTGGCGCCCTTCATCTTCATCACGTCCGCCGCACCGACCTTGCCCGAGACGACGTGGTACTTCAAGATGTTGCCGAGCTTCTCCTTGTTCTCGGGCTTGAGAAGGTCGTCCAGCGTGCCCTTGGGCAGCTTGCCGAACGCCTCGTCCGTCGGCGCGAAGATGGTGAACGGGCCCTTGCCCTTGAGGGTCTCGGTCAGGCCGGCGGCCTTGATCGCGGCGATCAGGGTCTTGAAATTCCCGGCCTTTTCAGCGACGGCGATCACATCGTCCGCCTTCACCTCGGGCTTGGCCGCGGGCTTCGCTTCGGGCTTCGCCTCGGGCTTGGCAGCGGGGGTCGCGGGAGTCGCGGGCTTGGTCTCGGGCTTCGCGGGCGGCTCGACCGCGAATGCGCCCGCCCCGGCGACAGCGGCGACAGCGGCGGCGGACAGAACAAACCTCATCGTGGACTTCATCGTTGCGTTCCTTATGGAGTCATGCCCGTGGGCAGACAATGCCCGGGCGAATGCGTGACAATTGAGTGATTTTCCCACCCCTGATGGTGTTGACTGTAGCCGCCCGGCGGGCCGCATCGGCCGACACCGACTCCTGAAAATGAGATTCAGGTTGGCCTGCTGGAGAACTCGCCCATGCGTATTCCTGACCCTGTCGTATCCCTTGTTTTGGGCAGTTTCACACGCACGGACGTGCCCATTGCCGCCTGCGGCCCGATTGATACGCGGCAAAGACAGAGAAGTTCGCGCCCGATGGCATTCACTTGATCCGCAAGCCTACTTCCGAATTGCACACCAAAATCCATCAAATCCACCCCCTGAGAATCGCCAAGTTGACCGACCCACGTTGGGAAACAGGGGAGTGTCCGGATAACCTGCTCTCGTCGGCCACACCCGGAAATCAGGAGCTCCCACGATGGAACGCGGCATCACCAGGCGAGAGGCGTTGGCGGTCACGGCGGGTGCGACTCTCGGCCTTGGACTGATGGGAGCAACCGGTCGGGGCGCGTGGGCCGCGCTCCGGGGATCGGCACCCCGGGCGGGAGCGCGGTCCCGGTCGCTCCGTTTCGCGCACCTGACCGACATCCATGTGCAGCCGGAGCGAAAGGCGTTCGAAGGCCTGACCGCGTGCTTGCGGCATCTTCACGCCCTTGCCGATGCACCCGAGCTGGTGGTGACCGGAGGGGACCTGGTGATGGACGCCTTCGAATCCACGTTCGACCGAACCCGGACGCAGTGGGACCTGTTCACGCGGGCGCTGAAGGACTCATGCGGTCTGCCGGTCGAGCACTGCCTGGGCAACCACGACATCTGGGGCTGGAACAAGGCCAAGAGCGGGACCAAGGGGGACGAGAAGGGCTGGGGGAAGGCCTGGGCGATGGAATTGCTGGGCATGCCGCGCCGATTCCGGCACTTCGACCGGGGCGGCTGGCGGTTCATCGTCCTGGACTCGGTGCACCCCGACGGGAGCGGCTACATCGGGCTGATCGACGGTGAGCAGATGGAGTGGCTGAAGGCGACGCTGGACGCGACCCCCGCCTCCACGCCCGTGGTGGTGGTGTCGCACGTGCCGATCTTCTCGGTGTCGGCGATGATGTTCGACCAGAAGAAGGCGGACGAGCGGGCGATCAGCCCATCGCTGATGGTTTCCAACGCGCGCAGCGTCCATCGCCTCCTGGCCTCGAAGCCCAACGTGAAGGTCTGCCTGAGCGGCCACATCCACCAGCTCGACCGGGTCGAGTACGAGGGGGTGACCTACCTCTGCGACGGGGCGGTGTGCGGCTCGTGGTGGAAGGGACGCAACGAGCAGTGCGACGAGGGCTACGGCGTGATCGACCTGTTCGACGACGGCACGTTCGCGCACCAGTACGTGCGGTACGGCTGGGTCGCCGCCGCGAACGGCTGAGCCGCGCGCTCGGACCGGCCCGCGCGCCGATCATTTGGCCGGCGTGAGCTCGATGATGTACGCGGAACGCGGCGCGAGCACGCCCAGCGGCACGCACGCGGGGAAGGCGCCCGATCCATCCGGCGCGGGGACCTCCGCCAGGCGGGCGTCGCGCAACCGCTCCCGCGCCGCGAGCGGCCGCGGGCCGGCGCGCGGCGTCTGCCCGCCGGTTCCCCCCGTCCCGGCCGCGGGCGCCATGACCAGGGACGCGAGCGGACCGGCCGCGGACGAGACCGTGCAACCCGCGATCTCCCGGCCCGTGACGTTCACCATCACCAGCATCGCCGAGGCGTCCGCCACCCGCACGAAAGCGAGCACGCCCGGATCGCTGGCGCGGACCATGGCGCACACCCCGCGCGCGAGCGACGGGGACGAGCGGCGCAGACCGATCAGCCGGCGGTAGTGACCCAGCAGCGAGGTCTCGTCGGCGTGCTGCCCCTGTACATTCCGGTGCGCGGCGTCGACGTTGGCCGGTCGCCAGGGCGTGGCCGACGCGGAACAGAACCCCGCGTTCGGCCCCCCCGTCCATTGCATGGGCGTCCGGATGTCGGGGTCGGGCTTCCCGCCGCGCATCCCGATCTCCTCGCCGTAATACACGAAGGGCACGCCCGGCAGCGTGAACAGCAGGGCCGCGGCGACCCGCGCGCGGCCCTCATCGCCGCCCAAGGCGGACATCACGCGCTCCTGGTCGTGGTTGGTGAGAAAGGTGGCGAACTGACCGGGGGGATAGAGGCGAAGGGCTTTCTCAAGTGCCGCGCCGGCGGGGGCCGCGCGCCCGTCCCGAACCGAGTCGAGCACCGCCCGGGCCAGCTCGAAGTTGAAGGTCAGGTCCATCGCGGCCGGCACGTAGCGGGCCGACTCCTCGGTGGGACCCCAGACCTCGCCGACGGAGAGGGCGGCGGGATCGACGGCCTTCAGCCGCCCCTGGAAGTCCTTGAGCCACGCGAGGGTGGCGGGCGTGCTCGAGACCACGCGACCGTCCTCGATCAGGTGCCGCGCGGCGTCGAGACGGAAGCCGTCGGCGCCCATGTCGCGCAGCCAGAAGCGGGCCACGCGGCTCATCTCGTCGGTGACGGACCGGTCCGCGAAATTCAGGTCGGGCATGTCGTGGTTGAACAGGCCGAAGTACCACCCGGACGGGTCGCGGTGCCACACCGCGTTGCCCGACTCGCCCTTCCAACCGGGGTCGGTCGGCGACCAGACGTACCAGTCGCGTCGGGCCGAACCGACCGTGCGCGATTCGGCGAAAAAAGGATGACGGTCCGAGGTGTGGTTGAGGACCAGGTCGATGATGACCCGGACGCCGCGCGCGTGGCACGCACGCACCAGCCGCCTGAAATCGTCGTTGGTGCCGTACGCGGGGTTCACGGAGTCATAATCGGTCACGTCGTAACCGTGGTAGGACGGCGAGGGGTTGATCGGCATCAGCCACAGCGCGTTGACGCCCAGGTCGGACGCGGTCCTCGGGTCACCGTCGTTGAGATAGTCGAGCGACTCGATCAGCCCCTGCAGGTCGCCAACCCCGTCGTTCGCGAGCGGGCCGGCGCTCGAGTCCTTGAACGACCGCACGAACACCTCGTAGAAGACGGCGCGGTTCCACCACGGGGCCGAACGATCCTCGCCCGGCGCCTCCATCACCACCGATCGCGAGGCGCACGCGCCCAGGCACAGCGAGACGAGCGAGAGAACCAACGCGGGTCGGATCGCGCGCATACGCGGTCTCCTCCGGGGCGCGGGCGGCCGCCGCCCCGGCGCCCGGCCCGACCCGGTCGATGTTCGGGAGCATATGGTGCGCTCATGCGGGACGCGCACGGGCGACGCCAACCGACGGAACGGTCGGGACGCGGAATCCGGGGCCGCGCCCGGCGTCCGAACTCGCGCACCACCTCACGATCAAGGAGCACCGCATGGCTCGGGCATTGAAGAAGGGCGCCGCTCCCCGCGCACGCGCCACGCGCAACAAGGCTCCCGCGTCGAGCCTCGCGGCCCCGAAGCGGGCGCGCCCGGCCGCGATCAAGGCCGATCGCTTCGATGTCCACCCCGGCGTCGAGAAGGTCCAGAAGTGGATCGCCGAACTGAAGCCGCGAACCGGGCGCACGCTCGACGAATGGGTGACGCTCTGCCGGAAGCAGGGCCCCGGCGATGAGAAATCCTGCCGCGCGTGGCTGAAGGAGAAGCACGGGCTCGGCACCAACACCAGCGCGTGGATGGCCGAGAAGGCGCACGCCGCGCCGGGAACGCCCTCCGAAGACTCGCCCGACGCGTACCTCGCCGCCGCGGCGGTGTACACGCGCGACCTCTACGCCGGCCCGAAAGCGGCCCTCAAGCCCATCCACGACGAGATCGTGCGCGCCGCCCGCGCGCTGGGCGCGGACGTGAAAGTCTGCCCCTGCAAGACGATGATCCCGCTCTACCGCGCACACGTCTTCGCCCAGATCAGGCCGGCCACGCGCGCACGGGTGGACCTGGGGCTGTGCCTGACCCCTCTGATCAAGCGGGGAACCGCGCTGCCGGCGCGGCTGATCGACACCGGAGGCTTCGCCAAGAAGGACCGCATCACCCACCGGATCGAGCTCACCGGCCCCGCCATGTTCGACGCCGAGGCGCGCCGCTGGCTCAAGCGGGCGTACGAGCTCGAAGCCTGAGCGGGGCCCGCGCGGCCCCTCCGGAGCGACTTGCGGAACCGGTGCGGACTCGTCACGCTATGCCCATGATCCGTACGAACCGCGCGCCCTCCCCGTCCCGAAGAGAATTCCTGGCCGCCGCCGCCGCCGCGCCCCTGGGTCCGGCGGCCCTTGCCGCGCTCGCGACCGCCGCGCCAAACCCGGGAATGACCGTGCGAACCCGGGTCGGAACGGGCCCGATCTCGATCGCCTCCGGCAACGGCCTGAGGGCGTGCACCCGCGCCGTGGAGCTGCTCAAGCAGGGAGCCGACCCCGCCGACGCCATCGTGCAAGGCGTCGCGATCATCGAGAACGATCCCGAGGACCAGTCCGTGGGGCTGGGCGGGCTGCCCAACGAGGAGGGCGTCGTGCAACTCGACGCCTCGGTGATGTACGGCCCGACGCACAAGGCCGGCGCGGTCGCGGCGATCGAGAACATCAAGAACCCCGCCGCGGTGGCCCTGCTGGTGCTGCGGCGAACGAACCACGTGCTGCTGGTCGGCGCGGGGGCCCTGAAATTCGCGCGGCTGCACGGCTTCCAGGAGGAGAACCTGCTCACCGAGAAGAGCCGCAAGGCGTGGCTGAAGTGGAAGGAGAACCTCTCGCCCAGGGACGACTGGCTCGACGACGAGCAGCGCGACCCGACCGTCGGCAAGGCCGCCGACCCGCTCGCGGCGGTCACGCCGATGCACACCACCGGCACCGTTCACTGCTCGGCGCTCACGGCGGGCGGCGACCTCGCCTCGTGCACCAGCACCAGCGGGCTGTCGTGGAAGATCCCCGGCCGCGTGGGCGACTCGCCCATCATCGGCGCGGGCAACTACTGCGACAACGCCGTCGGCGCCGGCGGCTGCACCGGGCGGGGCGAGTCGTGCATCGTCAACTGCGCGGCATTCTCGATCGTGTCCAAGATGGAATCCGGCATGGAGCCGACGGACGCCTGCGTCGCCGTCGCGAAACGCATCGCCGCCCACACGCTCGAGATACGCCGCCGCGCCAAGGACGGCCGCCCCGACTTCGACGTCTCCCTGTACGCCCTCCGCAAGGACGGGGCCTACGGCGGAGCCTGCCTCTTCCCCGGCGGCACGTTCGCCGTCCACGACGGCACGGCCGGCCGCACGCTGCCGTGCACGCCCCTGTTCGAGAAGAACTGACCCGCGCGGCACGGGGCCGCGACCCGCGCGGCCCTCATCCCGTGACGATGTTCACCATCTTCCCGGGAACGACGATCACCTTCTTCACCGGCTTGCCCGCGATCAGCGCCGCGATCTTCTCGTCGGCCAGCGCGGCGGCCTCCAGCGCCCGCGCGTCCGCGTCCGCCGGCACGGAGACCTTGCCGCGCAGCCGGCCCAGGATCTGCACCGGGACCTCCACCGACGTCTCGCGGGCGAGCGACTCGTCGCACACCGGGTAGGGCGCCCGCACCACCGAGCCGCGCGACGCCCCGGCCACGCGCGACCACAGTTCCTCGGCAAGGTGCGGCGCGAGCGGCGCGATCATCAGCACCAGGGCCTCGGCGGCCTCGCGCGGCACGGGCGCGCCCGAGTCCGGTCCGCAGCGCTTCGTCAGCTCGTTGTTGAACTCGATCAGCTTGGCCACCGCGGTGTTGAACCCCAGCGTCTCCATGTCGCGCCGGACGGCCGCGATGGTCTTGTGCAGCGCCCGCCTCAGGTCGGGCTCGCCGGGCCCGTCGGCCACCCGCGTCGCGCCGGTCCGCTCGTCGATGAGGTTCCGCCACACCCGCTGCAGGAAGCGGTGCGCGCCCGCGATGTCGCGCGTGTTCCAGGGCTTGCTCGCCTCCAGCGGGCCCATCGACATCTCGTACACCCGCAGCGTGTCGCACCCGTACGAGGCGCACACCTCGTCGGGCGCCACGGCGTTCTTGAGGCTCTTGCCCATCTTGCCGAACTCGCGCCGCACCGGTCCGCCCCCGAACCAGAACGACCCGCCGCGTTCCTCCACCCCCGCCGCCTCCACGTACACCCCCCGCTCGTCGGTGTACGCCGCCGCCTGGATGTACCCCTGGTTGAACAGACGGCCGAAGGGCTCCGGCGTCGAAACCTCTTCGAGGTCGTAGAGCACCTTGTGCCAGAACCGCGCATAGAGCAGGTGCAGCACCGCGTGCTCGACCCCGCCCACGTACAGGTCCACGCCGTTGCCGCCCATCCAGTACCGCTCCGCCTCGCGGCCCACGAACGCACGCTCGTTCCACGGGTCCGCGTACCGCAGGTAGTACCAGCACGAGCCCGCCCAATTGGGCATCGTGTTGGTCTCCCGCGTGTACCGCTTCGTTCCCTCACCGAGGTCCAGCTCCACGCGCGCCCAGTCCGACGCCCGCGCCAGCGGCGGGCGCGGCGGGGCGTCGGGGTCGTCGCTCGACTCGGGCTGGAAATTGTCCAGCTCCGGCAGCCGCACCGGCAGCATCCCCTCGGGGATCGGGTGCGCCCGCCCGGACTCGTCGTACACCACCGGGAACGGCTCGCCCCAGTACCGCTGACGCGAGAAGAGCCAGTCGCGGAGCTTGTACGTGACCGTCGGCTCGCCGCGTCCGATCGCCCGCAGGTGCGCGCCGATCCTCTGCTTGGCCTCCTCGACCGGCAACCCGTCCAGGATCCCGCTGTTGATCGCCGGGCCCTCGCCCACGTACGCCTCGCCGTTGAAATCCGCCGGCGGTTGCACCGTCCGTACGATCGGCAGCCCGAACGCCTTCGCGAAATCCCAATCGCGCTGATCCTGTCCCGGCACCGCCATGATCGCCCCCGTGCCGTACCCCGACAGCACGTAGTCCGCCACGAAGACCGGGATGCGCGCCCCGTTCATGGGGTTGATCGCGTACGCGCCCGTGAACGCCCCCGTCTTCTCGTCGCCCTCCCGGCGCGCCTCGTCGCTCCGGCTCTTCGCGTGGGCCCGGTACGCCCCGACCATATCGCGGGGCGGGGCGTTCCGCGCCACGAGCCCCTCCGCCCCCGGGAAGATCGCGCGCGCGAAGCCCGCCGCGCCGTACCGCTCCGGCATCAACTGGTCCACCATCTCGTGCTCGGGGCTGAGCACCAGGTACGTCGCGCCGGAGAGCGTGTCCGGCCGCGTCGTAAACACGCGGATCCGGCGCGTCGAGCAGTCGAAGTCGACGAACGCGCCCGCGCTGCGGCCGATCCAGTTCCGCTGCATCTGACGGATCGGCTCCGGCCAGTCCACCCGATCCAGGTCCGCGGCCAGCCGCTCGGCGTACGCCGTGATCCGCATCATCCATTGCTTCATCGGACGCTTGAAGACCGGGTAGTTGCCGCGCTCGCTGCGCCCGTCCGCCGTCACCTCCTCGTTGGCCAGCACCGTGCCCAGCTTCGGGCACCAGTTCACCGGGGCCTCGGCCAGGAACGCCAGCCGGTGCCCATCGACCTCCGCGCGCCGCTGGTCCTCGTTCAGCTTGGCCCACGGCCGGCCGCTGGACGTGGCCCGCTCCCCCGCCTCGAACTGCGCGACCAGTTCCGCGATCGGACGCGCCCGGCCCCTCCCGCCCCCGCGCCCCTCGGCCCCGGCGTCGTACCAGGCGTGGTAGATCCGAAGGAAGATCCACTGCGTCCAGCGATAGAACCCCTCGTCCGTCGTCGCCACGCTCCGACGCGCCTCGTGCCCCAGTCCCAGCCGCCGCAGCTGCGCCCGCATGGTGGCGATGTTCCGCTCCGTGGTCACCCGCGGGTGCGTCCCGGTCTGCACCGCGTACTGCTCGGCGGGCAGGCCGAACGCGTCGAAGCCCATCGCGTGCAGCACGCGGTGACCGGTCATCCGCAGGTACCGCGCGTAGATGTCCGTCGCGATATACCCCAGCGGGTGCCCCACGTGCAGCCCCGCGCCGCTCGGGTACGGGAACATGTCCAGGATGAACTTCTTCGGCCGGGCCGCGTCGAAGCCCGACTCCCCCGGGTTCGGAGCGTCGTACGCCCGTTCACTCTCCCAGCGATCCTGCCAACGGGCCTCGATCTCGTTCGCCAGCGCGGCCCCGTATCGGAAGGGCGGCGCGTCGTCCGGGAGGGTGTTTCCCGGCGGGTTGTGCGGTTCCGTCGGCATGGGGCCAGAGTGTATTCGCGCCGCCCGGGCGCCCCCGATCCCCCCGTCTACCGCGCCGCGCGCTTGCGCGCCACTTCCTCCAGGTAACGCTTCGCCTCGCCCACCAGGTAGAACGAACCCGTCACGCAGATCAGGTCGTCCCGCGCCACCGCCCGGGCCGCCAGCTCCAGCGCCGCGGGCAGGCTCTCGGCGATCTGGCTCATCTTGCCCCCCGCCTCCACGTACCGCCGCGCCAGCTCACCCGGCGACGCCGCCCGCCGGTTCCCCGACGCCCGGGTGAAGATCACCTTGTCCGCCCCCGTCGCGATCGTCCGCAGCATCCCCGGGATGTCCTTGTCCGAGCAGCACCCGAAGACCACCACCATCGAGTCGTACGGGAGATTCGCGCCGATCGCCTTCACCAGGCACTTGATCGATGCCGGGTTGTGCGCCCCGTCCAGCAGGATCCGCGGCGAGCTCCACGCCAGCTCGAACCGGCCCGGCAGCGTCGTCCGCTCCAGCCCCCGCGTCACGCCCGACTCCGTGATGTTGAACCCCCGCTCGCCCAGCTTGTCCAGGATCGCCAGCGCCAGGCCGCAGTTGAGCGCCTGGTGCTCACCCTTCAGCGGCACCGGCAGGTGCTCGAAGTTCGAACGCGGCGTGGTGACGCACACCCGCGCGTGCGGGCCCAGCCCCGCCTGGTACTCGAAGCGGAACGAGAAATCGATGTCCGACCCCGCCCCCCCCACCACCTGGAACGGCGCCCCCACGCGCTCCGCCACGCCCCGCATCGCTTCCACCACGCCCTTGTCCTGCTGGATGGTCAGCGCCGGCACGCCGGGCTTGAAGATCCCCGCCTTCTCGACCGCGATCTTCTCCACCGTGTCGCCCAGCAACTGCGTGTGGTCGAGGCTGATCGACGTCACCGCCGCCACCTCGGGCACGATCACGTTCGTGCTGTCCAGCCGGCCCCCCAGCCCCACCTCGATCACCGCCACGTCCACCGCCTGCTCGGCGAAGTGCAGCAGCCCCATCGCCGTCAGGACCTCGAAAAACGTCGCCTCCCCGTGCTTGCGCGCGATCCGCTCCGCCGCCGCCGCGACCGCCCCGCACGCCCGCCCGAAGTCCGGCTCCGCGATCCGCTCGCGGTTGATCCGGATCCGCTCCCGCACGTCGAGCAGGTGCGGGCTCGTGTAGATCCCCACGGTGTACCCGCACCCCTCCAGGCACGAGGCCGCCATCTCGCACGTGCTCCCCTTGCCCTTCGTCCCCGCCACGTGCACGCACCGCACGCCGTCCTGCGGGTTCCCCAACGCCTCCAGCAGCGCCCGCATCCGGTCGAGCTTGAACGCGTCCGGTCCGATCCGGACCGGGTTCTGCCGCTCGAAATCCGTCCGCCGCGCCAGGTACGCCAGCGCCTGCGCGTGCGTCTCGGGCACGCCGACCACCCCCGCGTCCGACGGCGGCGGCTCGACCTCCACCAGCCGCGCCCGCCTCCGACCCGTATTCCCGACCGTCTTGCCCATCCCGCGCTCCCGTCGATCACCGGGCCAAACCGCCAAGAGTACCAAGCCTCCCGGCCCTGTCCAATCGAATGCCCACCGAACGCCCCGCCTAACCCGCGGGCCACAGCCCCAGCCCGCGCAGCGCCCGCTCCAGCTGCGCTTCCGTCTCCGGTCGCGCCGCCGTCATCGGCAGCCGGAGCACGCCCGAGTCGCGCCCCAGCAGACGCATCGCCGCCTTCACCGGGATCGGGTTCGTCTCCGCGAACATGGCGCGGCACAGCGGGAACAGCGCCCGATGCACCGCACGCGCCCGCGCCCAATCCCCGCCCAGGAACGCGCCGCACAGCTCCGACACCCGCCCCGGCGCCACGTTCGAGACCACCGACACCACCCCCACCGCCCCCACGCTCGCGAACGGCAACGTCATCGAGTCGTCCCCCGACAGCAGCGCCAGGCCCGGACAACGCGACGCGATCTCCGTCGCCGAGTCCGTCGAGCCCGTCGCCTCCTTCACGCCCCGGATGTTCGGGTGCCCCGCCAGACGCTCCACCGTCTCGGGCGTGAGCGCCACACCCGTCCGGCCCGGGATGTTGTACAGCATCACCGGCAGGTCCGCGGCGTCGGCCACCGCCATGAAGTGCCGGTACAGGCCCTCCTGCGTCGGCTTGTTGTAGTACGGATTCACGCTCAGGCCCGCGTCCGCGCCCATCGACCTCGCCGCGCGCTGCAGCGCCGACGCGTGCGCCGTGCTGTTCGAGCCCGTCCCCGCGATCACCTGCAGCCCCGCCCCGCGCCCCACCTCCACCGCGCACGCCAGCAACTCGTGATACTCGTGCTCCTCCAGCGTCGGGCTCTCCCCCGTCGTCCCCGACACCACGATCCCCCGCACCCCGCCCCGGGCCTGAAACGCCGCCTGTTCCCGCAGTCGCGCCAGGTCCAGCCCGCGGCCGTCCGCCGTGAACGGCGTCACGATCGCCGTGTACGCCCCCCGAAACTCGAGCGCCTGGTTCATCGCGTTCCTCTCGCTCTCAACAACCGTTGCCCCGGCCCGTCCGCGCCCCGCTCACCCGGCACTCGGGTACTCCCGCCGCGTGAACAGGATGAAATCCGTCTCCGCCGGCGTCCCTCCAAGCGACGCCGCCAGCGACGCCACCTGCCCCCGGTGGTACGTCGAGTGGTTGAGCACGTGCGTCAGGATGTCCCCAACCGTTGAGCCGTACGCCGATCCGTCCGTGCCCGAGTACCGCACCTCCCGCGCCAGGTCCGCCTCGCTCAGCCCGGCGATGAACGCCGCCCACTTCGCGTCCAGCTCGGCCGCCTCGCGCTCGATGCGCTCCAGCGGCCAGTCCGGGAACGCGACCCATGCCGGGCTCGCCGCCGCGCCCAGCCGCGAGAGCCACAACTGACGCGCCATCTGGTTGTGCGCCAGGATGGACCGCGCCCGGGCGTACGCACCCTCCGAACGCCGCGCCGCCGCGACCGTCCCCAGCGACGCCAGCGCCCGCCCGTTCGCCCAGATCTCGAACGCCGCCATCGTGCGGGCCTGCTCCAGCAACCTCGACGCCATCGGACCCTCCTCCTCCCCCGCCGCGCCCGCCCCTCCCGCCGGCCTCATCCGATCAGCCGCCGCATCTCGCGCACCGCCTCGCGCAGACCCACCCACACCGCCCGGCTCACGATCGCGTGCCCGATGTGCAGCTCCGAGATCCCCGTCAGCGCCGCCACCGGCGCCACGTTGTGGTAGTTCAGCGCGTGCCCCGCGTTGAATCGCATCCCCGCCGCGCGGGCCCGGTTCCCAGACGACGCCACCGCCTCCAGCTCCCCCGCCAGCGTCGCGTGCCGGAAATCACCCCCCGCGGTCACGAACGCCGCGGCGTACGGGCCCGTGTGAATCTCGCAGGCGTGGAAACCCGCTCGCGCCGCCGCGTCCACCTGCTCCGCGCGCGCGTCGATGAACGCGCTCACCGTGATCCCGTCCCCCGCCAGCGCCCCGACAACCCGCTTCATCCGCTCCAGCTCCCCCGCCACGTCCAGGCCCCCCTCCGTCGTGACCTCCATCCGCCCCTCCGGCACCAGCGTCACCATCGACACCCGCCGCTTCCGCGCGATCGCCACCATCTCGTCCGTCGCCGCCATCTCCAGGTTCAGCTTCACGCGCACGAACCCGCGCAGCCGCTCCACGTCGTGGTCCTGGATGTGCCGCCGGTCCTCTCGCAGGTGAACCGTGATGCAGCCCGCGCCGCCCAGCTCCGCCTCGTGCGCCGCCCGCACCGGGTCCGGATCGTCGCCCCGGCGCGCCTGTCGCACCGTCGCCACATGGTCGATGTTCACGCCCAGCATCGGCATCGCGACAGTGTAGGAATCCGCCTCCCCCCGCCCCACGCGCCCGCACCGTACCCTCCGCCATCGGAGCCCCCGACCGTGCCGACACCCCGGACCCGTCCATGACCGCGCCCGCCCTCTGGATCCGGCAACTCGGGGCCGCCCTCCTCGGCCGCTTCGCCCCCTGGCGCCCCGGCACGCCCGCGCCCATCGCGCCCGCGTTCTCCCCCGCCGTCGCCGTCCACGCCGATCCCCGCACCCCGCGCGGCTCCCTCGAACCCTCCCTCGCCCTCGTCACCGAGCCCACGCTCGCCGC
This sequence comes from Phycisphaerae bacterium, assembly GCA_016794925.1. Lineage (GTDB taxonomy): Bacteria > Planctomycetota > Phycisphaerae > Phycisphaerales > UBA1924 > JAEUIW01. Next base: position 54,470 of record JAEUIW010000019.1, read on the forward strand.
CCCCCATCCCGCGCCGCCGCCGCCCTCCCCCGCGCGACGGCCGCGCCCGTGGTTCGCCCGCCGCGGGACCGAGTTCATCGCGCGACTCGAACTCGAGCCCGGCGCCAGCCTCTACGGCACCGGCGAGGCCGCCGGCCCGCTGCTCCGCAACGGCCGCCGCACCGTCTGCTGGAACACCGACGCCTACGCCTACCGCGACTCCACCGAATCGCTCTACCAGTCCCACCCCTGGGTGCTGGGCGTGCGCCGGGACGGGTCCGCCTTCGGCGTCCTCGCCGACACCTCCCGCCGCTGCGCGATCGACCTCGGCGACGCCCTGACCTTTCGCGCCCGCGGCGCCCCGTTCCGCGTGCTCACGATCGAGGCCGACACGCCCCAGCGCGTGCTCCGGATCCTGTCCGACCTCACCGGCAGAATGGACCTCCCGCCGCGCTGGGCCCTGGGCTACCACCAGTGCCGCTACTCCTACGAGTCCGCCGCCCGCGCCCTCGAGGTCGCGCGCGAGTTCCGCCGCCGCGAGATCCCCTGCGACGTCCTCTGGCTCGACATCGACTACATGGACGGCTTCCGCTGCTTCACCTTCGACCCCGTCAGGTTCCCTGACCCCCGCGCCCTCAACGACGCGCTGCACGAGCTGGGCTTCCGCACCGTCTGGATGATCGACCCCGGCATCAAGGCCGAGCCCGGCTACCACGTCTACGACCAGGGCCGCGCCGGCGACCATTTCATCCGCCGGCCCGACGGCGCCGAGTATCACGGCAAGGTCTGGCCGGGCCCCTGCGCCTTCCCCGACTTCACCCGCGCCGCCACCCGCGACTGGTGGGCCTCCCTGTACGAAGCGTTCATGGCCAACGGCATCGACGGCGTCTGGAACGACATGAACGAGCCCGCCGTCTTCGAGGCCCCCGGCAAAACCATGCCCGACGACCTCCCCCACCGCGCCGACCCCGCGCTGGGCGGCCCCGGCCCCCACGCCCGCTTCCACAACGTCTACGGCACGCTCATGGCCCGCGCCACCCGCGCGGGCGTCGCCCGCGCCAACCCGCGCAAGCGGCCCTTCGTGCTCACCCGCGCGGGCTCCCTCGGCTCGCAGCGCGACGCCGCCACCTGGACCGGCGACAACACCAGCGACTGGGACCATCTCGCCTGGTCGATCCCGATGATCCTGAACCTCGGCCTGTCGGGCCAGCCCTTCGCCGGCCCGGACATCGGCGGTTTCATCGGCGACGCCGACGAGACCCTCTTCGCCCGCTGGATCGGCATCGGCTCGCTCCTCCCCTTCGCCCGCGGCCATTCCGAGAAGGGCACCCGCGACCACGAGCCCTGGAGCTTCGGAGCGCGCGCCGAACGCGTCTGCCGCGCCGCCCTGCAGCGCCGCTCCCGCCTCCTTCCTTACCTCTACACGCTCGCCTGGGAGGCCTCGCGAACCGGACTGCCCATCGCCCGGCCGCTGTTCTTTGCCGATCCCCGCGACCCCGCCCTCCGCGACGCCGACGACGCCTTCCTGCTCGGCGCCGACCTCATGGTCCGCTGCCGCGTCACGCCCGAAGGGCCCTGCCGCGCCCCCACGCCGCGCGGGCCGGAATGGCCCCTCGTCGAACCCCTCGACGCGCTCGACCCGGACCTCGTCGCATCCCTCCCCGAACTGCGCCTGCGGCCCGGCGCGATCCTCCCGCTTGCGCCCGTCTCCCCGCACGCCTCGGCCCAACCCGCGAGCCCCGTCACGCTGCTCGTCCGCCCCGACCCCGATGGCCTCGCTTCCGGCACGCTCTACGAGGACGACGGCGACGGGCACGACCACCGCGACGGGGCCTACCAGATCACCCGCTTCCGCGCCCGCCGCGCCGACCGCCGCGTCGAGGTCACCGCGTCCGCGGAGGGCACGCACACCTCCGCCCCGCGCCACCTGATCGTCCGCCTCGTCTCACCGGACGGCTCCCTCGCACACGCGGAAGGCCCCGAGGCATCCACCATCGTCCTGCCCGCCTGAACCCACGCCCTGCTAGCCTGCCGACGCAACGGAGCGCACGCCATGCTCAACCTCTTCCCCGACATCGCCCGCCTTTCCGACGCCCGGTCACGCTCCCTCTCCGCCGAGAACCCCGACGGACGCAAGTCCGGCGGCGCCCAGGCCGCTCCCGGCGACCCCGGCACGACCCCCGCCGCGGCACGCCTGGGCAGGGGCTGGAAAGTCCGCCCCTGCCTCCGCGATCTCAAGCCCGGCCAGCGCATCATCCTCGCCGACCTCAAGGGCCCGGGCGTCGTCCGCCATATCTGGTGCACCGTCCTGACCGACGTCCACCGCTGGATCGCTCTCCGCGTGTACTACGACGACAACACCGAGCCCTCCATCGCCTGCCCCCTGGGCGATTTCTTCGCCAACGGCATCGACGGCCTCGCGCTGGTCAACTCCGCCGTCGTCGCCGTCAACCCCAAGGGCGGCATGAACGCCTACTGGCCCATGCCCTTCCGCGCCCGCATCCGCATCGAGATCGTCAACGACGGCCCCAAGCCCATCGACGAGTTCTTCTACCAGGTCGATTACTCCCTTGAGCCCGTCCCCGACGACGCCGCCTGCCTCCACGCCACCTGGCGCCGCTCCATGACCACCCGCCGACGGCCCGAGCACGTCATCCTCGACGGCGTGCGCGGCAAGGGCCACTACGTCGGCACCTACATCGTCTGGAACCAGCTCTCCAACCTCTGGTGGGGAGAGGGTGAAGTGAAATTCTTCATCGACGGCGATCCTCCCGACGCGCCCACCATCTGCGGCACCGGCGCCGAGGACTATTTCGGCGGCGCCTGGGGATTCTGCATGGACCACGCCCGCGACCAGCGCCCCACCACATACTGCACCCCGTTCCTCGGTTACCCTCAGGCGGTGTACGACCCCGTCGGCCACGGCCGCACGCCCCCGATGCCGCGCGTGCCCGCGCACGGCCTGTACCGCTGGCACCTGCCCGATCCCGTCCGCTTCGCCCAGGACCTCCGCGTCACCGTGCAGGCCCTGGGCTGGTGGCCCACCGGCGTCTATCAGCCGCTGACCGATGACCTCGCCAGCGTCGCGTACTGGTACCAGTCCCCGCCCGCGGCCGTGCCCGACCTGCCCCCGCTCGAGGACCGCCTGCCGCGCTGAACCGAGCGACCTAGAGGCCCTTGTCCGCGCGGTACCCCTGCGCGATGGGCATCCGCCTGCCCGACCCGAACGCCACCGGCGTCACCTTCAGGCCGATGGGGGCCTGCTTGCGCTTGTACTCCGCCAGGTCGATCATCCGCACCACCCGCGCGACCGTCGCGGCGTCGATGCCCCCTTCCGCGACGATCCGCCTGGGATCCTCGTGGCGGTCCACGTAGCGGTCGATGATCGCGTCGAGCACGTCGTACGGGGGCAGCGAGTCCTGGTCCGTCTGGTTGGGCCGCAGTTCCGCCGACGGGGGCTTGGTCAGGGTGCTCCTCGGGATGGGCGGCCAGGAGGGCGGCCGGGGGAGCCCGAGGTCCGCCGCGTGCGCGTTGATCCACTCCGCCAGCCGGTAGACGTGGTGCTTGGTGGTGTCCGCGAGCACCGCCAGCCCGCCGTTCATGTCCCCGTACAGCGTGCAGTAGCCCACGGCCAGCTCGCTCTTGTTCCCGGTCGTCAGGAGGATCGACCCGCACGCGTTGGAGTGCGCCATCAGCAGCGTGCCCCGGATCCGTGACTGCAGGTTCTCCTGGGCCAGACCCGGCTGCTTCCCCTCGAAGACCGGGGCCAGCACGCGCTCGAACGCCGCGAACGGCTCCTCGATCGGCACCGTCCGCATCTCGATCCCCAGGCACTCGGCCAGGGCCGCCGCGTCGTCCTTCGAGCCCGGCGATGAGTACCGCGAGGGCATCGAGAGCGCCGTGACGTTCGCCGGGCCCAGCGCCGCCGCGGCGATCACCGCGGTCACCGCCGAATCGATCCCACCGGACAGGCCCAGCACGGCCGTCTTGAACCCTGTCTTGCGGCAGTAGTCCCGCACGCCCAGCACCAGCGCCCGGAACAGCAACTCGGTGTCGGTCGCGGCCAGCACCGGGTCCGGCACCCGCGGCGACCCCGCGCCCCCGCCCGCGAGCGGCACGACCGACCGGGTGCGCGCATCGATCACCTCGATCCCCCCGCCGCCGGCTCCCGCGGCCCCGCGGGCGGGCGGGGGCGCGAGGTCGCACACGAGCAGGTGCTCGACGAACCCCGGCGCCGCGCCGATCAGCGCCCCGGTCGCGTCGAACACCGCGGCGTGTCCGTCGAAGATCAGCTCGTCGTTGGCGCCCACCTGGTTGACCGAGGCCACCAGCACGCCGTGCTTGCGGGCGTGGGCGCCGAGGATGCGCCGGTGGCTGCGGCCCTTGCCGATGAAGAACGGCGAGGCCGACGCGTTGAGGATCAGCTGGGCCCCGGGCTCGCCGTGCAGCGGGCTCACCAGGTCCACGACCGGATCGGGCAGGTCCGCGTAGCGGCCGGTCAGGCCCACGTCCTCGCCCCGCCACAGGTCCTCGCACAGCGACAGCCCGACGCGCAGGTCCGCCACCGGCAGCACCATCGCCTCCGTGCCGGCGGCGAAGTACCGCTGCTCGTCGAACACGTCGTAGTTCGGCAGCAGCCGCTTGTCGTAGTACGCGATCATCTCCCCCTCGGTGTACACCAGCAGCGAGTTGGTCACGGTCGGCGCCGCGCCCGACAGGTCCTGCAGGGGCGTGCCGAACACCAGCGTCAGCCCCTCGGACGCGGCCTGCCCCAGGGCCCGGGCTTTTTTCATCACCGCCGAAAGGAACCCCGCGCGCAGCAGCAGGTCCCTGGGCGGGTACCCCGTCAGGGCCAGTTCCGGGAAGACCACCAGGTCGGCGCGCTGCTGGCGGGCCCGCTGGGCGAAGCGCGCGATCAGGTCCGCGTTGTGCTCCAGGTCGCCGACCACGGGGTTGATCTGGGCCAGTGCCAGGCGCATGGCCAAGCCTAGCAAACGCCGCGGCGCCCGGCCCGTTCACGCGGGCGCCGGGCCGGCGGGGGCGCGCATCCGGCGGTCCAGCTCCCGCATCTGCCAGGCCCCCCAGAGGAAGCCCGCGGCGGCCACCAGCAGCGGCACCGTGAGCGAGCCCGTGAGCTTGTAGAGCATCACCCCCAGGAACTGGAACAACGCCCCGCGCAAGCCCACCAGCGTGGTGTGGATCGCGACGTACTGCGGCACCTGGGCCCGCGTGGGCGCCAGCGCCACGGGGCCGAGCATCCAGCCCAGGTTCACGCCCGCGGCCGCCAGCCCGTAGATCGCGCTCGCCGCCTTGAGCTGCGTGTCGTCGTGCGTGAAGACCAGCATCAGCGGGTACGCGGCGTAGATCAGGAAGAACAGCCCGCTGGTGCGGGTGGGGCCCAGCCGGTCCAGGATCCATCCGCACGGCACCGTCAGCAGCAGCATCACCGCGTGGGTCACGACCTGCGTGGACTCCGCGATCCGGTCGTACGCGAGTCCCAGCCGGTCCGTCACCAGCGCCGGGATCAGCGCCGCGCACACCATCCACCCGATCCCGTAGGTCATGAACGCCGCCTCGTACCGGTAGAAGATGCGGTCCGCCGCAAGAATCCGCCGCATGTGCAGGATGGGCTCGATCACCCGCTCCCGCAGCGTGGCGTCCGGTTCCTCGGCCGTCTCCGGCCGCCCCCGCAGCCCCGACCGCCGCGCCAGCGCCAGCAGCAGCACGCACCCGGCCATCTGCGCCAGCGCCGCCACGGGGAGGAAGACGCGGAACGACGCGCTGTCCCACCTGAGCAGCTCGCCCACCACCCAGGTCAGCGCCACCGAGCCCGCGAGCTGGGTCGCCGAGAGGACCGAGTAGATCCGCCCGTGGGCCCCGTCCCGGTAGAACCGCTTGAGCAGCAGCCCCGTCACCGGGCTCCATCCGCCGCCGCCGATGGCCGCCAGCACCGCCGCCGCGGCCAGGGGCCAGAACGAATCGAACAGCGCCGCCAGCGCCAGCGGCAGGAAGGTGCAGCCCCAGTACGCGGCCAGGTACCGCTCCAGCGACGCGCGCCGCAGCAGGTCGTTCCAGAAGATCGAGGAGATCGCCAGCACGCTCTGGGCCGAGGTGATGATCAGCACCTCCCAGTCGTTGGCCCCGAAGCGCTTCTTGGCCAGGATCGCCAGCATGAAGAAGATCGACTGGTAGGTGGACTGGATCAGGACGATCGCCGCGACGTGCCCCAGCAGGCGCGCGCCCGCCCCCCGCGCGGGCTCCCCCGCGCCGGCGGTCACGACCCCGCCCCCGCCCGCGCCACCGGCGCCCGCAGGACGCGGTCCAGGCGCAGGTACGCCGCCGCGCCGGTCGCGAACACGAGGTTGACCAGCGCCTCGACCGCCGACACCGCCAGCGTCACCACGGCCATGGTCGGCGAGTGCAGCAGGTTGAACAGCCCGATCGTGCCCGCCTCGCGGGCCCCGAGGATCCCGGCGGGGGAGAGCGACTGGATCACGAAGAAGGTCGCGGCCGCGAGCACCGCGTCCCCCGCGGGCACGGGCTGGCCCACCAGCCGTCCGGCCACGTAGAACCGCGCGGACTGCACAAAGAGGTCGGTCAGCCGCAGCCCCACCGTGAGCGTCACCGCCCGCGCATCGGCGAGCATGACCAGCGCCGAACGGAGCTTCTCGGCCGCGGCGGGGGGCAGCACCCGGGCCGGCGCCAGGGCCGTGAGCCGTTCCCACACCCGGCCCCGCCCCATGAACCGCGCCCCGAGCACGATGGCGGCGACCGCGCCCGCGCACCCGGCCAGCAGCACCGCGAACCAGAGCGCGTCCACCCGCCGCAGCCACAGGCTGGCGCCCAGGGCGGGCAGGTACGACGCCCCGAACCCCGCGATGACCGCCGCGAACCACGAGCCGATCACCAGCAGGGGCAGCCCGTGCCGGCGCATGTGGATCAGCACGCGCACGATGAGCGAGAGCTTGAAGGGCAGGTACGACAGCGTGGTGCTGAGCGCGTTGACCGCGATCATGTCCCCCGCCGGCAGCAGCCGCACCGGCGCCAGCGTGGCCCGGAACACCAGCCCGTTGAGCACGACCGTGGCCACGCACAGCAGCGCCAGCAGGCCCAGCCCCTCCCACGGCGCGCTCGCCAGGCGCGTGAGCTGCTCGCGGTACTCCGGCTTGAGCGCCGTGCGCGCGGCCCACACCAGCAGCAGCACCCCCACGCCGAAGCCCAGCAACTGGATCAGCGTCCGCGCGAGCGCGCGGCCGCCGGAGCGATCGCCCGCGGGCGCGGCGGCGGGGGCCGTGACGGTCGGCGTGGTGGCGGGCGTGGCGTTGGGCACGTGGTGCATCCCGAGGCTAGGTCGCGGCGGGGGTCGTTTCTCCCCCGGCCGGCGCGCGTGGGTCGTGGACGAGGGAAGTGGAGCGGCCGGGTCGATCCGGGGTCAGTTCTTTTTCTTCTTGAGCAGGTCGCCCACGCCCTCGATGATGTTCTTGGCCGGGTCCTTCACCAGCCGGTCGCCGAACTCCTTGGCGAAGAGCTCGAGGTCGGGCTCGGTCCTGGGGCTGTCGGTGGGCCCGCGGGTGCGGATGGGGATCATCGAGTTCTTGTCGAACTCCTGCCCGAGCACCTTGCCGATCGTCCCGGAGATGCCCTTGGTCAGCGAGCCGCTCACCTCGTCGGTGAGCGCGAAGAGCGGCACGTAGGTGATGACGTCCATCTTTTTCTGGACCAGGTCCATCTGGCCGCGCGTCTCGACGGTGAATTCGCCCAGGGGCAGCTTGAAGCGGTCGTAGGTGGCGACGCCCTTGTCGACGCGGACCACGAAGGGCTCGATGCGCCTGCCCACCGTGCCGGCCTGCTTCTGGCTGCCGATCTTGAGGATGCGCGCGAAGAAGTCCTTGGTCTGGAAGCGGGCCGTGCCGATGTCCGCCGAGACGACGCCGTTGAGCTTGCTCAGGTCCCCGTCCATGGGCGCGGTCAGGCCCTCGGCCCTGATCACGGCCGGGCCGTCCTCGCGGCGCTTCTCGACCGTCGCCACCAGGGGCAGGCCCGACACGAGCCGCCCGGTCAGGTCGGGCGTGATCTCCAGGATCTGGAGCGTCGCCGGGCCCTCGGCGGTGAACACGCCGTTGCGCACCGAACCGGAGACCGCCGCCGTGGCCCGGCTGGAGACCGCGTTGAGCGCCAGCGATCCGGACTGCTTGGAGAGCGCGCGGGTGCTGAGCGTCAGGTCGATGGCCGGGCCGAGCGCATCGACCAGGAGCCCGTTCTGGTTCGCGAGGCGATCCACGAGGACCGTCGGCAGCTTGGTGAGATTGCCGTTGAGCGTGGCCGCGGCCTGTGCCGGTGCGAGGGCGCCCGAGGCATCGACCAGGTTGTCGATGGTGCCGCCGATCTTGGCGGGCTGCGACGCCGCGCCGCCCGACTCGAGGATCTTGTTGACCGCCAGGTTCAGCGCCAGCGAGCCGGGCGTGTCGAGCGAGTTGACGCTGGCCGTGAGGCCCTCGATGGTCAGCGGCTCCTTGCCCGAGATCAGTTGCACCTGTGCGATCGAGGCGGTGGCGGCGATGGCGAGTGCCGCGGCCCCACCCCCACCCCCCCCACCCCCACCCCCACCCCCACCACCGCCGGTCCCGAGCGGGAGGCTGAAGCGTTCGAGCTTCAGCAGCACGGGGGCGATCGAGGCGACCTTCATTGCGGATGCTGCCGTGGGGGGG